>CAKQSB010000004.1 GCA_934271735.1 uncultured Clostridia bacterium | reverse complement strand
ATGCTTTCGTCCACCGACAAATCGATATCGTTCATAGCGCAGGAATGCGGCTTTTTCGACGCGTCGCATTTTACTCATGCGTTCGAGCAATCGACGAACATGAAACCGAAAGAATTTCGTCAGAAAGCGCGGGCGGGCTTAAATCACAGCGGGCGGGCTTAAATCACAATTAAACGATTTTTAAATATATGAATAAAACCCGAAGTATAAACGGGCGTATAAATAAAGACGGAATTTGCCATAAAACAACGGGGTTGCAGCCCCGTACGGTCGATTGAATTTGCAGCGCCAAATCCACGAGGTTTTACCGTAAACCCCCGTATAAGTCGATTAAAGCGGATTTTTCACTATCATCGCTCCGCTTGCGCGAAGAATCTTTTTAAAAACGTTATCCGTATCGGATTCGCTCCTTCCGATTCCAAAACGCATCGTTTTTTATATTTTACCGTCCCGTTTTCTTTAGCATTACGACAGACAATGCAGAGATTATCAATTCTCCGTCGAAATTTTGACGGCGCGACAGATCGGAGTCGTAAAACACTTCGCCCGAGCCGTCGATTTTCACCTTTTTGTCGGAAAGATTGAAATTTACTATAAATTGAGCGATTTCGCCGCCATACTCATAAGCCGCAGTCAGACATTCATCTATGAAAAAAGGCGTTCCGTATTCTGTTAAAAGGGATACTTTGCCGCATTCGATTTTTCGTGGTTTCACCGCTCTGCCAAAGTGAAGGAAATTTTTGCCGCCGCCCGTTCGCCACCCGTTAAGCGTTTTCAGAAATTTTATCGCAACGTCCTTATCCACACGCTTATCTTTCGGGGATATCCAGTCGCACCAGGAATGAAGAATCGAGCCGTCGCCCGAAAAAACTACAGAGAGACAATCGCCCGCGATAAAACTATATGCCGCGCGCATTGTGTAATTTATCTCCGTCTTTTCGAGCATCGCGCATATCTGATTGCCCATAAAATTATTAACGTACTCGTGATATATATAAGAATAAACGGGAACGGGCGTTCCGATATAATAATTAAGCTCGAATCTATTGTCCGAAAACGCGAGTTTCGATATGAACGGCTCGCTCGCCGCGCTTTCGCAGCCCAATATCGTTTTCGTATTTTTTATTCTTCCGAGCGTTTTATTCGTCTCTTCTTGCTGCCATTTCCCGGGAGCGGGAATATGTCCGTGCTTGTCGGAATAGCAGAAATACGACGAACCGCCGTGATTCTGATCGAGCGCCTGCATATAATCAATCCCGAACTCCCCGATAATTTTATTTATCTCGCCCGAGAAAATTTCTTTCGTTTTCTCGCAGGCAGGACACATATCGAGACCTGATCTCTGCGCCGAGCAAATTTCGCTTTTAAGCGTTCCGTCGGAATCGGAACACATTATTTCGCCGAGGTTTTCTCTTTCAAACTCCGCTTCTTTATTGTACGTTTTTATAATGTTGCTTTGAAGCGTATACCCGAAGCCGCTGCAATACAAACCGACCAGAAGTCCGCCTGTATGCGCTTTATCGACGAATTTTTCGAACATATCGCTACCGCCGAACGGCTCTGTCATGTAAGGCGGCGCCCACGGAGCCGTCCCCTCCCAATGCATCAGAAGAGCCATTACGCGGCTGTCCGTTTTTTCGGCAAAACCACGTAAAAACGGGATTGCGTTTTCATAAGGAAAAAACAGTTCGTTCGGCGTCATATCGCCCGTGTCTCGGGTACCCCTCACAGGGTAAATCACGGTAATCGGCGATTCTTCGTACCATTTCGGAAGCTTTTCGTTGCCCGCGATTTTTTTAAGCCCGTTCGGCAGATGATTTTCAAACCAATTTCTGTATATTTCGCACGCTTCCTGCCATTCCCCGACGAAAAAGTTTGTCTCGGTGTCGAAAGGCATTTCGTAAGACTCACCGTAATTTACGTTGCAAAAACACCGCGATTGAACGCGTATACAGTTTTCTTCGCTTTTAAAATCGATGTGTTTGGTCGTTCTCTCTTCGTCGTGCATTCCGAGATATATTCCCACTCCGCCCGAAAGATAGGCTATAAACTGCGAAGAAAGCATATTCGGAAAAACCGAATATTTGCCGAGACTCGGATACTCCGGTTCGATGTAAGGAAAGGGCGAGTTATTTCGTTTACGCATATCCGTAACGAGACACCCTTCATTATACGGAAACAAAATCGCGCCTTTTCCGCCATCTTCTTCGGCAAGTTTTTCGCACACGCCGAACGAACCGAGTTCAACCCATTCCAAAAGGTCGTCCGTACGGTTATCTACGACTATTCGCCATCTCAACTCTTTTTCGGTCAAAATCACCGACAACTTTACCGTAAAATCGGCGTTTTCGTAAATGCGGCTATTCCCGTTCTCACCGAGATATTCGCATTCGAAAGCGGTAATTATTCTGTGGCTTCCGTCTTTTTTTCTCATCTTCACGGAGAAAAACGGAACATTTCCGCATATCAGATTTTCTCCGCCGCGATAAACGCCGCTTACCCTTTTATTTTTAAAATCTATTTCGGCTTCGATGCCGTTTTTAAAAGTATATCTCATTTGATTTTTAAAGTAATTATCTCGTAAGGTTTAATATCGAACGCGACCTTATTTCCCGCAATATCCGCGGCTATAAGTTCGTTTTCGGACAAATCGCAGATATAAGCCGAGGAAATTTCCTTATCGAAAACAACGTTTACCCGTTTACTCTCTCTGAATCCCTCATACATTCTGAGCACTATTCCCTCGCCGTCTTCGGCTTGCTTGACCGTTTCTATGAACACGCCGTCCGTAAGACATTTTGCGAAAGAATATTCCTCGCCGAGCGATCCTTTTTGCATACCGAGCTTCTTCGTTATAAATCCTCTGTTTAAAAGATAAGCTTCGTTTATAACTCCGCCCCCTCTGAAATCACCGTCATGCGGAAGGAGCGAATAGGTAAAGCGCGGGATTTTTTCGCCCGCTTCGTAATAAGGGTAACCGCCGCATTTACACACGGTCATGGTGAGCAGCGAATCTTCCGTGCCGAATCCGTATTTGCCGTCGTTTAAAAGAGCGACGCCGTAATTATTTTCGGACATATCGACCCATTTCTGCCCCGCGCTTTCAAATCTCGCCGAATCCCAACTCGTATTTGTCGAAGTACTCCTCTCGACGTTACCGAACTGAATATCGTAAACGGCTTTATCGACGAGAAGCCCGAACGGGAATTCGACTTTCAAAAGCTGTTTTTTCTCGTTCCATACAACGTCCGTTTCGAAATCTATGCGGCGTAACCCGTTATATAAATACACATTCTGAACAATGACGGATTTTCCGTATTTTTTCGTGATTTTAAAACCCGCTCTGTCGCCGTCTTCGATCTTCTCGAAAAACGCCTCGCCGTCTAAAGCGTATCTCTTCTGCTTATGATAAGGGGTTATTTCCCAGTTATCATACTCGTAAGGCATATCTTCATACGCCGCGAACGCGTTTATTTTCTCGCCTTGTTTTACTATCTGTTTACCGTTATTTTTATCGAATAACGAACTTATAGCCCCGCTTTTATCAAATCGAACGACATAATCCCCGCTTTCGATTTTCAATTTTCCGACCTTTACGGAATTGTTTTTAACGCGCGGTTTACATACTTTATACCCGAGCGACGGAACGTCTTCGACCACCACGGTTTTTCCGTCGGAAACAACCGTCGAAGTCGCCTCAAACCCGTTCGGATTGAACACGAGAAGTCCGCCGTCGGTACTTATGTTTTTCGCTATAACGTCCAACGATTTTCCACTCAAGCCGCCGAGATCGGCGAATATTTTTTCAAACTGTTTATCGCTGTCCTCGTACACTTTTTTTATCGCCGAACCGGGCAAAATATCATGAAACTGATTTAAAAGCAAAATTTTCCAGTTTCTTTCGATCGTCTCGGATTCGTAATCGGCGCCGAAAAGCGTACTCGCAAGGGTTTGGAGCAATTCCGCGTTCATAAGCGCGAATTCCCCGTCGCGATTGTGCTTTTTTATCCTCGGAACGGAAGTGAGCGTTCCTCTGTGGTATTCGAAATACAATTCGCCGTTCCATTTCGGGTAACGTTTCAATTCTTTTGCGTTTGCCTTGAAATTATCTTCTATTTCGTCGAGAGTTTCCTTAAGCGTGGCGAGTTTTGTTCTCGGAATACCGGGAATACCCTTTCTCAGCCTTTTTTCCGTTTCAAGCATTTCTCTCGTAGGTCCGCCGCCTCCGTCACCGTAACCGTAAGTCAGAAGGGTTACGGCGTTAAACTCTTTCGGTTGAAATCTGTGCCACGTTCCGAGCGCCGCCTGCGGACTTATCGGGCCGGTATAAGTCGTGTAAGTTCTGTCGTAAACGCCGTTTCTCGGGTCACAATCGCAAGTAGATATAAAATACGCAAACACTTTGCTGCCGTCTATTCCCTGCCATACGAACGCGTCGTAAGGCATTCTGTCGGTATCGTTCCAACCTATTTTCGCCGTGACGAAACGCTTTATCCCGCTTTTTAACATAATTTGCGGAAGAGCGGCGGAATAACCGAAAACGTCGGGTTCGAAAATACACGAACAATCGACACCGAACTCGTCTTTGAAAAATTTCTTTCCGTAATATATCTGCCTTACAAGGCTTTCTCCGCTCGTCAGATTGCAATCGGCTTCAAGCCACATCGAGCCGTCGAGTTCCCACCTACCCTCTTTAACCCTTTCCTTTATTCTTGCAAAAATTTCGGGGTTGCGTTCTTTCAGAAAAGCAAATAGTTGCGGTTGACTCATCATAAATTTATACTCGGGGTATTCTTCCATCAGCTTTAACGCCGTTGCGAAACTTCGTTCGGTTTTCTGCCTCGTCTGCTCTTCGTCCCACAGCCACGCAACGTCGATATGAGTATGTCCGACGCAGTTTACGACAGGTCTTATCCCCTCGCCTTTCCCGAAATAATTCTTATAAAGATAATCTCTCGCACGCTTTAAAGAGATAAAAAACTCTGCTCCGTATTCTTCTCTGAAGTCTATAAGATTTATCGCTCTTTCGAGATGATACTTCGCAAATACATAGTCGTCGGTATTTTTCAAAAGAAGTTTCATACCCGCGAGCGCAACGGATAAGTCGTTGTATAAGTCGTTTATCAACGTATTTTCGCGTTTAACGGAAAAATAAACGGGCAGAGACAAACCGAAAATATGAGTATAGAAAATAAGTTCCATATCGTATTTCCCGGGATCAAGCAAAACGTCGGTATGGTTTATATCTATACCTTGAATAATCTCGCCGTTGAGCTTTAAAAGTCCTTGCGGTCTTATCGTAGGAGCAACTCCGCCGATAAACGTTTCTATCGATAAGTAAGCCTTTTCATCGTTCCTTATTTCTTCGATTCCGAACGAGCCTCTGAAACAGAGATACTTATCCTGTTCAAACAGTATATAAGGGCTTTCAAAGGGCTTAAAATCTTCGTCCGATCCGTAAAATACACCCTTCTCGTCCACTTTATCCGAAATTTCCGTCGCTATGCTTTTTTTGTCGACGGTTTTGAGCGTTCTCAGCCTTTCGACTACGGTTGCGACTTTTTCTTCTATGTTCAGATTTAACATTTTAGTCCTCTATAAGAATTTTTCGTATTTTTTCTTCGCTTATATTCTACCATTTATCGCGAAATATTTCAATACTTTTTAAAAATCAAAGGGGCGAAATTTGATTCGCCCCCGATTGACATTGTTCGATTTATTGCGAAATACCCGTAAAACTCGTGATTTTCCACACGCCCTCGTTACTTTTCGCAGTGTCTATAACACAGAAGAACGTTGAGCCGTAAGTAGCGACATCCACGGTTATTTCCGTCCATTCGCCCGCTTTCATAGTTATAACGGACTGGTTTCCCCACGATTTCGTGTAAAGGACAAGCCCTACGTCTTCGCCGAGCGGATTGTAAATTCTGAACACTACTTTCGCATAAGCGGAAGCGTCAAGCCCCTCGGCGTGGAAATCGGTCGTAGCCGCGTTCGCAGACTGCAAAGTCCACACTTTTCCGTAAGTTTCGTCGGTCGCAAGACCTATCGTCGCCGCGTTGCCGGTATCTCTGCCGCCCGCAAGTTTAGCAGCGTCGTCCGCTTCGAGTATCGTTTCGGTTCTGACGGGAACTCCTATAAACGAAGATATCTTCCACACGCCCTCGTTACTTTTCGCAGTGTCTATAACACAGAAGAACGTTGAGCCGTAAGTAGCGACATTCACGGTTATTTCCGTCCATTCGCCCGCTTTCATAGTTATAGCGGACCGGCTTCCCCACGATTTCGTGTAAAGGACAAGCCTCACGTCTTCGCCGAGCGGATTGTAAATTCTGAACACTACTTTCGCATAAGCGGAAGCGTCAAGCCCCTCGGCGTGGAAATCGGTCGTAGCCGCGTTCGCAGACTGCAAAGTCCACACTTTTCCGTAAGTTTCGTCGGTCGCAAGACCTATCGTCGCCGCGTTGCCGGTATCTCTGCCGCCCGCAAGTTTAGCAGCGTCGTCTGCGGCAAGAATAACTTTTTCCGTCTCCTCTTCCTTTTCTGTAATTCCGACGAAATCGGTTATGAACCACGTTCCCTCGTTGCATTTCGCGTCGTTTATTATAATGAAGAAATCCGAGCCATAAACGGAAACGTCAACGTATACGGTAGTCCACTGCTTACTCTTCGCCGTCGCGATAACCTTTCCGTTTCCCCAACTTGCGGTATAGCACACCAAGCCTATATCGACGGAAGTCGGGTTGTAAACAGCAAACGCTATATTAAGGCAGCCCGTCGCTTCCATCTTCGCGGCGTGAAAATCTCCGTTCGCGGCGTTCGTCACGTTCAACGTCCAGACGTAGCCGAACAAATCGTTAAGAATCGTTCCGACTTCGCCCTTGTTACCGGTGTCTCTGCCCGATAAAATCCCGTTAGGCGAGATAACCGCGGAAAGCAGTTTTTTATACTTCGCAACCTTTTCCGCGTATAATTCGAGCGTTTCGGAATTATCTACAAGAGCTTTTTCCGCGGCGGTCAAAGAATCGTAAAAACTCTTTACGCCGAGTATTCTTAAAGCCGTTTCCGTTCCCTGAACCTTATCGGGATCGGGAAGCGCGGCAATAAGCTCTTTCGCAACAAGCGGATTAAACTCGGCGACTTTAGCGTTCAACGCTTCGAGTTTTGCATAATTGTTCACTGCTTCTTTAACTTCCGTCTGAGCCGTCGTGTAGGCGTTCATAGCCGCGCTTATCGCCGCGCGGTAAGTTCCGAAGTTATCTTTCGTGAGCGTTTCGGCTTCGGGCAGATCGGCTATCATATCGATAATATTATTTGCAAGTCTGCCTATAACTTCGTTCAGAGCGTTTACGCATTCTTCGAGTTTAGCCGCATTGCCGACTTTTGCTTTCGCCTTGTCGGACAAAGCGTCGTAAGAATTTTTTGCATTCTGAATTGCCGTTTTATGAGTAAGGTCGGTAATTTCGCCTGCGGCGGGGAGTCCGTCTATCATTTTCACGGTCGCTTCCGCCTGCAACTCGAAGTATTTATCTTCGGTTATACCTATAAAGCTCGTTATCGCCCACGTTCCCGTCGTGACGGGGTGGGAAACGTCTCCTTCGAAATTCGCCCCCGCGCCGTTCAGCACGAAGAACACGTCGTCCTCGGAATAAAATTTTTCCACGGGAATACCGACTTTAGTCCAGTTGCTGTCCGCACCGCCCTCTTCTACCTGATAGCTGCCGGGCATAAACACCGAGCCGCCGTTCTTCCAGTCGGTACGCCAGTACGCTATAAGATTCTGCCATGCGCCCGTGTTGTTCTGGATATAGAACATCACGTAATAAACGCCTTTGGTATCGAGCGAACCGTAAGGTTTGAACGACGAAGCGCCCGTAGCGGCGTGCGGCTCTTTTATCTTTAACGCATAGGTCGCGCCGTAGGTTTTATCGAAAGCGTTTCTCACAACGCTGACGTTTGTATAATCGCCCGGAGCGGGAGAGGTTATAAGGCTTCCGCTCATCGCGTCGGAAAGAAGAATGTACCCTTCGGTCTTCGCGGCGATCGCTTCGTATTTGCTCTTTATTTCGCTACCGAGCGAGTTCTTGATTTCGCTCGTCATAGCCTCGTACATCGACTTAGCCGTCAAAGCCCTGAACAGTTCCTCGTCGGAAAGATTTTCGCCCGTAACGGAATTTACAAGTTCTTCAAACGCTGTTTTTCCTTTCAGAATTTCCGCCGCCTTTTCCTCGCAGGCAAAAAGAGTTTCCGCGTTTGACACTATCTCTTTCGCTTCGTCGGGAAGTTCGTCGAAAGTCCGCCTTGCCTTTTCCACGGCGTACACGTCTTCGAGTCTCGCCATTTCGGAAGCGGCTTTAAGTTCGGAAATTGCCGCTATAACCGGTTTTACCGACTCGCCGTAAATAACGGTTTTTACAGCTTCTTTGAGCTTATCGGCGTTCGTTACGAGCGATTTCGCCGCGTCGGAAAGGGAATCGTATTCAGCTTTAACTTTTTCAACCTGTTCTCTGTGATCGCTCGTAAGTTCTTCGAGAGCGGGAAGTCCGTCTATCATCGCCGAAACTTCCGCCGCGCGCTTATCCGCTTTCACGGCAATGAAACTCGAGAAAAGCCAGCCTTCGGCTTTGGGCTTCTGAACGAGCATGAAGCCGCCCTTTTCGTTCATGTCCTTTATGGGCATTTCCACCTTCGTCCAGGAAAGGGGCTGCAACACGGTCTGCGTGGTACGCCCGCTCCAACCCTGATTCGTGGCGTAAATCAACGTTCTCGCCTCGTTTATCGGGTTGTAAACGTAGAAGATGACTTTATCATATTCCGCCGCGTTTTCAAACGCCGCGTGGCTGAGTTCCATTATGTTGCCCGTCCCGAGAGATATTACGTCAACTCTTATAACGCTGCCGTACTCGTCGTTATCGCTATTCATAACAACACCCGACCAGTCGTAACCCGACCCCGAAGTCGTTATCATCGAAAACAAATCCGTTGCGGCGTTTACAAGCAAACCATAGCCCTCGGTTTTCGCTATGCACTCTTCGAGTTTCGCATAATTCGTAACTTCCGCCTTAACAACCTCTTCGAGAGAGTCATACGCGCCTTTCGCCGACAAAATCTTCATATAGTCGTTGAGATTTTGCGCGTCTTCCGCGGCAGGCAATTTGTCTATAAGGCTAACGACGGGCGCGGCGAGTTCTTTATTCGTCACCGCGTTACCTATCGTTATCGTCCAGTCGTCGATATAATAGTCCGCCTGGTTTCCCTTTATCGCAAGTTCAACCGCAATGCCGACGATGTTTGCCTTGTTTTTAGTACGGGTGTAAGCGTCTATATCGAACGAAACTTCCGTCCATTCGCCCGATTTTAATTCTACCGCTTCGGACGAAAGCAACGCGATGTTTCCCGTTGTTATAACGTGCAACTTGGCGTTTGCCGAATTTTCGGCTGTCGAATAAATCCAAAGCGAAGTTGACGAAATGATACCGAAATCGAGGTCGGTATATTCCGTTCGATCGAGCCTTTGCAATATCATCGGATTACCGCCGCCGATATAGGTGTATTTCAAACTCTTTTCTCCGCTTTTCTTCTGCTCTGCGGAGATATTCATCTTAACTCTTGTGTCGTACGCGAGATTTGTTTGCTTTACGTTATAAAGGTCGTCAACCGATTCGAAGTCGTTAAGCAAAAGTTTTTCTCCGACTTCATATTCGCGCTTTATGCTTTCTCTTTGCGACTCGCTGTCGGGTTCGGTAACCGATACGCTGTCGCTGTCGTTTTCGCCTCCATTACAGGACGCAAATAACCCGACGGAAAGGATCAATGCAACTATTAAACATAATATAAGTTTTATTTTACCGTTCATCTTGTTCCCCTCCCTTATTTAACCCTTATCGAGACGTTGTCGCATTTTATAGTTCTGTCTCCGGCGAGTTCGATCCGACCGTTTTTCGCGTAGCTTACGTTATCGAACGATATGCGGATTTCGCTTACGGAAGACATATCTATCTTCATTCGTTTAAGGAACTGTTCGGAAAGTTCGACCGAGACTTTACGCGTTACGCCCGCGGGGCAATAGTTCGTAAGCACATCGTAACTCACTCCGTCTTTATCGACGAGCGAAATAATCATTTCGAATTCGTTTTCGCCGTCGTTCGTGTAGGAGAAAGAAAAGCCTGCCGCGTTTTTGAGTTCATCTGCCGCAAACGAGATGCTCGGACGGAACAATTTGGTTTTTACGCCGATGGTCTCGCCTTTGTCTTTATACTGCGATTTAAGGACCGCCACGGCGGAGCCTTCGGAAACGATCAATTCGCTGCCGTCCGAAACTTTTGCCGCGCTTGCCGCGATAGTTTTTTCCGTTCCGCTCTTTTTGACAAGAGTTCCCGATTTTAAGGAAAGAATTCTGTTTGCGAGTTCTTTTCTCGCCTTGTAAAGAAGGGAATCCTGCTGATAATAAACCGCGCCGTCGAAAAGTTCGGCATAAAGATCGTTTACGAGATCGTTGAAGTCGATTTCGATTCCGTTTTTCTCCGCATATTCGTTTACGAGTTTTTCGTATACCGAAAGCATATCGTAATCGTCCATACTGTCTCTGAACGACACGAGTCTGACGGAAGCAAACGGAGCTTCGCTGCCGTAATACTTACCGGGATACATAAGATATCCGTCGCCGGGGACGTTTTCGTATCTTAAAGGGTTGTTGTAAACGTCGGTATATACTTCGTCCGACAAACGGAACTGCGTACTCATATTCACGGCATAGTAAAGATACCCCGTTATTCCCATAGCCTTTTCCATCCAGCCCGAAGCCCTCATGCCGAGCGTTGAATCGTCGATATGGAAAGTGCCGTAAGGATATTTAGGTCCCATACAGGTATACGCCCACATATCGCCGTTGGTATTGGCTTTTGCCGCGTCCCGATAGCGTTGCAAGGTGGCCATATCGTTATACAAGCTGAAATAAGGGCAGAATGTCGCATTCAGCGACCCCACCCAGTCGGAAACGTAGTTCACGTTGGTGAATACGGCAGGGATTTTCAGAATCGACTCTTTAAGCGTCTGCTTCAATTCGTCCGATTTATTTGCAAATCTTTCGTCGGTATCGATCGCTTCTGCCGCCGCGGCAAGGGTTTTGTCGTATTCTCCGCCTTTTTTGAGGAAAGTTTCGGAATACGAACCCGTTCCGTTGATATCCGATTCGTCGTAAGTCGACGGATAGAAATAAGCAAGATCGAGATAGTTGTCGGTTTCCGTCGAAACAGCGGCAAGCCCGAGGATGTAATCCGTCACTTTTTGCGCGTCGCCCGTAAGTTTTTTGCCGTTATAAGCTCTGTAAGAAAGCGGAAAATCGAAAGGTATGATTATCGAACTGTAATTGTCGTCGGCATACAATTCCTGCGCCCTCGACACCACTTCTTCGGTCGTCCATTCGTTTCTGTCTTTTATGACGTAAGTGTTTATCTTGTATTTCAACAAGAAATCCTCGTATCTTTTAACGACTTCGTCGGAAGAATCGTATTCCGCGGAAGCAAGAGCGTATCTGTACAGAAGGAAAGACGACTGAAACGTTCTTCTGCCCTCGTACTCTATATCCCAAACGTTCACCGAAACGGGAATATCTTTGATTTCGTCTCCGAGAGTCAGTTTAAACGTTCCCGTATAAACGCCCGCTTCAACCCCTTCCGAGTTGAATTCCGCGGTAATCCCCTGATTGCTGCCCGCTTCGACGAAATTTTCTTTGTACGCAATCGCCGTATCTATAGGCAGGAGCATATCGGGGATAAACGAACCTGATTCGTAATCGCCGTTTCCGCTGTTGTTTTTGGCAACTTCTATATACTTCTGGTGATAAAGTTCTATCCGATCGGACGGAAATTCTTTGCCGTCGACGGTTTTCAAAGTTCCCTTTTCGATTTTGTATTCCGTTCTTTTGTCCGCGGTAACTATAATCTGAGCGCCTTCATATTCGCCCTTATACATATCGACCGTAAAAGACGCGTCAAGCTTTTCGTATTCGTCGTTTTTATCCGTCTGCCTTATAACTTTTCTCGTGTTATAAGTACTCCACACTTTGGTCTGTTCGGTTGGCGGGATGTCGATCGACTCTTTTGATTCGTCCTTACCCCCGCAGCCGCCGAGAACGGTCGCGGACAAAACAGCCGCGGCTACAATCGCAATAAATTTTCTTTTCATACTTGTCTCCCTGTCATGTATTTTGCAAAAAATCAATAGTCGGTTATGGTCTTCCAGTTGGTCTGTAAATACTTAGCGTTGATATTTACTATCTCCGCGGGAGTCGTTCCCTCTAAAAGGGCCTTCATCGCGGTTGCGGTAATTCCGTTATGATAATACAGGTCAACCTTGCCGATAGAGTACAATTTCGCCTTGACGTAAGAATTGTAATCGAGGAAATACCCCTCTTCCATAGCGGATTCTATCGATTTACGGAATCTGCTCTTCGTAATTTTCGTTTCATCATAATTTCCTACGGTAGCGTAAGGCATTTTCGCTCCGCCCGTAGTTTCGTAGTATATCTGAAGTCCCGCGTCGGAATACATAAATTTAAGGAAGTCTTTCGCGGTGTCGATATGTTTGCTGTAAGCGGGTATCGACGCTATATGATCTCTGTCGCTCGATAAATACGCGAACTGCCGAGCCTCTCTTACGATCTGAACGTCTTCTTCGGTCGCATAAGACGGACGGCCTTCGTTATCGCCTTTTTCGGCGTGAGCGTCCACAAACTTAATAAGCTCGGCGAGTTTCTGATCGTTGCCTGCCTTATCCGCTTCGTTATAGTAAGAAAGTTTTTCGGAAAGCGCGCTTATAACGGGCGTTTTTATGAAATCGAGATTTTTCTTTCTCGCCGTGGAGCTTTCAACTTCGAGCCAGCCGCCGTTTACGCAGAATACAGCCTGCCCCATCGCGAAATACGCCTGCATATCCGTGAACGTAAGGTCTTTCGACGCTTTGTGCTGATACCCGTTGGAATCTTTGATAAGCTCGTTCAAAAATTCAAGAGACTTAAGTTGTCCGTCGTAAGCGTAAACGTTATAGGTGCTTTGCCCCGCGGGGTCGAGTCCTTTTCCGAAATAGTCCATACTCTGTACGCCCTCATACTGACCGAACCAGATCGGGGCGATAGACGTATAATACTCGTCGTCGTAACTGTAAATAAACGGAGCGATTCCGTCCGCGCCCGTCGATTTTGTCTTTATCGCGTCACACACGGCAAGAAGTTGGTCTGTCGTCAAAGGAACGTCGTCGTCCGTAAAGCCGAGGCTGTCCCATACGTCTTTGTTTCTTACGATACCGAAAACGCCGTTCGCCCAGCAAAGTCCGTAATACTTGCCGTCCATGTTAAAATATTCTCTCGTCAACGGATCCGCTCTGTCCATAATGGAAGAGCCGCTTTCGTCCTTCGCTTCGTAAACGTCGGTAAGGTCGGCATACTGGCAGGGATATTTCTTCCCACCCACGCTTATAGAACCTTTATAAATAGTTTCAAAGAAATGGCGTTGACGGGTCATAAAAATATCGGAGTCGCTCGCAAGCGATTCCATTTCGGCGTATATCGCGTCGATACCCGCCGACCCGACAGGTTCTACGACTTCAACTTTCGCGCCCGTTTTAGTTTCGTAAGCGGATACGATTTTTTTAAGCCATTCGGTCCCGTAACCGAGTTTGGAGACGGTAATTTTGAGGGTCTTATTGTCCGAGTCCCCACCGCCTCCGTTTCCGCTTCCGTTTCCGTTAACGTTGCCGCATCCGACAACGGTAAAAACCGTTGCGATTGCTATCAAAAGTGCCAAAATTCTTTTCTTCATTGCATTTTCTCCTTTTTTATTTTAACCGCCGAGATTTTTTCGGTCGGAAATTTTTGCAGTTTTTCTTTTTAAGGGGATTGCTTTTGCTTTTTAAGCAAAAGCGGTGTACACCGTGGTTTTTGCGGAAATTTTTAACCTTTCAATCCGCCTAAGTGAACTTTTTCCATTATCGTATTCTGGAATACGAAGAAGATTATGAGCGCGGGCAAAAGGGATACGAGTACGCCCGCAATATAAACGGGAACGTTCGCGTCGTATTTTTTAACCTCGCTGTACGCGTACACCGCGTAAGACAGATTCGGGTATTTTTTCATATAAAGTATGGTCGATTCGTAGCTGTTCCACCCGCTTATGAACGCCATTACGAAAAGAGCGGCAAGGCTCGGAATCGCCATAGGCAGCATTATTTTGAAAAACACCGTGAAATGTCCCGCGCCGTCGATAAACGCGGCTTCCGCATAACTCCACGACATTGTTTTAAACAACGCGTAAGCATAGAAAAAGTAGCCGCCGAACAGCGAAAAATCAACTATCATTATAAGCGGATTGTTGATAAGATGTATGTTCTGCAAGAGCCTGTACATCGAACCCGACGAGCCGTAAAGGGGTAGTATCGCAACGAATAAACCGATATTATATATCACTTTCGAGAGTTTCGTACGATAAAATACCAGAACGTAGCACACCATCGTGCTTGCCGCGATAGATAAGAACGCGTAACACGTCGTTCTCCATACAGAGTTCCAGGTTATGGATAAAAACGTGCTTTTGTTGTCTATCATTCCGAGTTCGCCGAACGCGAGAATAAAGTTTTTCCAGTTCGGATGTTCGGGAAACGAAAACAATCTCGTTTTAATTCTGTCCATAGTGAATGCGTCCATATCGAGTTTTATGGCGATAAGAGTTCCGAACACGAAGAAAAACAAAATATAAGCGGCATATATCGCGAATAGCAAAAACGCGATTGAAAACACTATTTTTTCACTCGGCGAGCGTTTTTTTCGGCGCGCCGCTTTTAACGTCGTCATCAGTAATCCTCCTTTCCGTATATAAATTTTTTAACGGTAAGGGCTATCGGGAAAGACACGACGGTCATCAGAAATCCTATCGCCGACGCGAGAAATAAGTCCTGATTTCCGCCTATGCCGCTTACGAGCGCGTAAATATAATACGATAAGGTCATAGTTCCGAAAGACCCTTTGGTAAACAAAAGTACGGGACCTGTCGCCCCGAGGAAGGACGCTGTGCTTAACACGACTATCGTCGCAACCGTCGGCCATACGGACGGTATAATTATATAGTAAAGCTCCTTTATCCAGTTGCAACCGTCTATTTCCGCAGCTTCGAGCATTTTGGGATCGAGGCCGTTCATCGCTCCGCCGATTATTATAAGGTTTCCGCCGAAACCGAACGATAAAGCGTAAAACAACAGCATTCCGTTTGCTTTCGAAGCGTCGGTGAACGGATAGATAAATTCTCCTCCGCACCCCTTCACTATCGCATGAACGGGGCCGCCCGTGCCGACCGCATAACGAAACAAAACCGCAAGAGCGGTAGCCGACAAGATGTTCGGCAGATAAATTATTATTCTGAACGCCTTATAACATGCGATTTTCTTGTAGATAAAATAGCACATCAAAACGGAAATCGGAAGCCCTATAAGCATTCCCGCAAAGTAATACATAAGCGTGTTCCTGAGCGCCTCGAGCATTACCTTTCCGCCGGCTAAACCGAAGTTGTTTATAATCGTTTCGAAGTTTGCAAGACTGAATCTCACGGCGTTAGCCGTACCGTTGTACTTAGGTCTTTGAAACGCCATAAGAAACGAGTCCAGATTTACATAGAGATAAAATACGAGAAAGTTAAGCACGGGCAACGCCAGAAACGCAAACATAAAAACGTTTCTCGACATTTTTATTTTATTCATCTCTTTTCGCCTGCCCGGCTTCTCGTTTTCGGTAACGGTATTATCCATTCAGCCCTCCTTATCACAATTCGCTTACGGAAATAAATCCGCGATATAAATTATAGCCCGAGTTCCAGTTTCCGTAAGGAAGCAACGTCTCTTCGAGTTCGGGAATGTTTTTCGTTTCTCCGCTCAGATATTCTTCTATCCTCTGAGCGCAATCGTAAAGCCGCGCTTTCAGTCCGCCGAGCCTTATCTCCTGTATATCCCAGCCGTAAGGCTTATTGTCGTTCATCCACACTTTTCTCAGCGTGTCGCGGAAAACCCCGAGTCTGTCGGCAGCTTCCCTATAGTCGCCGACCAAGCTTTTCAGAAGTTCTTTGTCTCCGCTTTTATATGCATTCCTCGTCTTTATGCCGATACCCGCTTTTATGTCAAGAACTCTGCAAAGGGCGGCAAGATTGTCGAAAAGATACTTGTATTTACCCATTCTTTTACCCGTCTGTTCGAGCGTTTCAGCATACTCTATGTACGGAACAGGATCGATTTTTTCGAAATAATAGTCCCTAAGACCCAAAAAACAATCGTTATAAAGCATTGCCTTGCAGGAATTGTCAAGTTTTTCGAGATTCGGATTAGATCTGTTTTTATTCGGGATATCGAGCGTCATAAAATCATCGAAACTCACCCCGAAAAGTTCTTCGAAGCTTGCTTTTATGCTTTCCTCATCATAATTTCCGATGGCATACTGCCTTACGGCGTAAAGCGTCGGCAAAACGGAAAAACACGAGCAATCGCGCCCGTTGTCTCCCCACATCGTTATAAGCACGTTTTTTATTCCGTGCTTTCCGACTTGTTTCATAGCCGCTTTCGAGCGGCAAAGAGACATTCTGTTTTGCGGGGCGAAACCGCTCCAGCACCATGCACCGCCGGCAAACCACAACTCCCTTTTAAACGCTTCGTGCGCACGAAACATTTCGTCGTATGTCTCCTCGTCTTCGCTGTAATAATCCCAATAACAAAGCCCGAGGTTTTCGGGAATTTTTTTCATCACGTTTTCGGGTATAACCACACCTTTGCCCACGTAATCGCCCTTATTTGCAAGACGGAAAAACATATCGCTCCATATATGCGGCTCCAATCCGTAACCGTCAACCATTTCGCAAACTTTATTCAAGTGCTTTAAAAGGAGTTCGTATCTGTCTTTATAACCGTGTTTGTCGAGATATTTGCCCAACCCGACATGATGAGCCTCGTCAAAACAGAGATTGATTTTTTTCGACGAAAAATTATCGCTTACGAACTTTATCATTTTATCTATAAGCCGATAAGTCTTCGGTTCGTCTATAAGCAAGATGTCGTCTATATCCGTAATATCGGAGTATTCGGGAATTTTGACGAGGTTTACGAGATGCGCCAGAACCTGAATACAAGGAACGAGTTCGATTCCTTTACTTTTCGCGTATTCATCCATTTCGCGCACTTCCTCTTTGGTATACCCGCCGCGTAAATACCCGAAATATGGTTCGCCGTCGATTTTATATATATCGTCGATACATAATTCGAGGAGATTATACCCCATAACGGAAAGTAAATCTATAAGCTCTTTCACTTTTTCGGGCTTCATTACCCCGTTGCTCGCGCAACATACCATAGCCCCGAAATTTTTATATTCGTTTATTCTGTCTGTCTCCATAAAAATTATCCAAGTAAGATTTGAACTATAAAAAATTCTTTAGTTAATTATAACACCCGCAATTTTTTTTGTACATTGACAAAACAGATAATTTTATTGTCTTTTTATACCTTTCGCGGGAAATGAACTAAAAAAAATATTCCGACATTGACATGTCCGATTTTTTATGTTACAATGTGAATATGGTAACTTTTGATTTCGAGTGTTTCGCAAAACTTTTTTCACAACTGAGATTGTTGGTAAACGCTTCCATAACGTTCTACAACGAGGAGTTTCAAGGAACGTGCGCATGCACTTCGCCGGGTTCGCCGTTCTGCGCGCTCATAAAGCAACATCTCAGAGAAAAATGCGACGAGTCCGATTCGAATTCGTTTATGACGTGTTTAAACAACAATAAACAGTCTCTGAAATACAACTGTCATTTCGGACTTACGGAACTGTCTTTCAGGCTTTCGCATAACAATAAGACTTACGGCTTCGTTATCGTAGGGCCGTTTAAAACTAAAGAAGACGAAGGGAAAATCGAAAAGAGAATAAGCGAATATTGCAACGAAACGGGCGCGCCGTACGACGAGATGATGAGAACGTTCAAAGATATTCCGTATTTCACGGAAGAAAAGTTCAACGCGATAGAAACGCTTATTTACGCTCTGTTCGAGTATGCATTGTCTCAAAAAATCATACTTATCAGTCAGAACAACTTTATCGACATATTCGACGATTATTTGCAGGAACACCTGTCGGAAGACATAAGCATACAGTCGCTCTGCTCGCATTTTTATCTGTCGCAGAAACAACTTTACACAATTATAAAAAACGCAAAAGGCATTGCGCCGAAAGCGTACATCGTTCAGAAGAAAATCATGGAGGCGAAATACCTGATTAAGACTACCGACTTACCGATTCAGCAAATCGCCGAAAAAGTCGGCATGCCCGACTACCCTCATTTTTTCAAGACCTTCAAATCTATAACAGGCAACTCTCCGAACCACTACCGCAAAAAGTAGCCGGTATCGCTACGCTTATATAATTTAACGATAAAAAAATAACGCAAATCAAACCTTATCGGTTCAATTTACGTTATCTGTGGTGCTGCTGATCTTCGTAGCACAAAAAAGACGAGCGGTCTGCTCGTCTTTTTGTTTGTGCTACTGATCGGATTTGTAAGGAGCGAAGCGACGGAATAGCGATTGTTCGGACACGTAAACTCATATTTTTCTAAAAACAAAAGTCCGCAATCGCGTCACCTCGTCGAAGCTAAGCCTCTTTGTGCGCCGTTTTAAAAAAACGGCTTCACCTTACGACTTGCTTCTCCTCTTCCCGAAAACGCTTTCGTTTTCGGGAGCCCTTTATATGCTGTTTGTAGCGCAAAAAAGACGAGCGGTCTGCTCGTCTTTTTGTTGGTGCTGCTGGCCGGATTTGTAAGGAGCGGAGCGACGGAATAGCGATTGTTCGGCTCTGCCGCAATCGCGTCACCGATACGGTTGCTTGACGTAGAAAAAAAACGACGGAAATTTTCCGTCGTTTTTGTGGTGCTGCTGATCGGATTTGAACCGATACGGATTTTACTCCGAGGGATTTTAAGTCCCTTGCGTCTGCCTGTTTCGCCACAGCAGCATATTTAATTCATTATACCGTAGTATTATACCATTTAATGTTATTCTTGTCAACAAAAAATAATTCCTTAATTCCGATTTAAAATCGTATTTTTTGCAAAACCAACGCAATGAAACACAAAAAACACCGCTAATCGACTTATAGCCCCACTTTTATCCTTTAATCTTATATTAAAAATAAAATTTAAACCGCCCGCGGTTTTTTGGAAACCGCGGGCGGCAACGATAAATTTAAAATTATCAAAGCTTATATAAATTATTTCGTGCCGAAAATTCTGTCACCCGCGTCGCCGAGACCGGGAAGAATATATCCGTTTTCGTTAAGACATCTATCAAGCGTGGAAACGTAAATATCGACGTCGGGATGAACCTCATGAACCTTTTCTACACCCTCGGGAGCGCCTATTATCGCAAGGAATTTGATATGCTTGCAACCGCGTTTTTTCAAAAGAGCAATCGCGTCGCACGCGCTTCCGCCGGTGGCAAGCATCGGATCTACAAGCATAACGACTTTTTCGTCGATTCCGACGGGAAGTTTGCAGTAATATTCCTGCGGCTCGAGAGTTTCCTCGTTACGATACATTCCGATATGTCCGACCTTTGCGGCGGGGAAAAGGGAAAGAATTCCGTCCACCATGCCGAGACCTGCTCTTAAAATGGGAACTACGGCTATGGAATTTTCCTTTACAACGGTCTGTTCGACTGTTTCGAGCGGAGTTTCGACCATAACTTTCTGCGTGGGAACTTCCTTGAACGCCTCGAACGCCATAAGAGTAGCTATTTCGCCGATAACCTCTCTGAACTGCTTCGTGGACGTGTTTTTGTCTCTTATAATCGCCAATTTATGACGAATAAGCGGATGATCCAAAATGTGTACGTTTTTGTATTCCTTCATAATATTTCCTCTCTTTTTTCGGGTTTTAAAGCCGCAAACAACAACGTTCAAACCCGTTTGATTCGTTATTATAATCGTTGCCTTTTCTCCGGAATTGTGGTAAACTGTTCTCGGTTAATTCAGTTATAAAGCCTGACCGGGTAAAACCTGCCAAAACCAAATAAAACCGAAGAGGATAAGACAATGAAAAAAATTCTTGTAAGCGCGTGCCTTTACGGCAACGCGTGCCGTTATAAAGGCGATAGTTGTTACAACGAAAAGCTCGCTAAGCTCGGCAAAGACAACGTTTTAATTCCCGTCTGCCCCGAACAGCTCGGCGGACTCCCCACTCCTCGCCATCCCGCCGAAAGGGTCGGAGACAAAATAATTTCCGACGTCGGAACGGACGTTACCGAAGAATACACGAGGGGCGCGAAGATTGCCGTTCGCGTTGCGAAAGAAAACAACGTCGATTACTGCGTGCTTAAAGCGAACAGCCCGTCCTGCGGAAAAGGCGTTATTTACGACGGCACTTTTTCGGGCGGAAAGAAGCCGGGCAACGGACTTACCGCCGAAATGCTCCTTGCGGAAGGTTTCACCGTTCTGACCGAGGACGAAATTTAACGGCTTCGTCGACTCGTTGCAGAATTTCCGTTCAATCCGAATATTATTTCGTGCCGAAAATTCTGTCGCCCGCGTCGCCGAAAGCGGTGACGATATAACCGTGTTCGTTTAAAGGCGCGTCTGCATAATGCGCGACGTATATCTGTACGTCCGGATGAGCGGTCGCGACTTTTTTAATGCCCTCGGGAGCGGCTATAAGCGACAAAAGCTTAATCTTTTTATATCCTCTTTCCTTAATGAAATCGATAGCGGCTTTCGCAGATCCGCCGGTTGCAAGCGCGGGATCTACGACGATACACGTTCCGTCGATACAATCTTTGGGAAGTTTGCAGTAATATTCGTGCGGTTCAAGCGTTTCCTCGTCGCGATACAAACCGATATGACCGATTTTAGCGGTGGGGAAAAGCGCGGTGAGACCGTCCACCATTCCAAGCCCTGCTCTCAAAATGGGAACTATCGCGATAGGTTCGGTGATAACGGGCGATTTGAATCTGGAAAGCGGAGCCTGAATTTCCACGTCCTGCGTGGGAAGATCTCTGAAAGCCTCGTAACCCATAAGCATTGCGATTTCCGAAACGATTTCGCGGAACTCCTTTGTGTTGGTCGTAACGTCGCAAAGGTGCGTTATTTTGTGCGCGATAAGCGGGTGATCCATAAGCGTGACGTTTTTCATATAATCCTGCATAATATTACCTCTTAAGCATTTTTTTAATTATACCACTTTACCCGTGATTTTTCAAGGGTTTAAGCTAAAATTTTCGGTTCTTTACAATTTCGTCGGACAGGCGATTTTTTAAACCGTCGTCCGTTGAAAAAACCGCCGCGGGCGAACTTTGTTCTCCCGCGGCGGATGTTTTTCATTTTTTTAGTCCGTAACTACCGAGTCGGGCTTTTCTTCTTCAACGTCCGTCTCGTTATCTTTGCCGCTGTGAGTGATGTAGTTTACTATTATACCTACAGCCATAGCGAGAGCGAGGGCGGTAATTTGAATAAGAGGTTCACCGGTAAGGCCGTTTGTTCCGAAGTTAAGCGTTACTCCGCCGATACCGATAACGAGTATCGCAGCGACAGGGTAAAGGTTTCTGTGGTCGGAAAGGTCAACGTCTTTAAGCATCTGAAGTCCGCTTACCGAGATGAAACCGTACATCGCTATGCACGCGCCGCCCATTACGCACTTGGGAACCATATTGATAACGGCAACGAACGGAGATACGAACGAAACAAGCATGCACATTACAGCCGTCGTCAAAATCGTGTAAGTGGAAGCGTTTTTGGAAAGAGCTACGCAGCTTATCGATTCGCCGTAAGTGGTGTTAGCGCAGCCGCCGAAGAACGCGCCTACAGCCGAGCCGATACCGTCGCCGAGAAGCGTGTTATGAAGACCGGGATTTTCAAGAAGGTCTTTTTCAACGATACTGGAAAGGTTTTCATGGTCGGAGATGTGCTGAGCAAGCTCGACAACCGCGATAGGAACGAAGAGAACCGCAAGGTTTCCGATTGCCGCGCCGTCAAGCTCGGCGGTAGCACCCTGCTTTATAGCTTCGATAAACGTAAATTTCGGATAATCGAAGAAACTCTGGAATCTTATAGGAGAGAAACAGTCTTTAATAGGAGTGAAGTCAACGATCTGCATTGCTTTGTATCCCGTTGCAAGACCGATGCAGGTAAGAAGGATTGCAAACACAAGACCCGCGCCGATACCTACGATAAACGGAATAAGTCTTACACCTTTGCCTCCCTTAACCGAAGCGAGAACAATCGCAACAAAAGTTACGAGACCTACAAGGATAAACCAAAGGTCATAATTGTCAGCCATATTTTTGCCGACAACTTTTCCTGCCATATCGGTTATAAAACCGATCTGCGTCTGTCCGCCGTTGGACATCATCCACTTGCCTGCAGTTCCCGAAAGGGAAAGACCGATGATTGCAAGGATAGGTCCGATTATTACGTGAGGAAGAAGCTTTTTGATCCAGCCCGATCCTACGAGTTTGATTATAAGAGCGATAACCACGTAAACAAGTCCCGCGAAGGCTACGCCGATTATCAGACCCCAGTAGCCGTAGTTCTGAGTCGCCGCGGTGCAAAGCGCGCCGAGGAAGGTGAACGAAGAACCGAGAAATACCGGGCTTTTAAATCTGGTGAAAAGAAGGTACACGATAGTGCCTGCGCCTGCGCCGAAAAGTGCGGCTGCGGGATCGCATTTAAGTCCTGCGCCGGATACGAGAATGGGAACAAGCAACGTTGCCGCCATAATCGCTATCATCTGCTGGAACGCGAACACTAAGTTCTTGCCGAACGAAGGTCTGTCTTTGATGCCATAAACGAGTTTCATAACATTTCTCCTTTTGAAAAAATCCTTTCTGAAAAATCTTTCGGGCATTTCAGACTATCGTTTGGCTTAAAAAAACGCCTTACCCGTACGGCAAGGCGTTATAAACGCATAGTAATAAAATCACCGATCTTGCCGATATCTCTGTATCGCCTTTAAAGATTCATCGTGAACATTCTATCATTGCAGAAAATATTTGTCAACTGTTTTTCAAAAAAATTTCAGACAAATTTTTTCAGTTTTTATCCTGCTCCTCGAAAAGCTTGTTATATTCGGCAAAAACGCCCTCGATAATGCGCTCGTCGGTAACAACGTCCAGTCTCGAATCCTCTTCGCCGACGTCCGTAACCGAGAAAACGAGAGCTTCGTCCTCTTCCATACCCTCGAAAAGCTCCACCGGTTGCATAATAACGTAAACATTGCCTTCGAACTCCACGTCCGCGATTTCGGTAAAATCGACTTCTTCGCCGTCGGGGGTGGAAAGGGTTACGATGTTTTCCTCTTCTTCTTCGTTTAAGATTTCTTTTTCGTTATCGTTCATATTTTTTACTCCTTTTTTATTTGAAACGCCTTGACAAAGCGAATTTTGCATAGTATAATATAGACAACAGAGGCGATTCCGTTACGGACGAACCTTTAGAGTGTTAAGAAATAACCGCTCAGTTGAAGGGAGGCGGTTATTTCTTTTTGTTTAATTCTTTTACTATGTAATAGAATAAAAGCATAAAAATTAAAGAAAAAACATATTCCATACGACCACCTCCTTTCCCGTTTTGCCCTTTGACAATCGGGTGGAAGTATTCGACCGCACAGTTTCGCCTCTATTGCTTTTTTAGTATAACATAAACGGCGGATTTCCGCAATCGGAAATCCGCCGTATTATTATATATTGATAAAATTTCTTTTTCAGTCGCTTTTCAGTTGCGTTAGCCGCAATCACAAAACAAACCGATATCCGCCCGCAATTAACGGCGTTCGATCTTGGTCTGCCCACCCATAAACGGAACGAGTACGTCGGGAATACGGATAGAACCGTCGGGAAGCTGCATCTGCTCGATAAGCGCGGGGAAAACTCTGGAAGTAGCCAAGCCCGAACCGTTGAGAGTGTGAACAAATCTCGTTTTGCCCGTTTCCTTGTCTCTGAATCTTGTGTTGTTTCTTCTCGCCTGATAATCGTTGGCGTTGGAAACGGATGAAACCTCTTTGTAAATTCCCATAGACGGAATCCACACTTCGATATCGTAAGTTCTCGCCATAGAAGCCGAGCAGTCGCCCGCGGCAAGCTTGGAAAGTCTGAAATGAAGACCTAAGCCTTCCATAAGCGCGCACGCCTTGTTCACGAGTTCTTCGAAAGCTTCTTTGGACTTATCGGGGTGAGCGTACTGAACCATTTCGACCTTGTTGAACTGGTGACCTCTTATCATTCCGCGTTCTTCGGCTCTGTAAGTACCCGCTTCCTTACGATAGCAGGGCGTGTAGGCGAAGAATTTCATCGGGAGCTTGTCCTCGTCGATAATTTCGCCCGAATACATATTAACGAGCGCGGTTTCCGCGGTGGGAAGCATAAATTTAGCCTTTTTCTTCTCGCCGTCCTCGCTGTCCACCCAGTAAACCTCGTCGGTGAACTTGGGGAACTGTCCCGCGCCGTAACCGCAGTTATATCCGAGCATATGCGGGGGAAGAATCATTTCGTAGCCGTCTTTAAGGTGCGTTGCGACGAAATAGTTTAAAAGCGCCCATTCGAGCCTTGCGCCGTCGCCTCTGTAAATCCAGTAACCGTTACCGGAAAGCTTAACTCCTCTTTCGTAATCGATTATCCCGAGGTTGGTGCAAAGATCGACGTGGTTCTTTGGTTTAAAATCGAATTCGGGCTTTTCGCCGAAAACTTTCAGAACCTTGTTATTTTCTTTTTCGCCGGGGAGAAGGTCGTCGTCCGGCATATTGGGGAGCTTCGCGATGAAGTCCGTAATTTCCTGTTGGTAAGCGTTGATTTTAGTGTCGCCCTCGGAAATTTCGTCGCCGATTTTTCTCATACGGGCGAAAATCTCTTCAACGGGTTTGCCTTCTTTTTTATACTTGGGAATTTCAGCCGAAACTTTATTTCTCTCGGCTTTTAAAGCTTCGATTTCGCTCATAAGCTTTTTTCTGTCCGCGTCGAGCTTTAAAATCTCGGCAAAATCGACTATGCAACCTTTTTTCGCAAGTCTTTCCTTAACGAGTTCGGGGTTTTCGGTGATAAGTTTTATATCGAGCATTTTTGTTACCTCTTTAAGTTTAACCTTTTTATGTTCTTTAACCTTTTTATAAAGTTATTATATACCATTTTCCGTATTAACGCAAGTTTTTGAAAATGTTTTTTCTTCCGAAAGCAAAAATCCGGGAAGTTGTCGTTTTCGCTTTTTACCTCTCGGATTTTTATAAGTTTAGATATATTATTAAGCCGCTCTTAATCTTGCCTGACATAGCGAACGTATTCCGTTTCGTTGAGCGCCGAACGATTGAGCATAGCGTCATAAACGCAGTCTCTTAAATACTTCTGATTTTCCTTAACCGAATTGCCTTCTTTAGGAAAAAACGGACCGTCGATGTACACCGTAACTTTGGGTTTGCGTGATAATTTACGTTTTTTGAAAACGCGCGTGAAACAAAAAACGGGTCTGCCGTCCTTTGCGGGGTATTTGAAAGAAACGTCTTTAAACGGACGGATACCCGTGTAATAAGGCCAGATATGCGCTTCGGGATAAATCATTATGACTTTTTGCCGCTCGGAATATTCGTTCATAGCCGTCGTAAATTTCTTCATTCCCCGAAGATTCGTAGCTATCGGAACGCCGCCGAGCATTTCCACAAGCAGGGAAACGACGGGGATAGACACCGCGTCCGGACTGACGATTATATTCGCTTTTTTGGGAAAAGTAACGCGCGCGGGAGTGAAAGCGTCCGCCGCCATCATCGTGTGATTGCCGTAAAGATAGTACCCTTTCTTCTTAAACCCCCTTAAAACCCGCCTGTTTTTTATCCGTTCGCCGTGCAGAAATTTATTATACACCGTGACGATCGGAAAAGCGATTATGTAATACAACACGAACGCGCCCGCACGCCATAGCGGATTTTTCTTGAGATACACGTAATTTTCGGGCAAGTCTTTGGTTTTTATGTTATTCCCGGCGAAATCGTCGTTAATTTCGTCCTTGTAATAAATCACCTTTTTGTTCATTCTTCTTTTTTTCGATTGCGGAAAGCAACATCCGTTCCATTCGTCTCATACATTCAGCCTGGTCAAAACTGCCGATAATCGACTTATAGCGCGATTTATACTCATCGATGAGTTCGGGGTGTTCGTACCAGAATTCGATTTTTTCCCTTAAACTGTCCGAAGAATTGAGTTTGAAAAGATTATTTTCGTCCAGGGCGAAAGCCTTGGTCGCGCTTCGCGGCGAATCGTTGATAACGGGAACAAGTCCGCTGACGATAGCCTCTAAGCAAGCGATGGCTTCGATTTCGATAGTCGCGGTGTGAACGTAAAGATCCGCGCCGTGAAGAACGGGCAGAAGTTCGTCTCTCGAGAAAAACTTGAAGTCGGCATCCACCCCGAGCTTTTCGGCAAGCTTTTTCAGTTTGTTTTCGTAAGGACCCGCGCCCGCGAAAACAAGCTTGATATTATCTTTATACTTGCTCCCCGCAACGGCTCTTATAAGCAAATGCTGAGCCTTTTCCTTGCTGTATCTGCCCGTACAGATAATCGTGTATTTATCGCTCGTTTTCTTCGGCTGAACGTCCTTGAAAAACTGCGCGTTCACGCCGTTGGAAATAACGACGGAGTTGGTTTTATGCGTTTCTTTTTCGAAGGTATCGCGGATAAAGCTCGTCGGATAATGGATAATATCGCAATATTTATAGACGTGCTTATAGAAATTTTTGTAAACGAGAGTATTCGCAAACCCCACGTTCATCAAAAAGACGTGCGCCGTAATGTTTTCCGCCTGACAATGAAAACTCGCCGTGATGGGCTTGTTGAGTTCTTTCGCGATTTTTATCGCCATTCTCGAAAGGGCGAACGGAATGAGAAGATGCACCACATCCGAACCCTCTATAGCGTGTCTTATAACGTCTTCGTCCGCTTTTGCGAGGGTAACGCCGTTCATTTCGACGATTTTATTGCATAATTTTCCTAAATTGAGCGTAGGTGTGACATAATAGTTTTCTCTGTTGCTCTTATCTTTGTCGCAACAAACAACCCTCACTTCATGCCCCTGAGACCTTAAATAATCGATAAGGTTGTTGGCGGCGAGGGTAGTTCCGTTGTTTTTTTCGCCTAAAACGTCGCAAACTATGCAAGCTACCATTTCCGTCCTCCGTTGTCCGCGCCAGCCGAAACATCAAACGGCACGCGCCTTGCTTTAACTATGTTAAAAGTATAATAAATCCCGGAAAATTTTTCAAGCGTTTCGCCTGTCTTCCCGAGGCAGACGGCGTATATTTATCGGAGACGGTATTCTTTTGTACACAGAATA
This sequence comes from uncultured Clostridia bacterium, assembly GCA_934271735.1. GTDB lineage: Bacteria > Bacillota > Clostridia > Christensenellales > Borkfalkiaceae > UBA10281. The sequence continues at coordinate 138,030 of CAKQSB010000004.1, read as the reverse complement.
TTCAAAAAAGCCACTCTCCGAAACGGAGAACGGAAAGAATCTCTGTTGTTTTTCTTGATATTGTGTGGTTTTGTTATCAAATCGGCTTAATCGCCAAAATTTCATTTAAACGTGATTTTCGGGAGTTTTTATTCATTTTTTAATAAAATCGGCATATTTAACTCTATTGTTTGTGTGAAAACGGGAAAAAATTAAAAACAAAAAACAACAAAAAACAAAAAAACCATTGACAAGCCGGGGGGTATTATATTATAATGTAAAAGGTAAAGCGGAGACTTTTTTTGTTTTCGCGAAAAATCAGGCGGACGGAAATCGTCCGCGCGGGAGAAAATTATGGCGGATTTTTACGTTAAAAAAATTGAAAAGTCACCGAGAATAGACAAGCTCAAAAAGGATCTTTTCCTGCTCCCTCCGCAGATAGAAGCGGACAGAGCCGTGCTTTTGACGGAATCGTATAAAGCGACGGAAAACGAGCCTATCATAACGAGAAGAGCCAAAGCCTTCGAGCATATTCTCGACAATATCCCGATAATCATCAGGGAAGACGAACTTATCGTCGGTTCGGCAACGCTCCGCCCGAGAAGCTGTCAGGTTTTCCCCGAATTTTCGTTCGAATGGTTAGAGGCGGAGTTCGACACGGTTGCGACCCGTACCGCCGACCCGTTCTATATTTCCGAAGAGACAAAGAAAACTCTTCACGAGGTTTATAAGTACTGGAAAGGCAAAACCACGAGCGACCTCGCGACATCCTATATGTCGAAAGAAACGCTCGTTGCTATGAAGCATAATATGTTCACCCCGGGCAACTATTTCTATAACGGAATAGGTCACGTTACGGTGAACTACGGTAAAATAATAACTTACGGTTACACCGAATACATAAAGGAAATCGAAGACGAACTTTCTTCTATGAAAGTTTCGGACGGAAATTACTGCAAAAAGCGCGCCCTTTTAGAGGCTATGCTCATTTCCTTAAGAGCCGTTATCCGTTACGCGAAAAGATATTCCCGCCTGGCAAAAGATATGGCGGGCAAGGAGACAAACGCGAAAAGGCGCGAAGAGCTCCTTAAAATTTCCGAGAACTGCGACAGAGTTCCCGAGTTCGGCGCAAGAAACTTCTACGAGGCGTGCCAGAGTTTCTGGTTCGTTCAGATGCTTTTGCAGACCGAATCGAGCGGACACTCCATATCCCCGGGAAGATTCGACCAGTATATGTACCCCCTCTACAAAAAATCGCTCGACGGCGGGATGACGAGAGAACAGGCTCAGGAATATATCGACTGTATCTGGGTCAAACTCAACGACCTCAACAAATGCAGAGACGCGGTTTCCGCCGAAGGCTTTGCGGGTTACAGTCTTTTCCAGAACCTTATCGCAGGCGGACAGAATTCTTACGGCGAGGACGTGACCAACGACCTTTCGTTTATGACGATTACGGCGACGGAACACGTATTTTTGCCGCAACCCTCATTCTCTGTGAGAGTATGGAACGGTTCGCCGCACGCTTTTTTGATAAGAGCCGCGGAACTTACCCGCACGGGAATAGGTTTCCCCGCTTACTATAACGACGAAGTAATTATCCCCGCGCTTATGTCGAGAGGTCTTACATTAGAGGACGCGAGAGATTACAACATCATCGGCTGCGTCGAACCGCAGAAAAGCGGCAAAACGGACGGCTGGCACGACGCTGCGTTCTTCAATATGTGCCGCCCGCTCGAAATGGTGTTCAAAAACGGCGTCGAGGACGGCGAAAAAGTAGGCGTCGAAACGGGCGACGTTTCCGAAATGGAGACTTTCGAGGAATTTTACGACGCATACAAGGCTCAGTCCGATTATATGGTATCGCTGCTTGTAAACGCGGATAACGCCATCGACGTCGCGCACGCCGAAAGATGTCCTCTTCCTTTCCTTTCGTGTATGATAGACGATTGTGTGAAGAAAGGCAAGAGCGTTCAGGAAGGCGGCGCGGTTTACAACTTCACAGGTCCGCAAGGCTTCGGCATAGCCAATATGGCGGACTCTTTATGGGCGGTTAAAACCCTTGTTTTCGAAGAAGGTAAATATTCGCTCGCGTTCATAAAAGAAGCTCTCGAACATAATTACGGCAAAGATCTCGACGACAGAACCGCCGAAAAACTCACCGTTACGGTTTGTCAAAAGCTTGCCGCCGAGGGCAAAAAACTTTCGGAAGAGGATATAACTTCGGTGTTCAACGCCGTAAAGAAAAATCCCTGTTCCGAAGAAGACAAAGCCGAATACGACAAGCTTTTAAAGGATATAGAAGCCCTTCCGAAATACGGCAACGACGTTAAGGAAGTGGACGAATTCGCCCGCAAAATAGCTTATATTTACACCAAAGAGCTTGAAAAATATTCTAATCCGCGCGGCGGAAAATTCCAGGCGGGGCTTTATCCCGTTTCGGCGAACGTTCCGCTCGGCGCGCAGACGGGCGCAACCCCGGACGGCAGACTTGCCTACACCCCCGTTGCGGACGGCGTTTCGCCTGCGGCGGGAAGAGACAGCCACGGACCGACCGCGGCTTGCAACTCCGTTTCCACGCTCGATCATTTCATCGCTTCGAACGGCACGCTTTACAATATGAAATTCCACCCGACCGCGCTTGCGGGCGTAAACGGGCTTGAGAACTTCGTCGCGCTCATTCAGGGCTATTTCGACAGAAAGGGCAGCCATATGCAATTCAACGTCGTAAGCCGCGAGACCCTTCGCGACGCGCAGAAACACCCCGAAAATTACACAGGACTCGTCGTAAGGGTTGCGGGGTACTCCGCTCTCTTCACAACTCTTTCCCGCTCCTTGCAGGAAGACATTATCAACCGTACGGAACAAGGGAGTTTCTGATAAATTATGGACGAACTCGACGTTAAAGGCAGAATATTCGATATTCAGCGTTATTCCATTCACGACGGCGGGGGAATAAGGACTATCGTCTTTTTAAAAGGCTGTCCGCTCCGCTGCAAGTGGTGCTGTAACCCCGAGGGTCAGCATTACGAAATCGAGAAGATGACGCTCGGCGGCAAGGAAAAAATCGTAGGACAGGACGTTACCGTCGGCGAAATTATCGATATTATCGAAAGAGACAGAATATATTACAGGCGTTCCGGCGGGGGGCTTACCCTTTCGGGCGGAGAATCGTTAACCCAACCCGATTTTGCCGTCGCGCTTCTAAAAGCCGCTAAGGAAAGGGGCATAAACACGGCTATGGAATCCACGGGTTTCGCCGATTTTTCGGTTATTTCCCGTTATCTCCCCTATCTCGACCTCTACCTTATGGATATCAAGCATATAAACAGCGCGAAACATAAGGAATTTACCTCTCAGCCAAACGAGAGGATTCTCGAAAACGCCGTTAAGATAACCAACGCGGGAACGCGGCTTATCGTGAGAACGCCCGTTATCCCCACTTTCAACGCAACGAAAGAAGAGATAGGCGAAATCGCGAAATTCGCAAGCTCGCTCAAAGGCGTAACGGAAATGCACATACTTCCCTATCACAGGATAGGAACGGACAAATATAAAGGGCTCGGCAGAGATTATTCCTTAACGGGGATCGAGCCGCCGTCCAAGGAGCTTATGAACGAGCTTCTGGCGGTTGTGGAATCTTACGGACTTAAAGGACAGATAGGCGGTTAAATGGACGATATTCGCTTCGGGAAAGGCGGCGACGGAAAGTCGACCCTATCCTCACAATTTAAAATTTCCAAATCCGACCCGAGATTTTCGGCAATCGGAGCTTTAGAGGAACTTTCCGCGGAAGCGTACCTTTGCGTCACGGCGGAGGGCGGCGAAAATTTTGCCGACGAGTTAAAGGAAATTCTTCCCGTAATCGAGAAAATTTCCAAAGGCGCGGCAGCCCCCCGAAGTGCGGATTTTTTCGTTACGGATAACGAGATTATGCGACTTAACGAACTTATAGCCGCGCTTTCACGTTTTAATGAAGCTTCAGAAAAACCTCTTAACGAGCTTGCCGCCAAGTTTAACAAAGCAAAAGCCATTGCAAGAAGAGCCGAGCGGGAACTCGTTGCGACGGACCTTAAATTCGGCTCGCCGAAGGGCGCGATAGGTTATCTCAACGTTCTTTCCAAGCTGTTCGCGGCGGAAGTTAAAAAGGCGAATTCTTTAAACGGAAACAGCTTTACGCGCGTGCAAACGAATACCTCGGCGGCAGTTTCGACTGCAGTCAATCCGATAAGCAACCCGATAGACAATTCGACAGACAACCCGACGGGAAATCCGACCGTTACGACGGAAAAAATTATCGAAAGCGTGGTAAAAAGAATGATAGGTTCGGCAATAACGCTGGAAGAGGCAAAGGCTTTGACCGAAAAAATAGAAAAAGAAGCCGAAAGACGTGGCAAAAAAGCCGTTATCGCCATTTGCAACGAGCAAGGCAATCCCGTTTCGGTACACGTTATGGACGGGGCGTTTTTAGTCAGTTTCAACGTCGCGGTTAAAAAGGCGTACACTGCCGCCGCGCTCAAAATGAGTACTATCGAGCTTTCTTCACTCGTTAAACCGGGCGAAACATTTTACGGACTTCAAAGCGACGAAAAGCTTATGATTATCGGTGGCGGCGTTCCTCTTAAACGTAACGGCAAAGTCGTAGGGGGCTTAGGCATAAGCGGCGGAACGGGCGAAGAAGACCATTCCCTTTGCGAATACGCTTTGTCTGTTTTTGATTGTTAAGCCTCAAAACGTTCTGTTAATCGACTTATAGACCGACTTTTAAAAAATTAAACAACAAAAACCACAACATGGCGAAAGAATTTTCTCTTTCGCTTATTTTTTTTAATTATCATAAATTATTATCAATCGTTTACAATTTGCTATTGACAGCGTATAATAATTATGGTATAATCAAGCCGAAAAGAAAAATGCCCGCAAAAAAATATAAAGATGTAAAAAATCACTTTTTAGCGGACAAAAGGAGAAAAAAATATGAAAAAGATCGTTTCATTGCTGTTATGCCTTGCGCTGACGCTCTCGCTTGCGATGTTTACGTCGTGCGGCGAACAGAACTCGGAAAGCAACGGCTCGTCTGCAAACCCCGCCACGTGCCAACATACGGAAACGGAAATCGAAGTTATATTACCCGTTACCTGCACGACGGACGGCAAACAAATCACAAAATGTAAACAATGCGGCAAACAAGTGGGTGAAATCGTAACGATTCCCAAACTCGGACACGAATTTGTTGCGGGCTTCTGCGTTCACACCGGTTGCGTAACCAAGGACCCGGACAATAACAGATTTTACGCAAACGCGCTCGTTTCGCTTGTCGACACCACATATTATAATTTCGCCAACACAGGCGACGTAACCGTTGCAATCGGCGACAACGTTTACACGTTAAAAACCGTAACCCTCCTCGGCGGAAAGAGCGAAGGCGCGCTTACCGAAGACGACAATCAGCAGCTCGCAAAAGACCTTCTTTCGGTAAAAGTCGAAGGCGAAGGAAGTATTAAAGTAAACGATACCGCCACGGTTGTGCCGGTGGAATCGACCGTACGTCTCGTACACGACGAAAGCGAACTTAAACTTCTCGTCGTTACAAACGGAGTAGAACAGTTTTACGTAAGAGTGGACAATGCGGTAATCGTTCGCATAATGGAATACATCAAAGAAACCATTTCGTCTTCCGCGGGTCAACTCCCCGATGCGGGAACAAGCGGAAGCGTCGATTACGCAGCTCTCATAAAGAGCCTTTTAGACAGTATCAGAACGGCGGACGGCAGCGACCAGACCGTTTCTCAGCTTAACACTGCTTTACATAATATCGTAGTTTCGATTGCGGATATCAAAACGGTCGAAGAAGGTTACGAAATCGTTCTGAATCCCGAAAAAATCAAAGTATTCAACCACACGATCGCAACTCAGCCGCTCGAAAACTTCGTAAACAATATGTTCGGAGATAAAACTTTCGACAGCATCGCCGCACTTTTAAGAATGGCGGCAAACGCGGGTCAGTCTTCGGAAAGCGGAGTTACGATAGATTTCGACGTCGAAGCCCTTATTAAGGACTGCAAAACGCTGAGCCTTTATCAGATTATCAATAAGTACGACAACAACACGGAAGATACCGATTTCGAAGCGGAAATCAATAATATCGTAGAAACGTTCAAAGGTCTTACGATCTCTTTCGTCCTCGACGGAAAAGGTAATCTTCTCAAATCGAAAATCAAAGCCGAGAACTTCACTCCCGTCGAAGAATCTTCGAGCGACATCACCGGACCTTCCGGAAACGTCATAGGTCAGATAACAATCCCCGGCGTAACGATTAACGGCGAGTTCGAGCTTAACTTCAAACGCGAACGCATTACGGGCGACGAATATAAGCAATTCGAAGGCGTTATCGGAACTTCCGATACGGACGGTATCGAAGCGGGCGAATACGAAGGTTTTATCTATAACGAAAACGATCCTTGCGTTAAGATTACTTACACGGTAGACGCGAAAGGAAATATTGTTTCCGCAACGAGTTATTTCAAGATCGTGAAGAACTATGAAACGGGCGAAGCCGATTATTACAAAGTCGTTTGCAACAACCCCGTTACCGTTCAGAGAGAACTCGACAACAACGGCAACCTCGTTTACACGTTTACGAATATCCTTTCCGAAAAGGATTATTCGGTCGATCTCGGCGTCAAAATTTACGTTACCGACGAAAATTATGAAAACGCTACGCTCCTTACGGACGAAGCAGTCATCTCTTCCATAACGAGCTATATCGGCGAAGTGGACTTCACGCTTGTTGCGAAAATCGTTCCCGAAAATCCCACGGTTAACCCTGAAAACCCGACGGATAACCCCGAAGCTTAATTTTCCGCCAACCAACGGACAGACGGACAGATCGAAGCTTAATGTAATTTTCATATAAGCTTCCATAAGCTTAACGCGATATTTCAACAAGACAATATAACACAACACAAATAACGCCGGGAGGAAAATTCCTCCCGGCGTTTGAATTTTGTCGTTTGAATTTGGTCGTTTAAATTCTGTTGTTTGATTTATTTGTCTTTATTTTCTTTGAAAACGGAATTGAGAATTTTTCCTACAATCCACAATCCGACTATAGCAAGCGTCGCGTAAAATCCGAAAACCGCGCCCGAAGCGAACCGTAAACCGACGGTTTTGGCGATTTCGCTTACGGGAATATTCAAAGCCGACGACAGAGGGTTTTCAGTCGTGAAAAGTTTGAACGCTATCGTGGGCAAAATAACGAGGTTGAAACCCGATTCCCAACCGAGAAGAGTTGCGGGTTTTATATTCGTTCCGAACTTACCGGTGATTGTATTCACGATAAGTTTAACGAGAAGATATAACCACACAAGCGCGTTTATAAGAATCATAACGGCAATAACTCTCATTATTACAACAACAACGCCTTTATATTCGTCCGAAACAAGAGATTTTAACTTTGTTTTAATCATTGTTTTGATCTCTTCGTAAACGTCTTCTTCCTCGCCCGGATTATCCGAAGTTTTTTCGCTCTCTTTTGCGGATTCCGTTTCTTCGATTGATTCTGCGGAATCGGAAACGATATCGAAAGCGGCAATTCCTCCGCCCGTCGTAAACGCGCCGCTTAAAACTATTCCTCCGAAACGTTCGCCGTCGTCGTACGGAGCGGAATCGGGAACGTCTTCGGGAGCGGTGTCCGGCGCGCTGTCGCCGCTACCTAAAATTCCTTTTATGGAGTCGAGAAGAATTTTATCGAAAATGCCGCTTATATCGACGGTATTGTTTATTCCCCCCGCAAGCATTTCGTCCGTAATTTCGGTATTTCCGAAGTCTTCCAAATCTATTTCGCCGCTTCCGACCATCGAAAGAGCAACCAGAACTTTGGAAATTTCCTTTTTAATCTCCTCAACGTTTTCTTCGGTATTTTTGAACGCGTCGGGGTACTGTTTGCCGAAATCGCTTTCGCCTATCTTGTCGTAAACATCTTTCACAATATCGGTAATGCTTTCCGCGGCTTCCTCAACGGTTTTGCCTTGGGTTAAAACATCGTAAACCGTTTCGATTTTATTATCGAGTTCTTCTTCCGAAATACCCGCGTCTGCAAGAATTTCGTCCGCGCTTTTATCTTTGAAAATTTCGCCCGCCTGCGCGTTACTGTTTTTGATATCCAGAACGGCTTGCTTAACCATAACCTTGGTTGCGACCTTTGTCGCGCTCTTTTTAACCTTTTCGACCTCGGCTTTGAACTCTTCTCCGAACGCCTCGTCTACCATACTGTCGATAAGATCGTCCACGGGTTGCCCGTTATTGTTGAAAAGAGTACCGATAAAACTGTCGTTTTCAAATCTGAGCGAAACCGGAACTTTAACGTTATCTTTCGCCATTTCTTTAAGAGCTTGTCTGAAGATTTCTTCGCCGCTTATGGATTCACCCGAATTTCCGTTATTTTCAGTGTTTTCGGAATCGCTGTTTACGGGCTTTCCCGTATTTCCCGAAGAACTGCCGGTTGATATTATACCCGAAAGTTTATCGGCAAGTTCTTCGTTGAAGTAAACCGTCGCTTTAAACTCCCACACGGGACCTATAGCAAGTCCGGCAAGAGCCATAATGCAAGCGGCAATCATAAGCGCGTTTATAACGTATTTCAAAATTATTGCTGCTAATCTCATAAATTTTTCCTTTGTAAAATATATTCTCCTTTTACTTTACGATATGTATTTTTATATTTGTATCTATCCGAACGGAAATAAAAATATTTTGTTTATTGAATTGTATCATTTTTATACAATTTCGTCAATTAAAGTTCACAGCCGTTTCGTATTTAATATTATGTTTAATATCGCAATCCGTTTATAATCTCACGGATATTTCACCGTAAGAAAGTTTTTCGCCGTTTTCCAGAATCAGGTTTCCGTCGTCCGAAATGTCTTTCGCAACCGCTTTATAGGATTTTTCACCGCTTAAAACCGTTATTTCCCTACCTAAAACCATATTATACGACTTATATTCCGCTATGGTATATTTTCCGTAAAGATTTTTGATAAGTTTTTTCGCAAATTCCGCGGTATCGACTTCGCCGACAAGAAATTTTAAATTCACGGCAATATCTTTAAGCTCTTCGGGCAGATCGTTATTAACGTTCACGCCTATCCCCGTTATCGATTTTTTAACGTTTTCGCCCTCGAACGAATTTTTTATGAGTATTCCGCAAATCTTTTTACCGCTTAAGTAAACGTCGTTCGCCCATTTGATTTTAGGGGAAACACCGTAACTTTCAAGCGTTTTAACGACCGCCATGCACGAGGCGATCATTATCGAAAACGCGTTATCCGTTTTGCAGGGGTTAAGCCGCACGAGCGAGAGATAAACGCCTCCTTCGCGCGAGGAAAAGCTCCTGCCTTTCGTGCCTTTTCCTCCGGTCTGCCGTTTTGCTATAACCACGGTATCTTCGGCAAAATCATGTGTTTCACAGTATTCGTTTGTAGAAGAAATCTCATCAAAAATTATCGTCTTCATCTTTAATTATTTTATCGGCGGCTTCCTTTGCCGTTTCGTAATCGAACCCCTTGGAAAGAAGATATTTATAGCATTTAACCGCGTTTTCTCTTGTTTTTTCTTTGTTTTTAAGATACTTTTCGGCTATTTTCGTCGCGGCTTCGGTTTCCGTTTCGTCGTCTATATCGTTTAAAGCTTCGCTCATATCGTCAATGCTCACGCCCTTTCTTTTAAGTTCGAGCGAAATGAGCCTTTTGCCTTTGTTTTTGCTTGCCGATTTCGCATAGTCCTTAGCGTAATTTTGGTCGTTTACGAACTTATAGGCAGACATTTTATCTAAAACGGCTTCTATCGTCTTTTTGAGATAGCCTTTGCTTTCGAGATAGTCTTCTACCTGTTTTTTCGTCTTTTGCGAGCGTGAAATAAAGTTCAGAGCTTTGTCCAAAGCTCGCATGGTTTCAGATTCCGCCTGAATCTCGTCCAAATCCTCGGGCGAAACGCTCGCGCCGATTTTGAGCCTGTGGCGCATAACCGTTTCAAGCTCGAGTCCGCAATAAAATGAATTATCGAGATAAATATTGCATCTCGTGGGGTTTTTAACCTGTGGTTTTATATCCGTAATCGTTTTCATATTTTTCAAAACACGACTTTTTTATCAATACACGACGAATTCTTCGCCGTTTTTTTCGATTTCCGCTTTGCCGTTTGTGAGATCCGTAATTTTGGCGATAAAATCGTCGTTTTCGTTCGGTACGGCGATTTTAACGTTTACCGTATCGGCGAAATCGGTCGAAATCACCGAGCATTTTATTTTGCTTATGAATTTCTGAAAATGAGTGTACAAATCGTACGACATATTTACCGAATACATGGCGGAGAGTATGTTTTCGGTTACGCCCGCCTTTTCCAAGACTTCTTTCGCGCCCGAGGAATAAGCCCTGACTAAGCCCCCCGCGCCGAGCTTTATTCCGCCGAAATATCTCGTTACAACGACAATCGTATCAAAAAGTTTTTTGTTTTTTATAACTTCTAAAATAGGCTGCCCCGCCGTGCCTTGCGGCTCGCCGTCGTCCGAAAATCGAGCGATTTTTCCACGCTCGGTAACATAGGCGTAACAGTTATGCGTGGCGAACGGGTGAGCTTTTCTTTTTTCTTCCAAAAAAGCTCGGGCTTCCTCTTCGGTCTCGCATTTTTTGGCGTAAGAAATAAATCTCGAACGCTCGATTATAACCTCGTTTTCGGTTTCGTTTTTTACGCAAAAATAGCTGTTAATCGACATATAGCCCCCTTTTTTAAGATTGATGTTATTTTTGCCGCGAGAAGTTTCGGTTTTCCGATTTTTCGATTTTTCGATTTTCGATTTTTCGATTTCCCCGGTTTCTCGACATAGAACAAAAAGAAAAAAAGCCGCCGCAAGTTTTTGTTTACTTGCGACAGCCTTTGTTAAGCCTGTCGGAAATTACCGGACAGACCGATTATTATTATTTGTCTCCGTCTTTAAAGCTGTTGCCGAGAAATGTTCCGAAACCGCTTGTTTTTGGTCTGGGCTGACGGGGAGCGAAATCTCTTGAATCTCTTCTGCCGCCGTTAAAGCCTCCTCTTTTGCTGTTTCCGTAACCTCTTCCGCCGCGATCTTCTCTTCCGCCTTTGCGGAATTTGCCGCTACGGTCGTTCGAGCCGTATCTGTTGTTTCCGTTTTGATTTCCCGAAAATCTTCTTTCGCTTATTCCCTTATCGTCGGGATCGGTGAGGTTGTTCGGGATAATAGAAACGTAGCGGTTAGGTTCTTTGCCCTCGGAAAGCGTTTTGACGTCCGCGCTGTCGGCAAGAGCAGAGTGAAGAATTCTTCTCTCGTAAGGATTCATAGGCTCGAGGTTGATTTTTCTGCCCATTCTTACGGCTTTAGCCTCAAGCTTATGGGCGAGCGAAACAAGCGTTTCCTCTCTCTTTGCTCTGTAGCTTTCGCAGTCTACGACGACTCTTCTGTAATCTTCTCTGCCGGTGTTCGCAACAGCTCCGGCCAAGTTCTGAAGAGCGTCTAAAACCTCTCCTCTGTAACCGATTATCGCCGAGGAATTGTCGGTTATAATATCGATGCTGACTTTCTCGTCCTCTTCGGTAAGATTGCTTTTCGCATTGACGTTCATAAGTTCCAAAAGACCGTTAAGAAACTCGACGGCTCTTTCTCCGTCCGTCTTTTTAGCGGTTATTTCTACTTTAGCTTTTTTCGCCGCGATACCCAAAAATCCTTTGGTGGGTTCTTCCAGAACCTTAATTTCCGCATTACTTTCTTCAAGGTTCATTTCTTTCAAACCGTTTTCGATAGCTTCCTGAACGGTTTTACCTGTAAATTCCATTTTAAAACTCCTTATTTTTTAACGCTTTTCGTCTTTAATTAAATCTTTCGGCCTGTGTTTTCGCAGAACTTAGAGCTTTATTCGAAGCAAAGACGCCCGTTATCTCATTTTTCCGTATTTATGGTTTTCTATTTTTTCCTTTTCGGCTTTTTCTATCTTTTTCTTGAATGCTTTTTCTACGCAGAAGTTAATGAGAAGAGTAGAACCCGTCGATAAAAGCGAGTTTGTAACCATATAAACCGAGAACGCCGCCGAGTAAATGAACGAGAACACGCCGAACATAATCGGCATCATCCAGGTCATCATTTTCTGCGTGGAAGCGGCTGTCGACGCGTCTCCTTCGACAGACGAAAGCTGCATCTGCGTTTTCTGCGTTTTGTTCATTATTATCGTCGAGCCAGCCATCGAGAGAATGGAGAGAGCGACGAGAATAAACCAACCGTTACCGTTCTTAAATCCCGTTTCTTTATATCTTCCGAGATCGTACGTAAGCTCGTTGTAATCGGCTTCGTTTATGTTCATTTGTATTTTCTGATTCAAAGCTTCCGAATTTTTCGGAATAGCGGTCGTCCACGAGCAGTCCGAAGCCCAGATGTTTTTAACCCACGGGAAGATAACCGAACGGGCTTTGTTTTCTTTGCTTTCGTACCAGTCCGCGGCGGCTTTTCTCGCGTCTTTCTTAACGTTTTCGCTTTCGGTTTTCTCTATAATTCTGAAAACTTCCGCCGTAACTTTTCCGTTTGCTTCGGTCTCGTATGCGGTTTTCGCTTCCTTAAATCCGTCTTTAGAGATAAGTTTATCGAAGTCGGTAGTATATCCGTTTTCTTCGGTATAAGAAACACAGTCCGAATATTTATTTCTTAAAGCCTCGCATTTTTCCCAGAAAACGTTTATATCCTTAACGGTGATAACTCCTTCGGTAATTTCTTCCAAAGCGCCCGCGGCAAAAAGTTCGTCTTTAAGTCCGCCGTCTATCGCTTCTTTTATAAGAACTTTTTTTACTTCGTCCTGTAAAATATACTTAAACTCGGGATATTCCGAATTTATCGTCCCGTCTTCATTGATTATTTTTTTAACGTCCTCGCCGTAAATTTCGATAAGGCGCGCGGCTTTCGTTATATTGATTTTATAATCGTTGTTTTCGCCGATAAAACAGTCGTTTATGTTTTTCGCCGCGAACACGTTGTCGTAATCTATATAGTATTTCCCGTCCTCGCCTTTAAAAATAAACGAGTTCTCGTCTTCCGCGGAAGTAGCGAGAGATTTGTTATAAGCGTTTGCCATACCCGCGAAAATATCTCTTTCGCTGACCTGCGAATACGAGTTGAACGCGCCGATAACTATAAAGAAAAATACGAGCGTGATAATCGTCGGTAAACACGCCGAAAAAGCAGAGTAGCCGTTCTTTTTATAAAGAGCCATCATTTTCTGCTGATAAAGGTCTTTATTTTTGGCGTACTGCTTCTGCAATTTTTCCAAATCTTCTTTCATTGCTTCCATCTTGAGCGCGTTTTTCTTCATCGATGCGCGCGACCAGATGTCGGGAGCTAAGGTTATAATCTTCAATATAACCGTGAACAGAATAATTCCGAGTCCTACGTCTCCGGCAAAGCCGATTATAGCGGAAATGATGTTACAAATCCACTCGTATCTTACGGAAATATTCGCTATTTCGCCGATAGAGGGTATAATGCTCGTAACGGCGCCAAGTAAATTATTAAAAAACATTCGACTCCTTGCGTTATCTTAAAAAACCGTTTGCGACCTTGAAATTTCCGGATCTGATTTTTTTTAAATTCCGAATTTTCCATCTTTAAAACAACGGTTTTTCAGTAAAGCCATTTTAATTTGTTTCTGTTGTCCGGAACAGGGTCGAATCCTCCCTTATTGAAGGAATTGCATCTTAAAATTCTCCATATAGTAAGCCCGATTCCTACGATAAAATTATGTTTCTCGAAGGCTTCTATAGCGTAAACGCTGCATGTCGGGGTGAAAATACAGCCCGAATTCAGTCCGGGCGAGATAAATTTCTTGTAGATTTTAAGAATTCCGATAATTATCATATTGATAATTTTCATCTTCAGAGATTTTCCTTCTTTTTAAGATAATTCATTTCCGAAAGGAACGTTTCAAAGGAATAATTATCCCGGATTTTAGGCATTATCACTATGCGGTAATTCTTTTTTAAATCCTTAAAGCACTCCCTCGCGCTTGCGCGAAGCAGCCTCTTTATTCTGTTTCTTTTAACCGCGTTTCCGTGTTTTTTACTTAAGGAATAACCTATTTTAAAATCGTTCGACGGAAAATACAGCATTGTAAGCGATTTCCCGAAAGCCTTCTTCCCTTTGGAAAAAAGTTTATCGAAATCGCTTTTTCTTTTCAATCTGTATATCAATCCCTTTTATCAGTAAGAAAGCTTCTTACGTCCTTTATTTCTTCTTCTTTTAAGTACGTTTCTTCCGGACTTGGTTGCCATTCTTTTTCTGAAACCGTGAACCTTATTTCTCGTTCTCTTTTTGGGTTGGTAAGTTCTTTTCATAGTTTTGCTCCTTTTAACGGGCGGTTTATTCTCTTTCCGCCCCTTCTTTTTCTTTAATGTTTAAATTTTTCGGACGATTTGTTTTTACGTCTCCGTTTTCTTTGCGGACAAACGATGTTCGCCCCTAAAGTTTATTTTTTAATGCTTTCCGCGGATAAACGTTTTATCGCCCATACATAAAATTTATGCCGATTTTACGGCATAATTTTAAGTATACTTTAGCATTATAATGTTTTTTGCCTGTTTTGTCAAATATTTAAGTATTTAATTTCAAGAATTTATTCTGATCGGCAAAATAAGATACAAATATTCTTCTCCCGAATAGGGGCGGATTATACAAGGCGAAATGGAACTGTTCATATTTATATTCACGAACTCGTCTCCCGCAGCTCTCAAAGCGTCGCAAAGATACTTGGAGTTGAACGCGATATTAACGTCCTTTCCGTCGAGATTTATAATAACGTTCTCGTTTACGTTTCCGCTTTCGGAGTTTGACAGAACGTTAATATTGTTATCCTTTATGTCGAGTTTGATAAGGTTCTTGTTTTCCTTCGCTACGACCGAAGCTCTTTCCAGAGAATTTAAAAACGCAAGTCTGTTTACTCTTACCGTCGTTAAAAACTCCTTCGGGATAATCTGTTCGTAGTTTATGAATTCTCCCTCTAAAAGTCTCGTTATGAAAACAGTTCCGTCGACTTCTATCATAAGGCTCTTTTCTTCGGAAACAAAAGTAATTTCTTCCTCGTCCTTATCGAGCAGCCTCGAAATTTCGGAAACCGCTCTTGCGGGAACTACTATTCTGAAATCGGACGAAGAATTTTTAAGCTTCTTTCTCGCAACGGCAAGCCTGAACCCGTCCAGGGCGACGCAGGTTAAAATATTATCCTTAACCGAGAAAAGCTCTCCTTTTAAAATAGGTCTGCTTTCGTCCGTAGAACAAGAGAAAACCGTTTTGTTTATTATATCTTTGAAATCTTTTTGCAAAAGCGAAAAAGCTTTTTCTCTTAAGTCTTTTTTTATGTTTGGGAATTCGTCGGCATTCAATGTGGATAAGTAAACCTCGGAAGATCCGTAAATAATTTTAAGTTTCTTATCGTCGCCGATCATAAGTTCGACCTGATCTTCTCCCTCGAGTTTTTTGGTAAATTCCGCGAAAAGTTTCCCGGGAATAACGGAAACTCCCTCTTCTATGGTATCCGATCTTATCGTCTTTTCGATGGCAATTTCCATATCGGTTGCGGCCAAAGTGAGTTCGTCTCCCTTAACCGTCATTTTAATGCCTTCCAAAACAGGATTAGTAGTCTTCAAACTGATAGCTTTGGACACTTTCATTACTGCGTTCGATAAATCGTTTCCGTTTACTAATACTTTCATAGAGAATTTCCTTATTCCTTTATTTTTCCGTCCGCCGTCCGGTTTTTGCCTTTCCGGCGTTGATTGTTTAATATTATTTTTTCTTAGTTTCTTAGAAGTAATAATAGGCTGCCGTGGATTTGTGGAAATCTTTTACAATAAATCCAAAATATCGGATTTTATCTTAAATTTCCGAAATTTTCCAAAGGTTGATAACCGTGAGGATAACCCCGAAAACGATGTTGATAAAAAGTTGATCGATTAAAAATCGTGGGGATAAATTTTTTTATCGGGGTTTTTATTCGACTTGCCGTCCGGAGCGAACCTATATTACAGAATAAATATATTATATATAATATCCCAAAAAAAATCAACCGATTAGTGAACGATTTAAGGCAAAATTTAAAAGAAAAATTTTAATTTCGGAATTTAAAAAAGTTATCTACATTTTCTCTGTACGCAAGTGGATAACTTAATAAGGTTGTCAACAAATTTTGCTATTTAGGTTGACAACTCCGCCCGAATGATTGTAAAATACAGATATGAACGATATTTTAAAACGACAAGGCTTTTCTCTGACGGAAAAAACCGAAAAAAAACTGGAATTATTCAAGGATATTTTAAAAGAATATAACGCGAAGTTTAACTTGACATCCATAACCGACGACGAAGATATTTACGAAAAGCATTTTGCCGACAGCTTGAAAGGCGAAGAGTTTTTTCCTTACGGGGCGGACGTTCTCGAAGTCGGGTCGGGCGGAGGATTTCCGTCCGTGCCGCTTAAAATCGCGAGAGAAGATCTT
Source organism: uncultured Clostridia bacterium (assembly GCA_934271735.1). Lineage (GTDB taxonomy): Bacteria > Bacillota > Clostridia > Christensenellales > Borkfalkiaceae > UBA10281. Next base: position 121,507 of record CAKQSB010000004.1, on the reverse strand, counting down.
AATTTTACTTTAACGGAAGCCACCGAGAAAAAGTGCGTGTACCTTAAAACCGTGGGCGAAAAACTCGGATTTGATAAATTTTCGGTTATAAACGGACGCGCCGAAGAACTCGGAAAAGACGAGAGATTCAGAGAAAAATACGATACGGTAACTGCCAGAGCCGTTGCAAGGCTTAACGTTTTATCGGAGTATTGTCTCCCGTTCGTGAAAGTCGGAGGATATTTCGTAGCCTATAAAGGAGATGCGGAAGAAGAGATAAAAGAAGCTTTGCCCGCAATAGAAATTCTCGGCGGAAAAATCGAAAATATAAAAAAATTCGTCTTATCCGAAAAATCCGGAGTAAGAAATATAGTAGTTATAAAAAAGGTAAAATCTACCCCGAAGGAATATCCGAGAAAGAACGCAGATATCAAAAAGAAACCTTTATAATAAGAATTTAACCTTTTAAGATAAGTTGTAAAAAATAACAAAAACCGCCGATAATCGACTTATACGGCGGTTTTTGAGTGATGATTAAAAAATTTTGAATAGATTTTTGACCCTTTGGGACAGTTTTCTGTTTTATTATTATAACAATAAAGATTAAAAAATCAAAAAAACATAAACGATTTTTTTGCTTATGTTTTTTGTTTTGTTAAATTTGATTTTACGTTTCGAAATAAATGACTTTCAATCCGTTTTTAAGAGCTTTGTTTATCGTGTAGTATGTTCCTCCCTGAGTTCGCCCGTCGAAAAAGGCGAAAAGAAGAGAGCTGTTTAAAACGAGATAATCGTCTCTTATAAGCATGCAGTTTTTAAAATAAGTATTCTCTTCCGCGGCGATATAGTCGGCTTTTTTCAGACAATAGTCGTATAAATTTCTGTCTTCTTCCGAAAATCGTTTGCTTTGGTCGGCACACGGAACCACCGCGCCTATTTTAACCTCTTTTCCTCTTTCTTTTAAAGATAAAAGGGTTTTAAAGCACAAAAGGTCGAACCCGACAGCCATACCTATCAAAAACACGTCGTAACCGTCGTCGATGATTTTTTCGAGGCTTTTTCTTAAATTATCCTCGTTGAAACGGGGAGGAAGTTTTCTGTGTCCCGTAACGGCGCAGGTTCTGTTTATTATAAATGGTGGAAGATTGCTTTTTATCATTAAATTACCTTTGCCGAACGGGATATTTTGCGTTTTTTTTTTAAACGCAAGCTTTTATTTCGAAAGCTCTTTTATTGCGCGCTTGTATATTTTATACTGAAGTTTAAGATTTTCTATCGTAACGAATTCGTTGGGCTGGTGAATGTGACAGTCTTCGCCCTTTTCCGGACCGAACGCCGCGCCGTACTTTAAAGCTCTTGCGTAAGTTCCTCCGCCGATAGCGAGAGGTTTTTCGTTTTCGCCCGTTTCTTCGTTGTAAATTTTAAGGAGCGTGGTTACCAAAAATCCGTTTTTATCGTTGAAAAGCGGTTTCTGATGAGAAAGAACTTCTACGGGAGCGATAACTTTTAAAGCCTCGATAAGCTTATCGCCGTCTAAAAGAGACGGATAACGGAAGTCTACCGAAACATTTATTTTTCCGCTTTCCAAAGAGATGATATCGGGGCTCATGGTAAGATTTCCCGTCTCGTCTTTAAGGTCTTTAAGTCCGAGTTTGTCTTCGAAAAGATAAGTTATTATTCTGCCGTCGATAACGCCTGTTTTTTCGAGATAAGTAACCATTTTCAAAATGGCGTTCACACCTTTATCGGGCGTGGAGCCGTGAGCCGAAACGCCTTTCGTAACAAGCTTTCCGTTCTCCTCGGTAACTTCGCATTGTTTCATAAAATCGGGGTTTAAAGGTGCTATAGCCTCACATTTATCGCAAACAACGTTAATTCTCTCGCCGCCGGAAAGATCTTTGAGTTCGCTCGATAAACTATCGAAAGTAAACTTCGCGTGAAGTATTCCTTTCTCGGCGTAAATAACCGGGAAATCTCCGTCGGGCGAAAATCCGTAATCGGGGAAACGGGAAACTTTTTTGAAATGCTCGATACATTTCCAGCCCGTTTCTTCGTTACAACCTAAAATGAGCCTTATTTTTTTGTTCGGAACAAATCCCTCGTCTTTAAGTTCTTTCATACAGTAAAGACAGACCATCGCCGGACCTTTATCGTCCGTAGTTCCTCTGCCGTAAATTTTTCCGTCCTTCTCCGTAGCTTCGAATGGCGGGTATTTCCAGGCGGACAAATCTCCTGCGGGAACAACGTCCAGATGAGCTAAAATCGCAATTTCATCCTCTTCGGTTTTACCCTCGCCGAAATCGACCTCGCCGATATAGTTATCGTAGTTTATCGTTTTAAATCCGAAACTTTCGGCAAGAGAAAGGAAATATTCCAGAGCTTTGAAAACCCCTTCGCCGAAAGGTTTGTTATCTACCGCTTCTTCCTGAACGGAAGGGAAAGACACGAGCTTTTTGAGATCGTTTTTCATATTTTCGAAATTATTCATAATAACACCTCGTTTATATAAGTTTATGTGATTTTAATCTTACGGTTTTATCCGAATAAAATTTGTTTTTTCAAAAAAATCGAAAAGTTGCTTAAATTCATTATACACTTTTTTTTATTTATGGTAAAATAAAAATACGAAAATTTTTAAAATCGCAAAAATTTTTTAGAAAAACCTTAAATAGCCGCCGGCGGCTAAGCCGAGTTAAGCAAAGTTAAGCCGAGCTAAACCGAGCTGAGAGGTTTTGTTTCAAGGAGAATCATGGAAAAAGTCAGAACGAGATTTGCGCCGAGTCCCACGGGTTTTATGCACCTTGGGGGATTAAGAACCGCGCTTTACGCGTATCTTTACGCAAAACACAACGGCGGTGATTTTATTTTAAGAATAGAAGACACCGATCAGCAGCGTTACGTCGAAGGAGCGGTCGAACTTATTTACAGCTCGCTTATCGAATCGGGACTTATTTACGACGAAGGACCGGACGTGGGCGGCGATTACGGACCGTACGTGCAGAGCCAGAGAAAGGAAATTTATAAAAAATACGCCGAAAAGCTTATCGAACTCGGCGGAGCTTATTATTGTTTCTGCTCCAAAGAAAGGCTCGAATCTTTAACGGACGAAAACGGCAACAGAAAGTACGACAAGCATTGTCTTCACCTTCCCAAAGAAGAGGTTAGGAGAAGACTTGCCGCGGGCGAACCTTACGTTATCCGTCAGAACATACCCTCCGAGGGCGTCAGCGAATACGAAGATATGGTTTACGGTACGATAAGGGTGGATTACGCCGATCTCGAGGATAATATCCTTATAAAGAGCGACGGTATGCCGACCTACAACTTTGCAAACGTTATCGACGATCACCTTATGGGAATCACGCACGTTATAAGAGGAACGGAATATCTTTCTTCCACGCCGAAATACAATCTTATGTACGACGCATTCGGTTGGGAAAGACCGAAATATATTCACCTGCCCACGATAATGAAGGACGCGACGAGAAAACTTTCCAAACGTTACGGCGACGCGAACTTCGACGATTTCGTCAAGAAAGGGTACTTAAAAGAGGCGATTATAAACTACGTCGCGCTCCTCGGCTGGTCGCCTAAGAACAACGTCGAAAAAATGACGCTTCCCGAAATGGTAGAAATGTTCTCGCTCGACGGAATTTCCAAATCCCCCTCTATCTTCGACGAAATGAAACTTCGTTGGCTCAACGGCGAATATATCAGAGAGCTTTCCGAAGAGGATTTTTACGCGCATGCCCTCCCTTATCTCGAAAAATCGGCGGTGAACGGAAAATTCGACCTTAAAAAAATCGCAAAACTTCTTCACGGCAGAGTCGAAGTTCTGGGAGATATCCCCGAAAAGATCGACTGGATGGTTTCTCTTCCCGATTACGATTTAGCTCTTTTCGAGAACAAGAAAAACAAAACGGATAAAGAAGTCGCTGAAAATCTTCTTCCCGAAATTAAAAACTGGCTTTCGGAAATCGACGATTTTTCAAACGACGTTCTCTTCTCTTCGCTCAGCGAAAAGGCGAAAGAAAAGGGAGTTAAGAGCGGATCGGTGTTCTGGGTTATGAGAATAGCCATAACCGGTATGGCGGTAACTCCCGGCGGAGCGACCGAAATAGCCGAACTTTTAGGTAAAGAAGAAACTCTTGCGAGAATCGATAAATCGATAGCGAAATTAGCCGAATAATTTTCCTGAAAACCGAAAGAAAAGCGCGGCTGAAAATTTTAATTAAAACAAAAAAGTCGACTTATAAGTCGATTAACAAATAAAAACCCCTCGGAACAACAAGATGTTCCGAGGGGTTTTCGGTATGCCGGACAAGATTAAAAGTTCGTTTTATTCTTGTCCGGCAAAAATTACATAAACGTCGCCGTTTTGATCGAGTAAACGAGGAAACCCGTGTTTAAAATCATCGGCTGAGCGATCATAACGGGAATATGTCTTGCGGAGTTCGCTTCCGACGCGCCCTCGTAGCTCTGAGCGTAATAAGCTCTCATAAAGTTCTGACCGGTAGATCCCGAGGTCGAGAAGTCCATTCTCACTACGTTGAACGAATAATCGTGACGGGGCGAAGTTCCGAGCTGAACGTTTTTAAGAAGCGGCGAAGTTACGAGATATTCGAGCGAAGCGGAGTTTTTGCCGTCCGTCGAGGTTTTGGTGTAAACCGAACCGACTACGCTCTGAAGTTCGCCGGAAAGGGGTTCGATCGCTCTGAACGAATAGCTCATATTCGCTTCGTGCTTGAAGTTTCTGAACAAAAGAAGCATAAGGTCGTTATCGATATAGGCTTTTTTGTTGTATTTGCTTATCGAAGTTTCCTTTTTCGCTCTTTCTTTGAACTGTTCGGGGCTTTCGTCTCCGTCGAGAATTTCGATTTTAACAGTCGCGTCGTTACCCGAATAAGTCGTCGTCGAGCGGTAGTGAGTTTTTTTGAAAACGTACGCGCTGCTCGAAGAATAAGGAACGGTGTTTAAAACGGTTTTTACCGATTTTATCGGCGCGAAACCTTTGTTGTAATCGCCGAAAGTCGTTTCCGTTTCGGTAATGTCGGCAACGTCTCTCGTCACGCCGTTCGTTTCGTACTGTCCGTAAACGGTAAGGGTCGTTTTATAAACGTAAGTTCCGTCTTCGTTGGCGGTTAAAACGGTTTTATAGGAAGAAGCGACGGTTTTTCCGTTTTCGTCCGTAACGCTTACGGTTTTAAAGGAAAGACGGTCGTTTTTGCGGGCGTTGTTCCAGAGTTTGTTCGAACCGTCGTCCGATTCCACGATATATTCGAGGGTTTCCGTTTTCCCTGCGGGGGTTTCGTTCGTCGTGTCTTTGTTCCAGTACGAACCAACGTAAGCGGTTTTTAAAGCCGCTCCCGAACAGCTCGCGAAAGCGAGAACGGAAAGCGTCAGCGAGATCGCCGCGAGAATTTTCTTTTTCATTATATATCTCCGATATGGTCTTTTCTGTTATTTTAACATAAAGCGGGGAAAAAGAAAACAAAAAACGTAATAAAAACAAATTTTCACAATATACTTATGGAAATTTGCCGTAACGTGTGGTATAATTTCAGTATGGTCGTCCGTGTTTTCGGGCGATTCAAAATTTAAAGGGGCATACAAATGGTTTTACACGGGAGAAAAACTTATTATTCCTGCATAGATTCCGCGGCGGAATTCGTTTCGGAAACCGGCGTTTCTCCGAGCGAAAACGTCGTTATTTTCTGCGAGGACAAGCTCACGCTTTCTATGGAAACGGCTGTCGCGAAAAGGCTCGGCGGAACTTTCAACACCGAAGTTTTATCTTTCGGCAGATATGTTTCCTCGAAAACGACTTTAAAAAACGTGCTCACGAAAGAGAGTTCGGCTATCGTCGTTAAAAAGATACTCGGCAACATCAAAGGCAAACTGAAAGCATTGTCCAAGCTCGCCTCTTCGCCCTCTTTCGCGTTCGAAACGAGCGAGCTTATCGCGCAGCTTAAATCCGCAAAGGTTACCCCTCGGGAAATAACCGAGGCTCTGGACGGTTGCAGAGAAAACGTTCGGGCGAAAATTTCGGACGTCGCGCTCGTTTATAGCGAATACGAAAAATTCCTTAAAGAAAAAGGGTTGTCCGACCAGAGCGGCGCGCTCGACGAAATGCCCGCGCTTTTAAAAGCCGACAAAAAAATAAAGGGTTCGAAAGTCGTTATCGTCGGCTATTCTTCGCTTACGAGACAGATTTGCGAGATAATAAAAACCCTTTCCTTAGCGGCTTTGTCCGTAGACGTTTTCGCGGTTAAAGGAAGTAACGAAAATCTTTACAGCAACGAGTTTTACGAGTTTATAAAACGGCTTGACAATACGGAGATAAAAACGGACAAAACGGAAAATTTAAGCCCCGAGCAGGAATCTGTTTTAAATGGACTTTTCGACCATCATCGATTTGCAAAAGTCGGTCTATATAGCGATAAAATACATATTTTCGAAGCAAAGAACATCGACGAAGAAATCGATTTCATTGCGAAAAGAATAACCTATCTCGTGACGGCGAAAGGTATGAGATATTCCGATTTCTGCTTAGCCGCGGGCGATATGGGAAAGTATTCTTTAAGGATAAAAAGGACTTTCGAAGATTATAAAATTCCCTGTTTTTCGGACGAAAAACGTCAGCTTTCCTCGCACCCTCTGTCAAGGCTTGTCACGGGGTTTTTAAAAGCCGGCGCGAAAGGCGCGGATATGAAGGAAATCCGCGGGATAATCTCAAACCCCCTCTTTATTTCGGATAAAGACATTTCCGATTTGTTTATCCGCGAACTTATCGGGCGCACGGTTACGGGCAGGCTCTTTCTCGATAAAACTTTCCCCGTTTCGGAAGATATTTTCATAAGCGCGAAAAGAGACGTTTTAGCTTCGTCGCTCGTAAAACTGAAAAGAAAAGACGGGGCAGACGAATACGTTAAAATAATACTCGAATTTATCGAAAACGCTTATGTTTCGGACAACGCGAAACTCACCGAAGAAAAACTGCTCGCGATAAACGCCAACGAAGAAAGCGCTTTTTTAACTTCCGCGATAGATAAAGTTACGGACACCGTTAAAAAAGCGGGTGAGGTTTTAGGGAACGACGAAGTTACGATTTCGGAGTTCTGCAAGCTCCTCGAAGCGGGTTTCGACGCCTGCGAGGTGGGGCTTATTCCGCAATTTTCCGATTGCGTTTACGTCGCCGAGCTTAAAGATTGCAGATTTAAGAGGTTTCGCTATCTTTTCACGGCGGGCTTAAACGGAGACGTGCCTTTCATTAAAAGCGATACCGCCCTTCTTCTTGACAGCGATATCGCCGATCTCGAAAAACTTTCGGTTGCGATCGAACCCAAAATCAGCGTCGTGAACAAGCGCGAAAAGGAAGCTGCCGGGCTTGCGTTCGCTTCTTTTTCGGACGGACTTTTTATGTCGTACAGCCTGCTTTCCCCCTCGGGCAATCAGACGGTCAAAAGCGACGTACTCGATTTTATGGAAAGAATTTTCGTCGGTAAAAACGGAAAACCGCTCGAGCCGTTCAACGTCCGTTCTTATTTTATCGCCGAAGAAGAGGAAAAAGGAGAGAAAAAAGATATTTACGAATCGGTCGGATATCTCCGTCTCCGCCCCGCTTATTTCTCGCTCATAAAAGATTCATCGGACTTCAAAAACGGGGCTATAAGTTCGTTATCGGCTGCTTCTTCGTTTTTGGCGGCTTTAAAAACTTACGCGGACGGAGATAAATTTGCTTACGCGAAAAGGCTACTTCAAAGAGTGGACAAGCAAATCGCGGTGAGGAAAAAGCTGCCGCCCGAAAACTATTTCGCGCTCGGGAGAGTTTCTGCGAGCAAAATAGAGTGTTACTATTCCTGCCCGTATAAATGTTTTATCAAATACTGTCTCGGTGCGGCGGACAAGATAACCGATAAAGTGCGTTCGCTCGATTTCGGTAATGTTCTTCATAACATCGCCGAAAATTTCGTTAAACGTATGGACGAAGCGGATACGGACGAAAAAGCCGAAATTTTAGCCGAAGAGGTTATTTCCGCGGCTTTAAGCGACCCCGAAATTCAGAAATTCACGCATCGAGGAGACTTTGCGTACGCTTTGAAACTTACCGAAAAGGAAGGCAAAAAGCTGTGCAAAGGCATTTACGAAGAGTTTAAGCAATCGGGTTTCCGCCCCGTTGGGGAAGAGGTCTGGTTTTCGGACTGGTCGGAATATAAATCCCTGCCCCTCGTCACGAAAAAAGGCGAACGTTATAAGCTTTACGGCAAAGCGGACAGAATCGACAAGTATAAAAATTACGTCCGTATAATCGATTATAAAACGGGCAACGTAACCGAAAAGGTCAAGGAAGAAAAGTTTTACACGGGTCAGAATATTCAGCTTTATCTTTATATGAACGCATTCGTAAAAGAAAGCGAAGAACCCGCGGGCGCGTATTACTACGCGGTGAACGATTCTTTTAAAAAAGCCGACGACGACCGTACCGTTATGGCGGGTAAAACGCTTTTTACCGACGAAGTTCTTACGGCAACCGACAAAACCGTTATCGAAAAAGGCAAAAGCGAACTTATCAACGTTAAAACGGACAGACGGAACGGCAAACTTTCGGGCAGTTTATGCGACGGCGTGGAATTGCAAGGCTATATGAAATACGCAAAAAAACTTGCCGAAAACGCCGTTTCCGATATCGCTGACGGGGTTATGATAGCTTCGCCGTACGAGGATACGTGCAAATATTGCGAGTACGGTTCGATTTGCGGCTACGACGAAGAAGCGGGTTACAGAGAAAGAAAAGTTAAGGACGTTAAATCGAAAACGATCGTTGAAGCCGCTTATTCGGACGAGATAACAGGCGATCGGCAAACAGGCAAAGAAACGAAAAACGATACGACGGGGGACGAAGACAATGGAGAATAAAGATAAATTTACGCCGAATCAATGGCGCGCCGTGAGCGAAACGGAAGGAAATATGCTTGTTTCCGCTTCCGCGGGGAGCGGCAAAACGTTCGTTATGATAGAAAGGCTTATAAGCCTCGTTCTGGACGGAAAAGCGAGGGTTTCGGAAATTCTCGCCGTAACGTTCACCGAAGCCGCCGCGGCGGAAATGAAACAAAAGCTCGTCTCCGCGCTCAGAAAAAGACTCATAACGGGCGGGGATAACTCCAAAATCCGCGAAGCCTTGGAAGAAGTTCCTTCGGCGAGCATTTCCACGATACACAAATTCTGCGCGGATATTCTGCGCGCGTATTTTTACGAAATCGGCTTGGACCCCACTTTCAGGGTTGCCGACGAACCCGCCGCGGACGAAATCAGAAACGCCGCCGCGGAAAACGTGTTCCGCGATCTTTACGAGCAAGGCGACGAGGATTTTTTGTATCTCGTACGTATTTTCAGAGTCGGCAGAAGCGATACGGAACTTAAAAACGCGATAAAAAAACTTACGGAATTCGCTCTTTCCGAAAAAGACCCCGAAGCGTTTATCGAAAAATGCGGAAAATCCCCTACGGACGAGGAATTTAAAGAACTCGAAAACGCGGCTACAGAATGGCTGAAAGAAAGAGCCGCGGGACTGAAAATCTCTTTCGGCGAAATGAAAACCACACTCGTTTCGTGCGGAGTTAAAAATACGGAAAAATATTTCGGCGAGGTATTCGCTAAGCTCGATATGATTATCGGCGCGAAAAGTCTCCCCGAAATCGTTTCGTTAAGCTCGGATAAGCTCGGGCGCGCGCCGTCTGTTTCCAAAGAACTTGACGCCGAAAAAAAATATTTCGACGATTTAAAAAAGAAACTCGGGAAACTGTTCGAGGACTGCTCGTCTCTTTTCCCCGACGGCGAAGAAACGGCAAAATCGGCGTTTTTATCGACAAACCGCACGGTCGCGGCGTTATCGAAACTCACGCTTCTATATAAAAAGGAATACGATGAATTGAAAAGCGAGGAGTCCTACGCCGACTTTTCCGACCTCGAACATCTGACGTACAAGCTTCTTTCCTCGTCTCCGGACGCGTTGAAATCGGTTCAAAGTAAGTATAAATACGCGTTTTGCGACGAATATCAGGACGTAAACGGCGTTCAGGAAGCTATTCTGAATCTCGTCGCGCCCGATCATCTGTTTATGGTCGGCGACGTCAAGCAGTGCATTTACGCGTTCCGCGGTTGCAATCCCGATATTTTTGCCGAGAAATTCGCGAGATACGACGCGGGCGAGGGCAAAGCCGTGTGGCTTTCCGAAAATTTCCGTTCCACGGAAGGGGTTCTTGCGGCTGTCAACAAGGTGTTTTCCGTTACGATGACGGAGAAAAATTCGGGTACGGATTACGCGAGCCACCCTATGGTTTTCGGCAAACTTTATCCCGAAAAAACGGGCGAAACGTTTATGCACGTCATCACGGGCGAAAAGGACAAAAAAGAAGCGCCGGCGGGCGTTTATAATCTCGTTAAGGACGCGACCGCACCCGAAAATCCCGACAGTTTTTACGAAGGACTGCTCGTCGGCGAACTTATCGAAAAAGAACTGCATACGAAGATTTACGACGTGAAAACCAAAGAGGAACGCGAGGTTGAGCCGAAAGATATAGTCGTTTTGCTGAGAGATTCCAAAGGCTTTGCGACGGACGTTATAAAAACGCTTTCGCGGCTTAACATTCCCGTGACTTCCGTCGCGAAAGACCCGATAACCGAATACCCAGAAATAAAGCTTTTAACCGACGTTTTAAAACTCATCGATTTTTACGCCGACGACGCGCCGCTCATCGCGACCTTAAAAAGCTCGATAGGCGGTCTCGACGAGGAAGAACTCGCCGTCATAAGAGCCGAAACGCCCGCGTCCGCGGGGAAAAGCAACGGCTCGCGCGTTCAGACTCCCACTTTCCTCGACTGCGTGGAGTATTATAAAAATAACGGCAAAAACGAGGAAATCAAACTTAAACTCAACCATTTTGACGAGTATTTCAAGAAAATTCGTCTGCTCGCCGAGTTCAAAGGCGCGGGCGAGCTGCTTGCGGGGATAATAAGAGACTGTTCGCTCGACCTTGAAATTTTAACGGGTCGTCTCGGCGAATTAAGGCTCGAAAGGGTGAACAGATTTATCTCCGAAGCCGAAAAGGACGGCAAAAAACTGAGCGTGCGAGAGTTTTTAAACAAACTCGAGAACGTCGGAAATAATCTTGCCGTTTCAAAGGCGGGCGGAAGCAATTCCGTGTCGGTTATGAGTATGCACGCCTCGAAAGGTCTCGAGTTTCCCGTCGTTATCATTGCGGGGCTGGGGCGGCAGTTCAATGCTATGGACGAGCGCGAAAATCTGCTCCTTTCGAGAAAACGTTGTCTCGCGCCGTTTTCCTACGACGAAGAAACAATGATTAAAACCGACACGATAAAGCGTTTCGTGGTTAAAGCCGAAAAACGCCGCGATGGGGCGAGAGAGGAACTGCGGCTTTTGTACGTGGCTATGACGAGGGCGCAGTCCCGCCTGCATCTCGTTTCGTCCGCCGATCTGCCGCGCGAAAGGAATGAATTCACTTCTTCGCTCGCGAGAAAATTCATAGAGTTCTTTTCCGAAAGGGACATGCCCGTTATTTTCCACGACAAGGACGAAATCGTGAACAATATGCGCGCCGAAAAATGCGAAAAAATTCTCGTCGGAGAAGAAAGAGAATCTTTGAAAAAACGTATTTTGCAGGGGCTTGATTTTGTTTATCCTTACGAGTCCGAAACGGTTCTGCCCGTTAAAAACAGCGTTACGAAAATTACGGAAGAGGCGGGCGGAATGGTCGGCGGAGAGAATCTCTTCAAAGCCGAAAAGCTTTCTTTAAGCGTTTCTTCGGCGGAAAACGGAAAGGTTGTTTTTACTCTTTCGGACGACACGGACGCGGAAAGAAACGAGGTCGGAACGGCATACCATAAGTTTCTGGAGAACAGAGATTTTAATGAAAAAAGTGCCGATAACGAACTTATACGGCAACTTTCGCAAGGTGATCTTTCGGAAAGACAGGCAAAATTGCTCGATAAAAACGTTTTGCAGAAGGTTATGGATTGTAAACTTTTCGGCGAGATAGAAGGCTACGAAATTTACAGGGAACAGCCGTTTATGGCGAACTATTCCGCGGAAGAAGTCGGATATAAATCCTCGGGCGAAATTCTCGTTCAGGGCGTTATAGACTTGCTCGCGATCAGTGGCGACGAGGCTATCATCGTGGACTACAAAGCGTCGATGAAAAACGCCGAACACGTTGCGGAGACATATCGCTCTCAGCTTATTTTATATAAAAAGGCTGTCGAAAAAATACTCAAACTCAAGGTTAAAAAAGCGGTGATTTTAAATCTTTTCACGCTTGAAACGATAGAAATTTTAGATAACGAATAAAGGAGTTTTCAATGGAAAAATACGCATGGAGAGCTAAGCTCAAAGAAGGAAAAAGAGAAGAATATATCAAACGCCATAATGAAATATGGCAGGAAATGAAAGACGTTTTGTCTGCCGCAGGCATAAAAAACTACTCTATCTGGCTTGACGGAAACGATATTTTCGGCTATTACGAATGTGAAAAGGGCGTAAATTTCGCCGCGAAAGTTCAGTCGGAAAGCGAGGTCGTGAAAAGGTGGAACGAATTTATGAAAGACGTTATGGATATGCCGCTCGACAAAGAAACGGGCGCGCAGCCGCATCTCGTCCGCGTTTTCGATTTCAATTGATTGAACTTTCTGTTTTCTTAAAAACCGCTACAAATAAAACAAATAACAAATAGACGGCTTCCCCGTTATTTTGCCTGATGAGGAACTTTTGCAAACAAAACATATTAAATCCGTTGACAATTTAAAGGCATCGGAGTATACTGAAATTACAAAATCGGTATGGATTTTTCTGAGATGACGCTCATTTTTCGCCATACACCCTTAAGCGGGTGTGTGGCGTTTTTTATGTAAAAATTTGTTTGCGGAAATTTGTCGGTGTGTATAATCTATTTAACAACGAAAAAAGAAAAACGGAGAAAAAAATGAAGAAAAAACTAAAATTTTCAAGCGAGATAACCTATTTTATTGCGATAATTCTGCTTGCGTTCGCGGTTGCAATGCTCACCGCCGCGGATTTCGGAATTTCGATGATTGTCGCGCCGGCGTATTTGTTGAGCCTGAAAACGGGCGTACTCACTTTCGGTCAGGCGGAATATGTTATTCAAGCGGGTGTGTTTATTGTTTTGTGTATTGTATTGCGAAAATTCAAGTTTGTTTACCTTTTTTCCTTTGTAACGTGTCTTGTTTATGGTTTTGTCCTCGATTTGTGGCGAAAAATTCCTTGTTTCGACCCGTCGATAACCCCGCCGGGAAGTTTCGATTTGTGGCTCAGAATAGTAATGTTTATTTGCGGCGTAATTTTAACCTCTTTTTCCATCGCATTGTTTTTCAAAACCTATCTCTATCCGCAGGTGTATGACTTTTTCGTAAAAGCAGTTTCTGTCAGATACTCTATAAAACTGTCGGTTTTAAAAACAATCGTCGATCTTTCGTGCCTTACGGCAAGCGTGATTATGACTTTCGCGTTCTTCGGTAAACTCGAGGGAATCGGCTGGGGAACTCTCGTTATGACTATTATCAACGGAACGATAATAGGCGTTTTTTCGAAATTGCTTGATAATCTCTTTGATTTTCAACCGACTTTTCCGAAATTCGCCGCCCTTTTCTCCCTGGATCAAAAAATCAGCCGTTCAAAGGATAAAGAACGTTATCAACCGACAAAAGAGGACAATGTGTAAAGCATTAACAAGAAAGACTTCGCCTTCAGATAGCGTTAAAATAACATTGTAAAACCTAAAAAGGGGCGAAGGAGGCGGCGAAGCCGACGGATTAGGGGTTATGTAACGACCTTTGTATAAGCCGCAAAGCTTTCATCGCAAAACACAAATTAAAAAAGACTATCCTTATGTTTAAAACAAAGAATGGTCTTTTTTGTTGTTTATTTTAAAATTTGCCCGATAATCGACTTATAGACGGGTTTTTACTTCTTATTTCTGAAATTTTCAACTGTTTTGTATTTTCAAAAGAGCCTTTGCCAGATCGCTGATCAGTTTTTTATCTTTATCGCTTAATTTTGAAAGCATAATTGTACAGTAGACTACGCTCGACTTAAATTTATTTGCTTAAATAATTTGAATGTTTGTTTGCAAATTGATTTATAATGATTGACAGCTTTTTGCAAATGATTTATAATACGACAGAAAGGAGATAAAATTATGAAAAAAAGTATTTTTATATTGATTATTGTTGTTGTAATTGCTTCTCTTGTCGGAAGCGCGTGCGTTCCGAGTAGACCGAGTGACGGTTCGCAAAACAGTGAAAGTCATTATTCTACCGTTTCAAATGATAATAACAGCTCGCCTGAGAGTATGACGGACGGAGATATAGAAAGCGAAAATTTTTCGGAAAGTTTAAAAGAAAGCGAGAAAATTTCAGAAAGCGAATACCGTTCGGAAAGTGTAATAGAAAGTGAAAATGAAAGTGATTCGGAAAGCAGTAGTGAATCCGAAAGCGAAACAGATGAAGATATAGAGCCTACGGACGCAAAGTGGTTTAAATTCACTTTGCTTGATGATGGCAGCGGTTATTCCGTTGCAAAATGCGATGATTATGACGGAAACACTTACCCTACGGAAATTGTTATACCGAAGACATATAACAATAAGCCTGTGGTTAGTATCGGGAAAAGCGCATTTCTTTATTGCTATTATCTGACGAGCGTGATTATACAGAATAGTGTGACAATTATTGGTGAACACGCATTCGGTGGTTGTGATAGTCTAATAAGTGCGACGATACCTAATGGGGTGGTTTGCATCGAAAGGGGGGCGTTTTCCGATTGTGTGTGTTTGGCAAGTGTTACAATACCTGAAAGTGTGACCAATATCGGGGATATGGCTTTCTTCAATTGTTGGAGTTTAATGAGTGTGGTTATTCCAGGAAGTGTGAAAAGTATCGGAGAAAACACTTTTAGAAGCTGCGGTAGAGTTAAAAAGATAGAAGTTTCATCTGAAAATAAAGCGTATTGCGGTGTTAATAATTGCTTGATAGACAAATCGACAAAAACACTTATATTAGGTTGCGAAAACAGCGTTATTCCTTCAGACGGAAGCGTAACAAGTATCGGGAAATACGCATTTGCCGATTGTGATGACTTAACAAGTATAACCATACCGAATTGCGTGATAAGTATTGATGAAGGTGCGTTTTTTGGCTGTTCTAATTTAGCCGGTGTAACCATATCAAACGGTGTGGTAAGTATTGGGGAAGGCGTATTTTCCTATTGTAACAGTTTAACGAGTATAACAATACCAAGCAGCGTGACAAGTATTGGATATGAGGTACTTTGCGATGCTAGCAACATTGAAAAGATAGAAGTTGCGCCAGAAAATGAAGTGTATTATAGTGTTGATAATTGTATAATAGAAAAATCAACAAAAATCCTTGTATTAGGGTGTAAAAACAGTATTATTCCATCGGATGGAAGTGTAATAAAAATTGGAAATTATGCGTTTTTCTCTAACAACAATCTAACAAGTATAGTCATACCCGGAATGGTGAAAAGTATTGGGGATAAAGCATTTGCTTTTTGTCGCAGTTTAACGAGTATAATTATACCGAATAGTGTGACAAGTATCGGTCATCAAGCTTTTTCCAATTGCGAAAGTTTAATAAATGCAGCGATATCTAACGGAGTGACAACCATTGGGGGTGATGCATTCTCAGATTGTGATAGTTTAACAAGCGTGGTAATACCTGATAGCGTGACAAGTATCGGGTATTACGCATTTGGAGGCTGTGGAAATATTGATAAAATAGATGTTTCGTCTGAAAATAAAGTGTATTACGGTGTTAATAATTGCTTGATAGAGAAATCGACAAAAATGCTTATATTGGGTTGTAAAAACAGTATTATCCCCTCAGATGGAAGTGTAACAACTATCGGGGAGAATGCATTTGCCGGCTGCAGCGGTTTAACAGCTATAACCATACCGGATAGCATTACCGATATCGAAATAATGGCGTTTTTGAATTGTAATAACTTAGTAAGTGTAACCATACCAAACAGTATGATAAGTGTTGAAGTATGGGCGTTTCTCAATTGCGGTAATTTAACGGAGGTGATTTTTAAAGGAACAATAGAAAAGTGGAAGAAAATATATACAGACGGAATTTTTGCAGGAACACAAGTTTCGACTGTAAAATGTACTGACGGGGACGTAGAGATTTAACGAGCTATATAAAACATAAAAACCCCGAGGGTGTCAGAATGACATACCCTCGGGGTTTTATTTATGATAATAATAATTGAGTTTTAAATCAGTAAACGAAATACAACACCTTGTATTTGCCGTCGTTGACCATTTTGGTTACGGCGCGCTTTAATTTGCCGCGCGTCTCTTCCGGCATTGCGCCGGTTTTTCTGTTGATTTCGTCCAAAACCAGCTCGCCGAGCGGGCGACCGAAAACCTTTGCTTCCGAAACTTTTCCCTCTTCCGTTTCCGAGGTGATAAAGTCCATAAAGTCCTCGCACTGCTTTTTCGTTCCCGAAAGGGGGTCGACCGAGGCTTTTACCCCCACTTTCACGACGTGCAGACTTTCCGTTTCGGCGGTTACCCTTACGGAATACCCCGATCCTCGCTTAACGAGAACGGGCTCGCCGATTTTAACGTCCTTTTCGGAAGGAAGAACTATGCCGTAACCTTTCGCGTCGGCGGCTTCGAGCCCCGAACGGATTCTGTCGTACTCCCATTTCGCTTTGGAAAGGTCGCGGACAAAACTCATAAGTTTATATTCGCCGTCGATAGTTTCGCCACAGGTTTCGCTGATGACGTCGTAAAACAAGCTCTTGTCGGTGTTCACGGTTACGGTAACTTTGCCCTCGCCCGCGTCCGCTTTTATGCCTGCGGGGATAATTTTATCCACGCTTGCGAGCGATTCTTCGAGCTTGTGGCAGTCCTTCATTTTAACCATTGCGGAGGAAGCCTCTTTCACGGCGGAAATAATTTCGCTTATCGCTCTGTTTTCTATCGGCAAAGCGCAAAGCCAGTCGGGAAGTTTTATGTCTGCCGACCTTACGGGGAATTCGGACAAAACCTTTTCGAAAACGGCGGCAAAACCGTCCTCGTTGCAGGTTAAAACGTCGAGACAAACAACCGAAACGCCGTATTTTTCCTCGAGCGAGGCGCGAAGAGCGAGCGTGTTTTCGTCCTGCGGAGTTTTAGTGTTCAAAACGATAACGAACGGTTTGTTGAGTGCTTTAAGCTTTTCGACGGTGAGCTGTTCGGCTTGTTCGTAATTTTCTCTCGGAATATCGGTTATGCTTCCGTCCGTCGTAACGACGACGCCAATCGTCGAATGTTCGGAAATTACCTTATCCGTGCCGATTTCCGCCGCTTTTTCAAACGGAACGGGTTCGTCCTGCCAAGGGGTCTGAACCATTCTCGGTTCGCCGTTTTCCTCGTGTCCGATAGCTCCGTCGACCATAAATCCCACGCAGTCGATAAGCCGCATTTTAGCAGTGGTTTTTCCGCCGAACGTCACTTTTACGGCTTCGCCGGGAATAAATTTCGGCTCGGTTGTGGTAACGGTTTTCCCCGCGCCCGACTGCGGAAGCTCGTCGGTGGCTATTTTCTGTTTATTTCTGCCGACGATGTTCGGCGTAATCATAAGCTCGGCGAATCTTTTAACGAACGTGGATTTGCCGACCCTTACCGGGCCTACCACGCCGACGTAAATATCTCCGCCCGTCCTTTTGCTTATATCGCTGTAAATATCGTATTTTTCCATAAAAACTCCTTGATTTTCAGTGGCTACAATATATTACTATTATCGTTTCTGTCGAAATATGCGTTCGGTTACAGATTTTAAAATCAACTTCGTCAAACGGGCTGAATACCGTTTGAATATATATAATAAGTCGTAATTCACGATAAAACGAACTTAAAATTATCGATCAAAACAAAGCTCAACATTGATTACCCCGAAACCCGATTGAGCCGATTCACCCGTTGATTTAATCTTCGGGTCGCTCCGTTTTTTTTACGTGATTATCCGTATTCGCTATAAAAATGTGAGAAATCCGCCGTGATTCGCGATAAAAATGTGGGAAATTGCCCTGAAATTCGCTATAAAAATGTGAGAAGCCTTGACGGTGCCGATTTTTTGTGTTATAATAATTGTAGAAATAACGGGAGAATTACACGTAAAATGGCGTATTTGAAACGTAAAATCGACGATTTTTTAATAAAATGGAAAGCCGATGAGGACAGAAAGCCTTTGATTGTTAAAGGTTGCCGACAAGTCGGGAAAACGGAATCGATAAAACATTTTGCGAAAAACGCCGGTTACGAAAGTTTTATCGAGATAAACTTTGTCAGAGACGAAAAGTATAAAAAAATAACCGCCGACGGATATTCCGCTTCGGCGATTATAAAAAATATTTCATTATTAAATCCGTCCGAAAAATTTATCGACGGAAAAACGCTTATTTTCTTTGACGAAATAACCGAGTTTCCCGAAATAGCCACGTCTTTGAAATTCTTTAAAGAAGACGGGCGGTTTGACGTTATTTGCAGCGGATCTATGCTCGGCGTTAATTATAAGCGAATCGAAAGCAACAGCGTGGGTTACAAAACCGATTACGAAATGTATTCTATGGATTTCGAGGAGTTTTTGTGGGCAAAAGGCTATGCAGGCGACACGATAGAAAATATGCTTTCGCATATGCAAACGCTCACGCCTTTCAGCGACGTAGAAATGTCCGTTTATCACGGAGTTTTTCTTGAATACGTCGTTCTCGGCGGTATGCCCGCGGTTGTTAAAGAATATATCGAAAAAGGCTCTTTCGAGGGGTCTCTCGATACTCAGCGCCAGCTTATTGCGGATTATAAAGAAGATATAAGGAAATACGCGCAAGGCGTGGATCAGACGAGAATACTGAACGTCTTCAACAGCATTGCTTCTCAGCTTGCTAAAGAAAACAAAAAATTTCAGATTTCAAAGGTGGAAAAGGACGCGAGATTCCGAGATTATCGCGGTTGCGCGGAGTGGCTTGCGGACGCGGGAATCGTAAATATATGTTATTGCCTGAGCGATGTCGAGCTTCCTCTTTCAGGAAACTGCGATACGGATAAATTCAAACTGTATTTTTGCGATACGGGTTTGCTTGTCTCTCTTTTAGACGAGGAATCGCAGGAAGATTTGCGTGCGAATAAGAATCTCGGAGTTTATAAAGGTGCGCTTTACGAAAATATCGCGGGCGAAGCTTTGGTTAAATCGGGATATAAACTTTATTATTATAAAAAAGAAAACGGAACTCTCGAGGAAGACTTTTTTATCCGTTCTGCGGATAATCTTATACCGGTGGAGGTAAAAGCGAAAAGCGGTCGCTCGAAATCTTTAAGAACGCTTATTTCGTCCGACAAATACCCCGACGTTTCTTACGGTTTTAAGCTTTCGGCAAACAATATAGGTTATGACGATAATATATATACGTTTCCGTATTTTTGCGCGTTTTTACTGAAAAGATTTATGAAATCGTTCAATCATAAGGAAATCGAAAACAAACAAGTTCAATCAATTGAACGGATTTTTAAATAGCGGTATAGAATACAATTTATAAAAAGACCCGATAATCGACTTATAGCGCGACTTTTGAAATTTATTCAAAGGTTTAACGCGCGAAAAATATCGATTGTCGGGTTGCTTTATTGTTGTTTGTCGAGCTTAGATAAAATGTCCTGAAAATAATCGGGAAGAGGGGCTTCGAAAGTCATTCTTTCGCCCGTAGAGGGATGGGTAAGTTCCAGCTTGTAAGCGTGCAGAAGCTGCCCGTTTAACTTAAATTTCTGATTTTTATATCCGTAAACGGGGTCGCCGACGATGGGATGCCCTATATATTTCGTATGTACCCTTATCTGGTGTGTTCTGCCCGTTTCGAGCGAAAATTCCATATAAGTGTAATCCTTGTAACGTTTAAGGACTTTGTAATGCGTAACCGCCCTTCTGCCGTCCTCTTTAACCGCCATCATAGTGCGATTTTTATCGCTTCTGCCGATAAAAGTATCGATAACGCCGTCGTTTTCCTTGACAACGCCCTCTACGAGCGCGCGGTAAATTCTGTGGCACGTTTTGTTTTTTATCTGTTCGGATAAAGAAAGGTGCGCCGCGTCGTTTTTGGCGACGACGAGAAGTCCCGAAGTGTCCTTATCTATCCTGTGCACGATGCCCGGGCGAATAACTCCGTTTATCCCGCTTAGCGAATCGAGGTGATACAAAAGCGCGTTTACGAGCGTTGACCCGTGAACGCCGTTGCCCGCATGGACGGTTAAGCCCTGCGGCTTGTTGATAACGGCGATGTCCTTATCCTGATAAACGATATCGAGCGGAATATTTTCGGCTTCCAGGTCGAGCTTTACGGGGTCGGAAATAACCGCCGCGACCTTGTCGCCCGCCTTTAAAACCTTTCCGGCTTTCTCGTGTTTACCGTTGACGGTGACTTTTTTGTCGTCCGTCATTTTTTTTACCGCCGATCTTGTTTTGCCGAGCTTTTCGGACAAAAACACGTCCAGCCGCTCGGAACTTTCCACGGTGAAAATCTTAGTTTCCATTTGTTTTGCCGATATTTTCGGGATTGCCGTTTGCGTTCAAACCGCCGTTTTTCGCGTTTAAAGCATTATTTTCCGTGTTTAAAACGTTGTTTTCCGCGTTATCGCGTTCCGACTGCTCGTTTTCCTTATCGACGAAAATCTGCTTTGCTTCGGCGATTTTCTTCTTTCCGTCCGCTTCTTCCTCCGCTAATCTTTCGCGGCGCGCCTTAGAGCAGAAAACCGCGTCCTTTCCGATAAACAGAATGTAAATTATAAGCATAATCGCCCCGACGACGAGCGCGATATCCGCGACGTTGAAGATATACGGGAAATATTCCTTGCCGTTGATCTCGATGATCACGTGGATCATATCCCTGACGTAACCGCCTTTTGTGAAAACGCGGTCGATAAAATTGCCGAGCGCGCCCGAAATGATGAGCGCGAGCGTTGTGTTGAGCCATTTCCCTCTGTTTTTGGAGAGGCACATATAAACGATTATCCCCGCGAGAATGAGAATGGTTGCGATAATGAACACAACTCTGCCGTTGGATAAAAAGCCGAAAATTCCCATCATTCCTTTGTTGTTTTCGCAATATTCGATTTCGATGAAACCGTCTATTATTTTTTTGACGAGTACTTTTCCGCTACCGAGCGTCCCGGGTTCGATGCCGGAAATTGCCTTTGATGCCGCCGCGACGGCGATTTTCGTCACCTGGTCGATAACGAGAACGAGTATCGCTATAACTGCGTACCACATAAATTTCTCCTTTTAACGCGATTTCCCGCCCGAAACTTTAAAGGCTTTCGCCGCGTCTGACTTTGTCGAGCATATCCGATTTCAAAGCGTAAAGCTCGTCGGAAAGGTCGACCTTATAAACGTGCGGCTGATCGAGACGTTTATATTCGTCCCAGAACGAATCCATTTCTTTTGCCGCGTAATCTCTTATTTCTATAAGCGGGGGCATTTTGTAAACGAGTTTGCCGTCCTTGATAATCTGAACGGGCAGCTCTCTCGCGATATAATCGGTAAACGTAATCTTTTTCCATCTTTCTATGGGATGGTATAAAGTGAGCGGCTTAGTGAAGTCTATTTTCTCGCCGCGAAGCGCGATAAGATCGGCTTCCGCTTTGCCCGTGGCTTTGTCGTAAATTCTGTAAAACGTTTTAAAACCGGGGTTGGTGATTTTCTCGGTGTTGTCCGAAACTTTGATTTTCGGAATTATTTCTCCGCCTTCCACGACGGCCGAAAGCTTGTAAACTCCGCCGAGCGACGGCATATCTTCGCTCGTTATGAGTTTTGTTCCTATGCCCCAACTGTTGATTTTCGCGCCCTGAAGTTTAAGGCTTTGCACGAGTTTTTCGTCCAGGTCTCCCGAAGCGCAGATGATGGTGTCGGGATAACCCGCGTCGTCGAGCATTTTTCTCGCCTGTTTGGTAAGATACGCAAGGTCGCCCGAGTCTATTCTTATTCCGAGCGGCTTTTTGCCCTTTGCTCTAAGCTCGTCGAAAACTTTTATTGCGTTGGGAACGCCGCTTTTAAGCGTGTCGTAAGTATCCACGAGAAGAAGGGTTGCGTCGGGATAAATGTCGGCGTAAGCCCTGAACGCCTCGAGTTCGCTCGGGAAATTCATAACCCAGCTGTGGGCGTGCGTACCCGCAACGGGAACGGAAAACATTTTGCCCGCCAAGACGTTCGAGGTGGAGTTGCACCCGCCGATAATCGCCGCTCTCGCGCCGTAAATACCCGCGTCCGGTCCTTGAGCGCGGCGAAGACCGAATTCCATAACGTTGTCGCCTTTAGCCGCGCCGCAAACTTTTGCGGATTTGGTGGCGATAAGCGTCTGATGATTTATGATGTTCAGGACCGCCGTTTCGATAAGCTGAGCTTCGATAACGGGCGCTTTGACGGTGAAAATAGGTTCGCCGGGGAAAACCACGGTTCCTTCGGGAACGGAATAAATATCGCCCGAGAATTTAAGGGTTTTAAGATAATTCAGAAAGCCTTCGTCGAAGAGATTAAGGCTTTTGAGATACGCTATTTCTCCTTCGCCGAATTTAAGCCCTAAAACGTAATCCGCGGCTTGTTCGAGACCCGCCGCGAGAGAGTAAGTTATAAGTTCTTTTCTGCGGAAAAACACGTCGAAAACGGCTACTTCGTCGGCTTTGCCTTTAAGGTAATATCCGTTCATCATAGTAAGCTCGTAAAGGTCGGTGAGAAGAGTCAGATTTCTTTTTTCCATATGGTTACCATCCGTATAATTCAATGTAAGGTTTTTTATTGTCTGTTTAAATATTGTGGGGCGAACAATGTTCGCCCGCCGTTTAATTCCCGATAATTTTTTTGGTTGTAGGGGCGTTTCGACAGATCGCCCGCTTTAAATATCGTTGTTAAATTTACCCCGCCCGAAATTAAAATCAATCTTTTTTGTCTAAGATATCCTCGGAGGGATGTTTGAACGTGATTTCGGGAGCGGCTTCTTCTTTCGCCTTTTCCTCGGCGTCCTTTTCTTCTTTCTGCTCGTAGAACGTCTTGAAATCCTCCTGCTTGTCGGTGGTTTCTACGGTAAGGCTCTTCGCTTTTAAAAGCATAAGAACGGCGAGACCTATCGCGAGAAGGGCGATATCTATAAACATAATCACGTACCATACAAGCTTTAACGCGACGAACAAAAGCGTTACGCCGATAACGAATAAAATATATCCCGTAGCCGTTTCGTAGCCGCCTTTAACGACAAGCCCGTAAACGAAAAACACTATTCCGATACCCGCCGAAAGAATCATAAATCCGAGCAAAAACGGGTTTACGTCCACAACTTTCGTGAACGAAAGAATAAATCCCGCAACGGAAAGTACGACCATCGCGATTGCCGCTATAATTCCCCATACGAGGAAGTTTGTTTTTTTGTTATTCATTGTTGTTCTCCTTTTTCGTTGATTTTATTCGCCGATTCGTTTGTTTCGGCTTCTTTGTTTGTTTCGTTTGCCTGTTTTGTCTGTTTGTCGGCGGAAATCGTTTCCTCGGGGTTCTCCGCGGTTGTGTTTTCCGCTTTGGCGGTTTCGGTTGTCGCGGTTTGCGCCGCTTTCCGTTTTGCCGCCGCTTTTTCGATAAATTTAATTCTTATTTTCCCGTCGCGGCGGAGCGTGTCGAGAATCAAAAGTATTCCGCCGATAACGAGAAGTATCGAAATTATAGTCATCGCGGGGATATTCGTGTCCTTTCCGAAAAACGGAAGGTTGTAATCGGAAGACCTCAGCGGTTCGAGAAGACCTCTTATGATTCCGTAACCGACGAAATATCCGCCCGTAATGTAGCCGTAAGAATGGCTGCGCATTTTCCAGAACGTGATGTAAAGTCCTAAAAACAAGAGGAAATTGAGCGTTCCTTCGTAAAAGAACAACGCATGATGCCACGTGTAATTCCCTTCCGTTCCGATCTGAACGCCGAACGGGAAAAACTGCCACGCGGGATCGGTTATCGGTTGCCCGTAAACTTCCTGATTGAAGAAATTCCCCCATCTGCCCATCATCTGTCCGAGCGGAACGACGCACGCGGCGAGATCGAAAACTTTCAGAACCTGTATTTTGCGGATTTTGCAAACCACGAAAATCGCGAGCGCGCCCGCGGCGAGTCCGCCGTAAATGGCAAGTCCGCCGTTTCGTATGTCGATTATCGCAAGGAACGGGTTTTCGGCGTTTATAAACGTTTTAATGTCGAAAATAACGTACCAGAGCCTTGCTCCTACGATACAGCTTGGAACGACGGCTATCATTATATCCAGAATAAGATCAGGGTTTTCGCCCTTGCGCTTGAACATGGGCGCGGCGATAAGACAGCACAAAATCATTCCCGTAACGATACAGATCGCGTAGAAATATATCGAAAAACTACCTATCTGTATATGGTTGGTATGAAATTTACCGTTGAATAAAAATCCGTCGGTATTAAGCAGATTGTCAAGCATTTTGTTTCCTTTTTAATTTTCGCGTGCGCGCTTTACGCGTGCGCGTGCCGTGTGTATATAATTACACATATGCTATTATAATACAAAACGCATAATCTTGCAACCCCTTGCAAGCTTTTTCTTCAAAACATAACAAAAAGCGGCTTTTCGAGCCGCTTTTATCATAATTTTCATTATTTTTGGAGTAATCCGAGGGCGTAAACGGCTTCGTAAACTCCGTCTATGTCCGATTTCGTGACGTAGTAGGCAAGATCTTTCACCGTTTTCGGCGCGTGCGCCATTGCAACGCCGTACTTCACCGCTTTGAACATCGCAAGGTCGTTTTCGCTGTCTCCGAAACAGTAGGTGTTTTCGCGCTTTATGCCGAGATGTTCGCAGATTATCTTAACCATAAGGTCCTTGCCGTGACCTTTGTTCATACACTCGATGTAATGATCGAGATCGACGACGAAAAATTCTTTCGAGAGATAATCGATAACCTCTTTGTCGATCGGAACAAAACCCCCGCCTTCCTTATCGAATTTTATCGTGGAAAATTTTGACAACGGGTAATTTTTCACGTCCCGAAGAAACTCCATATCGTCCTTTTCTTCGCCGAGATATTTCGGGAGCGTTCCGCGGTACTTGTAAAACCCTTTCACGCCCTCGAAAACCGTCTGCCGCAGGTATTTTTCTGGCATTTTAAGTAAATAATCTATTTGTTTCGCGGTAAAATCCCTGTGGTAGACTTCTTTTCCGAAAATTTCCGCTTCGCACCCGCCGAAACAGAGCGCGTCGAACGGAATGTCCTTTATAAGATTGAAATCGGTGTTGCCGCGGCTTCTCCCCGAATCGTAAACGAGAATATATCCGGCGTCGTGCAGTTTCTTAAGCGTTTCAAGCGTTTTGTCGCCGTATTTCCCGAACCATAACGTTCCGTCGAAATCGAAAAACAACGCTTTTTTATCATTAAAATCGTTCATACGGGTATATATTATCCGTAAAAAGAGAACTTGTCAACCGTTTTCGCGGGCATTTTCGGAGGCGAACAATTTGTTCTGAAAGCTATATAATGCCACCGCCAAAACTTTCACAAAATCTTAACAGAAAAAGTATTGACAAACTGAAACAACGGTGGTATACTGTTGGCAGTCAAAAGGTTAGAGTGCTAACAGATTAAAGAGTTGAGTGCTAAAACCCGATGATAAAAAAGATTACATAAATGTCGCAAGACATAAAGGAGATAATTATTATGAAAAATTATTTGGTAAGAAGAAATAACGAGAACAACAATCTGGACTTTTTCGACGACGCATTCAACAGCTTTTTCAAGCCTATGTTTTACGACGAAAAACTCGATTCGATGAAGACCGATATCAAGGAGACCGATAATTCCTATATTATGGATATCGAAGTTCCCGGGTTCGATAAAAAGGATGTGAACATTTCGCTTAAGGACGGATATCTTACGATTACCGCCGAGAAAAAGGAAACCGAAGAGGATAAAAAGCATAACTATTTGAGAAGAGAGCGTTCCGCTTCCCTTTCGAGAAGTTATTACGTCGGCGACGTTAATAAAGAATCGGTCAAAGCCAAATACGAAAACGGTATTTTAATGATCGAAATTCCTAAGGAAGAACCTAAAAAAGAAATTACTCACAATATCGAAATTCAGTAATTTCCAAAACAAAGACCCCCGCCCTCAAGCCGCAAGGCTTGAAGACGGGGGTTTTATTGTTAAAAATATTAAGCCGAAACTTCTTCGGTCGGAATTTTTGAAGAAGAAACCTCGGGCGAAGTGAATTTCGTTTTTTTGAACGATACGAAGAAGTACGCCATTTCGGCGACTGCCGTAATCGCCCAGGAAACGGGGTAAAGCAAAAACAACGACGTTATCGTTTTGAAATGCGCGAAAACGGTGTAAATCCATACTATTCTGAAAATACACGAGCCGATTATAACTATTATCGTCGGCACTAAACTTTTGCCTATTCCGCGCGAAGCGGCGATCGTGTTATCCATAAATGCCGAAATACAGAACGCGAATCCGACGATTTTCAGTTTTTCCATACCCGCCGCGATAACTTCGGGGTCGTCGTCGAAAAGCCTTAAGAAAATATCGCCCTTATAAAAGCAGAACGCGCCTAAGACAAGTCCGAACAGGCAGGCGTAAAGCATCGAAATAAAATAGCTTTTCAAAACTCTGTCTTTCTTGCCCGCGCCGTAATTCTGCCCCATAAACGTGGAGCAAGCCGTGTAAAACGCCGCCATAACGTTATATATGATCGTGTCGGCGTACTGCGCGGTGTTTATTCCCGTAACTTCCTTGTAGGGAAATTCGTTGATACCCGTCTGAATAAAAATGTTCGCTATCGCGAAAATGCAGTTCTGAACACCTGCGGGAACGCCCAGGATAAGCACTTCGCCCGCCTTTTTGCCGCTTAAAGAGAACGTTTTGAAATCGAGCTTGTGAACGTCTTTTATGCGGATAAGCCTTATTATAACGGCTATACCCGAAATATACTGCGTTATAACGCTCGCAAGACCCACGCCCTCGACGTCAAGTTTGCAGACGAGAACGAAAAACAGGTTAAGCCCTACGTTCATAAATCCCGAAACGGTGAGATATATAAGCGGTCTTTTGGTGTCTCCCGCCGCGCTTAAAACGCCGTTGCCGTAGTTGAAAATCGCGAGCGCAGGCATACCGAACGCGTAAATTTTAAAATAGAGAACGGCTTTGTCGATAAGTTCGTCCTTGGTTTTTAAAAGCTCGAGAAGAGGACGGGCGAGGAAGAAGCATACGACGAAGATGACTACGCCCGTTATAACGCTTATAACAAGCGACGTGTCCACCGTTTTTTTAACGTCGTCGGGCTTGTTCGCGCCGAGATATTGCGCCGTTTTGACGTTTATGCCCGCTCCGAGACCTATCATAAATCCCGTGAAGAGGGTTAAAAGGGTACTCGTCGAGCTTACCGCGCCTACGGGGATCGTCGAATCCTGTATGCCTTTTCCGACGATTATTACGTCCGATATATTGAAAAGCACCTGCAAAATCTGCGAGGCGATAAGCGGCAGACTGAAAAGGATGATTCCTGTGAAAAGCGAGCCTTGCGTGAAAGTCGGTTTGACTTTTATGTGTTTAAGGTTTTTTTCCGTCATAAACTCTTTTTGTTTCAACCCTTTGTATTTCCGATGTTAAATGCCCTGTTAAATGCTCGGCGTCGTTATTTCGAACGTCTTCCCGCTAAGATAACTTAGCGGGCTTTCCTTATCGAAAAAAAGCTGCGTTTTATAAGCCGTGAGTACCTGTGATTTTTCTTTAAATTTGTCGTTAATCGACTTATAGCCGTACTTTCCGTCGCCGATTATCGGGTGTCCGACGTGAGAAAGGTGCGCCCTTATCTGGTGGGTTTTTCCCGTAACCAGCTCGATTTCAAGAACCGAAAAACCGTCTCCTTCGCTTAAAACCTTGTATTTCGTTATAATTTTATCCGAACCTTTTTTCGGCTCGTCGAAGATTTTAACTTCCGCCTTTTCGGCATTTTTTATAAGGTACGCGGCGAGCGTTCCCTCTTTTTTATCGAAAGTTCCCGCGGCTTTTGTTATATAGTATTTTTTAAAGGTTCTGTCCTTGAACCCCTTTAAAAGTTCCTTTTCGGCGGTATCGTTGAGCGCGAAAATCATAATTCCGTCGGTGTTTCTGTCTAAGCGGTGGATAAATCTCGCGTTTTCTCGTTTCTTTTTTATAAGCCCGTAAAAATCTTCCGAGGTGATGCCTTTCGGCTTTATCGAAACAAGAACGTTTTCGTCCTCGTAGATCGTTTTTTCGGCTCGTTCGTCCGTTATTTCGGCGTAAACGCTTATTTCGTCGTTCGCTATAATCTGTTCGTCCTTGCCCGTCCGTCTGCCGTTTATCTTAACGTCCTTTTTCCGGATAAGCTTCATAACGAGCGAATAGGAAGCCGCGCCGTTGAAATAATCGAGTATTTCTTCGGACAGTTTGCCGTTTCGCCTTGCTTTGAAGGTGATTAAATTCATATAAATATTCCCGATATAAAATATACTGCGTACGCGGCGGCAAAAGCCAGCGTGAGCTGATAAACGGCGGCAAAAATCGCGTATTTTGCGCCGATAGATTTCTTCATAGCCGAAAGGGCGGTTAAACACGGCGTGTAAAGATAACAAAACGCCGTTAAAAAAAGCCCCTGACAAACGGAGAGGTTAAGTCCCTCGGGGAACAAAAGCGAAAAGGAAGAAACGACGCTTTCTTTCGCGAAAATTCCCGTAAGGAGCGCGGACGGCATACGCCAGTCGAATCCCGCCTTTTTAAAAGCGAAAACAAAAACGTTGCCTATGCCCGCGAGGATCGATTTATCCGCTTCGCTTTGCGTTAAAAGCCGAAGAGACGGCGAAACGCTCACGGCAAGCCACATTGCGAGCGTGACCGTGAACACGACCGTGGATAACTTTATTATAAACTCTTTCATTGTTTTTAGCAAGGGTTTTGAAAGGGTTGATATTTTCGGGAAAGTAAGCGGCGCGATTTCCTCGATAAGCGGTTTCGCCCTCCCTTTGACCGCCGTTTTCGATAAAATCAGCGAGTGAACGAGCGGGAGAATGAGCGACAGAAAATACACCGCCGCGATAACTAAAAACGCGTAGTTTTTAAAAGCCGCTTTGGCAACGAAAAAGTAAAGCGGAGTTTTCGCCGAACAGGTTATAAACGGCATAGATAAAACCGCCCGCAGTTTCACTTTTTCGTCGTCTATACCCTTGGAAAGCGAAGCCGAAACGGCAGTACAGCCGAACCCGCAGAAAAGCGAATAAAGGCTTTTTCCCGAAAGCGAAAACGTCCTTAAAACGCCGTCGGTTACCGCCGATATTCGGGAGAGATATCCCGACTGATCCAGAAAATCCGTACATAGCGACAAAACGGCGATTTGCGGGATAAATTCCGCCACGGCGGATAGCCCGCCTATTATCCCTTCCGTGATAAGCCGAGCCAAAAATATATTCCTGTCGCTTAGTGCCGCATATATGTATTTTCCGATAAAATCATTCAATAATCGACTTATAGCCCCGCTTATCGCCGAAACGGGCGATTTTTCCCCGAAAGAAAGCCAGAAACAGAAAATCATTACGGCGGCGAAAACGGGCAAAGCCGTAAATCTGCCCGTGACGATTTTTTCGAGCTTTTCGCTCTTTTTTTTCGGAGAAATATAGCCAAAATCGCAGTCCGTTCCTCTTTTAAACGTCTGTTTTTCGAATATTTTTTCCTTTAATTTTTCGACGTCGGTTTTTTCGACGGCTTCCCCGCAAATAACTTCCGCGCCGATGTTTTCCGCAAGTTTTTTTTTGTCGAGCTTGCCGCCGCGACGTAGAAAGTCCCCGTATAAGTTGATAAATGCGATAATCGGCACTTTAAGCGAGCGTAATTCCTTTATAAGCCTTATCCCTCTCCCGAGCTTGGACGCGTCCGTGACGACTACGATTTTGTCGTAATCCCGCTTTTTGATTATATCCGCCGCGGCATTTTCCTCGGCGGCGCGGTTTTTGAGCGAGTAAATTCCCGGAACGTCGATAATTTCGGATTCTTCGCCGTTAAACCGAGTTGTCCCCGAAACGCTTTCCACCGTTACGCCGTGCCAGTTCCCGATCTTTTCGTTTCTCCCCGTCAGGGCGTTGAAAAGAGTGGTTTTGCCTGCGTTCGGGTTGCCGATAAGGACGATTTTTTCTCTGTTATCTTTCATTTTCAGCCCCCTTACTCGTGGTTACGCGTTTTTAACGAAAATTTTTTCGGCGATTTCTCTGCCTAAGGCAATCGATGCCCCCTCGGCGTTCACTACGAAAACGCTTTTAGCGAAAATTTTCTCCGTAAACGCCTTTTCGCCGACGAAAATGCCGAGCTTATCGAGCTTTTTGGCTTCCTCGCCCGTAAGGTTTATTTCGGAAATTATAAACGTTTCGTTTTGTTTGCAGTCCGCAAGACGATAAATCATAATATATGTTATTAACTTTCCGTCGCAAAAATGAAAAAACGGGCTAAAACGATTGACACAAGAAAAAAAAGCGAATATAATTAAGAAAAAATTTAAAAACCGACCGCCGGGGTGCTTGAAAAATGCCGAAACGCAAAAAATTAACCTGCGAAAAAGCTTTTTCGGGCTGAGATTATACCCGTTGAACCTGACAAGGTAATGCTTGTATGGAAAACGTTATTTATGCCTCGACGCGTATTTTATTGCGGCGGGGTTTTTATATTTTGAAGGAGTAAAAAATGAAGGACTTATTGACTCTCGATAAGGGTACTTTGAAAACGGTGATAACCGCCGTTCAGGAGTTTTCCCTTTGGCTCACCGTCTGTTTGGCGGCAGTCTTGCTGATAGCTTTCGCAATCGTTTATTTTAAGAAAAAAGATGCGCTTGAAAGCTTCAAAAAAGTGTTTACGGGTATCGTAATCGGGTATTCCGTAACGCTCATCGCCGTGATTTTGTATTTGCAGATCGCGAGAATGCAGGTTAAAGGCGAACTCGACGCGAACTTTTTCCTTCTCGTCGGATTTTTCTTCGCTCTTCTCGTCGTTGCCGTTCTCGGACTTATACTTAACAAGTACGCGCCCGCGGCTTACAAATATTTCAAATACATAGCCTTAGCGGCGGTGCTTATTTACGCGGCGATCGTGTTTATAGTTATCCCCACCGCGGGAGAAGATTACAAACCGCAGAACAGTGTTGCGTACTACGTTTTTTCGTTTGCGCTTATCGCGGCGATAATCGCGCTCGGCTTTATTTTCGGCAAAAACGAGGGAACTGCAAGCGAAACCAAGAGCCTTGCTTACGCGGGCGTTTGCATCGCGCTTTCTTTCGCGCTTTCTTACGTTAAATTCTTTTCGCTTCCTATGGGTGGCTCGGTAACGCTCGCGAGTATGCTTCCTCTTATGCTTTACGCGTATATTTTCGGAGCGAAAAAGGGTATTTACGCGGGCGTTGTTTACGGTGTTCTGCAGTTTATCCAAAGTCCGCAGATTTATCAGTCGATGCAGGTTCTTCTCGATTACCCGGTAGCTTTCTCGGCAATCGGTCTTGCGGGAATAGCTAAAAATTTCAAGTTCCTGAAAGGCAATATGATCGCCGAACTCGTCGTCGGTATGACGATAGCCGTGCTTTTCCGTTATGCGGCGCACGTTATCAGCGGTTATTATGTCTTCTACACCTGGTCGACGATGGACAACGCCTTCCTTTACAGCCTTGCGTATAACTCGTTTACGCTTGTAGATCTTGCGATCGATATCGTTGCGGGCGTTCTGCTTTTATCGTCCAAAAATATGCGTAAGTATGTCGCTTCGGTAAATCCGAGACCTTTATCCGACGCCGACCCCGCCAACGCATAAAATTCAAACCAAAACCCTAAAATAAATAGTTCGCCCAATAAGCGATCTTTTTATTTCCTACAAATAGATAAAATTAAAATGACAACGAAATGGGCGGAAAGAGAACATTCTCTTTCCGCCCATTTCGTTATTCAACTATTTTCCCGTTTTCAAACCATTGAAAACTACATTTTTCTTCACTTTTTCCGATATGTAAAGACAAACCAAACTTGTATTTGTATTGATGCTCCTTATCCGTAAAATATTCCAGCTTTTTAACATCTGTTTCATTATTCGGATTCCACCACGGTTTTATTTCTATAATCAAGATATTGTTATCGTTATTTCCTCTTTTATGAATAATTATGTCGGGCACACAACAAACTTCTTTATCTTTATTTATATCAATATTGCAGTATCTCTTTAAAAACGCGCCGTCACGATTATATTCTGTATCAACATTGAACTTTTCGCCTATAATTTTGTCTATATAGATACCTAAACGAAACATTATGCTTCTTTCCGATAAATGGTTGCCACTTTTCCTTCCGTTTTTAATTAGATAGTCGTCCTTGCGATACAACTCGTCTAAAGCCTGCGTGATAATCTTTTTTAATTGATTTAAACTCTCTTGTTCACATTTGATTTTCTTCTGTTCTTCCATTTTTTCGCCTCCAAAATATATTATTTTTTATTAAATTTTGTTCGGATTATGATTTTTAAATGGCCGGGTAATATTTATTAAGATAAAACGTTTCGTCGTCACATTCGACAATTACATTTTTATATAACCCCTTATAATCATAATGCTTGATGCCGTTTATATCTAAATACCAATCAACCGTGTCGATTCCGACGAACAAACTTCGACACGGCCAACTAAAATCTTTTTTCTTACCTCTATAAACAATTTTTCTTAAATTTCCGCACCGTGCAGCGATGCGCGCATCTCCTTCGCAACTTTGCCCGCTACCAAATATTACGGTATCGTAAAATTCCAGTTTTTCTAATGCGCTGCAGTAATAAAAAGCGTCTGCTTTTATATTTTCCACACTACGAGGTAAAATCATCTCCTTTATGCTTTTACAATACTCAAATGCTGATTTACCTACTGCTTTTACCCCTTCTTCAATTGTTACGGATTCCAAGCTTTTACACATACTAAAAGCATAATCTCCAATGTATTCAACGCCCTTAGGTATCGCTATACTTTTCAGGTAATAATTGTTGACAAAAGCCCCTCTTCCTATTTTTTCTAAATCGTTTGGCAGCGTTATACTTTCCATAAAGCCACCGGCAAATGCGCACTCCCCGATAGATTTAACGCTTTCCGGTATTACAATCGATTGTGCTTCACACCCTTCAAATACACCATTTCCAATAGAACTTATAGTGTTGTCTTTCGGGATATCGTCCCACGATCGAGCCCACAACAGAGCCCCTTTATCGCGTAACAATGTTGACTTCTTTACTATTAAACAGTAATTCATATTGTTATAAAAATTATCATTATTTTCAGAAATAGATACCTCTTGCAAATGCTCGCATTTATCGACATTGATGAAAGTAACGTTATCCGGTATAAATATTTTTTTTACTTTCCTCGGATCTCCTCGTTTAGCTCGTTCTTTATTGTAATTTTCCAAATCTAAATAACTAACAAATCGCGCACTTGTGACCGGAATTTTGTTGATGGTGTTCGGAATAGAAACTTCTTCAACCGATTTTGTAAGTCCAAGAAAAGAATATGTGTCGTTACTCTTATATTCAACATAAAAGTTGTCTGCAATATACACATTTGGATCATCTGTTTTTACTAGCTCACATTTTAAGTTCAGGTTGTCAGAAAACAGATATTGTTTGTTTGAAAAAATAAATATTGTTATCAATAATAAAATTAAAACAATAAAAATTATTCCCAAAAGAATTATCTTTTTCTTGTTTTTTGCATTAAATAGATTTTTCATTCTCTCGTTTTTTACCTCACTTTTACAAATTTGCTTTATTATAACAGAAATTCGTTAAATTGTCAACAGGATACCGTTATTATAATAACGCCGGAATGCTATATAATATTTGTATCACAAAGTAAAGGTTTGAATATGGACGGTATCGTTGAGAAAATAGATAAAATGAGAATTGAGCGGGGTTGGACGGTAAACAAACTTGCAAGCGAAGCTATGCTCACGCAAAGCACGGTTGCGAATATGTTCAACACGGGAGCAGAACCGAGAATTTCCACACTCAAAGCCATTTGCGACGCGTTTGAAATCACTCTTTCGGAATTTTTCTTTGATTCCCAAAAAGAACCGATCGACCCTTTGACAATGGAGACGGCAATTACGCTTTCAAAATTAAGCGATAAAGATAAAAAGCTGATAAGCGATCTTGCAAAGGCTCTTTTAAAAATACAAAACAGTTAAAATACAGAAATAAAAAGCAAAAGCCCGCCTATAAGTCGATTATCGGGCAGTTTTAAAAATGAATAACAGGAACAGACTATTCGGTGGTTTATAAAGCCAAAGGATAGTCTTTTTAGCTTTTTGAAAAATTGTCGGCGACGTCGATTTTTCGGAGATCTTTGAAGAATATCCGATAGCGGAATAAAAGAACCATAAAGGACGATAGAAAAGAAACCGATATAAAATTTACTTAAAAAGACAAAACCCTTTCAAAAAGTAGTCGGGCGTACGCGTTCTCGTACATCTGACTATTTTTTTATGAAAAAGCGGAAATTTAGCGAACTTTTTTTGTTAAAACAGTTGACAAACGGAAAAGAGAGTATTATAATCTCACCGTAATTCCTACTAAATCGGTAGGAATTAAAATCCGAAAAAAGGGGATAATAAAAAGATAATGAAATTATCTTCTAAAACTCATTACGGAGTGCAGATTTTAACGATTATCGGAACGCAGAACCGCAATTTTTCGGCAAAAGAGCTGGAAAAATATACGGGCGTTTCGAGCAAGTATCTCGAAAAGGTGCTTAAAATTCTTCTCTCCGTCGGCGCGCTTAAGGCTACGCGTGGGGCAAACGGTGGTTATTCGCTCGCGAAAGCTCCCGAGGAAATCAAAATGGGAGAAGTCGTGAGGGCACTCGAAGAGGACAATATGGAAATAATCGGCTGCGTTTCGAAAACGGGTTGTTGCTGCCCGTCGAGCGCACTGTGGAAAAAGCTTTTCGAAGGAATAAACGAAATTCTGGACGGAGTAACGCTCAGAAACATTATAGAAGGTGACCTGAAATGAAAGAAATTTATTTCGACCACGCGGCGACGACGAAACTCGACGAACGCGTACTCAAAAAAATGTTGCCGTATTTCACCGAATATTACGGCAACGCGAACAGCCAGCACGGCATGGGCAGAGAGGCTCAGAAAGCCGTTGACGAAGCGCGAGACGAAATCGCGACGCTCATCGGCGCGAAACCGAGCGAAATTTATTTCACTTCCGGCGGAACGGAAGCGGATAACTGGGTTCTTCGCGGCGTGTGCAGGTCATTGGCGCACAAAGGCAAGCACGTAATCACCACGAAGATAGAACACGCGGCGATGCTCACGACGGCTAAAGAACTTGAAAAAGACGGGTTCGAGTTCACGTTTATCGGCGTGGACAAAGAGGGTTTCGTTGATCTCGAAGAGCTTAAAAAAGCTATTCGTCCCGACACGATTTTGATTTCGTGTATGTACGCGAACAACGAAGTCGGAACGATCGAACCGATAAAGGAAATCGTCGAAATCGCTCATTCTCACGGCATTTTGTGCCATACGGACGCAGTTCAGGCGATGGGCGCGATGAGAATTAACGTCAAGGATTTAGGCGTTGATATGATGAGCTTTTCGGCGCATAAATTCAACGGGCCGAAAGGTATGGGCGCGCTTTATATAAAGACGGGCGTTACCGTCGGCAGACTTATTTCCGGCGGACATCAGGAAAGGACGCGCCGCGGCGGAACGACCAACGTTCCGGGCGTGGTCGGCTTTGCCGAGGCTTTAAGGCTTACTTACGAAACATTGGACGAGGACGTGAAATACGTTGCTTCGTTAAGAGACAGATTTATAAAAAGGGTTACGGAAGAAATTCCGTACGTTAAGCTCAACGGACCGAAAGACGGAACGAAGAGACTTCCGAACAACGCCGATTTCTCGTTCGAATATATCGAGGGCGAATCGATTTTGTTCTCGCTCGATCTGGCGGGAATTGCCGTTTCGTCGGGATCGGCTTGCTCGTCGGGTTCGCTCGAACCCTCGCACGTACTGCTTGCGCTCGGCGTTCCAGAGGAACTCGCGCACGGCTCGATAAGATTTACTTTCGGCAAGGAAAACACCGTAGAAGAAGTGGATTATACCGTTGACAAACTCAAAGAAATTGTGGACAGGCTCAGAAAAATGTCGCCGCTGTTTAAAATAGACGGCGAAGTAAAGGAGGTTTGATTATGTATAACGAAAAGGTAATGGAAGCGTTTCGGAATCCGCAGAACGTAGGCGAAATAGAGGATTACAGCGGCCTCGGCAAGGTCGGCAACGCCGCTTGCGGAGATATAATGCAGATAACTTTGAAAATCGAGAACGATATCATCGTGGACGCGAAATTCAAAACGTTCGGCTGCGCGGCTGCGATAGCAACAAGCTCCACCGCAACGCAGATGGTTATCGGTATGACGGTGGACGAAGCTTTGAAGCTTACAAACAGAGCCGTCGTCGAAAAACTCGAAGGGCTTCCGCCGCAGAAGCTGCATTGCTCGGTTTTAGCGGAAGAAGCTATCAAAGCCGCGATCGAAGATTACAGAAATCGTCAGAAAGGCATAACCGAAAGAAAAGAAACGGAATACGTTTAATATTTTTTCCGAATTTAATTTAAGCCCGCGGGTCTTGGCAAGCAAGACCCGCGGGCTGATTTTATATGAGAGTTAAACGATTTATTTTGATATGACCGATTTGAGATATTTATAAGTTTTTGGACTACCGGCGATTATACTGCTCGGACGGTCGAACGGAAGCGACGCACCCGTCCAGTCGCAAAGGCTTCCGCCTGATTCCTCAAGAATGAGTGACGCGGCGGCGTAGTCCCACGGCTTGATCTCCTTTTCGAAGTAGCCGTTTATTCTTCCTGCGGCGATAAAGCAAATTGCGAGTGCGGAAGAGCAGATGCGACGGATATCGAGACAGTGTATAAACACTTCTTTACCTATGCGGAACGTTTCATCCGCTTCATGTTTTCGTGTCGATCCCGCGCCAAACTCGACAAGACTGTCGTGCGGGTCGCGGTCGATGACGGACAGGCGTTTGCTGTTTAAATACGCGCCTTCTCCTCGTACTGCGGTAAATATTTCGTCGGTGTAGGGGTTGTAAACCACGCCGAAAACGGATTTTCCGCCGTCGCAAAGTCCAAGCGAAATGCTGCTCATACGGTAGTCAAAAACAAGATTTGTCGTACCGTCGACGGGGTCTAAAATCCAGCGATGTGGCGCGAGTTTTCCCACATCCTCTTCCTCGCTCATAAACCCGATTTCGGGCGCGATATCGTGTAATTTTTCCTTAATATATTTGCTTATCGATAAGTCGACGCCGGTCACGAAATCGGCTTCGCCTTTCATTCTGACCTCGTGGCTCAGATCGTCTCGAAGCACAAACTTTTTCGCGCTTTTGACGATTTCTATAATTTTTGTATAATCCATTTTGTTCTCCTTGCGGATCTAATCTTCGTCTTCGAAATATTTGAGAACGTACTTGTCACGCGCTTCACGCGTTTTGAAAATGCTGATATTACATTCTTTACCGTCGCGGTCTTCGGTCATTGCATCCTGCGAAGTGCCGTGAATAAAGCATTCGCCGTCCTCTCCGGTGATTGCAAAACGATGTATTCCGTCGCGTGTACCGGACTTTATCACTCGCTCGCCTTTGCTGTCCACGTCGGTTTTTAGTGCCGAATAAATGCCTTGAAGCGTCTTTTTATCCGGGTCGAGTACATAGTTGCCGCTCCATTTGGTGTATTTTGTTTCATTGAGTATAATTTTACCGTCGACTACTTTGCCTTTGTAATTCCAGCCGTCGAAGTGTAAATTGTAGCCGCCGTCGTCGCCCCTTGTTATCTTTATTTCTCCTACTCTGAGATAGTTGGGTTGCGTATTGCAAAGGTGGCAGTGATAATAGGATGTATCGAGCGGCAGTATTTCTTCAATCTCGGACTTTGAAACGTCGCGTATCCAGCCTGCAACGTTGTCGTCGTGGTTGCGGGCTGTATTCAGAAATTTTCCGATTACATTAGAAAGCTTTTCCAAACTGTCGGCAGATGTTGCCATTTCATTGCTGATAGAATGCGCGAACCGTAGCTGAGCGCGGGTATCATCTGCACTCTGTATCGGGCAAAGTGCGCATACCTCCTCGTCCGTCATATCGTCGCTGTAAACGTCCGTGAGTTTTTTAAGCGACTCAAGTTTTATAATCAGCATTTTTTTATCGTTTTTCCTGGCATATTCGAATTCTTTCTCAGTCCAGCTTTTGTTGTCCCGCTTATCGCGACTGCCGTAGCGAGTGCCGAGCAGTAGGATAAACACGTCGCTGTCGTCAATAAGTTCGCAAATATCTTTGAACCCGTCGGTCGACGCAACGACAAAATGCTCCATCGTTACAGGAAAAAAATCTGCATCGAGCAGTTTTCCGATTGCGATCGTGCGTTCTTCTTTAAGTTCCGAATAGTTTGACGACAAAAATGCTGTGTATAACTTTTTTCTCATTTGTTTTCTCCCCTTTAAAAATTTAAGTTGCGAAGTATTTTTTTGATATTTACCTGCGACTTCCGATCTTTATTTTATTATAACACTATTTCTATGGAAAAATCAAGCGCAGATACGAAATTGTATGCGCGTATGATAATTCTTCCGTGAACAAATAAAGAGTCCGCTTCCGGACTCTTTGGTTTTACGTTTTTAATGTTTCGCCGTCACACCGAATCCGCTAAAACGGCGGAGGGGATGAAGTTGGAATTGAATTCGAGATCGAGATCGAACGTGTCGGCGTTTTCATATGCCGCAAGGCGACAGATCGAAACTTCGTAAGCGGTGAGAGTTTTGCTTTCCGTCTCCGAAAATTTCTTGACGTATTCCCTGCTTTGAATTCTTCCCGAAACGGCGATTTTCTCTCCGACGGTTAAGTTTTTCACAAAGCGGGCGTTTCTTCCCCAGGCGATGCAGGGGATATAATCGGATTTGTTGTAAGCTCTGTTGACGGCGATTAAAACGTCGGCTATTTCCCTCGAAAAAGGCGTGGTTCTGTAAACGGGCGGCTTGCAGATATAACCCGAAAGCACCACGTTGTTTGGGTTTCTCGCGCCCTCGCCGCTCACTATCTCGCGAACGAAAACGGTAAGCATAAGTTTGCTTTTTCCGTCAACGAGTTTGTTGTAACTCCGGAATTGCCCGACGGCGCAAAGCGTAGAGCCGACCGAAAGCTTATGCGTTTCGATAAGACGTTCCGAAACGGTGACGGGAAGGATATCGGCTTGCCCCGAAAGTCTTTTGACGTTTACTTCCATTTCGTAAAACCCTTCGCCGTAAACTTCGTGCGAAAACTTTGCTTCCGTCACGATAACGCCGTTTATAAATACTTTGTTGTTCTGTTTTTCTTCAATGTTCATTGCTGTTCTCCGAGTTTTTTATTTGTGTTCCATCGGGAGTGATTTCAAAGTCATTGGTATAAATAAGTTCGCCTATAGGTCGATAAACGAACCCTTTTTGTTGCGTTGCCGAGAAAATGAGCGGGAGCGATTCGAGGGTGTGAAGCCCGTTGTTGTGCATTAAAATTATCGAACCGCTTTTTGCCTTTTTCAGAACTCTCGCGGCGATTTGTTCTGCGGAAAGGTTTTTCCAGTCTAGAGAGTCGACGTTCCACTGAATGGTGTAAAGCCCTAAATTTTCCGCTACCGTAATCACCTTGTCGTCGTAGTCTCCGAACGGCGGACGGAAAAGCGTAACTTTTTTGCCCGTAACGCTTTCGATTGCGTTCACCGAGCTTTTAAGCTCTTCCTCTATCTCCGCCGTAGTAAGCTTCGACATATTGGGATGCGTTTTGGAGTGTGTTCCGATCTCGTGTCCGCGGGATGCGATTTTTTTGAGGTGTTCCGGGTATTTCTCCGCCCAGAACTGCACCACGAAAAAGGTGCATTTTACGTCATAAAAATCGAGCGCGTCGAGGATTTTGTCGGTGTAATCCGCGCCCCAGGCGCAATCGAAAGAAATCGAAATTAAGTTATCGTCCCTTTTAACTCCGTAAATCGGGATTTTTTTCTTTTTCGTTCCCGCAGTGTAAACGACGTAGTTTCCGCTGCAAAACAGACACAGCGAACAGATTATTATCGCCGAAAGCCCCGCGATAAGAGACAAAATATACTTTCTCTTTTCTTTCATTCAACGCTCCTTTATTATACCATCGCGTTCCTCGGACAATTCGTCTTTTATTGTCGAAATAGAGGAACTTTTATTCTATCTGTATGACATAAAATTCTTCTTTACGACACTTTTAAAAAAATAATGACAAAAGCGCGTTAAAACAGTTGACAACGCGTATCGGTTTTGTATATAATGCCTCCGTTATGTTTACTTTTGCTAAACTTTAAGTTTAAGTTTGCTAACCCTGTTAAACCTCGGGTTTAAATTTGCTAACCTTCGTAAACTTTTTGTTTAGTATGTCGGATAATTCATCATATATAAGGCGAGGAAGTCAGGATGGAGATAGGAAACAAAATAAAACAACTCCGATTGCAATGCGATCTCACTCAGGAAGAGCTTGCAAACAGATGCGAACTGACGAAAGGTTATATAAGTCAGCTCGAGAACGAGCTTACGAGCCCGTCGATAGCTACACTTATGGACATTTTGTCCGCGCTCGGCACGAATTTAAAGGACTTTTTCAGCGAAGAACCCGAAGAAAAAATCGTGTTCAAGGAGCAGGAGTTTATAGAAAAGGAAACGGCGCAGTACACGCTTAACTGGCTCGTGCCGAACTCCCAGAAAAACGAAATGGAACCCGTGCTTGTCGATCTTATGCCTAAAAAGAGTACCGAACCGGACGTTCCGCATGAGGGCGAGGAATTCGGTTACGTCTTTTCGGGAAGCGTGATCGTTCATCTCGGAAACAAAAAATACAAGGTTAATAAAGGCGAAAGCTTTTATTATTCGGCGTCCAAAGAACATTATATCGAAAACAACACCGACAGAGTGGCGAAATTTATATGGGTCGCAACCCCGCCCACTTTTTGACGGATAACGGAGAAAAAACAATGGAAAAAGAAGAAAAAATCATCGAACTTATCGACGTTGAAAAGATTTTCGACGGCGAGCAGGCTGTAGAGAATATGAATCTCTACGTAAGAAAAGGCGAATTCGTCACGCTTTTGGGTCCTTCGGGTTGCGGAAAGTCCACGACGCTCCGTATGATCGCGGGTTTCGAAATGCCGACGAAAGGAACGATTCTTTTGAACGGCAAGGACATAACGAACGTTCCGCCTTATGAAAGACCGATAAACACGGTTTTCCAGCGTTACGCGCTTTTCCCGCACCTTAACGTTTACGACAACATTGCGTTCGGTCTTAAACTCAAAAGATTTAAAAATACTTACGAGACCGCGAACGGAAAAACGGTTACGAAAGTTCAGAAGCTTTCCAAAGAGGAAATCGACGCAAAAGTTTCGAGAGTTTTAAAGCTCGTCGACCTCGAAGAGTTTGAAAAAAGAGACGTAACCACACTTTCGGGCGGTCAGCAGCAGAGAATAGCCATTGCGAGAGCAATCGTCAACGAACCCGAAATTCTTCTTCTGGACGAACCTCTCGGCGCGCTCGACCTTAAAATGAGAAAGGACATGCAGCTCGAACTTAAGGAAATGCACAAAAAGCTCGGCATAACCTTTATATACGTTACGCACGATCAGGAAGAAGCCCTCACAATGAGCGATACGATCGTCGTTATGAAGGACGGCAATATTCAGCAGATCGGAACGCCCAAAGACATTTACAACGAACCGAAAAACGCGTTCGTTGCCGACTTTATCGGCGAAAGCAACATTTTCTCCGGCACGATGGTCGGCAAAATGAAAGTCCGTTTCATCAACAAGGTTTTCGATTGCGTGGACGATTTCCCGCTTAACGAAAAGGTGGACGTAGTCGTCCGCCCCGAGGACGTGTTCCTTGTGGACGAAGGCAAAGGTCAGGTAGACGGCGTTATCGTTTCGTCTATTTTCAAGGGCGTGCATTACGAAATGACGTTCGTCATCGGCAAAACCGAAATCGTCGTTCAGGACACTATGGAAAGAAAGGTCGGCGAGAGATGTTCGGTTATCATCAAGCCCGACGATATCCACATAATGGCTAAAGAATTCGATTGCAACCGCTACGACGGCTATATCACCAAGAAAAACACCGTTTGCTTTGCGGACGGCGAGTTCGATTGTGACGTTACTCAGCTTTACGAGGGTTCGCGCCTCGACGAAGAGGGGTATCTTATTACCGCCGACGGCGAGAAAATCGACCTTACGAACGTGGACGTATCCGTTGAGGTTGGTCTTAAAGATATCGAAATCATCGACAACGACGAGGACGGCGACGCTTGCGGAACTATCATACAGATAGTTTATAAGGGCGACCACTATCAGGTCATTATCAGAACGGACGACGAGGAAGAGGATTTCGTCGTCGACACCGAGTACACCTGGAACGAAAACGACAGAGTATCCGTCAAGATTCCCAGAGATAAAATCAAACTTAAACTTAAGGCGGTGAACAAGTAAAATGAAGGCTTTGAAATTTTCGAGAAAGCAGCTCGGAATCCCTTACGCCGTTTTTATCGGTCTGTTTGTGGTTCTGCCGCTTCTTCTCATCGTTTTGTATGCGTTCACCGTGGAGGACGGAGCTCTCGTGACGAACGACATAACGAAGTTTTCATTCTCGTTTGAAAATTTCGTTTACTTCTTCGGAAGCTCTGCGAATATCCGCGCCATTTACGTGAGCTTCGGGCTTGCGATTATAACGACGGTTATCTGTCTTCTCGTCGCTTATCCCGTAGCCTATATTCTCGCGCGTTCGAAAATGAAATGGAAAAACGTCGTTCTGATGCTTTTTATTCTCCCGATGTGGATAAACTTCGTTTTGAGAACGGCGGCGATGAAAGAATTACTGTTTAAAATCGGTATGTATAAATCGAGCAAGCTCAGTATGGTAAACACCGTTATCGGTATGGTTTACGACTATCTGCCGTTCACTATTCTGCCGCTTTACACGGTTCTTATAAAGCTCGATAAAAACATTCTCGAAGCTTCCGCCGACCTCGGCGCGACGAGCGCGGAGACCTTCTTCAAGGTCGTCGTTCCTATGTCCGCCCCGGGAATCGTTTCGGCGATAACCATGGTTCTTTTGCCCACGACGACGAGTTACGTCGTTTCCGATACGCTCGGCAACGGCAACGTAACCATTATCGGCAAACTCATCGAAGACCAGTTCTCGACTATGTTCGACTGGCACGCAGGCTCTGCGATCGCTATGATTTTGCTTGTGCTTATATTTATAACAATGTTTATTACCCGTAAATTTTCGGACGAAGAGGTCAACACGAGAGGAGGCGGATTATGGTAAAAAAGATTCTGAAAATTACATATATCGTTTTGGCTCTCGCGTTCATTTATGCGCCGATAATTTTGCTCACGATTTATTCGTTCAACCTTTCGCCCTCTATCGGTATCTGGTCGAAAGAGTGGGGTTTCGGACTGTATAAGCAGCTTTTCAACGATAAATCGATTATGCAGACGGTTTTAAATACCGTCGTGCTTGCCTTGCTCGCGTCCGTCTGTTCCACGATTTTAGGAACTGTCGGAGCTATCGGCACGTTCTATTCCGGGAAAAAAGTTAAGGGGGCTTTAAACGCGCTCACGCAGATTCCCGTTATCAACGCGGAAATCGTAACCGCCATTTCAATCGCGCTCGTATGCACGATGTTCGCGTTCGGAAGAACTTACGCTTCGCTTTTAATCGGGCATATCGTGCTTTGCTTCCCGTTCGTGTACCTTTCGGTACTTCCCAAACTCAAACAGCTCGACGGAAATCTGTACGAAGCCGCGCTCGATCTCGGCGCAAGCCCGACGAAAGCTTTGTTTAAAGTCATTCTCCCCGAAATTCTTCCCGGAATTTTCAGCGGATTTATGCTTGCGGTAACTCTTTCGCTCGACGATTACATTATCACGACTTTCACCCGCCCGCCGACGTTCGACACTATCTCGACTTACGTTTTCGACGCTTACGCGAAAGGCGGAAAAGGTTCGTCCGTGCCTGCGCTCAG
Source organism: uncultured Clostridia bacterium (assembly GCA_934271735.1). GTDB lineage: Bacteria > Bacillota > Clostridia > Christensenellales > Borkfalkiaceae > UBA10281. The sequence continues at coordinate 77,292 of CAKQSB010000004.1, read as the reverse complement.
AGCGCTTTCCACGCTTATCTTCGTGCTTATGGTTCTGATACTCGTCGTTCAGAACGTAGCCGCTTCAAGGAGGGCTAAAAAGAATGAAAATGCGCGTTAATCGAATTATAGCCTCGCTTTTCGCTGTTGTTCTTTGTTTTTCGTTGTTCTTTCCGTATGGTTTGAACGCAAGCGCTGCGGGGGAAAACGACGGAAAAGACACGGGCGTTCTGGAACTTAACGTTTATAACGCCGAAGAATATATTTCGGAATACGACGAAGAATGGGAAACTTTCGATATCATCGAAAAGTTCGAAGAAGTCGCAACCGAACGTTTCGGAAGAAAGGTTAAGGTTAATTATTCCACTTTCGGTACGCTCGAAAACATGTATAACGAATTGCAGCTTACCAAAAAGAAAGGAAAAGACGGAAGTTATACCTACGCTTACGATCTCGTTTGCCCGTCCGATTATATGATTCAGAGAATGATAAACGAGAATATGCTCGAAACGTTCGACGTATCCGAGGACAAAAAAGGCGATATCGTTTACGACGAAGTGGGAAATTACAACGAATACGCTTCGGGTTTTATCAAGGATCTTTTTAATTCCAAAGAAGAGAAAAATATGGTTTCGGGCGTTACGAAAAAGTGGGCGGAATACGCGGTCTGCTATATGTGGGGAACGATGGGTTTCATTTATAACCCCGTAAAGCTTGCCGAAACCAACGACGGCATCGATATAAAAGGACTTCTGGACGAGGAGGGCGAAATCGCTCTTTCGGGCGAGGAACTCGAAAATTACGTCCATGCCAACACCTGGAGTCTTCCGTGGGAAGCTTACTATAAAAACCTCGGAACGATTAAGGACAGTATCAGAGATACTTACGCTTTAGCCGTCGGAAAAGTGTACGGCGAAAAACTTTTAAGGCTAAAAGGACTCTGGGAAAACGGAGAGCTTACGCACGACGAATATCAGTCGGTGCTTATCAAGGTTTTCAATAACGTAAACACGCCGTTTTCGGAAGAATTCGCGGAGTTGGGGCTTTCTTCGGATAAGCTCGCGCTCGTAAGAGAAATTTTCCCCGATGACGACGAAAAGACGGTCGATAAGGTAAGCGAAAGCCTTAAAGTGCTTAAACACAACGTTTACGGATTTGAGGTTGACAGCGGAAAGAAAGATATGGCTGCCGGCAAAATCGCGATAAACTTCGCCTGGTCGGGCGACGCGGCTTACACGCTCGATACCGCCGACGAATACGAGGGCGCGAAACTTTATTACGCCGTTCCCGAAGAGGGCAGCAACATCTGGTTCGACGCGTGGGTTATGCCCAAGGGCGCGAACAAAGAGCTTGCGCAGTTCTTCGTGAATTTCATTTCCGATCCCGAGTGCGCCATTTCGAATATGGATTATATCGGTTACGTCAGCCCGATTTCCGGCGACGACGTGTTCGAAAGAATGCTTGACACTTACGAGCTTACCGTCGACCCGCAGGAAGCGGAGGAGAAAGGACTTACTTACGCGATAGATTATTCCTATTATTTCGATAACATTTCGGACGAATACAAAACGGAAGACGGAAAAGTCATCGTATACAGTTCGACGGATAACATCGGCAGACAGCTCACCACGCAGTATCCCGAAAAATCGACCGTCGACAGGTGCGCCATTATGACCACTTTGTCCCGCGCCGAGCTTAAAGATATCAACAAAATGTGGAGCGACGTTAAAGTCGGTGACATTTCCACGGCAATGCTTATAACGATTCCCGTTATTATCGGCGTCGTGATTATAGGTCTGGCGGTGTATTCGATTTTGAAAAAACGCGGAATAACGTTCAATCGCAAACGCAAAGTTTACGGCAAACTTATAAAAAGCGAACGAATACGCTGATATTGCAATCGTCTGCGAAAGACTTTAACAATTAAAAAATAAAAAGCCGCTTTTCGACTGCGAAGCGACCTCGGAAGCTCAGATGCTTTTGAAGGTCGGCTTTGTTATCGAAAGCGGTTTTTTATATTGTTTCTATAATATTTTATTTATTTGAGTTTTATGATGATAGTCAAATCATCGGTAATCAATGCTTTATCAATCAACACCGAACGTCCTTCGGCGGATACATCGAACGCCTTGCCGCCGATTTCGGCAATTTCGATCTGCGCGCCGTAACCGACGTATTTTATCGTTAAAATGTGACCGTTAAACGGCGTGGTTATTTCCGCATTCGCGTATTCTTTCGGTACGCATGGGGTTATGACGATATTATTCAACGCAAAGTTAAGACCGAAAACCCACGAATAGACTGCGCGCTCTATCATTGCCACGCTACCCGTTAAAAACGAAAAACCCGATCTGCCGTAAAACGACGGTACCAGATGATAACAGTTTGTAATTGCATACGGTGCGGAACAAGTTTTTTCAGGTGAGTGTTTGTCTGCATAAAGCGGCAGCGCATAACCTAACACGTCGGATATTTCTTCATATCTTCCCGCCTTTGCAAGAGCTCTTATTAAAAAGCACTGCGAGCCGTGATTGTATACGCTTCCGTTTTCGGCAAAGTACGGCTGAAAGTCGCCCGTGCCCATTTTACCTATTCCGTCTATGAACTTTCCGCCGAGCGGCTTTGAGAAAAGCTTGTATCCGTCAGAAGTTTTTAACTTTGCGATTTCATTAAAGATTTCGTTTTCTTTGCCGCTTGCCACTCCGCTTATAACCGCATAAGCATTAGTCGGAACATATACCCTTTCTTCGCCGTCCTCATCTTTTTCGGAGAACAGCCACGTATCGTTATCGGTATATACGGCATTATAAAATCTACCGTTAAATGCGGCTTTGTTTATGGCTTTTTTCAACCTATAGCCTGCTTTTTCGTATTTTTCTACTTCGTTTTCCTGTCCGACTTTATTTAATATTTCAACCAAATATTTAAGACACAATACGAGTTGGCAGGACACCATTACGCTTTCGCCTCTGCCTTTTTTGCCTGCGCCGCTCAGACAGTCGAGCCAATCGCCGCCGCGCATTTTTACAAGACCATGCACACCCAAAGCGTCATCCGATAAAAGATAGTCCATACCTTTTTTAAGGTGCGTTAAGCCGCTTTCCTGCGTTTCGCAATCGTAATAACCATACTTGTTTTCTAAAACGGAATAATCGCCCGTGTATGCAAGATAGTCGTAAACGTATTCGGTAAAGAAACATGCCGAATCTACAAACTCTCTTAAATCGAATTTCGTGCCGGTGCCGAACGGAACCTGACGAGGATACCAACCGTCGCTACGTTGCTTAGAGAAAATATTTTCGATTACGCCTTTGCACATTTGTTTATCGTAACAAAGCATGCCCTCAAAATCGTTCGCCGCGTCTCTTACGCCGCGCATTCCCGTAGGCCAACCGCGATCGAGCGAAGACACCCAGTACATTTCGAGCGGCAAAAATCCATTTACGAAACTATCAAAATCGGGATCGCCCGTCTTAACCGTTCTCACCGAGAATAATTCGGCGTGTTTTTCGGATAGCTTTTTTTCTTCGGCTTTTTGAACCGTTGAATCGAAGTATTTTACAGAGCTTTTTATATTTTCTGCTATTTTTTTCTCATCATCGGTTACGGCAAATACCTGCGTGAACGAATAACTTTCGCCGCCTTTAAGATTGACCGTTGCAAGAGTTGAAACGCATTGTTTAAACGCATAAAGAGTATCTTCGGTTACTTCGCCGATTTTATCCGGTATAACGCTGAAATTTTTGGTTAAGGTAGTAAGACGTTCAAGACTTAATTCCCTGTTATTAGTTTCATCGTTTGAAACAATCGTCAGATATCTTCTTTCTTCCTTTTTGCCTGCAACGCTGTATTTCGTGGTTAAAAATGCGTTTTTATCTTTTAAATATTCCGTTCGCGTGTACCATTCCGGTTTATCCCACGGAGCCATTAAAAGTTCATTAAGGTACGGAAAAGCGCACTTTAAAATTGAATATTCTTTTACTTGTTCTCCGAGGTTTTTAACCGTAACATTCATTACAAACCGTTTATTTTTTTCGGTTACGAACAGTTCGGTTACCACTTCGGTTTTGCCAAAAGTCAGCCTATAGGTCGATTTTTCGGGCAAAAAGTCAATCGTCAACTTATCGGCGCGGAGCACGTCAAAATTGTTGAACACGCTTTCTCCGTCCGAAAAATAAACTTTAACCGGCGAGCCGACTTCACGTTCTTCACGTTTGAAAACAGCTTCGCCTACAGGAGGATTTATCTGCGCCGTTATTATTCCGTACTGGTCGACTTTAACTAATATTTCATCGTTTTTATAGATGTACTCATAATTGCCCGCTTCGGGTAACTTTTCTATTCTGTAACCGCCCGTTTTTTTGCTGAATTTTCCGTAATTTTCGCTCATAAATATTTACCGTTTATCAAAAATTGTTCGTATGCGTACTCATCGCGACCTGCTTTAAATCCGCTACGCGTTTAATGTTATACAATATTTTTCGATATGTCAACAAAAAACGGCTTAGTCGCACTTTTTATAATAAGTTTAAATCGAAAATATATTTTATTTACCGCAATAAGGCTATGTAATTCGATTATAGAAATTCGAGGGGAAGCGGATTCTCGGCATGAACCGTTTCGATTACATTTACAACCATAGCCGCATGCTCTAAAGGCATTGCGAGTTCGGCGTTTTCGGTTATAGCAAAATAAGCGTTTTCATAAATAGTCGCAGTGCCGACGTCAAATGCCGACCCTTGATAATTTCCGCTTTCTTCGTGAACATTAAGTATTTCTCTGCAATAAATCGGATTTCCGTTTTCATCTTCCAAAAAAGTATCGACGACGGGATGACTTTCGTTTTCGCTGTCTTTATAGTATTTCATCGTGTAACTTCCGGGCGTGTTTTTGAACGTGCCGCGTGAGCCTTGAATTTTGATTGTGTAATTGCTGAATGCGTCGGTAGAATTTATTTCGATATCGACGAGCGGTTTTTTCGGAGCTGTAAGCAATATTTTAACGTAGTCCTCTGCGTCTCCGCTTGTGAGAGCAGTGTCGAGTTTCGAATATGCGACTTTATAGTTTTCATCAAAATCCAGAAAGCCGAGCCCCATAGCGATAGGATGAGGTCCCGTGTTATACGCGCTGCCTCCCATCTTCTTTTGCAACGTCTGCCAGTCCCACCTGCGCGAAAGTCCGTTATATCTTATGCTTATTTGTTTGACATCTCCCAATATTCCGCTTTTTATAACGTCGAGTGCGTGAACATAGAAAGGCGCGGGTTGAGTATTGTGAAACACTATTAGTTTTACATTGTTATCATAGGCGGTTTTTATAAGTTCTTCGCACTCAAATCGATTGCGGGCAAACGGCTTTTCGGTCATAACGTTTTTGCCGTGCATTAACAAATCTTTTGTTATGCCAAAATGCATTTCGGAATAAGAAGCGTTAACCACAAGATCCACATCGGTCTTATCGAATAATTCTTTATAATCGGCAAAAACATCGCAACCGGGATACAAATCCTTGGCTCGATTACGACGGCGCTCGTCAAAATCAATTACATATCTTACGTTGAAATATACGTTCTGTTCGGAACGGTAATATGTTCCGTGAATATCACGTCCGCTTCTGCCTTGCCCGATAATTGCAACATTCAATTTTTTCATAATTTTACCTCTTCGATTTTTCGTTTAATAAACTTTCAAGCCGCCGACAAAAACCGATTTTATATTTGTATCTTCATCGAAAACAACTATATCGGCTCGTTTGCCCTTTTCTATACAGCCCGCGTTGATTTTTGCGATTTTTGCGGGTGTTTCGGTAATCATTTTTACCGCGGTTACTATGTCATAACCACATTCTTTGGTCATCACTCGCACAAGGCGGTCGGCGGTGGCGATACTACCGGCAAATGCCGAGCGATCTTTGAGCTTGCAAACTCCGTCCTCTACGATAAATTCCGTGCCGCTCATCACGCCTTCTTTTATATCCGTTCCCGCTATCGCGAGACTGTCCGTGCAAAGAAGCGTTTTATCCGCGCCTTTGATTTTTACAATCATTTTTATGAGTTCGGGCGGCAAATGCTTGCCGTCCGCTATTATTTCGGCATAAAGTTCATCTCTTAAAAAAGTGCTTTCTATTACACCAAGCGAGCGGAAACCATGGTTGCGCGTTACGGTGGACGTACACGAATACAAATGCGTTACGAGATTGCAACCGTTTTCGATCGCCGTTTTCATGTCTTCGTATTTAGCGTCGGTATGCCCGGCGGAAGCTATTATGCCGTGTGACGTTAAATATTTGCAGAATTCGCCCTTTTCGTCGTTCTCGGGAGCATACGTCCAACGCGCTATTGCGTCGCCAAATTCTTCGATAATCGACTTATAAGCCGCCTTTTGCGGTTTTGTTATAAACTTCGGGCATTGCGCGCCGCATTGTTTTGCCGACAGATACGGACCTTCTAAATGTGCGCCGATTATATTGCTATTTGCTTTGTTTTCTCTCTTGACTGCGGCTATTTTCGCTACGGCTTCCCGCATTGTTTCAAACGCACCCGCAGTTACCGTCGGCATAATGCTTGTAGTGCCGTGTTTTAAGTGAAAATTGCACGCGTTTATTACGTCATCTTCCGTGCAGTTTATAAACGGATAACCGCCCGCGCCGTGAGTGTGCAAATCTATAAACCCCGGCGACACGTATTTACCCGTAAAATCATATCGTTCTTCACAAGCGATATCGGTTCTTTGTTTTTCAAAAAAGCCGTCTATAAGCTCGTTATCGACATATAAATAGCCCGATCGCAAGCCGTCTGGGGTTATTATTTTATTGCTTTTAATCTCTATCATAGAAGCGCCGAACTCTTATCGTCGAGATACAATTTTGCGTTATCTCTCGTTCTTAAAATGCTTGCCGGGCAATGCTCGTCTATTCTTCCGTTTATAGTTTCGTAAACAGCCTTTGCCTTAGTTGCCGCAGGAACTATACAGAACAGCCACGGAGCGGCTACAAGAGTAGGGACGGTCAAAGTCATAGCGTGCGTAGGCACTTCGTCGAGCGTCTTGAAACAACCGTCGTTCACCTGCTGATTGCGGCAAATTTCGTCGAGTTTAACGGGTTTTACAACCTTTTTATCGTTGAAATCGGCAACTTCGGGGTCGTTAAACGCTATGTGTCCGTTTTCGCCTATACCCATTACGACAATATCCGTCGGGTTTGCTTTTAACAGCTTTCCGTATCTTTCGGCTTCCTTTTCGGGATCGGTAGCCGTTATATCTATATAATTAACGCTTTTGAAGGGGACAAGTCCGAAAATATGCGCTTTAAGAAAATTGCCGAAACCCTGCGGAGCATTTTTATCAAGACCGATATACTCGTCCATGTGGTAGGCGTTTATCCTGTTCCACTCTATGGTTTTATCCTCAACTAATGCTTTTAACACGTCGTTTTGCGAGGGAGCGGCGGCAAAAATCATATTGATTTCATTCTTTTTGGTAAGTAACTCCTTGATTTTAGCCGAAATATCTTTTGCCGCGGCTTCGCCCATAAGCGTTCTGTTTTCAAAAATTTTTACCCGTAATTTATCTTTTACAAAAGTTTTCATAATAAGCCTTTCAATTTTTCTACCGCGTCCGTAAACGCCGCTTTTTGATTTTCGTATTTATAAGGGTTGTCGAAACTCTTTCCGACAAGCGCGTTAAGACCCGAAAAAGTCTGCAAATGCGGCTCTAAGGTAATAAACGCATCTTTCTCGCCGTTCAATTTATAATCGTCGAGAATTTCCTTTATTTTCGCTTCGCCCTTGCCCGCGGGAACTATCGCGCCCGTAAAAAACGCGTCTTTTATATGAAAATATTCGATATAATCAAACAACAGTTTATACGCCGACAAAGGCTCGTAGCCGTCTAAAACGAAGTTGCCCATATCGAACACGCATTTGATTCTTCCGCCGAAATATTCGGCTATTTCGAGGCATTTTTCGGGGCTTTCGCCATAAATGCGCGCTTCGTTTTCGTGGCATAAAGTAAGCCCCGTGCCGCCCGACAAATCGAAGAGTTTTTCAAGTCCGGAGTATATTTTGTTTTTATCGAACGGCGTTTCTTTTGAATAAAACGAGAATATCCTCACGGTATTCGCACCGAGAATATTTGCCGTTTCGTAAACTCTTTTCGCCATTTCCAAGTGTCCGTTCAAATCGCCGTTTATATCGATTTTGCCGAGCGGCGAACCTATCGACGAAACCTTTATTCCGTAATCGTCGAGTATTTTTTTAGTTTCTTTTACTTCGCTTTCTGTCAAAACGGAAATATTTTTACCGTTCACACCGCGAAGCTCGATATATTCGATACCGAACTTATTCAACGCCTCGCATTGTTCTTTCAGATTATCGGCATATTCGTCCGCAAAGGCGGATAATATCAGTTTATTCATTACTACACCTCGAATTTATTTATTTTCTCTTCGTTGCCGCTTTCCAAAGATCTTTGAATTGCATTAAGCACAAAAACCGGGGCAATGAAATCTTTATAAGAAAGGCGTTGTTTCTCGCCGCAAAGGAGACCGTAAAAACTATTGAATTCCATCTTAAAACATGGATTTAATTCGTTTATCGGCAGCTCCTCTCCGTGTACGCCGTTCTCTGCAATACGCATTGCGTAATATAAATTATTTTTGTCAACGTATAAACCGGTTACGTCATAATCTTTATATCTGAACACGACGGTGATTTTTTCGGCGTTTTTATACGCCTTGACGCTTTCGGGATAATAGCCGAAAATGGTTGACATAATACCGACGAGGTGCTCTGAATAGAAAAAGAAATCGCCATAATTGTTTTTAAGATTTATGGGACACCGTATAAAACCCGAAATAGTTTTTCCGTCTTTATTATTGTCGTGCTCGTTTTTAAGAGTCTGCACACGTTCATCGTGAACGCATGTAGAACCGCCGGTAAGTCTTACATCCGCAGCCTTACATTCGCGTGCAAGTTTCAATGCATCCCCCTCGTTTACGGTTATAGGTTTATCGATAAACATTGGCACGCCCGTTTTTATGTACGGAGCGGCGTATTTATAATGATTATTACCGTGACGAGCGGTAACTATTACGCCGTCGACCATACCCACAGCTTCGTCATACGCGCTCATAACTTTAACGCCGTATTTTTCGGCAAGTTTTTCGGCTGCGGTTTTTTCGTCGCTGTAAACGCCTGAAACCTCAATGTCGGAAAACGCCGCGTCGTTCTTTATGAAGCCGAGAAATATATCGGCATGAGAATTTTCACAACCTAAAATAACAATCTTTTTCATTTTTTATTAAATATTTACCTTTTCGCCGTTTGATTGATACATTTTTAATATGAGTTTTACGGTTTTTGAGGCCTCGTAAAAATCAATCGGGAATTTTTTGCCGTTTTCAAGACAATTATAGAATTCTTTGATAAGTTTATCATGCCCGACGCCCCATTCTTCTTTGCCGAAAATCGGAGCTCCGTCGGACTTTGTAACGAACTTGCCGTTGACTATAAGATTATCGCCCGAAAGTTCTACCGCATCGGTTTTTGATTGAAACATAAAAACTATCGGAAAACAGCTCGCCGCCGAATTTGTTGCGTTTATAATAAAATTACCCCCGTTTTTAAGCGTAAAACAACCAAAAGCCGTGTCTTCGACATCTATAACGTTTTTCAGTGAGTTGTTAGAGCAGTGCGCGATAACGCTTTCGGGCATACCGCAAAACCACTGTAAAAGATCAAGCGTATGTATCGCCTGATTTATCATAACGCCGCCACCCTCGTATTGCTTTTTTCCGCGCCACTTTGCCGAAGAATAATAGTCTTTGCCCCGGTGCCATACGAGATTAGCGGTTGCGGCAATAATTTCTTTATCCTTAAAAAACTCTTTAAGATACAACACCGAAGCATTATAGCGATTCTGAAAGCAAACGCCGAGCGTTGCCGAAGAATTTTTGACTGCTTTTTCGATAGCGTCGAGCTGCTCAAAATTTATGGCAAGCGGCTTCTCGCAAAGAACATGTATGTTTGCCCTAAGCGCCATGCAAATTATTTCCGCATGCAGGTAGTGCGGCGTACAAACGTGAACGACGTCGACCTTACCGCTTGCAAGGAGCGCATTATAATCGCTGTATTCTTCCGCATTAAGACCGAACTCGGCATTGACTTTCTGCCGTTTTTCGGGGTCTACGTCGCAAATCGCCGTTATTTTTTGTCCGTTCTTTAAAATTGCCCTTATGTGAAGCGGAGAAATCGCTCCGAGTCCTACTATACCTACTCTCATAATAAACCTTTCAAATCAAGTTTAAAAACAATTTTACGACAAATCAGTTATTCGAAAGATCTTCGCCGTTTGTTTCTGTTACTTTTTTGTACCAGTAAGCACTTTTTTTGGGGATACGCTCCAACGTTTTATAATCCACATAAACAAGCCCGAACCGTTTCGAATAGCCATACGCCCATTCAAAATTATCTGTAAACGACCAGTAGAAATAACCTTTTACGGGATATTTTTCCGCCATTTTTTTCACTCGTTCGATATGGCGTTTCATATAATCGATACGCATATCGTCGGGTATATCTCCTTCGAGCGTTTTCCATTCCGAAAGCGCAACCCCGTTTTCGGATAAAATAATCGGCATTTTGTACCTGTTATAGTAATATTCGATTAAATAATCTACCGCTTCCGGCGTGACCGCCCAGTTCGTCGCGGTAAAATCGTCCGTCGGCAAAGCGGATCTTCTTTCTATTCCGTTTGCGGTTTTTTCGATATAAAAACCTCTGTAGAAATTGGCGCAGAAGAAATCGAGATCGCTCTTTATTATCTTCATATCTTCTGCCGACGGATTATAGTCGTATTCCTTAAACCATTCTTTATAGTCGTCGGTAAACTTGCCTTTTATGAGTGCGTCGGTAAAATAGCATCCGTCCCAAAAATCTCCGCTCGGCAAAAAGTTGTATTTTAACGCAAGTTCTTTATCTTCGTCTTTAGTCGGCATTATAGGCGTAAAACACGGAGCGATACCTATATTAAGTTTGTGTTTTGCGGCTTTCCGCATTGCCTTTTCCGCTTTACCCATACACAAAAGAAGATTGTGGGCGACGGTAAAAGTTTCCTTTCTGGAAAGTTGTAAAAACGGCGCGTGCGTACCCGAAAAATGACCTTCTTCGACTATACACTGCGGCTCGTTCATGATAATATAATTGCTGACTTTCGCCCCGAAAATTTCAACGACCTTTTCGGCGTAATTCGCAAACCAACCGCTTATTTCGGGATTGAGATAACCGCCTTTTTCGTAAAGTTTACGCGGTAAATCCCAATGAAAAAGCGTAACCCATGGCGTTATATCTGCGGCTATAAGTCGATTAACGAGGTCTTTATAGAACTCAACGCCTTTTAAATTGACTTCTCCCGTACCGCACGGAAATATTCTCGTCCAACTTATCGAAAAACGATAATTCTTTATTCCGAGTTCTTTTAAAAGCGCAATGTCCTCTTTATATCTGTGGTAATGATCGCAGGCTATTTTTCCATCCATGTCGCCGAGTATTTTACCTTTCGTAAACTTACTGTCCCAGACGCTTTCGCCTCTGCCGCCTTCGTTTTCGGCACCCTCGATCTGATAAGCGGAACAAGAAACGCCCCAAATAAAATTTTTATCTAAACTCATACTTTCTCCATTTATAAAAAATTGCGGTCAAGTTGTTAATTTTCAGAGATTCCGGTATAAACGTCCTTGCAAAATGTTTTCGGATTGCCGATTATACAAAACATATCTTTCTTATACGCACTTATTTCTTTATATCTTTTTCCCAACGTTTTTTAAGCAAAAATGCGGCGGCTTTAGGTTCTCGTTCTTTTGTGAATACTCCCTTGCGGTTACCGCGAACGCGCAATGTACCTTCTTTAGTTTTAAAATCGGCAAAATTCCATACATGCTCGCCTACAACGTATGGCATATTGTCAAAAACACGACAACACTCGGTAAGATATTCGCACTGATATTCTTCTGAAAATGCAATAGAATAAAGCGAATGTATCCCTTCTACAGTGTCGGCACCGAACTCGGTAACAATAATCGGCTTGTGGAATTTTTCATAATACTGACCGAGATCTGCTTTATAAAGCGGTTCTATAGCGCCGATATTGCCTATTTCGTCGTACCAGCCGTAATATCTGTTGAGCGATATAAAGTCAAACAAATCGGCGCACTTGTTATCTTCGTTGAATTTAGTTTCTTCGGGCGAGGTTACAGGCAAATCGGTAAGCGTGCGGGTGTGCGCGACTACTTCTTTAAAATAATCTCTCGCTTTATCTTCGTACGTCGCCGCTTCGTTAGCGACGCTGATCATTATAACGCTCGGATGATTTTTATCTCTTTCCCATAAAAGCGATAAAAGCTCTTTATGAAGCGCAAGAGTTTTTTCATCCGCTCTGCCTTCGCCGAAAGTGTAATCCGGCCAGTGATTTACGCCGACCGCAGGCACTTCGTCGATAACAAGAATTCCGTATCTGTCGGCAAGATCGTAAATTTCTTCCGCATAGGGATAATGGCTTGTCCGGAATGAGTTTGCGTTGATCCACTTAAGAAGCTCAAAGTTTCTTACGTTAACCGCCGAATTTATGCCTTTACCCGAAATAAAGAAATCCTCGTGCATGCCGAAACCTTTGAGATACACGGGTTTATCGTTGAGATAAAGCCCCTTTTTATCGTAAGAAACCTTGCGGATTCCGAACATCAGCGAATATTTATCTGTAGAAGATTCTACCGTAAGTTTATATAGAACGGGCGATTCCGGCGACCAAAGCTCGGGGTTTTCTATATTCAGAGCAGTTTCGCAGTTCTGTAAATCGCTGATTTTCAGCTCCTTTTCGACTACCGCTTTTTCATCCCTTGATATCTTAATTTTTATATCGTCAAGCTTCAAATCGTCTTTGAAAAAATCAAGTTTTACCGAGATCTTATTATAATCGCCGCCGACTACCGTTTTTACCGTTATATCGCTGAACGCGCATTTGTTTATACCGTAAACGATAACGTCGCGATGAATACCCGTAAAATTGTAGAAGTCGTGATTTATAACCTGTTTATATTTCGGATGTTTTTCCGGCTTGTCCATAATGAAAAAACCGGCATTCGCCGTTGCTTCGCGAAAGACATTGCCCTCTTTCAGCATCCCCATCGGAAGAGTATGAAAATCAAGACGGTTATCGATTATAACCGACAATCTGTTTTCGTCTTTCAGGTTTTCGAGTGGCAAATCAATCGGAAGATGTCCGTTTATACCGTCGCCTATTTTTGCTCCGTTAAGGTAGATTTCGCACTTATGACTTGCCGAACCTATTCTGAGCCGATAAATTTTATCTTTTTCCTGCGGTAAAGAAAATTCCGTTTCGAACAAAACCTTGCCTGCATAATCGGCTATGCGTTTATCGGTTACTATATCGTTTATACTTGCAGGAACTGCCATAGGAAAGGTTTTTTCCGCTTTGTTCAACGGAATATAATCGTCTTCCACGAGTTTATAGTTCCATATGCCGTTAAGGCTTGTCGTACTTCTGAATTTGTTTGATTGAGGATATAACATATTATCTTTTTTTATTATTCGCGAAAGCTGTTTCAACCGACGCGCAATTCGAACAGTCTATTGCTTTTCTTATTATAATAGTAAGAAATCAAGCTGTTGCAAACGAGTTTTAAACTTCTTATATTTTAAATTACGGCAAGTTGCTTTTCAACATTATTTTTACTTATACTATTTCTTTTTTTACTTATTATAAAAAACAATCGATAATCGTTTTTTATTGACAACTGCGTTGACAACCCTGAGAATATATGATAAAATCACCACAGGTGAAAACAATGAGTAAGTTAAAAAATCATTCAATAAATAACACTATCGATTACGAAAAATTCTATTTCAATTTCAGAACGGGCGACTACCCCACATACCATAATCACCATGGTTCGTGGGAGTTTATGTATATAACGTCGGGCGAATATACGCATACGATCAACAAGCAAACACGTATTTTAAAACCGCGCACTTTGTGCGCTTTGCGCCCGGATGACGAACATTCTACACATCAGAACCTTCCCGATTCTACTTATATCACCTGTCACATAGGTATAGAACAATTCACCGTTTTTATGAATTTTTTAAGCCGTGACATATTGAACAGGTTATTCGCCCCCGATATAATCGAATTTCAGGTATCGCCCGGTAGAGATAAACATATAAACGAAATAAAAACCGAATATCTTTCATCGTCGGATTTCGATTATAAACTGACCTGTGACGCCTTTTTGGTTACTTTTGCCGAATGCCTTATTAACCAAGTAAGCAAAGAAACAAACTCTCCGCACTATTCGGGTGGCGTTCAGACTTTTATTCAACTTTTGACAATGCCCGAAAATCTTGCGTTTCCGCTACGCGACCTCATATCGCAAACCAACTATTCTTATTCGCACTTAAACAAGATATTCACCGAAGAAATCGGCGTAAGTCCGTCGGAATACCTCAAAGATAAGCGACTCACTTATGCGAAAAAATTACTTAGCGGTACGACTTATAAGCATAGTTTTATTGCCGAATGTATAGGTTTTGCCACCTATCCGCGATTTTGCACGTTTTTCAAGGAAAAAACGGGGCTTACGCCCTCGCAATATGCCGCAAAATACCACACAGATTGATTATTTGAACTTTTCGCAAAAATCTTAATTACAAGGTCTTTCGTCCAAGGGTAAATAAACGATTTTTTTCGTAAATCTTTTTATCGGATTATATTGCGGCAATGAACACGAGCGAGATATACTCTTTCGTATATCTGCCGTTTACGCTTGCTTCTATAAGAATTTCATTCAGCGCGTCGATTTCTTCACCCGCTTTGATTTTTATTTTGACTTCGTCGGACACGCAATCGGGCGTAAACGGCGTCCAGTGCGGCGCAAAAACGTCGAACGACGATTTATCCGCCGTAAAGCCGTCGGGCAGCCAAAGTTTAAATTTTGCCGTGTGCGGAAGATTGCCGTACGCTTTTACGTTGTTTATAACTTTAAGCGATACCGTCTTTTCCTCATTCGGCGTGATTTTTAAACCGCCTTCGTAAGTTAAAACAACCGTAATACAGCCGATTTTTTTAGAAAACGCGTTTTCTTTAAGCGAAAAAAGTGAGGCGCGCATGCCGTCGGTTTCTTCCGCTTTACCGTAGGGTAAAAGCAATTTGGCTTTTTCGTCTGAAGAAAGCTCGGTTTTATCGCATAATTCCACGCTCAAAGCGTTGGTAGAATTAAGGCGCAAAACGGCGGGCGCGAGCGAACAAACTCTTTCGGTTAACTCCTTGCAGGATTTTACCGACGGAAAAGCAATGCACGGGTTTATAGTGCCTGTAACTATTTTGTCGCCGATATATTCGCACCAGTCTTTGGGTAACCCCTTTTCGCCGTAAATAATGCCCATTATCGAGCCGATTGTACCTGCCGTGCAGTCGGTATCGTCACCGCAGTTAAGAGCGGTAAGCATGGACTTTTTAAAATCACCCTCGCCGTAAAGCAAGCCGATTACTACAAAACCTACGTTGGACGGAGCCTGAAACCAACCGTCGCCGATATCCGCGTTTGCTTTTTGAACGATATTTCTTGTTTCTATAGCCGTTTTACCCTCGTTAAAACACTTTATTACAAGCCGAACCGTCTGAGCCATACGGCAGTTTTCGGGAATTTTTGACAAACCTATTTCAATAAGTTCGTTTACGTCGGAAACGACAAACGCCGCGCTTTCGATTGCGGCAACAAACGCAGCGGCATAAGTTCCCTCGCCTGAGCCGTGATCGACTTTTGCGTCCTCCATGGCAAAACGAACGGCAAGATCGGGATAACCGGGCGCAAGAGACGCCCAGATTTCCGTACGAATCCATGCGCCGTTGGAATGTTTCCAAGCGTTATCGAAATCGCCGCAAAGAGGAGGAATAATGCCTCTTAACATATTTTCGTGCGCAATACCGTATTCGTTCCAGTATCCGCTTATAAACGACAGCCAATACTCGCCGAGCGCCTCGGCTGTAATGTTTTTTGCTCCCTCGGATTCGACCGCGTGCAGCCATACAAGCTGCAGATCGAGATCGTCGTTAGGCAGAGCTTCGCCCGGCTTAGTGGTAAAACCCGTTACGTTTAAAATTTCTTGCTTGCCCTCGTAAGGACCGCCTATCGTGCCGCCTATGTTTTTACCCGTCCAACAGGCATAGACCTTGCTTTTGTATTCTTCAAAGTTCAGTTTCATAATAAAAGGTTTAATAAAAGTTTTTTATAGGCTGTTGCCGTCGCCGATATTCGTTCGGCAACGGCAACGCTTTTTGTTTTGTCAGGGATGACGAATGGAATCCCTACTGTATAATTATGCTTCGGTGGTTGTATCCGCAGTTATAACGGTTACGCCTTCCAATTTACGCAACATTGTTTCGTCGCTCATGGTATCGCCGTTATATCCCAACATAGTAAACGATTTTACTTTGATTTCAACACCAGCGTAAGTGTTATTAGATATGTTACGCCCGAAAACAGAGTAGACATCATATTTGCTTGCGTCTATCTTTATGTCGGTCAGCTTGTTATTCTGCATAAATCTTCCGGCAAAAAATCCCGTACTTTCAGGATCTTTTGTAGGCATCGTATATTCTACGTTGCTAAGGGTAATGCCGGTTATTTCAGCTCCGCGTACCGTACCGCCGAACAATCCGCCGTTATAATGTCCGTTATATTTGAACTTATCAAACTTGACGTTTTTAATAACTGCGCCGTTGCCGACATGTCCGAACATACCGTTTGTACTAACCGCAAAACCGGATATCGTGTGTCCGAGACCGTCGAACGTGCCGCGGAAGCCGAAATTTGCCTCCCAATTCTGTACAGTACTATTGTAACTCAAATTTGCCATCATAGGCTTACTCCATTTTACGTTTATATCGTTAGCAAGAACATAATAACCGTAAATCGAAGTATTGTTATCGATATTAGTCTGAGTTACTTTTACAACGTCGAGATCGTCTACCGTGCGAATAATTTTTGTTGCCAGCAAAACGTTCACATTGAACGTATAAATGACGTTATTCTTAACGGTTGAAGCAAGTAATGTAAGCGCGCCCGTTTCGGTAATACCGCTTAAATCGACGTTGAGTTTGCCGTCCGAAACAGCTCCGTTGCCCAAAACCTTGCCGTTGTGGGTTAAACTGACGGTATCGCCGATATATTCGGTTGCAAACGAAAGGTCGATTTGAGTTGCGGTTGTTTCAAGTAAAATGGTTTCGTGCGCAAGTTCAACGTTTTCGTTAGTATATACGGTTACGCCGTCTAATTCATGAATAATTGTCGTGTCATTGCGTGCATCTTTACTATAACCTAACATAGTAAACGATTTAACTTTTACTTCAACGTTATTGAACGAGTTATTGTTTACGACATAACCGAAAATCGAGTAGACATCATATTTGCTTGCATCGATCTTTATGTTTGTCAGCTTGTTATACTGCATATATCTTGAAGCGAAGAAACCCTGCGTATGTTCTATTCCTGCACCGGCATTAACGTATTCTACATTGCTAAGGGTAACGCCGGTTATTTCAGCTCCGCGTACCGTTCCGCCGAATAATGCGCCGTTATATTGTCCGTTATATTTGAATTTATCAAACTTAACGTTTTTAATAACTGCGCCGTTGCCGACGTGTCCGAACATACCGAAAGTATTGACTGCAAAACCTGAAATCGTGTGGCCGAGACCGTCGAACGTGCCGCGGAAGCCGAAATTTGCCTCCCAATTCTTTACAGTATCATTGTAAGTCAAACTTGCCATCATAGGCTTACTCCATCTTACGTTTATATCGTTGCCAAGAACATAATAACCGTAAATCGAAGTATTGTTATCGATATTAGTCTGAGTTACTTTTACAAGATCGAGATCGTCTACCGTGCGAATAATCTTAGTAGCCAAAAGAACGTTCACGTTGAACGAATAGTACACGCCGTCTTTATCTGTAGTGGCGACAAATGTAAGATTGCCTGCGTCGGTCATTTCGCTGAAATCTACGGTAAGTTTGCCGCCGTTTAACGCGCCGTTTCCGAGAACTTTATCGCCATAAGCAAGGCTTGCGTTTTCTGTAAAATATGCGCTTGCGAACGAAAGATCGAGTTCGGTGGTTGCTAAATCGGCAAGGATTGTTTCATGTGCGAGTTCAACCGTTTTTGTAAGTCTTTCGACGGTTACGTTGATAGTTACGTGCGCTTTTTTGCCATCCGCGGCGGTGTAAGTAGCTGTTAAAACGGTTTCGCCCATAGCGAGAGCTTTAACGGTATATTCGGCGCTGCCTGTAATTTCAACAATACCTTCGGTCGATTGAGTCCAAGCCATAACGGCATTTTCGGTAACGGTTGTTCCGAGCGTGACTTTGAACGAGAACGTTACTTTGTCGGGTTTGCCCTCGTCTTCTGCGGTGTAAAGTTTAAGAGAGTAACCGCTTTCGGTTTTTTCAAGTACTTCTGCGCTCGTATCGAAAACAAATCTTTCGGCAGAGCCGCATGCGCAAGCGCGGTAATCGTTACCGTTTGCGTCGGTAGTCCATGTGTAAGCGTGGTTTACGGTAAGCGTTGCGGGATTGCTTTCGGCTGCGGCATAATTGTTGTCGCCTGCCGTGTAAGCCTTAATATAATAAGTACCTGCAACAAGACCGTCGGCGGGAATATCTATATATTCGCCGTCAGCCGCGGTTGCGTATTTATAAGTAACGACCGTACCCGCGGTTGCGGTTGCGTTAAGAACTATATTCTGTTTACAAGTAACGGCATCGATCCCGAAATCGTTTATCGCGTTGTCGCCCTTTAACATTTCAAATGCGGCAATAGCGGAAGCTCCCTTATAATCGTCGTCTTCGGCAACGGTTGCTTTTACGAAATATGCGCCTGCGCGTTTTTCGATAGCTTCCCATGCAACGTATTCGCCGTCGGCTGTAAGAGCATAAGCATAAACTATCTCCGATCCTTCGGGAACGTGAGTTGCATTAGCGGTTACAACAGGCGTTACGTTTTCGCCGTATTTAACGTCTTCGGTGGAAACGGTAACGGCGTTTTCATTCTTTGCTTTTGTAATTTCAAAAGAAATTACGGCTTCCGCGCCGTCATAGTTTTCGGTCGCTTCTACATACGCCTTTACAAAGTAAGTGCCCGCCGCCGTGGGAACGTTTTCGGTAAAAGAGCCGTTCTGTTCGGTTGCGTAAGCAAATTTTACTTCGCCGAATTCCGCATTCGCCGCAGGTACGTTTGCGGTTTCGCCCGCCCTCCATCCGTCAAGCGTAAGATCGCTTACCGAGTTGGTCGCTTTTGTAATGACAAATTTAAGCGTAAGCGTTGTCGCGTCGGTTTCATCGGGTGTTTTCCATTCGTAAGCGTTTTCGTCGATAAGTTTCAGCGCGACGTTATATTCGCCTGCATTAACGCCGCCGTTATTTTCGATAACGGTGTAAGCGTCGCTTGCTTCAATGGTCGCCGCCTGCTTTTCACCGTTATAAACTTTTGAATTTATAACGGGTGCGTTGACCACGGTTTTGGCTGATTCGCTGTTTTCGACGCTGCATGCCATAACGGCGCATGCAGCGAAAACAATACAAAGAACCGCCAGCAGTGCTTTGAGTTTTTTCATATTTTCCCTCCAATTTTTCGATAACTTTGTTATTCTTTATTACAACGCAAAATGCGTCTGAACCTTTTGTTCGCTTTGCCTTATGCAACGATGACGTTCACTCCTGCGGGAGCAATCTTTTTATCGCTGCTGTTTACGTCTTTACCTTGATTTGCAAACATTGTGTAGGATTTTACTTTGATTTCGACTCCGCTATAGGTGTTGGCTGCTTTATCTCCCACCTGATTTCCAAGTAACGAATAAACGGTGCATTCGCTTGCGTCGATTTTCACGTCTTTCATAATAGTGCCGTCTGTATATCTCGACGCTAAAAGTCCGTTATCATGAGTTGTTCCCGTAAAGCCGATTACTTTTATGCTTATACCGTTTAATTCCGCTCCCACCATTGTTCTTGCAAGCACTGCGGAAAGATAGTCGTTATTACAGCTTACGTTTGCAAAATTAACGTCTTTTATTATTGCGCCCTTTCCTATATTACCGAACAAGCCGTTTGCACCCGCAGTAAAATCGGATATAGTATGATTTCGACCGTCGAAAACACCTCTGAATCCGAAACCGCCTTCCCAATAACCGGGTTGACCGCTTAAGTTCTGCGAAAGTTTTGCGTTCTGCATGTCTATATCCGCGCCGAGAACGTAATAACCGTAAATCGAAGCGTTGATTGTTTTTATTTTCAGAACGTCGAGATCTTCCGCTTTGCGGATTATCTTTGTCGCAAGTAAAACGTTGTAACCGAACGTGTAATGCACATCGCCCTTCTTCGATACGACTTCAAACATAAGTTCGCCCGTTGCGCCCGCTTTTGTTAAATCTACAGTAAGTTTGCCGCCCGATACAGCGCCGTTTCCGAGTATTACGCCGTTATAGGTTACCGTTGCATTTTCGCCGACATAATCGCTTGCGAACGAAAGATCGATTTCGGAAGTCGCTGTTTCGACAAGCTGTCTTTCGTGCGATACGCTTACGTTACGCGAATCGGCTATTTCGATTTCAACGGTTACATGCGAACCGTTAAGATAGGAAATCGCATTTATCGTAATACTGCCGGCGCCGGCATCTTGCGGTACGCTGATTACGCCGTTTTCAAGCGTGATGCCGCCAAAAAGATTTTCGGCTGTAATGCTTGCGTAACGAGTATTTACCTTAACAACCGAACTGCCGCCCAAAGCAATCATTTCGGGAATCTGAACGAATTCTATTTGCTGATGCTGGTCGATAGTTTCGATTGCGTGTTTAACAAACGGTATGCCGTTTATAAACGACCATATGTCTTCATCAAACTCGCTTATTATGGCCTTTAACGGAGCAGAAGTCGAAAAATCGCTATAAGACGTAGCGGTATAAGACGAACCGCTTTCGGTCAGGATTTTATCTGCGCGGGCATGGTCGCATACAACAACGAGATTTTCTACGTTTTTGGTTCTTGTTCCCAAAACTACGTTTGCGAGATCGGATCTGTCTTTGTTGGTAACGTAAGCGATATCCGCGCCTATTGCGTCCACGAAACAGTTCCTGACCTTTGCGGAATCCGAAGCCCCGCACGAGAAGAACGCGCCCATGGTTCTGGGTTCGCCGTTAGCGCTGAACAAATCCCTGTTTTCGTTGCCTACGCCTAATTTTGCGAAAGTTATATTGACGTTTTCTATAAGTCCGCCGCCGTAGGAACAGATAAATCCGTTATTTTCTTCTACACCGGCGTTCGTGAACGAAACGTTTTTGATAACGGCGTTGTTACCCGTAAACCCGAAGATACCGCCGCTTTCTCTGCCGCTCGTAGCCGATTTGACGGTAATTCCATTTACGTTATAGCCGCGCCCGTCGAATACGCCCCTGAAGCCGTATTTTGACGGATCGTTCCAGCCTGCGCCGCCGAGTTTGTTGTTTATCGTCCATATTTCGCCGCTGTCTGTAAGAGAAACAAAACTTGCGTTATATTCAATATTTCCGTTGAGTACGAAATAACCGTCAAGCACGCCCGTGTTGCTTATGTCGCCGTTCGCGCGGGCAAGACTGCGCATCTGATCGAATTCCGCTTTGTTGCTTATTATAAGCGTGTAAATATCCGCTGTAAACGTGTATTCAACGTCGGCGGTAGACAAAATCATCTCTCTTGCGCCGAGTTTATCAGCCGTTTTGGGAAGTTTATCCTTATTGAGAACGATGTTTTTGCCCGAAACGGAAGAGCAGACGTTTACTCCGTCTAACGTAAGCGACAAAACGTTTTCGTTAAACGAGTCGGGAAGTGTTACAGGCTTTAAATCTTCGACCTCGATTTCCGGACGGAT
Organism: uncultured Clostridia bacterium; assembly: GCA_934271735.1. GTDB lineage: Bacteria > Bacillota > Clostridia > Christensenellales > Borkfalkiaceae > UBA10281. The sequence goes on along the minus strand of CAKQSB010000004.1, from coordinate 55,350 downwards.
ATCAAGCGTTTTAACTGCCTTTTCGACGATAACTTTTATGGAAACGGTAATGTTTTTGCCGTTCGGCGTGCGGTAAGCGCCGATAATGTCGGTCGTACCGGCAGAAACCTTTTTAACGATATAATTTCCGTTTGCCCCCGTAATTTCGGCAATGTCGGAATCGTACCGTTCGGAATCGAGATCCCAGTTGATGACCGCATTTTTAATCACGCTGCTGCCGTGATACGCCGTAAAGCTTAAAGGCATCTCGGTTTTTCCCGCTTCGGCTATGGTGAATAATTTCAATTCGTAACCGTCGTCACCGACCGTGATTTCTCCGTCGGGCACAACGGTCGCTATGGGTTCTATAACCTTTACCGATACGCGCTTATTAACGTAAATCCCGTTAAAAGTTGCCGAAACGTAATATACCGCTTCGCCGAGAGATTTCGCGGCAAAAGTAACCGTTCCGTTGCCTTTTACCACGTCGCAAACCTGTTTGTAACCGCCGGCTAACGACCATTCGATTTTAGCCCTTTCGGTTACGTCCTCGCCCCTGAATAAAACGCTGATTTTGCCAACGTAACTGTTTCCGTTTTCGACGGTGATTTTATCGGCTGTTTTTATAACGGGAGCGTAAACGCTGTCGGTTACGGTAAGAGCGCAGATCGCCATGGCTTTGCCCGACATTGCGATAATGTTACATCTGCCGGTTTTTACGCCGAGAACAAGACCGTCCCGGTCTACCGTGGCAACCGAGCCGTCGCTCGTACTCCACTTTACGGTTTCATCGCCGTTTTCTACGGTGGCGGAAAGTTTTATGGTTTCAAACTCGGCAACCGTTGCGGTTTCAGCCGAAATTTTCACGATGGTTTTATCTCCGCCCGAGGACGAATCGCTTGAACTGTCTTTCGTTTTATCGCAACCGACAAGCAAAGTTGCCGACGCTAAGGCAAGCGATATTACCGCGATTAAAGAAATAGCAATTTTTAATAATCTGTTTTTCATAATCGTTCCCCCTTAGTCCAGATTCCAGCCGGAAGTAATAACGGAAATAACAAAGTGTTCCTGATGCGTGGTGTTGCCCAGATCCTCGAAATCTTTAAGGAACGATTTACGCATTTCTTTAATCTGACTTGCGCTGAACGATTTATCGTATTTGGTGCATAAAACGTATCTGGGGAACAGAGATTCGATTAAAATATGCTTGGAAAGCGCTTCGTATAATTCGGAATCGGTATCTTTATATTTTAAAATCTCGTTTTGTGCAACGTCGAAAGAATTAAGCCAGCCCGTTACGAGAGCTTCCGGCCATACGCGGTTATCCGACAAGCCGTAAGAGTGAACTCGACCGCCGGTGATGTTTTCGTTGATGGTTAAGTTAACCTGTACTTCGTTGAAGTATTTACGCATGACGGGCGCGGCTTCTCTGAAATAGTACTTGAAGAATTTATCTACAAGTTCGTTATAATCGGAGTTCACGTCGAACATGCCCTTTGAGTTGATATAGTCGCGCAGTTTGGCAAAGCCGGGGTTATTCATGTTTTCCCACGTGCCCTCGGGGTAAATGTAGTTACCGCCGAATTCCTTGAAGTATTTGAAGTTATCAAGCAATATATGATAGTTATTGTAAGGATACAAATATTGATAATAACTTATTTCATAAGACCAGATATAAAGGTTTGACGAACCGAGCCCTGCCCACGCTTCGATTGCCGAAGCGAATTCCCTGTTTTCCGCTTCATAGAACGAATGAATCCAGTTTGCCTTTGACGCAGCGAATTCATATGCCACGCCACGACCGCAAACGAGTTTTTCGGGTTGCCCGTTTTCGTCTAACACGACGGTTTTATTACCTTGTTCATCGAAGTCGTAACGAGTTTCGGGAATACCTTTGCCGTTTTCGTCGAGAACGTACTCGCCGTTCCGGCGCTGAACGGGTGCTTGCAAAGCTTCCTGATAAGCAAGAACTACAAGATTGAAAATTCTGCCGGGGGCGTTAGCGTCGATATATGCGTTAACCTTTTTTGCAAGGTCGTTCGCAAACGAAATCATCGCCCCGCCCAGAGTTCCGTAATAATCGCAACTTGCGTTACATGCCGCGCAAGTGCATTTCCACGTCGTGTTTTCGCCCAGTACGTCGTTTTGCGATATGCGCATGTTCAGAACGTCGGGTTTATTCTTTAAAATTCTAATGATTTGTTCAGACATGTGGTTCAAAAGCGCTTCATATTCTTCTTTATCGCCATGAGCGGTAAAGCACGGCTGACCTATGCGGACGCGTTCCAGTCCGCCGCCGACGGCAGCTCTTTGCACAATAGCGCCTTCCGAAAACCATTTGCTGTGATTTTTTACGTCTTCCTGCGTGAAGAAATCGTAAAGGTTGTGAACATTGCCGGTTTCGGTCTGAAGCATTCCAGATTTTTGCGTGAAGCCCATACCGTATTTAGCGTCGCCCTTCATTTCGTTGCTGTTTATACGGAATTCGTAATCGGGGCGTTCGGTTATTTCGATTGCGGGCAAAACGTCGCCCGATTTTTCGTAAATAACACAGTCGCCGGACATCATATCGTAACCTACGAGCGCGCGGAGAAGCGCTATAGCCGCAAGCTGCGCGCCGTTTTCGCTCGTGCAGTATACAAGCACGTCGTCACCCACGGTTTTAATGTGGTAACCCTGATCGCCGAGAATTTCCGCCTTCGGAACGGTTACCGTCGATTTTATAAGTTCATTAAGCCCGAAAACGATATATTTACCTGCGGATAGATTACATTCTTCGGCAAATTCCAAGGGGAAATTCACACCTGTCGCCGCGCTTAAATGTTTGGAAACAAACTTCGAAGCAACCCCGTACCCTGAAGGCGATACAACAGTGTATTCGGTTCTTCCGTTTGCGGAAAGTGCGCCGACGGGCTCGTTATAATTGACGTTGACGTCGTGCAGAGTACCCTCGACTTTATGAGTTTTTACGTCGGTAACCGTCTTTGCGTCATCGCCGTCGTTGGAGGTATTATCGTTTTTACAAGCCGAAAAAGCCGAAAACGTAAATATAACGGTTAACAAAAGAATAATTGCTTTGAATATGCTTTTTTTCATATTTTTCACCTTACCTTACGTTCACTTCGTAGCACAGCGACGAAGAGTTGCCCGCCGCGTCGGTTGCATACACAATAAAGGTATACTTGCCCGTATTTTCGCATCTGATTGCGTTTGCTCCGTCGACAAGTTCGATAAACTTGCCCTGAGCGTTTATTATGAACGCCCTTACCGTGATTTCACTTTCGGGTGAAATGTTATCGGTAACTTTGTACTCGGGCATTACGATTACGTCGCCGACGGCCGCCGTAGCAGACGGAACTTTTGTAAATTCTATAACCGGCGCTTCCTCATCGGGCACGGTAACGGTTATGTTGGGTTTGTTGCGGTTGCCGACCCAGTCGACCTCCGAGATAGCGTATGAAACAGTGTATTTTCCGTATTGATTAAGCGTTATAACGTATTCTTCGTCGATCGGAACATCTTTTAAAACTTTTCCGTTTTTATCCTTCATTATAGTTCCGTCGGGAGCCGTAACGGAAAGAGTTCCGTTTGATTCGGGAGCGAATACGTCGCTGCAAATGCCGCGTTTTATAACGTATTCGGAGTTAACTTTTTGTTTTCCGCCATAGTCGCCCGATATGCTGAAAGAAGGCGCGCTGTTATCCTGGTTTCTGTATGAAAGAGCGCTTTCGTTTACAGTTAAAATCATATAACGGCTATCCGCTTTATTATCCTTGGTAGTTACGCCGATATAAACTTTATCGGACGTAAATCCGTCGAATTCATCGCCGTTATCGTATACGGTAAGAGGAACGGACATAACCGCGGAATCGTTGCACACTACGTTTAGTTTTCCGTTGCCATACGCTATTTTAAGCTTGCCCCCGTTTTTAACAGACGAACCTAAAGTATAACTTTCGGCGCCATGCGTAAACGTTACTTTTGCCGGACCGATCGTTGCGGTAACGGTGATTTTCTTTCCGCTTGACGCGTCGATTAACGAAAATTCAAACGCACCGAAATTAGTTTTACCCGCAAGCGTGCTTACGGCAACCGAAACCTCGCTTTTAAGTAATGCGTTTGCAAAAATCCAGCCTGCGTCTCCCGAACCGGGGATAACCGCAAGCCCGGTGGTGTATAACGCGTTGTTTTCGTCACGAGCGGTTACGTTAATATCTTTGCCGTAAATGTAGTTGGACATGTATACCGTGTTGTCCGTTCTTCCGATGATTACGGGAACGTTGAACGCGGGATATACCGCATTGCCCGAGTAATAAGTTATTTCGGCAATATCGCCGTTACTATTGACTGCGGGAATGTATTCGCTGCCCGCTTTATAAATCTTTTCGCCGTTTGCGTCCACGACTTTAACGTCGCAAAGCGCGCGCTTTAAGCTGCCCGACGTGTAATCGTTTGCATAAAGTTCGGGAAGGATATATCTGCCGCCGTTTATATATACGGGCGGCAAATTAACGCTGTCGACAAACATCGGTTTTTCGCCCCTCGTCGCATCGACGGTAAGGGAGCTTGTCTGCGTTTTGCCTATATAGTCGGTCGCTACAAATTCCACCGTGTACTCGCCTTCGGTTTCGGGACGGAAGCCGCCGTTTAGGACGGTGCGTTCGCCGCCGAAAATAACCGAAGTTTCGATATTGATTTTTCCGCTGCCGCCGCTTACGATCGGTTCGGGAATTTCAACGTAAGTGCCGAGTTCAACGCTCGATGAAACGGACGGAGGCGTAATCACTATTTCGGGAACGGATTTAACCGCCTGAACAAAAAGTAATTTTCTTCCGATATTGCCGAAGCCGTCTTTAGCCGTATAAACTATAGTGTATGTGCCCGTTTTGTCGGGAACGAACGATCCGTTTAAAAGGCTTACCGAAACAGGTTCTTCGCTATGATAACCGTAAACAACTTCCGTTGCAACCTCGCAAGCGCCTGCGTAATCGTCGTATGCCTTGGCTGTGGGAACAAAATACGCTCTGTCCGCTTCGGCGCGAGGCATTTCCGCATAGTCGCTGTCGACGGTGATCACCGGAGCTTCGTCGTCGATAAAATTGTTATCTCTTAATTCGTCCGCCGACATGCCGAATATTTCGGTAATGCAGAAATTCGCGGTCGAACTCGAATACCCGCTTGCGCTTACCGTAAGTCTTGCTTTATCCGACGACCAGCCGCGCCATAAATCTTTATAATAGTCCGAACTGTCGAGATCGGACACTATATCCGAATTGGCATAAACGATTTTTGAATTATAATCGAAAGATATCGTGCCGTAACGCGAATCGGGTTTTACGTTAAACGCAGGACCGGACCAACCGTCGCCCGAGTTGTTCTGAGCCACAAACGAAATGTATAAAGCTGTGCCTACATCGTCGTTTACATGCAGTTTTTTGCCTTTTTCATAACCGACCATATCCTGACCGTTTCCGCCTGCCATAACCCACGAAACGCCTACGCCGCCGGAGGAAAACTGACCGCGGTTAACGTCGATTCTTAAATATTTCGAACTGTCGACCGGGTCGGTGAGAGTAAGCGTAAGTTTGTTAAAGTCGGCTACGCCTTGATGTTCGGGTGTTATAAAGAACTTGAAAAGCGTGTCGCTTTGCGTAAGAGCGGCAACGTTTATCAGTTTTGTGAAAGTAAGTTTATCTCCGTTTGCGAGTTTTACTTTAAGTCCCGTGGAATCCGCGCCGAATTCGGTATAGCGGCCATAAGTCACCGAACTTTCTGCGCTATTAACCCCGTAACCGAAACCCCGAACGGTAAAACTTTTTTCGGTAGAATACTGTTCTTTACCTATACTTGCATAGTAGCGCACGGTATAATTACCCGTTTCACTGAGTTTTACCGCTTTTCCGCGAACGACATCGCCGCCCGGGAACGTTACGGTGTGAAGTGCTTTGACTGTGTTTGAACCGTCGGTAAGAGTTCGTTCGGGAACGTCGAAAGTATCGCCGTAAGCGTAAACTTCGGCAATATCAACGTCGCTCCACACGGCGGCGTTCGCGCTTGCGGCAAAAACCGCAACCGTAGAACAGATCGCCACGCACAAAAGGATAAAAATCGTCGTTAATCTGCGTTTCATTCTTATTTCCCTTTTATTTTTTTATTTTTTTTTGTGTTTTTTTGTTTTCAGCCTTTGACGCCGCCTATCGACAGGTTGCCTAACAGCCGCTTATGCGTAAAGCAGAACAGCGCGACCACGGGAAGAAGTAAAATAAGCGAAGTTGCAAGTTGCACAGGCGCTTTGCTGAACGGAGATTTAGAAAACGTGCTGATCTGAAATACGTATTCGGCAAGCGTCGGGTGATTTGGAACGTAAACCATAGGAACCTGATAGTTGTTCCAGTAACCTATAAAGTTTATAAGCAATACGGTAAGGAACGTGTTGCTTGCTATAGGGAAGAATATTTTCAACATAATCTGCGCGTCGTTTGCGCCGTCGATTTCGGCGGCTTCGCCGAGAGCCGCGGGTACAGCGCGGAACATGTCGTAAAACACAAGGAAGTATATACCCAAAAAACTCGCGCGCATTACGAGCATGCCGAACATTTTATCATATAGCCCGAGGTTCATCGACATCTGAATTTCAGAGGTCTGATTACCTACCACGGGAATTACCATTACCACGAGAACAAGCCCGTATATGAATTTGGAGAAAGCGCATTTATACTTTGAACACGCGTAAGCCACCACGGCGGTAACAAGCGTGTTTACAAACGCGCAGCCTACCGAGTATAAAATCGAGTTCCAGACTATTTCGCCGAAAGGCACAACGCCCTGTTCTTTCCGTATTTCGGCATTTTTTAAAACGTAAGGTATGTTTTCAAAATACCATGGGTCGGGAAGTCCTACCTTATTACGGTTGAATGCAAGCGGTTCTTTAAGCGCGGTAAGCACCGCCCATAAAAGCATGCCTGACAAAAACGCGCAGTATAAAACAAGAACGATAAGCATTACGACGGTAAGAGGCGATAATCTGCTTTTTAAACGTCTTATATGTGTTTTCATATTCGCAACCTCCGCCCTTAATCTTCGCTCGGTCCTATTTTATTCAGGAACCAACGCGCTAAAAACGTAAGAGGAATCGCCACGGCGGACATCATAAGTCCGAGCGCCGCAAGCGGCGGATATTGCGAAATATCGCCCTTTGCCTTCTGCGTTCTGAAATACATCAAAAAGCCCAGAGTTGCCGTGTCGGGTTTCCAGTAATAGTTGAAAAACGAAAAGTTGTTTATCTCGTTTGTAAAAATACCCGCAATTCCCGTAACTAAAAAGATCGACAAAGTCGAAAAAGTTTGTGGAAGAACAATGCTGAAAAATTCGCGCGCGGGGCTTATTCCGTCAAGCTGAGCGGCTTCGATTATTTCGGGCGAAATGTTTGCCATTTTGTTTGAATAAAGCAAAACGGTAGTGCCGAAACTTACGAACAGATTATAAAACATAACCGTCGCGTACCTCGTACTTTTTTCGGATAACAACGCTCCTTTGAGTTCTATACGGAAAAAGTTTAAAATTTCGGGAACGACGTAGTCGGTAAAGTACTTGAAAATCGAAACGAGAACTATGCTCGCTATGATTGACGGCATAAACAACATAAACCGGAACAACATGGCGCCCGGTAATTTTTTGAAAATGTAGTATGCAAAAAGCAAGCCGAGCGGAACGCCTATTACAAGCGATATCGCATACGACTTAAGAGAAATCAGAAGCGTTTGGGTAAGTTGCAAAAACTCATTTTCGTCAGCAAACCAGTTTTTAAAATTATCAAACGTCCAGGAAAACATATATTTTTTCGTTTCTGCGTCAAGCTTGATGTTTCTGAACGCAAGAATAAACGAGTTAATGTTTACCGCGATATAAAATATGCAAAACTGAAGTACCGGCAACGCTAAAATAGCAACGTAAAACCAAAAACTTTTTGCGCTTTTAAATGATTTTAATTTTAATTTTTCCATCATTCAATCCCCGATAAGGGCAATATAAAAAACTAAAGTACCGCCGATTCGGGCAAGGCGTCCGCCTTGCCCGAATCGCTTTCAAATTCAAAATTATTTCCAGAACGAATATTTTTTGAAGTAATCGTTGAACGATTCGAAATATGACGTTCCGGTCGCGCCGCCTTCTTTTATTCCGTCTATAACGTTCTTGTAAAGCGAACCGTTTATTTTCGCCGAATAAACGACGTCATACTGGAGGTTTGCTATATTTGCGTTGTAGAAATTGCTCGAAGAGAATTTGTAGATAATTTTCGAGTTGGCAACGTAGTTTATAACGTCTTTGGAGAACGACGAAAGCTTGTTCATTTCGCTTCCCATATCGTATTTGTACGCTTTGGGCGCGCCCGTCGTAACGGTGAAGTCCTTTAACATTGCGTCGGTGCAGGAGAATTTTACGAATTCCAACGCAGCCTTTTTAACACCTTCGGAAAGGCCGCCCTTAACGCATACGAAAGCGTTAAGATAGTCGGAATAAACGTTGCCTTGTCCTACCTTATCGGCAGTAGCCTTGGGGAGCGGCATCCAGCCGAAATTACGGTTGGTTCTTGCATACTGAGAACCTGCTTTTTCCATTTCGGTAAATACGCCGGCCGATTCTTCCTGCCACCACGGGCCGTCGATAAGCATAGCGACCGCCTTGCCGTCGTTTAAGCCTGTTCCGAAATCATCGGTTCCCGCCATAAGGAATAATTCCTGGTTGTCGGTATGACTGAACGAACCGGTGAATGCGTCTTTATTGTAATAGTTAACGTTGGTGATAAGTTTTTCGATAAACTGCATTCCATAGAGCTTACCGATCTGACGAGCAACGTCGTAACCGTTCGACGAATTGATCGCTTTTTCTTCGGTAACTATATTGCCGTTGTTGTCTTTTGTAATTTTACCGTTTGCATCCAGAACAACAAGATCTTTGGCAATCGTGCCGTCGAAATCATAGTTTATGCGCATTTGTTCAACACCCTCGTAATCGGAAATAAGGTTATCCATAAGGTTTCCGAGGTGGTGTTGTCTGTATTCGCCGGGCCAGCATACGGGAGTATCGTTCGCGTTGAAGATTTCATCGCAAAGCGTGAAGAATTCTTCGTACGTTGTGGGCAATCCGTCGTCGGGAGTTCCCTCTACGCCGTCGGGACCGTTGGTTTTCTTGGCGTTTTTGTTAGTGCCGATAATCGCGCCGTCGGACTTATCCGCCGCGAGATAATACCCTTTCTTGTCAAAGAGGTCCTTGTTGTAGATTATTCCGTAGTTGCCGAAGTACGAAGGTAACGCATAATAATGCGTAGCGTTATCTTTTTTCGACCCGTAATAATTGATTTGCTGCGAGTCGAGTTTTTCAAGAACGGTAAGCGCATCGTCAGCCGACGCTTTCGAATTAACTATATCGGTGAGATCTTCCAGAACGTCGATGTACTTATAATAATGTTCGTTTTCGAAGAAGAAAATATCGAATTCCGATTTCTGAATCTGCGCGGCGTTGAACTGTCTCATATCGGGCGTGTGTTTAACAAGAACCCCCGTTTTTCCGTCTTCAAACGAAACGTCTGCAAACGCTTTTTCAAAAGCGTTCTCAAGACGGGTAAGCCACTCGTCGCCATATCCGGCGCCGTAAGTAAAAATGTTAAGCGTTGTTTTGGTAGGATCTTCTTTTTTCGAGTCGTCTTTATTGCCGTTATCGCCGCATGCCGCCATAGATATTGCGGCGATGCATGCAAGCCCGAACCCGACGATACGTTTGAAAAGTGATTTTTTCATGGTTTAGCTCCTTTAAGTGAAATTTTTGAATTTATTTTTTAATTTTATTTTTTTAATTTTTTATCGATTTGAAATTGCAATCAAACGAATCGCCTGACAAAGCTTCTGTGTCAGGCAAAAAGCATGCCTTTTGCAAAAATTATTCTGTTTTTAACCGATTATAGCAACAAAAACCGTCGCTTATTTATGTTCATTATATATTGCCGATGATTTGTTTTCAATACTTATTTTGCTTGTCTGGTTTCTTTTTTTACTTATTTTGATAACAGACCGACGCAAAATATAAACCATAAAACGATAATCGCGACCTAATTCTATACTAGTAAAAGATTAAAGTCAATGTCGTATTTTAATGCATTTCCCGTCTTTTTTTCATATTCACACTCAAAAAAAGAAGAAAAAAAACAATTTATCCGGTTTTCGATTGACTAAAAAGAAAAATCATTTTATAATTCAGGTATGGTAGAACTCATAGGTTATAAAATATGCAATCAGTACTTTGATGATCCGGTCGATCTCGGAGGAATAAAACTGCTTCAGGCGGGAAGATATTACTGCAGTCCGGGAACGATCGTTGCCGATCACGTTCACGACGGATATTATGAGCTGACGGTCGTTAACGGAGGCAGCGCGACGGTGCTTACCAACGATAAATATATACCCGTAAAAAAGAATGATATTTTCGTTGGATTCCCGGGCGATTTACATGGTATAGTCGCTTCGGTGGACGACCCTATTCAGTATGACCACTTAGCTTTTATAATCGACAAAAAAGAACTCGGCGAGCCTATGCGGAAAATAGCGATCGAGCACGCCGACCCCGAGTCGCGCATTATATACGACAGACGTATACACTCCCTTTTGATAGATATAATCGGCGAACTCGCGAACGAGCAGATGTACTATAAGGATTGTCTTTTATACACAATATACAACATAATCATTTGCGTGATCCGCAAATTCGGCGAAAAAAGTCAGGCGGCGTTCTCGGAAAACGCGTCGGGAAACGAAAGATTCTGTAACCGTATTATGAATTATATCGACGCAAATATTTACGATCTGGAAAATCTTAACGGACTTACTCAGATTACAAATTACAACTATAATTACCTTTCTTCTATGTTTAAAAAGACCACGGGAAGCACGCTTCGAGATTACTTTTTGAACCGCAAACTTGAAACGGCAGATGTTCTGGTTAAGGAAGGTAAGCTTAAAATTTATGAAATTGCGGATAAACTGCATTACTCTTCCGCCGACTCTTTTACTAAAGCATACAAAAAGAAATTCGGCGCATCGCCGAGGTCAAACAAAAATTAGCATTTCGACCCGGAATAAGGAGCTTTTATGTTTTTATTCAACGAAAAAAAGTGCGCGGATATTTGCCTTAAAAACACAAATAAGTACGTTTTTAAAGCTGTGAACGACCTTATAAGCGATTTTGAACGCATAAGCACATTCGGCGTAAAACCGAAAATAGTTAAAAACGTAACGCAAAACTGCATTATAATAGAGGAAAACACGCGAACTTCGGCAGAACCTGTCGCCGACGAGAGCTATTCGATAACGACCGAAAACGGAAACATCGTAATTCGCGCCGACGGATATCTGGGTACTATGTGGGGGATTTATACGCTGAGCGAAAAGTTTTTGGACGTTGATCCCTGCTACCTTTTCAACGACCTTGCAATCGTTAAGAAAAACGCCGTTGAGCTGTCCGAGGTTGATATAGCCGATAAACCGGACGGATTCGGATTCCGCGGCGTATTTATAAACGACGAGGATTTACTGCAAGGCTGGAAAGACGGCGGCGGCGCAAGGCTTGTAGGCGGCGGATATTATTACGTTACGGTTGCAAAAACCGTGATAGAAAAAGTGGTCGAAACCGTTTTACGCCTAAAATTGAACCTCGTTATCCCCGCGACTTTTATCGACCTTGACAACCCGCCCGAAAAAGACCTTGCCGACGCAGTTGCCGAGCGCGGAATTTATCTTTCGCAACACCATTGCGAACCGCTCGGCGTTTCGTCGTTCACGTTTGAAAATCATTGCAAAAAATACGGAAAAGCCGGCATATTTTCGTACAGCGAATGCCCTGAAATAATGGAAAACGTATGGAGTTTTTACGTTGACAAATGGGCAAAATACGATAACGTCGTGTGGCAGATAGGTTTGCGCGGATTAGGCGACGACCGCCCCATCTGGCAGGACGACGTTCCCACCGAAAAAGTTCTTGAAAAAAGCGGCAAGTTCATAAGCAAAGCTTACCAAAAAGAAAAAGATATTATTCTTGCCGCGACCGACGGCAAAGCCAAACATTTTACTTCTACGCTCTGGATGGAAGGTTCGGCGCTCGTGGAAAAAGGATATTTAAAGTTCCCGGAAAACGTAACAATGGTCTTTGCGGATACCGCCCCGACTCAGCTTTACGGCGACGAGTACGATCGCGTTCCGCGCGAAAAAGACGGGAAATACGGCATTTATTACCATTTGCAGTACTACGGATGCGGACCGCACCTTGTACCGCAAACGGGACTTAAAAAACTGTATTATAATATGAAACTCGCCTATGATAAAGGCGACAGAGATTATTTTATAATGAACGTTTCCAACGTACGCGAGTTCGTTTTCGAACTGAAAGCGTACGCCGAGTCGGCCTGGAGCATGAGTCGCTATGTACCCGACGATTATTTAAACCGTTACTGCGAAAAGTTCGGCGAATACGCAGATGAAGTAAAGAATGCGATAACCGATTTTTACGAAAGTTTCCCCGAACTCGATTCAAAATACCTTGAAAAGCATTTAAGTACATATTTTAACTACACGAAAACCGCCCCGCCCGCGGGAATTACCAACTTTGTTTTAAAAGAAGGCAGTATTATAGACTACGGTAAGCGCATGACCGACAACTTCGATAAAGATCTTAATAAATGGCTTTGCCACGAATACGCCGCCGCAATAAAACCGATTATTGCAAACAGCGACGAAATTTGCGTAAGGTTTGAAAAAATAACCGAAAACCTGAGTGAACCGCTTAAAACGCATTTTAAGATAAAATGGTTGCTTTCCGCAAAAACGCTTAACTATATTTATAAATGGTACGTCGCCCTGCACGACGCAAAAATTTACCGCGACGGAGCAGATGGCGAGAGCATGAAAAAATCTATTCTTAAAGCGAGCGGATATCTGTTCGATTATTTAAAATATCGCAAGTGCGCTGAATACGGCGAGTTTAAAAACTGGTACCGCGGCGATTTGAAAATGAATATAAAACAACGACTTTACGACACCTTGAAAATAATCGGACAGACGCCCGAAATGACTGAATATTAAAACTTTAAAAAATGCTTAAAAGCTCGTCTATAATCCGTTAATCGACCTATAGGCGGGTTTTTTATAATTTTTGTTAGCAAAACGATCGGCTATGTCGTATATAAAAAGAACGAGATTCCGTTAAACGGTGAAATCCCGTTCTTTTTATAAGTTACCTTAGCGATTCGACGGTAACGCCCGAAGTTTACAGTCACTTTATTCCCGATACACAAGAAAAGGTAGTTTTTGCGTTGAACAATATCTCGAAAAAATGACTATTTTGCATCTAAATTGATTGATTTTTGGCGTTATTTGAGTAATTTTTATAACTTCAACTAACTTTCAAACTGAAATAATACCAATTTAATACCAACTTTGAAATTCCTATGACTTCGCATTTACAAACACATTGCCATATATGAAGGAATGCAAAGAACTTCTCCCTTTATACAAAGATTTTTTGTGTGGATAATATACGCCTGACCGATTCTTGAATGGTATTTTTGAACGAAATTATCCAACGACGTTGTTGTGTATCTCGTTCCGGATTTCACTTCTATCGGGAACAGTTTTTGCTTTGTTTTACTGCCGTTAGAAATCAAAAAGTCGATTTCAATGTCGTTACGTTTCTTTTCGGTGTTGTATTGAGTATAGAAAAACAGTCTGTAACCGTTTGCTACGAGGCATTGCGCAATCGCATTTTCGAAAATCATACCTTCGTTTATAGATAATTTATCGTGCAATATTTGCTTATATAAATTTTCTTCCGCAAGTTCGTTTTCATCAAACGCGTGACTTACAAGCAGCCCCGTGTCGCCCATATAACATTTGAGGGTTGTTCTTTCTTCGTTGATAGATAACCCGATATTAGGATCGGCGCAATTAAAACATTCGTTTACAATCATCGAATCGCCGAGCCAAAAGAATGTTTCTTCATACATAGGAAACGTGGATTTTTCCTCAATGGACGATAAACGGACTCTCTTTTCGTGTTGCGACAAAAAGCCCGGTATCTGGTCGAATATGGATAAAACTTTTGAGCGATAATTTCTGTCTATCTTGCTTATATCGCTGCGATAAAGAGATAAAATATCTCTTTTTTCCATATCTGCGGCGGCAAAACTGCGGTTGTTATCGATGTATTTTTCAATCGCTTTCGGCATTCCGCCAACGAGAATATACTGTTTGAAAAGCATCATCGCTTTATGATGCAAGGTATCTTCCAAAGGTTTCTTTTCGTCAAAACATTTTCTGATATACTCTGTCATTTTTGTTTCGCCGAGCGCCCAGCAGAACTCCTCGAAATCCATCGGATACATACTGATTCGTCTTTCTTCCGACGGAATAGTAATACCTTTGACGTTTTCGCGTATCGAAATCAAAGAACCTGTTTCGATATAATCGTATCTGCCGTCTTTGACCAATTTTTTTATAGACTGCCTTGCTTTAGGATATTGCTGGATTTCGTCAAAGATAATCAGAGATTCTTTTGGGTAAAGAGTCGTATTATATTCGGTAGATAAAATCAAAAAGAAAGTATCCAAATCAGTCAGATATTTTTCAAATGCGTCTTTAACAACGTTGCTCACGTCGTTGAAATCAATGAGAATATAACTTTTATATTCCTTTTTCCCAAACTCTTCCGCAATGGTAGATTTACCAATTCGTCGCGCCCCCTCGATAAGTAATGCTTTTTCACCGGAAGACTCCTGTTTCCACATCAATAACTTTTTATAAACCTTTCTTTCAAACATGGTTGCTCCTTTCCGATAATGATTTATTCATTTTAATAATGGTATTATATCACGATTTCCGATAAAACGCAAGATAATTTTACCACGATTTACGGATAATACGCAGATTTATTTTTGTCGAATTTTGGGATAATACGCAGGTTTATAATAGACTCCGTATTTTTCTGCCTTTCGTTGCCCGGGTTGTAGCATAAGTCAGCGGCAATGGCAACTACCGCGAAAAATAGCACTTAAAATCTTCATATGTACTTATATATTGCGGTTTAGTTCTATATCAGAATGTTCCTATTCAAACTGTGAGCAAATATATGAGGCATAGCGATTCGACGGGAATTTGCCGTTTCCCGCAAGCGGGAATCCCTCGGCAAGAATATGGCAAGCCATATTGACGAACCGAAGGCGATTCACGAGAAAGAATACCAAAAAACACCGAATGCAAGATTCCAATGATTGCTCTTGCTAATATTGGATACGGGAATTTGCCGTTTCCCGCAAGCGGGAATTGCCCGGCAAATGATAAACGCAAAAATATTTGATAATACGGGAATTTGCCGTTTCCCGCAAGCGGGAGACCCTCGGCAAGAATATGGCAAGCCATATTGACGAACCGAGGGCAATTCACGAGAAAGAATACCAAAAAACACCGAATGCAAAATTGCATTCGGTGTTTTTTGGTACTCCTGACGGGAATCGAACCCATAACTAACCCTTAGGAGGGGTTTATTATATCCATTTAACTACAGAAGCGTAGTTTGAAAGTTTAAAATATTCCATGATTTAGATTGTACTATATTTTACCGAATAAGTCAAATTTTTTCGGAATACTTTTTGCGTTTTTCATTTGAAATATGTGAAGCCGAAAAAAACATAGAATGAGGTTGCCGCCTTATTTTAAATCAAGCAGTCGCTTTGTTGTACGTTAATCGACTTATAGGCAGACTTTTTGACGTTGATTGACGTTTCTTGGCGTTTGTTCGGAAAACTTCTGTCCGTCTAAGAATGAAATAATTTTTTATATATCAATCTTCGGGAAATAAGCAATAAATAGCCTAAAAAGATAAAAAAATGCTTTAAACGACCTGTTTTCTGTTGTATAATTTCTCAGATGAATACTGATTTTGCGTTATCGTACGTTGAAATTTGCTCAGCCGAAGAATATTTCATAAACGAAAACGATTATGTAACCTTTTTCGCCGATATTATCGCGGAAAAGGACGTTTTTGTTATGGTTTTTACGGACGGAGCGGAGACGATTTGTTATAACTGCCGTGGGAAAAATTATCTCGGCGAATATTTCGAGAAATACGTAAAGCTTGAAAAGGGTAAGCCGAAAAGATTTTGGTTTACGGCGAAAAAAGCGGGCGAATGCGTTATTTCGCTGACAGACGAAGACGGAAATAAGCTTGCCGAAAAAATCGTGACGATAAAACCCTCGGGGAAAGCCGTTTACGATCCGTTTGCCGATTCGAAAAGCCTTAACAGGCTTTTATGGCTTAATTCAGATAAAGGGATTGACCATTCCGTTACAAAGCTGTTCGATAAAATTTCCGTTTGCGGTGACGAAATTTCGGTTACGGGCAGAAAAATCGTCTTGAAAAACGGTTTTCCTTCGATAATCAGGAGCTATTTTACCGAAAGCGTTAAAATTTCCGATAATTTCACGGATATTCTTGCAGGTCCCGTCGAATTTAAAGTCGGAGAGGAAATTTTCGTATTCAAAAACGAAGAAGAAACGGTTTTCGACGATTGCGTGATTAAAAAATGCGAAGGCATCAGCGATAATTTCAGAATTTTAACCGTGACAAAAGTCGAATTTGACGGGTTTATCGAGATAAAAAATACTTTGGAGTGTTTGAAAACAAGCGAAATCAGGGACATTTCCCTTGAAATTCCTTTTAACGAAAAAAAGACGAGGTTTTTTACGGGACTCGGCAAAAAAGGCGGTTGTTTCGACGGGAAACTCGACTGGAAGTGGGACGAAAACAAAAATCAGGACGGATTCTGGTGCGGAAATACGGACGGCGGGCTTAAAGTAAAGCTGAAAGGCGGAAATTACCGTAAGCCGTTCGTGAATATTTATTACAGCCGCAAAAAACTCAATAAACCCGAAAGCTGGGATAACTGCGGAAAAGGCGGGATCAGGTTTAAAAACGGCTCGTTTATCGCTTATTCGGGGAAAAGAATTGCCCAAAAGGGAGAAAAACTCGAGTTTGACGTTGAGCTCCTCGTTACGCCGCTTAAGGAAATTAACCTTAAAAACCAGCTTAAAACCCGAATTTTCCACAAGATGTTCGATAGCGACAAGTGGCTTTCGGCGGCTGAAAAAGGCGGGGCGAACGTTATAAACGTTCACCACGGCAACGACCTCAATCCTTACATAAATTATCCGTTCGCCGAGCTTGACGAATTGAAAATTTTTGTCGAAAACGCGCACGAAAAAGGCATCGGGGTCAAGCCTTATTACACGATGAGAGAACTGAGCGTTTACTCGCCCGAATTTGAGGCTTTCCGCGATATGGACGGCGAGCTTATCGCTAAAAACGAGCATAACGCGGAAACGAATTTCTGGCAAAAGGAAGCGGCGGAGTGGATAGAAAAAAACATAGGAGACGACGTTATCTGCGCCTGGCGGCAACCTCTTAAAGGCGAGAAGTACAAGGATGAATACGACGCTTCCGTTTTAACCGAAGGACAATCGCGGCTGTGCAATTTTTATGTCGAAGGTCTCGATTATCTCGTTAAAAACGCCGATATCGACGGAATTTATATCGACGATACGGCATACGACAGAAACACTATGAAGCGGGTCAGAAAAGTCCTCGACGAAAAAGAAAACGCGCTTATCGATTTCCATCAGTGGAATCACATTCTCGCTGCAGAGGGAAACACTGCTACGATGTATATGGAGCTTTACCCTTACGTTGACAGATGCTGGATAGGCGAAGGATTCGATTACGACGAATCGCCCGATTACTGGCTTACGGAAGTCAGCGGAATTCCTTACGGGGTTATGAGCGAGATGATGGACGCGGGCAATAAATATCGCGGCTTGCTCTTCGGGATGACGAGCAGGCTTGGTTGGGAGACAAATCCCGAAAGCCCTTCCGAAATATGGAAGGCTTTCGATAAATTCGGGTTATGCGACGCCGAGTTTATCGGTTGGTGGGATAAGAAAAACCCGATTTCGACGGGGCTTGACGACGCTTTGGCGAGCGGATATTTCGTCGGCGACGAAATTTATATAGCCGTCGCGAATTTCTCGAAGGAAGAAAGAACGGTCGATTTACGGGTTATGGGTTATAAAAACGCGAGCTTTTTCGCCCCTGAGATAAACGATTTTCAATCCGAAGAAACCTTCGGACGAAGAATCGTACTAAGCGGCGGCAAGGGGAAGTTTTTACGACTGATAAAAAACAGCGGCAGGTAAGCGGAAATTATGTGGATTAAATTAAGCAAAGAGGCTGAAAACGGCGGTTTGCCGTCTTTCGTGAAACATTTCGGGCTGAAAAGAGAACTCGAAAAAGCGGAACTCGAAATAACGGCTACGGGCATTTTTTCGGTTAAAATCAATGAAAAAGAGATTTCCGATCTGTTTATGCCCGGTTGGACGGATTACAATAAATACATAAATCTTTGCGTTTACGACGTTACCGACTTTTTAAAGAGTGAAAACGTTATCGAAGCGACCGTCGCAAACGGTTGGTACAGGGGAAAACTCGGCTGTTGCACGAAAACCGACGTTTACGGCAACGAACTCAGGCTTTTCGCCCGTTTGAAACTTTTGTTTAAGGGCGGCGAAGAAGAGATTATCGAAACCGACGAAAGCTGGGACGTTGCCGTTTCAAACGTTGTAAAGGCCGACTTTTTCGACGGCGAAATTGTGGACTTCCGCCGCGGTAAAAACAACGAAAAGTCCTTATATAAGTCGATTAACGCAGATTTTTCCGTTGCATTGGATAAATATTCCTATGAAAGCGTGAGGGTAAGAGAGGAGATTGTTCCGAAGGTTATTTTTGAAGACGAAACGACTGTTCGCTACGATTTCGGGAAAAACTTCGCGGGAAACGTACGCTTTGAGGTTTACGGCAAAAAGGGAGATAAAGTCACGGTGAAATACGCCGAAGTTTTGAACGACGACGGAAGTTTGTACACCGCGAATTTAAGGCGGGCGAAATGTACCGACGAACTTATTTTGTCGGGCGATGCCCGCGGCGACCTTTTCGATCCGAAATTCACTTATCACGGTTTCAGATTCGCCGAAATAAAAAGGGGGGCGCGCGTTGAAATCCGCGGACTTAAAGGACTTCTCATAACGCAGGATATAGAGTACTACGGAAGTTTCGAGTGTTCGGATAAAATCATAAACGGCGTTTACGAAATGGTGAAAAACGGACAGAAAAGCAATTTCGTGAGCATACCCACCGATTGTCCGCAAAGAGACGAAAGAGTCGGCTGGACGGGCGACGCGGAAGTTTTTTGCAATTCCGCGATGTATAACGCCGATTGCGAGAAGTTTTTCGTAAACTATATGAAACTCGTGAGAACCGACGTTCTGCCCGACGGAAAAATCCCGTCATTCGCGCCCTTTCACACCCCGGTGTCCCCAACGACCGCGGGCGTTCCCGGCTGGGCGGACTGCGTAACGGTGATACCTTATTTCCACTATCTGCATTACAGGGATAAGAGCATAATAACCGACAATCTCGGGATTGCCGAGGGATGGGTCGATTATTATCTTAAAAACAGCGAAAACTATATCGTGAGAATAAGAAACGAGTTCGGAGATTGGCTTTCCGTCGATAACCGTTCCGATAAAGACGTTATAAATCAATGCTTCTTCGGTTACTCGTCCTTACTGCTATCCAAAATGTTCGATATCGCGGAGAATAAAAAATCCGCCGAAAAGTATAAGAACGTTTATGAAAACGCGAAAAAAGCGTTCAGAAAAGAGTATTTTAAAGACGGCGTGATAAAAAGCGACGCGGAAACGGTTTACGCGCTCGCGTACTTCGCAGGGTTTATAACGACCGCCGAAACAAAAAATCGTCTTCCGTATGTCGTCCGCAAAACGGGATATCTCACGACGGGCTTTATCGGGATAAGGTTTATTCTGCCGGCGCTTTGCGAAATCGGCGAAACCGACCTTGCATACGAGCTTATTTCGAGAACGGAGTACCCGTCCTGGGGATACATGCTCGAAAACGGCGCGACGACTATCTGGGAACGCTGGAACGGTTACACGAAGGAAAACGGTTTCGAAGATCCCGAAATGAACTCCTTCAATCATTACAGTTTAGGCTCGTGCGTGGAATGGCTCTATTCCTACGTTCTCGGCATAAAACTTTCCGAAAACAGCGAAATCGTAACGATAAAGCCCTCGTTCACGGATAAGATTTCTTACGCGAAAGGAGGAACAAAGGTTAAAAACGGCAAAATTTCCGTTTTGTGGAAAAATAAAAAAACCGCCGTAACTTTAGAAGTTAAGGCGGACGAAAACGTAAACTATAAAGTTGAAACCGACGGCTATAAAATCGTTTCTTCGGTTAAAAAAGGAAACGAAACCGTTTACGGGCTTGAGCCTGTTGCAAAATAACGCGGGGCGAAGCCCTTGCGTGAACCGAAACTAATCGCTTTTACGGACGGAAGCGCGGTATTCCGCGGGCGACATTTTGAATTTATTCTTGAACTTCTGAGCAAAAAACGACGAATTGTCGTAGCCGACGTTCGAAGAAACGGTGATTACCGACAAATCGGTGTTTTCCAGAAGTTTCGCGGCATAAGAAAGCCTTAAATCGGAAACGTATTCGATTATGGTTTTGCCCACGTGCTTTTTGAAAAGCTTGATGAAATGCGAGTGAGAATAGGAGCTCAAACCGATTATGTCGTTCACGCGCATCGAAAAAACGTTCGGGTCCTGAAGCTTTTGCATAAACGTGAGAATGTCTTTCGGAACGAATTTTTCGGACGTGTTTTCCACGTAAACGCCGAGAAGATACATGACTATCGAGGTCAGAATGGCGTTCCGACTCGTTTCGTCGTCGATGACGTCGGCTTTCGTGAGCCTGCCGTGCAGTTCGTTGAAAGATTGCATTCCGAGCTTTATTTGTATCGGTTTGGTTTGCGCCGAGAGCTGAGAATAGAGTTTCGGACTTAAAATATCGGCAAAAACCTTCATTTTTTCAAGCGAAACGCAGATATCTCTTCTGCGGATAGGCAAATCCGAGGTTTGTTTATGCACGTGGTTAGGTCCGAGCAGCATAAACACGCCCGGCGTGGAGTAATACGCCTCGCCGTTCACGAGGTTTACGCCCGTCCCGTCGGTTGTGGCGGTGAACTCCCAGTCGCTGTGACGGTGAATAACGGTCTCCTCCTTCCACAAAAAAGTGCTTACCTCGTTTGCGGGGAGTTTGGGGATAAGTTTTTTAACCTTATCTCTATCCATATTATTTAGGCACACTGATAAATCCATATTCAAATTATAGCCGGGAGCGGCTTTTTTGTCAATACTTCGGATATAAAAATAATAAAAAAACAACGGGTTATGATAAATAAGCGATTGAACGTCACGCTTTGAAATGATAAAATAATGTCGGAAAACGACAAAAGGCAAGGGGTATACCTCTGTTTCTCTGCCGGACGCAGAGAAACAGCCTTAACGGCAAAAATTTATTACAGGCAAAAACGTTTCGGAAACCCGAAACAGAAAAAATAAAAAACAGGAGAAAGGATATGATGAAATTCTTCAAAAAAATCACCGCGGCGACGTTGGCTGTCGCAGCAACATTGGCTATGGCTGTTTCGTGCGGAGGCGGCGGAGGCAGCACGTCGAACAACGGAGGAAAAGGAAGCAACACGCCCGATACTTCGGGAAAAACTCAGCTTAACGTCGGCGTTTTCGATGCAGGTCTCGGCACCGTTTATTTCGACGAAATGGCTAAGGATTTCGAAGAATATTACAAGGATATCTCCTTTGAAGAGGGCAAAAAGGGCGTTGCCGTCATTCCTTTGAAAAAGAAAGAGGAATATAAGCCCGGAAACCTTATCGCAACTATGACCAACTACGACAACGTTCTTTATTTCCTCGATCAAGGTAACTATACCGAGTTCGCGAGCAAAGGACTTATCGCCGATATTACCGACACCGTCGAAGAAAAATTCCTCGACGAAGACGGAAATCTTGCGAAAGATACGGGCAAAGCGGCTACTCAGTCCATAAAAGACACTATGGTAGACGGATATGCCGATTGTTTCCTTTACAACGGTAAGTATTATGCCGTTCCGTTCTGGATTCAGGTTCCGGGCATCATTTATAACGCCGATCTTTTCAACGAAAAGAGATTTTATTTCAAGGCTAACGGCTCGCTCGGGGCAACTCAGGCAGATATCGACGCGGGTAACTGCGGCGCCGGTCCCGACGGAAAACTCGGCACTGCGGACGACGGACTTCCCGCAACCTGGAACGATTTCGTTTCGCTTATGAAGCAGATGGTAAACAGCGACGTAACGCCGTTTGCCTGGGACGCTACTCACGAATATCAGCGTTCCGGAGCTTTCACGCAGATTTGGGCTAACTACGAAGGCTACAACAACTTTATGCTTAACTATACTTTCAACGGTACGGATTCCGTTCTCGGCGAAATCACCGAAGAGAACTATAAGGATCTTGCTAACCAGGAAGGAAGAAAGGCTGCGATAAAGGCGTTTTACGATATCACGGGCAACGACAAGAACTACACTCGTAAGTCTGTAAGCGGTAACAACCACCTCGAAGCTCAGAAGGAGTTTATCAACAGCGTTGTCGACGGGTCTCCCGTCGCGATGTTCCTTGAAAACAGCTACTGGGAAAGCGAAGCGCGTTCTACTTTTAATCAGCTTGCTCAGGAAGATCCCTCTTACGCTTACGGCAAACATGATTACAGATTTATGCCCATCCCGAAATTTACGGGTGTTAACGGCATTAAGGATCAGACCAACACCGAAAGAGTTATCGCGGGACGCGGCGCGGACAACTATATCTGCATAGCCGCAAAAAACAACAACAAAAACTCCGAGATTCAGACCGGGATCGCAAAACTTTTCATTCGGTTCGTTCAGCAAAGAAGTCAGCTTGTCAAGTTCACGGCGAACACCGGCTGCTTCAGATCGTTCAAGTACACCGCGACCGCAGAGGAAACGGCTACCTACACCAAGTATACGCAGAGCATAGCTAAGTACATCGCCGAGGGCGCGAAGCTTACGAGCAACCTTCCCGTTGCCGAGAAGCGCAGAAACAACGTTTCGCTCTTCGACGAGGAGAACAACGCGTTCGCGTTTATCGTAACCACCTCCACCGGCGCGCTTTACGATCCGTTCTCTTACTTCAAATATTCGGCTAACAAGGGTAAAACCGTTGACGATTGCTTCAACGAGTTCAAAAAATCCTTTGCGGATAAATTCAAGGTTTGATTTTAACAGATGAAAGAAAATAAAATGTCCGTGTTAAGCCGCGTAAGATGGTTTTTATACGGATTGAAAATTAAAATTTTCGGCAGCGAAAATAAAAACAAAACGCCAAAGCCCCGCAACAAAAAAGCGGGGCAAAGCGTGTTTTTGTTCTTCTTTATGCTTTTCCCCGTACTGCAATTTCTCGTGTTTTACGTGGGCGTGAACATAAATTCCGTAAAGCTTGCGTTCATAAAGTACGAGGGCGGAAAGCCGATTTTTGCGGCGTTCGAAAATTTCGACAGGGTTTTGCAGGCGATTTTCGTAAACGGAGACCTTAAACTCGCGGTTAAAAACTCGACCATTCAGTTTTTGACGGGCTTGCTTATCGGTATGCCGATACAGGTAACGGTGGCGTACGTGCTTTTCAAAAAGGTGCCGCTTTCCGGGTTCTACAAGATTATGCTTTTTATGCCTAATATCCTGTCGAGCCTTGTTTTCGTTATCTGCACGAGGGTTTTGCTTTTCGACGGAATCCCGAGTATTTTCCCGGATTTTATGGTTACGATGTTCGACTCTTCGAGCTTTTATGCCGTTCTGGTTTTCGGAATGTGGATGAACTTCGCGGGAGGGCTCGTAATTTATCTTTCGGCGATGTGCAGTATCTCGAAGGATATCTTAGAGTACGGCGAACTTGAAAATATGTCGTCGCTAAAAGAGTTCTGGTATGTGGTTCTGCCGTCGATTTTCCCGACGATCGTAACCTATATCGTCGTGGCTATAGCGGGATTTTTCACCAACTACGGACATTTCTATTCTTTTTACGGCGCGTCGGGAACGGGACAGAAGCCTTTCGACACGTTAGGGTATAACTTCTTCGTCAAGGTGAGCAACTCCAACGACCCGTCCGACAGTACGTTTGCGGCGGCGGGCGGTATAATTTTTACGCTTGTGGTTGCTCCGATAACTTTAGTTACAAAGTATCTTTTGGAAAAGTACGGACCGAGCGAGGATTGATTATGAAAAGACGCATATATAAAACTTCTAAAATAAAACGTAAAATGGACGCGTTTCAGATTATTCTGTACGTTATCGTGTCCGTTTACGTTCTGTCTATGATATTCGTCCTCGGTTTCGGGCTCATAAACTCGTTCAAAGCCGAAAGAGATTTCAACAACAATCTTTTCGGGCTCCCGAGGCTCGACAAACCCAACTGGGGCTGGAGATTCGACAACTATTCCAACGCGATAAAAATGTTTATGGTGTCGATCCCCGGGACGACGGGTTACGCGTATTTCTGGGATATGTTCTTCAACTCGATTGTTTACGCCGTGGGGCTTACCGTTTTCACGATGGCAACCGAGATAATTATGGCGTACGCTATCGCGAAATACGATTTCAGGCTCAAAAAGTTCTTTTACGGCGTTGCGGTAGTCGTAATGCTTATCCCGATTATCGGTTCGCTCGCCTCCGAGGTGGAGATAGCGAACTTCTTCAACTTCAGAAACAGCTTTCTCGGAATATTCATTATGAAATGCAAGTTCACCGGGATATATTTCCTCGTTTTCTACGCGACGTTCAAAGGCGTTTCCTGGACTTACGCCGAGGCGGCGCAGATAGACGGAGCTTCGCATTTAAGGGTATTCTTAGAAGTAATGCTTCCGCTTGTCAAAAGTACGATTTCGGCAGTGTTTATCCTGCTTTTTATCGAATACTGGAACGATTATTACGTTCCGATGATATTTCTCCCGGCAAAGCCCACGCTCTCTTACGGATTGTTCCAGATTCAGAACTCGGACAATCGGATCGAAGGCGTAACTCAGGATCTGACCACGCCCATAAAGCTTGCCGCATGCTTTCTTGCCTGCCTGCCGATACTGGCAATCTTTGTCATCTTTAAGGATAAGATTATGGGTAACGTGACAATGGGCGGAATCAAGGGATAATAGTTCACGGGCGATTATT
Source organism: uncultured Clostridia bacterium (assembly GCA_934271735.1). Lineage (GTDB taxonomy): Bacteria > Bacillota > Clostridia > Christensenellales > Borkfalkiaceae > UBA10281. The sequence goes on along the minus strand of CAKQSB010000004.1, from coordinate 30,125 downwards.
CATCCCGTGATGCGTCGTTCCGCTTGATTTCCCGAATTCCTGCGACCAAGGAGGTCGCTCCCTTCGTGAAATCGGCGCGCGCGTGTCTTGCGGGCGACTAATCGCCCTATGGTGAGATAATATAAAATTCATCCCGTGATGCGTTGTTCCGCTTGCTTTTTAAAATTCCTATGACCGCAAAGGTCACTCCCTTTTAAAAAGCGGCGCGAGTCTAGTCTGACAGGCGATTTCCGAAAGAAAATACTAATTAACCAAAAGCTTACTCAAATACAAAATAAAAAAGGATTCAAGGTGGCTAAATGAAGAAAAAAGCAAGTAAAATTCCGGCGATAGCCGTGTTATGCCTGATATTTGCGCTCAGCCTTTCCGTTTCGATCGCGTTCGCGGAAGATTCGCCTTCCGTAACGCTCGAGATAAATTACGGGGAGTATGAGGGGAATGATCTTCCCGTCGGCAAAGCGGGGCTTTCTTACGAGGTTTTCGGTTATTCGGCGATAGACGAAAACGGCGGGAAAGTTACCGACGTAAGCGTTTACGTTTACGCGCCCGACGGCAAACTTCTTCCCGTTAAAGGCGGCAGGTTCAAGACGGCGACGGTCGGCGGCTACAAAATCGAGTATGTGGCGAAACATAGCGACGTGGTCGAGAAAAAGACGGTGAATATTACCGTTTCGGACGAAGATCGCCCGCTTGTATACGAAATTTCGGATAAAATCGGAACTACGGCTCACACGGGCGAAACGGTATTTCTTCCCGACGGAACTATGAGCGGCGGTATAGGGATTGTAAACGCGGAAACGACGGTTACGCTCGGCGGAAAAGCGTCGGAACTTTTCGCGGCGGACGGCGGAAAATATTTCGTGCCGAAAAAACGCGGCGATTACGTTCTTTCCTATTCGCTTACCGATTTCGTGGGGCAGAAAGAGAGTTTTACGTTTACGATAAGCGTTGCCGATCTCAAAAAACCGATAGTCGCTCTTCCGTCCGTTCCGAAAACGGTTAAAAAAGGAAACGCGCTCTCGCTTCCCGTTGTCGACGGAATTTTATACGACGGTGATAATGTTTATTATCTTCCCGTTAAAGTTCTTTTCGACGAAACCGATATAACCAAGGAAATGAAATGCGTTCCCGAAACCGTAGGGGCGCATGCCGTAACGTATATTTGCGAAAATCCGTTCGACAAGTCCTTTAAAGAGGAATATGTTTTCGACGTCGAAGTCATCGCGGACGGCAAAGACGAGCTTGTTTTCGATAAACATTTCGCGTTCGAAAATTTCGAGTCCGTTTCTACTCCCGACGACGACGCTTACGTTTTATCGGCTGCGGGCAACGGCTCGGCGAGTTTCTCGTTCGATTCCGCATTGCCGGTAAGCCGCCTCGATATAGGTATGGCGGGCGTTTCTTCGGCAAGCGGATATTCTTCGGCGAAACTTATCCTGACAGATATGAAAAACGCCGCGGATAAAGTTGAAATAAGGCTCGGCAAAATAGGTTCGTCGTTCTACGTTAAGTACGACGAGGAGAGTTCTTCTCTCGTCGATATCGACGAAAAAGTCTTCGCGGAAATCGGATATTATGCCGACGGCAGAAAATTCGAAGGTTTTAAGAGCGGCAGAGCGTATATTTCGGTTGTGTTCGACGGTATAGACGGCGAAACCGAAATAATTCTCGACGTTATCGGAACGCACAACGTTACCACGGCTACCGACGATTTCGGCGCGCCCGTGTTCCTCGATAACGACAAATATCGTTCGGTAAATCTCGCGTATACGGGGCAGACCGTCGAGCTTCCTTTGATGAAAGCTTACGACTTGTTCGATTCTTCCGCGAGCGTTTCCGTAACGATAACCGCGCCCGACAAAACGGTTTTGTTCTCGGGCGAAATGACAAAGCCGTATATCCTTAAAGCGGATAAATACGGAACGTATAACGTAAGATACGTAGCTTCCGACGCGGCGGGCAACGCAAGACCGCTCGTCTGCTCGGTTTATTGTATGGATATAACTCCGCCGGAAATAGAGGTCGGCAAAATGCCGTCGACGGTGAAAGTCGGCGGAATGATAACCCTTCCCGAGGCGAAGATAACCGATAACGCAACTTTGACGGAGAAAATTCTTTCTTACGTTTATGTTTATTACGGAAACAATATAAGAACGCTTGTAAAAAACGGCTCGTTCACCTTTAAGAAAGCGGGCGAATATACGATCAGATACGTCGCTTACGACGAATTCGAAAACTATACGATAGCGGAATTTACCGTTATCTGCAAATAAGGAGAGAACGGATATGAAAAAATTTATAGCTTCTTTATCTGCCGCTCTCGTTCTTTTATCGGCGATAGCTCTCACGGGTTGCAAAAGCGCGATAGCTCCGCTCGGCGGAAACTCCGTCGCGACAAAAAGCGCGGATATATATTCCGGCGAAAAACTCATCGGCGGCGAACCGGTTTCTTTCGCCGATACCGACATAACGCTTATCAAAGGCAAAAAGTCGGTCTATAAGGTGATTATCGGCTCAGATGCGACGGTAACGGAAAAGTACGCGTCGGAAGAACTCGTTTATTTTCTCGAACGTTCCACGGGTTGCAAACTCGAAATCGCAACCGACGAAAATCCCGACGAAAACGGCAGTTACATCTCTGTCGGAGACACGAAACTTTTGAAAGCCGCGGGCATTGTTCCCGATTACGCCGAACTCGGCGACAACGGCGTTTCGATTTATACGATAGGCAAAAACGTATATATCGCGGGCGCGGCGGAATACGGTACGCTGTTCTCCGTTTACAGATTTTTATATTATCAGATAGGATATCGGGCTTACGCTTACGATCATATCGAATACGATTACTTCGACGAGCTTAAGCTTAAAAACTTCGATTATAAATATCGCCCCGCGCTCGGCACGGTTACCGCCGAGGACGCGGAAATGAGCGGAAAGGATAAGACGAAAGAAGCGCTCAGAATGTATATCTACGCTTCCAAAAACGGCGGTTACGACTTTTCGGGCAACCTTTACAACAACCTTTGGTGTCACACGACGGAGTTCCTCGCGTCTCCCGCGAAATATCCGCATTTGTGGAAAAACGGTCAGCTTTGCTATTCCAAAGCCGAATCGGTCGAAGTGGTTACGCAGACTCTTATCGGTAAATACGTAAATTCCGCGACGGGGCCATATCTTATGATAGGCGGAAGCGATAACGTAGGCTCGTGCGACTGCGACGAATGTAAGGCGGGCGAACAGCTTTACGGCGGAGCTTCGGGCGTATACGCGAGATTTTTAAACCTCGTTGCCGAAAACGTAGAGAAATATATGACAGAAAACGGAATGACGAAGAGAATCACGCTCGTCGGGTTGTTCTATTATTCTTACGTTAAACCGCCCGTAAATCTCGTAAACGGCGAATACGTACCCGTAAATAAGGAATCCGTTCCGAGAAGCGGGCAGGTTTCCGTCGGCGTTATGTACACGCCCATTCAGTCCTGCTACACGCACCCCTTCGGCGACGATACCTGCGACATCAACTCCGTTTACACCGATTATATCAAAGGCTGGGCGGCGATAACCGATCATCTTATGATGTATTCTTACGGCACAAACTTCCAGGCGTTCAAGTTCCATTTCAACAACTGGGCGTATATGGGCGACACTTACAGGTTTTTCGCCGACCTCGGTATGACTTACTACTTCGAGCAGGCTTGCGCGGCGAACGGAATTTCGCCGATGTCGTCTATGAGAGTGTACGTAAGAAGCAGACTTGCCTGGAATCCTTATTACGACACGCAGGATCTTATCGACGAGTTCATCGAACATTATTACGGCGCGGGATCGGAAGGAGTTAAGGAATATTTCGAAACGGTTATGGAAAACTTCGAAAGGGTTTACACTATGACCGAAACGGAATGCGAGGGCATTTATTACACCATTTCGAAATCCGAATACTGGACGAGACCCGTTCTCAAAAATCTCGAAAGCTATCTCGAAAAAGCGATGTTCGAGCTTGAAGAAAACGGGAAATCGGACAAGGAGACTTATATCGAAAGAATTTTCAGAGAATACGTACTGCTTAAAGACAACGAGCTTTTGTATTACGGCAAATACCTCGACGAGGAAGAACTTGCCGAGCTTGAAAAACTTGTCGAATACGGCAGAGAAAAATATAATATAACGAGGAGCACGGAACACGGATGAGAAAAATAATAGCATTTTTGGCGGCGTTTATCGTTATGACGACTTTGTCGGCGGCTCTTGTCGGCTGCGGGGATAAAACTTCGGACGAAAGCGGCAATCCGTCCTCAAGCGGAAACGCGAACGTTAAATATAATATCGTTCTTTCCGCAACCGAACTCGAAATCGAACTCGGCGAGAGCGAAATTTTAGTCGCTTCGTGCGGAAACAAAACGTTGACTTTCATAAGTTCGGACAGTTCCGTGGCTACGGTTGCCGAGGACGGAAAGATAACTGCCGCGGCGGTAGGAACCGCATATATCCGCGTGTCCGCGGGCGAACAGGAAAAAATCTGCAAAGTTACCGTAGTAAAAAACGAATGGACGATAAGAATCGACTGCGAAAGCTCGATAACCGCCGTAAACTCGATCAACAAAGAATTTACCGCGACCGTTTATAAGAACGGCGAAAAAACAATGGAAACCGTCGCGTGGACGATATCCGGCGGCGCGGAACTTTTTACGGACGGAAACCTTACGAGAGTTTATACCGAAAAAACAGGAACTTACACGCTCACGGCAAAGTATAAAAAAGCCGTCGCTACGGTTACGATTGCCGTAATTTCGAAGTAAAGGAGGGGTCGTATGAAAAAATCGATACTGAGTTTATTGCTGGTTATGATTTTGGGACTTGTCCTTGCGGCAACCGCCTGCGGCAAAAACGACGAAAGCGGAAAGGACAGCGAGCCTTCTTCGGGCGTTTCTGAAGTTTCGGAAAATTTAACGGTTTCGGAAAAAGAGAAAACCCTTCGCGTGGGCGAAAGTTATAAAATCGAAACCGACGGAGAGGGGAAGCCGACTTTCGTTTCTTCCGATATATCCGTTGCCGAAGTTTCTGCCGACGGAACGGTTACGGCGGTTTCGGACGGAACGGCGTTTATAACCGTTTCGAACGAAAAAGCGGAAGTAACCTGCAGAATAAACGTTATTAAAGAAAACGATTATATCCGTCTCGGCAGAACGGAAATAGGAGTCGTTAAAGGCGGAGAAGCTACCGTCGAAGCCGAAATCATCGAAAACGGCGAAACGGTTAAGGGCGAAATTTCCTTTACGGCGGACGGTAACGATCTGAAAATCGCGCAGAACGGAAATTCCGTAACCCTTTCTTCCGATAAAACGGGATATTACGCGGTTACGGCAAGATACAAAGCGCTGACGGCGAAAATAACCGTCAAAGTAGTAAACGAAAACGCGAAAACGCTGGCTACGCCCGTTTTGACGACCGAAAACTGCGAAACGCTCAAATGGAACGCGGTAAATTTCGCGGACGGGTATAAAGTATCCGTGAACGGCGGAACGGCGACGGACGTAGGCGGAACGGCGTTCGACGTAAGCGAATACACTAAAGATCTCGAATACGGAGAAAAAGCGGTTTTCGCGGTGAGCGCGGTTGCGAAAAATAATTTCTACTGTCTCGACGGACTTCCCGAAAGACTTGTTTTCGGGCATAATTACAAAGAAGAAGTAATCGAACCTTACACCTGTACAACCGCGGGAAAGGTTAAGTACGTATGCGCCGATTGCGGTAAAAATTATGAGAAAGACGGCGTGCTTGCGCCTCATAAAATAGTTGACGGCGCGTGCGAAGTCTGCGGCAAAGCGGTTACCGAAAAAGTTCTGTATCTTTACGATAAAGACAACGATTGTTATTACGTCGCCGGCGGAGACGCGGGTTTCGACGCGGAAGAAGTTTATATCCTCGCGAAATACGACGACGGCAAAAACGGCGAGCGTCCCGTCAAATATTTCGGTTGCGGCGCGTTCCAGTTCAACGAGACGATAAAAAGAGTAATCGTTCCCGAGAGTATGACCGAATTCGTCGACGCGAAAGAGGAATTCAATATAATAAACCTTAACGGAAAGAAAGTGTCCAGTCCTTTAAGAGGTCTCACGTTCGACGGCTGCATAAATCTCGAATTCGTTTCCGTTTCGGGAATGCATTATTTCCCTGCCGTGGATAAAAGCGAACTGCCTTATCATCACGACAATTTCAGAGACTGTTACAAGCTTACGCAAATCGTGGTCGGCGACGGCTTTTATAACGAGGGCAGAAGCTTTATGAACTGGCTTTACACGCCCGAGAATTACGTTCCGAAGACCGATATTTACGTTTACGGAACGAGCGTTACCGCGATTGCTACCGATTCCTATCTTATAGGAACTTCGAGCGGCGCGAACAACAACCTTTTGTCCGGCGACGTGTTCCGTTACGACGAGACTTCGACGAAATGTTTCACCTGGCATTACGGTGAAAACGGAGAGGTTGTAACTAACGGCAAGCACGATTACAGAAAAGGCGTCTGCAGAAAATGCGGCGCGAGAAACGATTACGGCGTATCTTACGCTTACGACAGCGAAAACGAGTGTTACTACGTCGGAGATAACAGGACGATAGGCGAAGAAGAAATCGAAATCCTCGCGGAATTCGACGACGGCGTGAACGGCGTTCACCCCGTAAGATATATCGGGAACGGCGCGTTCAAAACGAATAACAAAATAAAGAAAGTAATTCTTCCCGAAAGCGTAACCGCGCTCGACGGTTCGGTGTTTGAAAATTGTACTTCGCTCGAATACGTTTCGATGACGGGCATAAAGGGAATGATTTTCCAAAATATCCAAAGGGTATACAGCGCGGAAAAAGTTACCACGAACAACAACTTCCTTAACTGTTTTGCTTTGAAAACGCTTATCGTAAGCAAGGATTTCGATCTTTACGTCGATTCTCCGAACGCTCAGCAGTTTATCGGAACGGGCGAAGATCTTTTCGAACCGCGCGTGGATATCTACGTTGACGCAAGTTTCGAAGAGAGTAACGTTCACTGCGAAAAAAGCAGAGAAAACAACCTGTTGACGGGCGTTGTGTTCTATAAAGGCGCGCTCACGACCTGCCGCCGCTGGACGGTAAACGAAAACGGGGAAATAAAGACTTCGGCGAGAGACCATTCGCTCGTAAACGGAAAATGCGAAATCTGCGGATATTACGAAACCGACGGCGTAATGTACGGCTACGACGGCGGAAATAACGTTTACTATGTTTCGGGTTATGTCGGAAGCAGTGCCGAAGTTACCGTTCTCGAAAAATACGACGACGGCAAAAACGGCGAACACCCCGTAACGTTCGTTAAAAACAGCGCGTTTATCGACAATTATTCGATAACAAAAGTAATTCTCCCCGCGAGCGTAAAAAGGCTCGACGGGTCGGTGTTCCAGAACTGCGGAAATCTTCGTTACGTTTCTATGCCCGGCATAGAGGATATGGTTTTCGCGAACATAAACGTACCGTATAGCGACGGCGTTGTAACTACGAACAATAACTTCTTAGGCTGCGTTAAGCTCACCGTTCTGATCGTCGGCGAGAAGTTCAATCTTCATCCGAACGGAGGCGGAGAACAGCAGTTCGTTAAACAGGGCAACGCGCCTTGCGTGGATATATACGTTTACGGAACGAGCGTTGTCGATTGTTCGGTAGGAGACGACGCGAAAAACGGACTTCTGACGGGCAACGTTTATTATTACAATGAAACCGAAGCCGAAAACTGTTGGCGTTACGTCGGCGGCGAGGCTGTAAAATGGTAATATTCAGGAGGGCAATGATGAAAAAACTTGTCAAATTATTGATTGCCGTAATGTGCGTTTTAGCTCTTACGGCGGGAGTGCTCGGGTGTTTCGGCGGCGTGCCGGGGGATAGCGATTCGGTGAAAGAGCCGACGAGCGGTTCTGTCGAACCCGCATCCGGGAGCGAATCGGAAGAATCAGGAAGCGAATCGGAAGAATCCGGAAGCGAATCGCAATCCACTCACGTTCACGCGTTCGGAACGGAATGGAAAAGCGACGGATCTTTCCACTGGCACGAATGCGAATGCGGCGAAAAAGCCGATAAAGCGGCTCACGTTATAACTGCGTTGACCGTTAAAACTCAGCCGACGAAAATTACGTATCTCGTAGGCGACGAGTTCGATAAAACGGGTATGGAAGTGGAAGGAACGTGCGTGTGCGGAACGTTGGAAGTTACCGATTACACGGTGGAATACGCCGACGGCGAAACTTCTTTAAAATACGGAGATACTTCCGTTACGATTCGCCGCGGAGACGTAACGACGACGCTTTCGGTTACCGTGGAAAGGAACGCGGTCGAAAAACCTGCGGCTGACGAAACCGTGTTTACTTATAACGGAAGCGAACAGGCTTACGTTATCCCCGCGAGCGAGCTTTACACCGTAAGCGGAAACAAGCAGACCGACGCGGGCGAATATACCGTTACGGTCGCTCTTAAAGACAAAGAACACACCGAATGGGCGGACAAAACCACCGACGATTTAACGTTTACGTTCACGATCGCAAAACTTTCGGCGGCGGCTAAATGGAGCGTTGCGGAAGAATACGTTTATAAGGACATCGCTCTTGCCGCTCCCACGGCTAAAATAGTCGGCGCGGACGGGAAAGACATTGCTTTGACCGTCACGGGCGACGTGCTTGATTCCAAAGGCGAGCATACGTTCACCGCGACTACGGATAACGGAAACTATACGCTCACGAACGCGGTCTGCACCGTAACCGTTAAGCTTTACAACGAGATAACGGGTCTTGAATTTTCGGACATCGCCTACGGCGAAACCCCGTCTTATAACAAAGGCGAACTTTCCGCTGTACACGGCGCGCCCGAGTTCACTTATTCTCTCGAAGAAAACGGAGAATACGTCTCGTGGGAAAATATCGAAAAGAAAGTCGGAAAATATTACGTCAAAGCGTATATCGCCGAAGACGACGGATATATCGCCGTTACGGCTTACGCCTCGTTTAACGTCGTTAAGGGCGAAAACTCCGTAGCCATAGAAACGGCAAAGCAGACCTATACGTGTAAAGAAACGCCGAGCGTAACGGCTGCGGCGACTCACGGAGAGGTAATCGTTAAATATTCTGAGACCGAAAACGGCGAATTCGGCGTGACTATAACGTTCGTTCCCGGCAAAACTTATTACTCGAAAGCGACCGTGGCGGAAAGCGAATTTTATAAGGGCGCGGAAAGCCCCGTGATTTCTTTCGCGATTGCAAATCACGTTTTCGAAGACGGTAAATGTACCGTTTGCGGCGAATATAACACGATGGGCGTTATTTACGATTATAACGCGTCGAAGGATTGTTATTACGTTCGCGGCGAACAGGCAAACAAGACGTTGGACGTAGCCGAGCTTACTATTCTTTCGGGATACAACGACGGCACAAACGGAGAGAAAGAGGTAAAATATATCAATACCGCCGCATTCCAGGGCAACCCGTATATAAAGAAAGTCGTTTTGCCCGAAAGCGTTGTAAGTCTGGAAGGACTGGCGTTTGCGGATTGTGCAAATCTCGAATACGTTTCTATGACAGGCGTTTCGACGATGAACTGGGCTACGATATATAACGGTAAGGACGGCGACAATAACTTCCTCGATTGCATGAAGTTAAAAACAGTGATTATCGGAACCGTATTTTCTACGAACTGCCAGCAGTTTGTAGGGCGTACCGCTCCCGAAGCGCCGATTCTCGAATTGTATGTAAACGGAAACAGCGGAGAGCCGACGTTAGATGGAAACAATAATCTGTTCTCGGGCACCGTATATCGCAAAGGAAACGCGGATAAGTGCGGAGAGTGGAATTATGATACGAACGGCGAAGTCGTCCACGGACATTCCGCGCATAACTTCGTTGAAGGAAAGTGCGAATATTGCGGCGAATATAACACGATGGGCGCGGCTTACGCGTACGACGAAACTAACGATTGTTATTACGTCGGCGACAACAGAACGCTTAACGTTGCGGAGCTTACCGTTCTTTCCAAGTACGACGACGGAACTCACGGCGAAAAGCTCGTAACTTACGTTCGGCACAGCGCGTTCGCGGAAAATCCGCATATAAGAAAAGTTATTCTTCCGGAAAGCGTGAATAATCTCGACGGAAGCGTTTTCAGAGCCTGCCCAGAACTCGAATATGTCGCGATGCCGGGCGTTACCGCTCTTAATTACGGCGAAATCGCGAGACCGTACGGAATGAGAGACGGAAACAATAACTTCCTTAACTGCACAAAGCTCAGATACGTTATCATAAGCACGGCGTTCTCCACGAACGTTCAGCAGTTCCTTGCAACCGGAGAAACGAGCGGAGCGATTCTCGATTTGTTCGTAAACGGCGCGAGCGGAGTTCCGAAATTCGAAACGGGAACAAACCAGAATTTGCTTACAGGAAACGTTTATTACAAAGGCGACGGCGCGAGATGTTTGCAGTGGAATTTCGATTCGGACGGAAATCTCGTTCACGGACCTGCCGCGCATAACTATGTAAACGGAATATGCTCCGTTTGCGGCGAGAAAAACGCTATGGGCGTGAGATACGAATACGACGCCGCAAAGCAGATATATTACGTTGCGAGCTACAGCGGAACGGACGATACGGTAAACGTTTTCGGAACCTGGGACGACGGAGTAAACGGCGAAGCCGACGTAAAATATATCGCGGCGGCTGCGTTTAAGGATAACGTAACGATTAAAAAGGTTATTCTCGACGTGAATATCGTAAGCTTAGAGGGAAGAGTTTTCTGGGGCTGCGAAAACCTCGAATACGTTTCTATGACGGGTATCACGAACCTCGATTACGCAAGCCCGTACGGCGGAGAAAGAAACAACAATTTCAGAAACTGCTTCAAACTTAAAACTGTTGTCGTAAGCACGGCGCTTTCGTCGAACGTAGGTCAGTTCGGTTGCGGCGCGGCGGATACGGGAAACAAGAAAATCCTTGATTTCTACGTTTACGGCGCAAGCGGCGCACCCGCTCTCGATTACGAGACAGCCGACGCGAACAACCTTTGCTCGGGGAACGTGTACTATTACAGCGAAACAGAGCTCGGCGGCGCATGGCATTATGTGGACGGAGTGGCAACGCTCTGGTAAGAGTTAACAACCGAAACAATCGCCCTGTCGGGAAAATTTATGCCCGACGGGGCAATTTAAAAGAAGAAACGTTATGAAAAAGATATTTGCTATTATTTTAACTCTCGCCGTTTCGTTCGCCGCGCTTGTCGGCTGTAACGGCGGCAACGGCGGAAACGACGGTTCGGGCGGCGGACAATCGGCTGCGGAACTTATCGTCGAGTTTAAGCAAAACGGTAAAGATCCGATAATCAGAAAGGTTAAAAGCGGAGAGAAAATTGCGGAAATTCCCGCGCCGGAAAGCGAGGGCGAAGAACTTATTGCCGAGTGGAATTTCGATTTCGACAAACCCGTTACCGATGATATGACCGTGGGCGTTATTTCGTACACGAAAGGCGTTGCTTTCTCGCCTTCTTTCAGAGGCGACGGTTACAACGTTTCGCCTTACACGGGAGAATCCGAAAGCGTTTTTCTGCCCGACTATTATAAAGGGCTTCCCGTAACGGGAATAACAAATTCTGCGTTTGCGAGCAACCCGAAAATCACGTTCGTGAAAATGCCGTCTTATTTAAAAACGATAGGCGAACACGCTTTTTATTACTGCATAAACCTCGTTTCGGCGGATATCCCCGAAACGGTGGAGACGATAGGCGCGTCGGCGTTCGATTCTTGCGTTAAGCTTATATCTTGGAAACTTCCGCCGAAGATTACGGTTGTTCCCAAAAGACTTGCCGTAGGGCATAAATATTCCTTTATCGAAGTTCCGGAAGGCGTCACGAAAATAGAGGAATATGCGTTCGCAAGCGAGCTTAAAAGCATAGTTCTGCCCCTCTCGCTCGAAAAAATCGAGTTTGTGGGTTTGTGGAAAGGTCTTAACGAAATTTTTTATAAGGGAAACGCCGTCGACTGGTCTTTGATTGAAATATCGGACGAAGAATACAACGGTTTTTCGGCTCTTTCCGTAACGAAAAACGCGACCGTTTATTATTTTTCCGAGCAAAAACCCGAGAAAAACGGCAATTTCTGGCATTACGACGAGGACGGAAACGTCGCCAAATGGTAATTATGGAACGAAAAGACAAAGTTTGTTTGAGCGAGCTGGAACGCCTTGCCGTCGAGACTTATAAAGACGGCAAGATATGGAGCGAGGCGTTTAACTATGCCGTAGACAATTATGAAAAAATAATTATCCCCTCGGGAAGATATTATGCGGATAAGTCGATAATCGTAAAATCCGACACGGAGATTATCGCCGACGAACACGCCGAAATTATTCTCATAAAAGGCGTTAAAAATCTGCTTTTGAGGAACGAAAACGTTATTGACGGGTCGGACAAACCTATCCCCGAAAACGCCGTAAAAGACGAAAATATCTCGATAATCGGCGGAACCTGGGGCGAGGAGAACGACGAGCGGCTCGGCTACGGCGAAAGCGGTTGCTTCGACGAAAATCATTCTATGGTCGGCGTTTCGACCTGCTTTTTGTTCAGCAACGTAAAAAACGTTACGCTCGAAAATCTGACGTTTACGCATACCGCGGGCTTTGCCGTTCAGATAGGCAATATAAGCGATTTCCGCATTGAAAACCTTTGTTTCAGGGATTGTTTCGCGGACGGCTTGCACATAAACGGCGGCACGAAAAACGGGATTATAAAGCGTCTTAACGGACACACCGAGGACGATCTTATCGCGCTTAACGCTTACGACTGGGATAATTCCTCGATAAACTTCGGCGCGATAGAAAACGTTACGGTTAGCGGCGTGAAATGTTCGTCGGGCGGGAACGTTCATAAATCGATTCGTATTCAGCCCGGCGTTTATCCTTATAAAAACGGCGGAAAAGAGGACTGTTTCGTTAAAAATCTCACGATAAAGAACGTTTCGGGCGTCGCTTGTTTCAAAATGTATCTGCAAACGCCCGCTTACACGGACTTGCCCGAAAAAAACGTGGGCGTGGGAAGAATGGAAAACATAGTTTTCGAGGATATTTCCGCCGATACTTCCGAACCTGTGGACAAACAGCCGAATTACCTTTCCGGCAACCCCGTAACGGGCAATTTCGCAACGTTCGAGGTGGGGAGCAACGTTAAAAACCTTGTTTTCCGTAATGTGGCAACGACTTTGAACCGCAAGAAATATCCTAATTCGTTCTTTATGACGATAGGTCCGAAATCGCAGTATATCGCGAAGAAAAAGCTCGAGCTTTTCGATCCGTACGTTGTTTGCGAAGTATCGGGAGTTTCGTTTGAAAATATTTTCGTAAACGGCGAAAAAACAGACGATTTAAGCGGTTTTATCAAAGAAATTTCGTTCGGGGAGCTTTATCCCTCGCCGCTTCCGTTCGGCAAAGGAGTTCTGAAGAAATGAAAACCGGGGATCTTGTGAATATCAGCGCGACAGACAGATGGGACGAGGGCTTGCCTCTCGGAAACGGCAGAACGGGCAGTCTTGTTTACGGCTCGAAACCTTTGAAAATAACGGTCGATCGAACCGATTTGTGGGACTTACGCCCTAACGAAGTCACGCTCGAAAAAGGTTTTAATTTCAAAAACCTCGTCAAACTCTCTTTAAGCGGAAAAGAAGAGGATCGGAAAGAGCGTGAGCGGCTTTTCGAGGATATATTTATGGGTAAGCCGTACCCTTCTAAAATCACCGCCGGGCATATCGAGCTTTGGTTCGGCATTAGCGCGGAAAATGTTCGTTACACGCTCGATATAGATAGCTCGATTGTTAAAATTTATGCCGATAATCGACTTATAGCCGAGGTTTTCGTGTTCGATGAACCGAATGCGGGCGTTATCAGACTTTACGAAAACGCGGAAATAAATCTTCATGTTCCCGCTTATCTTTCGGGTAAACCCGAGTGCGGTTCGGGGATAGGCGATAATGCGGACAAAATGTCGCTCGGCTATCCGAAAGCGAAATTTTTCGAGAAAGACGGCTTTAAGTGGTACGAGCAGAACACTCATACCGATTATTCTTTCGGTATAGTGACCTACCGTGCGGGCGATGAGATTTATTACACGCTCGCTACGACGGACGACGATAAAGATTATATCGGTTATGCCGAAAAAATCCTTACAAACGCCGCAGAAAAAGGTTTTGATAAACTTTTTGACGAGCATAAAAAGTCCCGGAAAAAATATCGGGCGAAATCTTCCGTGAAAACGGGGGATAAGCTTATCGACGAAACGTATAAGAAGAGTTGGTATCTTTTTAAGTGCTGCTCGAAAAAGGGCGGCTATCCCATGCCTCTTCAGGGCGTGTGGACGGCGGATAACGACTGTCTGCCGCCGTGGAAGGGCGATTATCACCACGACACGAACACCGAGCTTTCCTATCAGGCGTATTTAAAGGCGAACAGGCTTGAAGAGGGCGAGGCGTTTATCGATTATCTGTGGCGGCTCAAACCCGCTTACGAGAGGTTCGCGAAAGAATTTTTCGGCGTTAACGGGCTTTTGCTTCCGTCATGTTCTACTTTGGACGGCAAAGCTATGGGCGGCTGGGCGCAGTACTCCTTATCGCCGACGATGACGATCTGGGCGGCGCAAAGCTTCGACGAATATTACCTTTACACAGGCGACGAAAAGTTTTTGAAAAACAGGGCGTATCCCTTTTTCAAAAAGGTCGGGCAGGCGATAAAAGGGCTTTTGACCGAGAAAAACGGAAAACTTTATCTTCCCGTTTCCTCTTCGCCCGAAATTTTCGATAACGCGCGGAAAGCGTATCTCGAACCGAATTCGAATTTCGATTTATCGCTTTTGATTTATCTTTTCAAAACTTTGAAATGTTACGCCGAAAAGCTCGGCGAAAATGCGGAAGAATACAGGGAAATTCTCGGAAAACTCGACGATTTGGCTATCGACGATAGCGGCGTTGTGATGCTCGACAAAACGCAGTATCTGCCCGAATCGCACAGGCATTTTTCGCACGTGATGTGCCTTTATCCGTTGCACCTTATAAATTACGACACGGACGAGCATAAGAAAATTTACGAAAACACGATTAAAAATCTCGAAATACTCGGCACGGGTTACTGGGTAGGGTTTTCGTTCCCGATGTCGGCGCAGATTTACGCTATGGCAAAAAACGGCAACGCCGCGGCGGAAAGGCTCGGGCAGTTCTGCAAAGGCTTTGTCGCCGAAAACGGATTTCATTTAAACGGAGACTTTAAGCATTACGGTTATACGCAGTGGCATTATCGCCCGTTCACGCTCGAAAGCCTGTTCGGCTTTGCGGACGCGCTCCACGAAATGCTTTTGCAGGATCACCAAGGTTTTATCGAACTGTTTCCCGCGATTCCCGACGAGTGGAAGAGAGGAACCGTCGAATTCAAAAACCTGCGTTCGCGCGGCGGACTTTTAGTCTCGGCAACGCTTAAACGCGGCGAACTGTCTTTGCTCACGATAAAATCGCCGTCCGAAAGAACGGTAACGTTCGCGGACGGGAAAACGGTAAGTCTTCGCCGAGGGATAAACAAAATAATTTAACGCGACCAAAGCAATCATTTATAACTGGCAAATATATAACAGACCGCGGGTAATTCCGCGGTCTTTTTTTGAAAATAACGCGTTAATCGGCTTATAGGCAGGTTTTTCATCGGTGTTTTGTTGAATATCGTCGAGATTTTGCTTTGTGAAACAAAATTGTATAAACAATTATTTATTTTTTTTATTGACAAACGGTTATTCATATGTTAAAATCGGAATACGATAACTTAATATAAACAGAAAAACACCGGAACGGAGGTAAAAATGAAACGACTCGGAAAATATGCGGCGGCGACAGCGTTTTGTATTGTTTTGCTTATCTGCCTTTTGGGCGCGGTTGCGGCGTGCGGTTCTTCTGCCGTGAGTAAAGATTACGAACTGCGTTTCGTGGTCGACGGCAGAACGTACGATATCGTGAAAGCGGGCGACGGGATTGTCTTTCCCGAAGTTCCCGAAAAAGCGGGGTATACGTTCGACGGCTGGTTTACGGACGAAAACGAATGGAAAAACCCCGTCGGCGAAAATGCGAAAATAAACGAAGATATAACGGCTTTTGCCAAGTTCTCGATTATAAATTACACGATAACTTATAAGGACGAAGAGGGCAACGTCCTTTCGACGGACGGCTTAGATCTTCCGTCGAGCTACAACGTGGAAAGCGGCAGAATAAGGCTTAACGATTATTATAAAGAGGGTTTCGCGTTCAGAGGCTGGCTGGACGAAGCGAGCGATGAAATCAGATATATTTATCCCGGAATGACGGGAAATCTCGTTCTTACCGCCGTTTTTAAGGCGGGGAGTTTCTATAACCTTACGTATGTCGATCGTTTCAACCGCCCGAACGAAAATCCGACCGTTTATATGGACGGGGACGTTATCGAGCTTCAGCCGCTTCACAAAGCCGATTACGATTTCAAAGGCTGGTCGGACGGTTTCAATATGATCGAAACGCTCGAAAATATTCACGGCGATATGGTGCTTAACGCCGTATGGGAACTTCGGAGCGGACTTGAAAATTTCAATTATACCGTGGACGACGATTATCTCGGCGTAGAGGGTAAACCCGGTTACATAACGATAATGAGTGTTGTCGATAACTCGCTTGCGGACGTGGTTATTCCCGATTACGTTTCGATGATAAAGGGCGGCGCGCTCAGATTTTGCGGCGGGTTTATAAAGAGCCTGACCGTTCCGTTTTTAGGAAGCTGCTACGACGAAAGCGACTTTTCTCACCTTGGTTACCTTTTCGGCAATCCGTCTGACACGACGAATAAAAGCGTTCCCGCAGGGCTTGAAGAGCTCACGGTTACGGGCGGAGATATTCAGAGCGATTCGCTTAAAAACTGTTCCGATCTTAAAAAGATAATTTTCGGCGAAAACGTGAGAAGTATCGGCGAGGCGGCCCTGAAGGGCTGTTCGTCGCTCGAAGAAATCGACCTTCCGTTCATCGGTCGGAAGTACGACGAAAGCAAGGAATACAATCAGTCGGAATACGGCTACAGAGCAGAGGAAGCAAAATTCGGATACATTTTTGGAAATATCCCCCAAACGCTTAAAAAAGTAACTATAAGAAAGGGCTTTGTTTATAACGACAAAGACGTTTCGAGTTCGCTCGCAGGGCTTTATTCGAACAATATAGAAGAGCTCGATTACACCTCGGTAAACGATACTTTATATGCAGAGCTTTTCGGCGGCGCGGGCGAAATGAAGCGCATTACCGTTCGCGGAGACGTGAAGAAAATCGATGGAGATTTATTCGGATATAAAGCAAAAGCGAGCGAAATCGTTCTTCCCGATACGATAACGGAAATCGGCGACGGCGCGTTCAGAAATTGCCCGAACCTCGTGAAAATTTCCGTTCCGAACGTAACGAAAATCGGCGCGAGCGCGTTCGACGGCTGTGTTAGTCTCGGAGAGGTTGTCGCGAGCGGAAATGTAGTTTCGATAGGCGATTACGCTTTCAGAAACTGCGCGAAACTCGGCGAACTCGATATCGGGGATAAGCTCGTTTCGGTTGGTAATGGCGCGTTTGAAAACTGCGAGGCGCTTTATCGCTTTGAAATTCCCGCAAGCGTGACAACAATCGGTAACGGCGCGTTTGCGAATTGTATGGGTATTATCGAAGTTGTCAACCTTTCGTCTTTCTCTTCGGTAAAAGGCAGCGATGATCTCGGCGGACTTTGCAAGTACGCCTGGGACGTTTTAACTTCCGCGGACGAACCGAAAAAAATCAGCAACGTCGACGGTTTTATTATTTATGACCGCGACATACCAAACGAAGGCGATTTGCTTATAAAATACGTCGGAACGGCAAAAGATGTCACTATTCCCGACGGAATCCGGATAATATATAAAGCGGCGTTTTACGCTAACGACAATATAACGAAGGTCGTCATGCCGGAAAGCGTAGATCAGATAGGCACGGAAGCCTTCCGCGGCTGCGTAAATCTCAAAACGGTCGTTTTGTCGGACTATTTACACAGTTTCTCGGAATATGCTTTTGCGGGCTGCGCCTCTCTCGATACGATCAACATTCCTTCGGCTATGAGTAATTTGCCTATGGGCGTTTTCGAGGGTTGCGAAAGCTTGGAAACGATAACTCTTCCGTCGTCGCTCATGGGTATTCACGAGAACGCGTTTTACGGCAGCGGGCTTAAAGGCGAAATAATTCTTCCGAACGGGCTTTATATTCTCAATGCGGGAGCTTTCGGCGGAAGCAAAATCTCGCGAATCGAAATTCCGGGCAGAATAACGACGATAAGCGAAAGCGCGTTTGAAAACTGCTCCGAGCTTACGGAAGTCGTTTTGCCCGCAGGTATAAAAATTATCGAAGCGGGCGCGTTCAGATCGTGCGGTAAGCTCGCAAATATAAATCTTCCCGAGGGTCTCGAAGAAATTCGGGCGGAAGCGTTCCGTTACTGCGAAAGCTTAGCTTCGGTAGATTTGCCCGAAAGCCTTAAAGTACTTGCTGCGGGAGCTTTCTGGAAGTCCGCGATCACGTCGGCGGTGATTCCCTCGGGAGTAACCGCTATCGAGGACAATGTTTTCGCTCTTTGCACCGCGCTTAACGAAGTAACGCTTCATTCAAAAATAACGCGTATCGGTAAGGACGCTTTCAGAAGAACGGGTATAACGAAAATAAGTATTCCCGAAAGCGTTGCGGATTTCGGAGAGCAAGCGTTTGCTGATTGCGAAAATCTTACAAGCTTTGTTTTCCCAAAGCACACACAGTCGATCGGCAAGGCTGTTTTTTCCGGGTCAAGCAAGCTTAATGCGGTGACCTTCCAGTATATCGGAGCTTCCGCGGACGACGAGTCGGGAACGCTCGAATATTATTTCCGCGATCCTTTCAATGGTATTCCCGCTTCGCTTAAATCCGTCGGCATAAGAACGGGAAAAATCAAACGCAGTATGTTTGAAACCAAGGTAAACGGCTTAGGAAACATCACGATGCTTTCGCTCGGCAGCGGAGTTACGGAAATCGAGGCGGGAAGCTTTGAAAATTTCACGGGCTTAAAGGGGCTGATTCTTCCGTTTGCGGGCAGAACCGCGAAAACCGTCGGAAGCACGAGCGATACGTTGGAGTATCTGTTTAATATAGTAGGGTATCAGAGGTGCGAAACGTGGAAATCTCTTGAAACGCTCGGTGTTTTAAGCGGAGAAATCCCCGAGAAATTCTATAACACCAGAGGAGAAACTCCGGTTTCCAATCCGCCGTCCGTTAAAACGCTTATTCTCGGCAAGGACGTAACGGCGATCAAAATTAAAATTTACACCGAATACATAAAAGGGTCGAAAATTCTTTTCTACGGCGCGAAGGACGAATATAATAATTTCACGGTCGTAGGCGATCAGATTATTCAGAATTTGTATTTCGATGACAGCAAAGGAATCCCGAGGTATTTTTACAGCGAAACCAACCCGTTTGAAAGCGGCGAGGTTACGAGCGGAAACTACTGGCATTTTGCGGACGGTATAGTAACTCCCGAGACCTGGGCATGATTACGTGATTTACGCCTAAAATGTGATTTAATAATTCATAAAGGATCTCATTTGGTAAAATTTTTGCTTCGCAAAGATATTTCATCATAGATTTGTATAAACTTTCTTTTTAATCAAACCGTATACGTTAAATAACAAATATCTACTAGTTAACTGATGGATATTTCTATTGAGAAAGAGCTGTTGACTTTTAATATAGACAGAGTATTAAAAAAGGAAATGTATTTTAATATATTTGTTAGTATTAGTAATAAAGCTTTGTGGTATAATAAAAAAATAAAATTTATGTTTTTAATTGAATATGTGTGTGGATTATGGTATATTAATTATAAAAATATAAAAGAAATTTAATTTCTAGGAGATATTAAATATGAACATAAAGATTTTAAAAGCAACGCTAACTCATGTGGAAGATTTTACATTTGTTTTTTGTGAATCATGGAAAGTAGCATATAAAAATATTTTATCCGAAGAAGAAATTGAAAAAAATACTAACAAAGAAAAAAGAAAGCAAATGTTTACAAGTCTGTTTATATCTGAAAATGGATATTTTTTTATAGCATATGATGATTCTTTTCCTTGTGGTATAGTTTATGCTCGTATAGATATTAAAAATAATATAGAAATTGTTGCTTTATATACGATTCCGGACTATTGGGGAAAAGGGGTAGGTAAAAAGCTTATGGATATAGTTTTAGAAACTGCTAAAAAATATAATTTAAGAAAAATGGAACTTTGGACACTTGATAAAAATTTTCGTGCAAGAAAATTTTATGAAAAGTACGGTTTTAAATGCTTAAATGAATATAAAGATAGTGGATTTGTTAATTTAAAAGAAGTAAGTTATAATATGGAAATATAGGTGTATATAAAATTGAATTCATAAATATTGAGTTTTTTATAATTTATATTGCTTATAATTAAAAAAACAAAGGAAAATTGTAAGGAAATATATTCTTCATAAACCAAAAACTTATTTAATATAAAAAAATTTAAATTGTACATTAAAAATAAAATGCCACAGATGATTATAATTCCACTTCAGATTATAAGTATAATTTGCCATTCGGTAAGAGTGTTCTTTTTTGCAAATTTTTAAATAGGTTTTTAGACTCACATAAGGTAAGTATCAATAACACACATTGTAGTTAAGAAACAGAAAAATGTCTGGAGCGAACCGATATAGGATAGCTCCAGACATTTTTTCATTGTAAATATTATGAATTTTTATCAGACTGATATTTTGATAAAAGAGCTAAATCCATAAAAAGAAAAAGTGTTTACTTCATTTTATTTTTGACAGCTTGCCTATCTTAACACAAATTGCTTATTTTCGTCAACTAAAAATATAGGGTAAAATGAAAATAAAACAAACTAAATTTTCGGCTTTTTTATTGACAAATTTCCTAAAACCGAGTTATAATATTCACGAAAAGCGAAGACTCGTTTCCGGAAAATGATGCAAGATTGCAAATTGTCTCGTTGTTTTATTCGAATCTATTAATTGCTATTTTTATATTGTATAAGTAAGATTTTATGCGATATAGGTATGGCGTATTTTAATGGTTCAATTTTTTTTGGAGGGACAAAACTATGAAAAAAAAGGCAAAAACAATTATTGCAACAATTTTACTTTTTATTATTTTATCTTTATTGCCAGGATGCAACAATATAATTACTACTCCACCTAGCGGAGTAGTGCAAGCGGTACACGCTTTACCTATTGCGCCGAGCAATGGAAAATTAAATGTTCTGGATTCCTATACCGACGATAGTGAAAGAAATCATTATTTGATTGACTCCGGATCGGTTGATAAATTATATCTTTCCACATTAGCATCGTTATATTACGACGGAAAACCGACCAGTTTAAAAGTTTTAAGTGGTATGAATACGACGGTTTCATCTTCTGTTAGTAACACCATAAGTCATTTGTATTCATTTGAAAGTATATCAAGCTCGAATTCATCGCATAAAGTAACTGTCGGATTAGGAAATAAAGATTCTGATATATCTGTTGATTATTCGATGAGTATATCAACATCCTCATCTTGGTCAAAGGCAAATACCTATTCAAAATCGACGACAAATACAAGATCGTATGTGGAATATTTTGGTCGCCAAGCTGAGGTTGAATACAAATTTGGAAAAAATGACAGAGCCAACGGATATTACCGTTATGCAATCTTTGCCAAATGTGATTTGTATTTTGAGGTGGAAACATCTAAAAATAATGATACGCTGTATGATGTAAGAATAATTAGCTGTGTTCGCGAAAGCGACGTATTCATTTGGCTTCAGTTTTCGGAAGATGGAGAGTTTGATAATTCTTCCGAGCAAAATTTGATGTTAGCGGATAATTTTTATAAAGATTTGCCGGTACCTGAAAATAAGAATTCGGGTGACGATGACTCAAAAGTTCCTGAGTTCAAGGTTTTATACCCGACGAACCAGCAATCAGCGACAGTAAAAGATACGACACAGAACGCCTACTTCAAGTTTGATATGACAGAAACGGCTGATATAATGGACACATATAATTTGGCTATCCGAAGAATAGATATTTTTGTCCATATAAAAGAAAAAGACGACGGATATCAAGAGTTGTATCTGATACAGCAGAATAATCCTAACTATGGGTGGAGAGATAATACTCACGTTTTTGACGATGAAATTACATTATTCAAAAAACAGGATATCGAGACTGCGCCGGGTAAAAAAGGCGAAGGGGATTATTCGGTATATCAGAACGTGTTTATAAAAAGAGGTGATCTGTGCGACAGTTGGTTTTTGTATTGCGGCGCTCACGGTGATGGTGGAGACACGTGGGAAGCGTCAAATGTATCTATTATAATATATTTTGAACAGCTGTAATTCATAATTCTTAAAAATAACGAAATCATCGGGATTCCAATGGTTTCGTTATTTTTATTGATTTATTTTGATTTTCTTCTGCCTAAGTATCTGAAAACCTGCTTTTTGTAGGCTATATAATCGTCCTTGAAAACGGTTGCGAGAAACTTTTCTTCCTGCAAAATCTGCAAGTGAAGCATTATCATCGCGAATAAAGAGAAAATCGCCGTTAAAACGTTAAAATAAAGCAGAAGTACGCCGATATACTGAAAATCGAAACCTAAAAACGCGGGATTTCTGCTGAATTTATATATGCCGCTTGTCACAAGTTCGGTTTTGTCATTTTCGGGGATACCCGCGCGCCAGCTGTTGCGCATACAAAGCACGGAAATAAGAAATATGATATCGCCGAGCATACCGATAAGAAACCCCGTAAAACGGGCGGACGAGGGGAGATAACTCCAACCGAAAAGTATCGATAAAATCTGCACGGGAACTATAACGAGCGTTGCTATGCCCATTAAAACTTCAACGGTGTGAAGCGTTTTTTCTTTTCGTTTGCCTATCTGCCTTGTCTGAATTCCGCGTCGTTTTTGCGCGATTTGCTTTATAAAATAAACCGCATAAAAGCAAGCTAAGACAACAAGCGCGAAAACGCAGAACGGGAGATGTTCTTTTAATTTCATTTTTCATCCCCGTTTGCGGGCTCGCCGTCGGCGTGAGCTGCGTTGTATTTAAAATAATAAAAATCCTTATCTTCGCCTGCTGCTTTAAATCCGCAGGAAAGAATAGTTTCTTTGGAGCGTTCGTTTTCCTTGAAACATTTGGCTTTGAGATTTACTTTCAATGCCTTTGCCGCCCATTCGCAAACGAGTTTGTACGCGGCTTTGCCGAAACCTTTTCCCTGATATGCTTTAGCCACTCTCACACCCGCTTCCGCGTCGCCGTTATAAGTGAAATTATAAACGATAACCTCGCCTATAAGTCGATTAACGGATGTTTTTTCTCTGATTGCAAAGCTTATTCCCTCGCCTATCGAACGGTCGAAATTAACCATATCGAAGAACGTTTCGTCGGTAATCTCACCCGTTATGGAGGAGTCCGTTTCGTAGTCGTAACCCCAAAGTCTGTTGTTTTCTTTGTCTAAGCAAAGCTCTTTGTAGTCTGTTTTGTCTTTCTCGGTTATCTCGCTTAACACCACGTTCCCGTCCGTCAAAACGGGCGTTTCCGAAAGATTTTTAAGCGGCGAATTTATCTTTACGAGATACTTGTTTTCAAGCTTTATCGGGTTGTATTGCAATTTGGAAGTTCTCAGCCCCGGATCGTCGGAATCGTCCTCGCGGTTTATTGTTTCAAGCTGGGGAAAGACAGATAAAATGTACTTCACGAAAGCGTTGAAAGTTGTGGGGTATGCTCCGACGTAAGCTTTTAACGCCTTTTCCACGTGAATTATAAGATTTTTATCCTGAATTTCGCCTATCGTAACCGAAACGGGCGTGTCGCCGACGAAAATCGCGCCGCCCACGAAGTCGTAATCGAAAAACTTGTTCAAAAGCTCTTCGGAGTGGATAAATTCTTCCGTTTCCTCGTAAGCCGCGTTGGAATGCTCTTTCGCGTAAAGCGACAAAAGCTCCCGAAGTTTCGGGATATATTCGGGTTTTAACGGGCGGAAATCGACTTCGCCGTAAAGAGAACGGAATTTGTTGATATGGTTTCTTTGTCCGCTGAATTTCTTGCCCGTAAACGTAGACATTTCCGCGGCGGAATAAATATAATCGCTCCATTTCCGTTCGTAGTTAAACATAATATTCGGGAAAAGTCCGCAATTTTTGATTTTTTCGAGCGTTTCTTCGGTTACCCCGTAAAATTTGAGGGGCAGGTTGTTTTCCGCGACATAATCGATTATTTCTTTTAAAGCCGCCGTCTCGTCGCCGCCGAAAGGGTATGAAAAGGACGGTTCGCCGCAAATATCCTGCATAGAAACGAACGAACCACCGTGCAAAGCGAATTTAAGATTAACTCCGTTGTGCCACATGAAAAAACTGCCGAGGGATATATCGTTCACGTTAAAAGGGCATTTTTTTATATAAGGGGAGTATTTTTTAAGGTTTTCTGGTGTGTAGTTTTCAAAATTCATCATTTGTCTGAAAAGTTTTATGTATTTATTAAAATTCGGGGTAGTCCTCGATTTTGTTCAGTATCTCGCAAAATCTCTCGAGATCGTCGCGGGAGTAGTATTCGATAGTTATTTTTCCGCCGTCGTCCGTGCCGCTTAACGTCACTTTTGTTCCGAAATCGCGTTGCATACGCCGTATCATGTCTCTCAGCTCCGGGCTTTGCTTGATAAAATTCGCCTGCGCCGCCGCGCCCGCGCTCTTGTTTTTAACGAGTTTCTCGGTGTCGCGAACGCTCAGTCTCTTTCTTAAAACCACCGAAGCGACCGTTTCCTGTTCCTTTTGGGGGAGCGTAACCAAAGCCCGCGCGTGTCCCGCGGAAAGTCTGCCGAGAGAGACGAATCTTATTATTTCGGGGGAGAGAGTTAAAAGCCTTAACGTGTTGGCTACGGCGGAGCGGCTTTTGCCTATTCTCGCCGCAAGTTCTTCCTGCGTAAGCCCGTATTCCTCCATAGCTTTTTTCATATCCTTGGCGGTGTCTATCGGGTTGGGTTTTTCGATTCTGAATCTTTCGGCGAGCTTTTTGTCCGCTTCGTCGAAAAGTCCTATCTGTTTTTCGTCTTTATCCATAATCCTGTGTTTTTAAAATAGCAAATCGGGAAGTTTGACCCTGTTTTTTTGGGGTGTCCCGTCTTTTAAATCGGAAGTTTTCCCATTTTTAAATTACAAATTCGGGGGCTTGTCGCCCCCGAAAAGTGTTGTTAAGTTTTATCGATTAAATTAGAAAATATGCCGTTAATCGATTTATAGGCTTGTTTATTCGTTCTTATCGTCCTTATTGTCTCCCGCGGTCGGCATCGAAGGAATGTCATTCGAAGAGACGGGGGGTTCGGGAGCATTTACGGGTTTTGCGGCTTCCTTTGCCTTAGCGTTGGCAAATTCTTCCGCGCGTTTGAACGGATTTTCGGCGCGTTCCTTGTCACGCTGATCCATATATTCCATAATTTCCTTAACGTCCTTGCCCTGCATAATGAGGTCTACTTCGTCCTGATAAATGGTTTCTCTTTCGATGAGGAGACGAGCCATATTGTCGAGAAGTTTCTTATTTGCGGTAAGAAGGTCAATGGCTTTCTGATGCGCTTCTTTAATGATACGCTGAACTTCTTCGTCGATAGTCGCGGCGGTCTGTTCGCTATAACCCGCTTTGGTTTCGTAATCTCTGCCGATAAATACCTGATCGTTATCGCCGTAGTTTACAGGACCTACTCTGTCGCTCATACCCCATTCGGTAACCATTTTTCTCGCGCGTTCGGTCGCGACTTTGATATCGCTCGAAGCGCCCGAGGAAATGTCCTTTATGATAAGCTCTTCGGCAACTCTTCCGCCGTACGTCATAACGATGTCGTCGAGAAGTTTTGCCTTGCTTAAATACTGATCGTCGCCGTCCGGGCGGGTAAGCGTGTAACCGCCTGCCGAACCTCTCGGGATAATCGAAACTTCCTGAACGGGGTCGCAGTGGGGGAGAAGTCTCGCGAGAATCGCGTGTCCCGATTCGTGATAAGCGGTGATACGTTTATCGGATTCGGTGACGAGACGGCTCTTTTTCTGCGGCCCCATAATAACTTTGTTTATAGCTTCGTAAAGGTCTACGTTCGTAATCGCCTTTTCGTTCTTTCTCGCGGCTAAAATCGCGGCTTCGTTCAGAAGGTTTGCGATATCCGCGCCCGAAAATCCCGCTGTCATACGAGCAAGCGTTTTGAAATTTACGTCGGCTGCAAGCGGTTTGTTTCTCGCGTGAACTTTGAGGATAGCTTCTCTTCCGCGGACGTCGGGCATATTTACGTAAATCTGTCTGTCGAATCTGCCCGGTCTCATCAAAGCGGGGTCGAGAATGTCCGCGCGGTTGGTCGCCGCGATTATGATAATTCCGTCGTTGGCTTCGAAACCGTCCATCTGAACGAGAAGTTGGTTAAGCGTTTGTTCTCTTTCGTCGTTTCCTCCGCCGAGGCCTGCTCCTCTCTGACGGCCTACCGCGTCGATTTCGTCGATGAACACGATGCACGGCATACTCTTTTTAGCCATTGCGAAAAGGTCTCTTACCCTGCTTGCGCCCACGCCGACGAACATTTCGACGAAGTCCGAACCGCTTATGGAGAAGAACGGAACGTTCGCTTCGCCCGCAACGGCTTTCGCAAACAACGTTTTACCTGTTCCCGGAGGTCCTACGAGAAGTACGCCCTTAGGAATTCTTGCGCCGAGAACGGAGAATTTTTTGGGATTTTTAAGAAACTCAACGATTTCCTGAAGCTCTTCTTTTTCTTCTTCCGCGCCCGCAACGTCGGCAAATCTTACTTTAACGTTCTGATTTACGCGAGCTTTGGTCTTTCCGAAGTCCATCGCGCCCTTGTTCGCGCCGTTTACAGAACGCATAAGGAACATAACCGCGAGAAGACCTACGCCGAGCATCAAAGCGGGCATAACGAGGCTCGACCAGAACGAACCCGCGTTCGGGTCGGCACAATCGATCACAACGCCGTTTTTCTTTAAAATCTCAAACTCTTCGGTGAAAATCGTCTGAGGATAAAGGCTTGCGCTGTAAACCGCTTTTCCGTTATTCGTCGCATTGTAACCGGTGAGATTGTAAACATTGACCACGATTTTCTTGATGACCGCTTTGTCGGCGTTGTAAACAATGGTTTTCGTTTCGCTTCCGTCTCCTGACGTCGCGTCTTTATATTCGATACCCGCAAGCTCGAAGAATTTGGACGTATCCACGCTCGCGACTCTGTTCGTGAAAAGTCCTCCGAGCGCCAGAAGTCCGAGTGTTACGGCGATTAAAACTATAACTATTATCGCCGTTTTAGATGATTTTTTCATTAAACCTCCTGTAAACCGCTTTGCAAAAGTTTTGTCACCGGTTTATTGCTTTTGTTTCGTTTGCCGCCGATTGATTTTTTCGGCTTACTTTGTATAACAATAATATCATATGATAAAATTAAAGACAAATATAAATCGCAAAATGTTATTTTTTTACTTATTTTTCACCGAAATAAATCCGGCTACGGTTTATGCTCGAATCTTTCTCGGGTATTGCGTTCGAACGCAATCACCTGTGGCTAAAGTATGCGTAAGGTTCGGGTATTTTAGACATACTTTTCTTTTATTTGCCGAAATCTTCTTTTTGTCGGGCGAGGAGTGGCATTAAAATGCAAATGCGCCTCTATAAGTCGATTAACACGTATTTTTTGTTTTATTTTATCGGTTTTCGACACTGTTTATGTTTATTTCTTATAGATACAAAGTCTCAATAAGGTGAAAATTTGATAAAATTGTTTTAAGTTTCGCCAAAAAGTCTTGACGAAATCTTCCCGTCGATTTATAATCTCTTTGTAAAATAAATTTTTGTCAGGAGCGGAGATAAAGAAGATAAAATGTATATCGCGGACGGAGTTGAATATGTCGGCGTAAACGACAGAAAAACCGACCTTTTTGAAGGACAATATAAAATCCCGAACGGAATTTCTTATAATTCTTATGTAGTCATCGGCGAAAAAATTGCCGTTATGGACAGTGTGGATCGGGATTTCGGCGAAGAGTGGCTTAACAATATAGAAAACGTGTTGCAGGGAAGAACCCCCGATTATCTCGTGGTTTTGCATATGGAACCCGACCATTCGGCGAATATCGCCGCTTTTCTGGATAAATACCCCGAAACGACGGTTGTATCGAACTCCAAAGTATTCGCAATGGCGGGAAACTTTTTCGGAAAAACAGTCGCGCCCAAACGGCTTGAAGTCAAAGAGGGCGACGTTCTCGACCTCGGCGGCAAAACGCTTAAATTCGTTTTCGCGCCTATGGTTCACTGGCCCGAGGTAATGTTTGCTTACGAAGCGGAGGATAAAATTCTTTTTTCGGCGGACGCGTTCGGTAAATTCGGCGACCTTAACGCAAACGAGCCGTGGGACGACGAAGCAAGGAGATATTATATCGGCATTGTCGGAAAATTCGGCGTTCAGGTTCAGACGGTTCTCAAAAAAGCGGCGGGCTTGAATATCGAAAAAATCTGCCCGTTACATGGTGAAGTCCTTTCCGGAAACCTCGCGCATTATATATCATTATATAATATATGGTCGTCTTACGCGGTTGAAAGCGAGGGAACGCTTATTTGTTACACTTCCGTTTACGGGCATACGAAGATTGCCGCCGAACTTCTTGCGGAGGAGCTCGAGGCTAATGGCGAGAAAGTCGCGATTTTCGATCTTGCGCGTACCGACGAATCGCTCGCGCTTGCCGAAGCTTTCCGTTACGGCAAACTCGTTCTTGCGACCACGACTTATAACGGCGAGGTTTTCCCCGCGATGAGAGAGTTCATAAACGAACTTATCGGGCATAACTATCAGAACAGAAAAGTCGGTTTTATCGAAAACGGTTCGTGGGCGCCCGTTGCGAAAAAGAAATTGACGGATATGCTTTCCGTTTGCAAAAATATTACGTTTGCCGAAGCTTCGGTAAAGATTATTTCCGCGGTAAACGAACAAAACAAAGAAGAAATCAAAAAATTAGCCGAAGAATTCGGCGCAAAAAAAATAAAGAGAGGTAAAAAATTATGAAAAAATGGAGATGCACGGTATGCGGTCAGATAGTGGAGTCGGACGTTTGTCCTTCCGAATGTCCCGTTTGCCACGCTAAGGGCGACAAATTCGTCGAGGTTAAAGAAGACGAGATGAGCTGGGCTGCGGAACACGTAGTCGGCGTCGCGAAAGGCGTTCCCGAAGAAATCGTCGAGGGATTAAGAGCTAACTTCAACGGCGAGTGTTCCGAGGTCGGAATGTATCTCGCTATGTCGAGAGTCGCTTTCCGCGAGGGTTATCCCGAAATCGGTCTTTACTGGGAGAAAGCCGCTTACGAAGAAGCCGAACACGCGGCTAAATTTGCCGAAATGCTCGGCGAAGTCGTAACCGACTCCACGAAGAAAAATCTCGAAATGAGAGTGGAAGCCGAAAACGGCGCGACGGCAGGCAAAACCGAACTTGCAAAAAAGGCGAAAGCTTTGAATCTCGACGCCATTCACGACACCGTTCACGAAATGGCTCGTGACGAAGCCCGCCACGGCAGAGCGTTCAAAGGTTTACTCGACAGATATTTCGGAAAATAATTTGACAGTAATTTAACCGAAAACGGCTAAAATTTAATAAAAATCAAACTAAAAAGCAGAGATTGGTAAACGATCTCTGCTTTTTTATTGTCAAAAAATCGGCATTTCGCATTACTTATGACCGTTCGTTTTGTCGTACTCGCCGCTTTTAGAAATATTATATAAAAAATTAAATCTTTTGTAAGCGGTTTTAGGTAATAAAGGGCAGAATTTACAAAGAATTCTATTAAAAACAAAATAATTACTGTCTAAATATTGACTTTTCGGTACAAAAAGAATAAAATAAAAATGCGATACAATTAAATCTATGTGGCAAGAAGTATACTTCCGGTAGAAGTGTACCGTTTTTCGCATTACACAAATCTTTTTGTTACATAGATTAG
>CAKQSB010000003.1 GCA_934271735.1 uncultured Clostridia bacterium | reverse complement strand
CTTATGGGAGATACGCGCAAAAAAGGTATGGTTCAACCATTAGCGTTTGAAACAATGCGTATTTTTGAAATGGCAGGATTCAAAACGAAAGAAATTATTATCAAGGAACAACACAACTGCAAAGCCACGGGCTATTGGAAAACAAACAGTATAAAATTTAATTTCCTTTTACTCGCCCACGAGTATTTGTTTGTGTTTAAGAAATAACGAAAAATAAAAAGCAATCTTTAATGAAGGAGTATATTATAAATGAAAGGGAATATATATTACATTGAAGGCAGTTATGGTTACATAAATGGAGACGATAGCGCTGTCTATTTTTTTCACAAGAATGATCTTCTTAATTGTACAATCTATCAACTAAATGATGGAGATTATGTAGAGTTTGAAGTTCAAAAACAAAGCGATTTCAAAAAAGATAAAGCTATTAAAATCAGAAAAAAGGGAGCGGACACATCAAACACGCAAAATACTGTTAATCCAGGGATCAATCCTAAATTTAAATTCGATAGCTATAACGATGATGAAAAAGAAATAATAAATTATCTAAAGAAAGTATTCTACATTACTAACAGCGGAGCTTCTTTGACAATAGCAAATAGCACCTACAGATACTGCCTAGTTAAGCCGACAAGTGACTTCAGTTTAACATTTAATTTAAATAGAGAAATTGTCGTGATTTTTTCCGATTATGTATCATTTGAGCCGCGTACATTAGATGCGGCAACGTATGCTATTGAACAGATTAGTTCAAAGTTGAGAATAGATAGAGGATGCCAAATTATAATTAGTAGTGATGAAAAAATAGAACAAAAACTTACAGCTGTACTAAGGGATACAAACTTAAATTCAATAGTAATTCCATTTAGCTATAAAGAATTATTATCGTCACCTGTAGATGAGTTTGTATTAAATCGTTTTAGAAAGTATTTATTTGATGTTGACCTCTTTTCATCCTCAACACCTATTCAGAACGATATTTTCTTTTTTGGTCGAAGAGATTATGTTTTCGACATTGTGAATAAGTGCAAAAATAATATTCATAGTGGAATTTTTGGATTAAGAAGAAGTGGAAAAACATCACTATTGTATGCAGTAAAAAGATTGCTCAAAAGTGATAATTACCCCGCTATATATATACCTTGTCAAAGTCAACTTTCATCTTCTAATTGGCAAATGGCTTTATATACGATTGTTCGAGATATTTACAAAGAGACGGGAATAAAAGAAAGATATGTTCATTCAAAACAATCATACATTGATGGAAATGCAGCCGTTTGTTTTGAAGAGGATATATTGACAATCTATAAAGAAGTATCTAAACCTATTGTATTGTTATTTGATGAGATTGAAGCAATTACTTTTGATGTTCCAAGCGAAAATTCAAGTTGGATAGATGGTACATACTATATTCCATTTTGGAATGCATTGCGTGGATTGTATCTTAAAAACCCTAATGCAATTTCTATTGTTGTTGCAGGGACAAATCCGAGAATTAATGAAATACCCGTTTTATACAATGGAAACACAAATCCGATGTACGGTCAGTTGGCATTATCAAATCAAGGAGCATATTTATTACCGTTTACCTTAATAGATACACAAAACATGGTTAATACGCTAGGCGGATATATGGGGTTATCATTTGATGAACATGTATGTTCTTCTCTAACTCTTGATTGCGGAGGGCATCCATATTTAATTAGACTACTTTGTAGTTTTATCAACAAAGAAATAAAAGACGCTGGATTGCCTCGTCCTAAAATGGTAGGTCAGTCAAAATATAAGGAATATATTAAAGCTTTTGAAGAAACAAACGAGGCTACAGGGTTTTACTTAATGATCTTAAATATACTTGTGACAAAATATCCAAAGGAATTTAACGTATTAAAAGAGCTTGCTCTAAATGGAGGAAAATATGTTTCAAATTTTGTCGATGACAATGCACTCCTTCATCTACTTGGATATGGACTAATTGAAAACATTGATGGCATATATAAAATACGATTCAGGACAATAGAACGATACTTGTTAGGGAAGTATAAATATGAGCGCGCAAATTTGACCATTGAAGAACAAAAACAAGAGATTCAATGTCGAATTAATATTGTAGAAATGTCATTACGTAAGCTAGTCAAAAATACTTTAGCAACATTGATGGGTGTCAACAAGGCTAAAGAAACAGTATTGAATGTTATGCGAGAACATAATGCGATACAATCTTACGATATAACAAAAGCAAGTTCTCTACAATACAATGAATTATTTGATCCAAGTGTAAATAAAATATATTTTAGTGTTTTATCTAAAATTGTTATAAATAATTTCACTCTGTTCTCGAATATTTTCGAAGGCACTTCAATGAGCGAGTTGCAGGCTGATTTTGATATCATTAATAAAGCAAGAAGAGTTCCAGATCACAGTTATACTGAGTCATCTCAAAATTGGACACAAAATGATTTTCTGCAGTTCAGAGCCTCTATTTCAAAAATAGAAGAAAAATTAAAAGACTACGAGTAAAATTCGATTTACATTACTAACGCTCCGCCAAACCAAAAGGACACCTTTGCAGGTGTCCTTTTGGTTTGGCGGAAACAATGATTGAGTAACGCGGCGATTTGTTGCCGCCGTTCGCATTTGAGCGTCGGCAAAATCCGGCCGAGGGTTCCCGCTTGCGGGAAACGGCTGTATCCCTCTTTGTTTTGCGGAAACAATGATTGAGTAACGCGGCAACTTATTGTCGTCGTTTGTCAATCTGCGGAGCGGTTTTTTGCCGAGAAATTTCGATTTACGGAATTAAAAAATGCGAACGGCTTGAAAACTGAAACAACAAAATCACCCTTTTTTGTTATGACGGAAAATAATGAGATAAGTAAGGTTTCGACTTGTTGCCGTCGTTCGCACTTTATCTTTTGTCGGGTAAAATTATAAAATTTGTTATATGATTTCTTTTCGCCGTTGTTCTTTGTGTTTTAGCCTTGATTTTTGAATTGTGTAATGCTATAATTAAACAAAAAATTAAGGGTTAAAAACGTATGGATAATGTTTCGTTATACATAAAAGAAAACTGGCATAAAACTTTTCACCCCGCAAACGAACTATCGGGCGATATAAAAATAGATCATCCGTATGTTTCGCCGTGCGCAGCAGATCATTACACAGATTTATTTTACTGGGATACTTATTTTATAAATATCGGACTTCTGCTTGACGGCTTTACCGACCAGGCGCGCTACAATATCGATAATATTTCTAAATTTATAAACGCGCTCGGATTCATGCCGAACGTGAACTACATCAGGGATAGATCGCAGCCGCCGTTTTTTACTAAAATGGTTTACGAGTACTATCTTTTCACGAAAGACAGAACGGTAATCGACGATTATATAGGAGCGATTTTAAAGGAATACGAGTTCTGGCGGACAAGGCGTGAAAATAAAATCGGCTTAAGTTCTTACGGAAATAACGGTGGAAAAACCGATATATTAAACAATTATAAGTGGCATCACGACAGGGTACTGGAATCGAGCGAAAACGAAGAAGAACAGATAAGAATCGGTAAGGATATAATGGCTATCGCTGAAAGCGGGCTTGATTTCAATGTGCGTTTTAAAACAAAGGAAAGCCGTATATCCGCGCATGAATTTTCTCACCTGGATCTTGACTGTATTTTATATGATATTGAGAAGATGGCAGCGACAATGCTTAAGCTTCTCGGTAGAGGAGACGAAGCCGATAAATTTCTCGGATATGCCGAAAAAAGAAAGGCGCTTATGAATAAATATTATCTCACAAGCGACGGAATTTATCTCGATTATAATATGGAGACGGGTAAACATTCCGAAATTCTTTCCGCTGTTTCGCTTTATCCTTACGCTTTCGGCGTTTCTGACGATAAAGAGGGCGCGTTGAAGGTTCTGAAACGCATAGAGCTTCCGTTCGGGCTTTCTACTTGCGAAAAGCGGGACGACGACGTGTTTTTTCAATGGGATTATCCGTGCATGTGGCCTGCGGCTACATGCTTTGCGTATATGGGGCTTAAAAATGTCGGTCTTAACGCGGATGCGAAGAGAATTGCGGAAAAATACGTAAACGTAGTGAGAAATATCTTTGACGAAACGGGCAGACTTTGGGAAAAGTACGACGCGCTTACGGGTAAAATCGCGGTGACGAACGAGTACAAAACTATGCCTATGATGGGTTGGACCGCCGCGGTTTATCGTCTGTTTGTCGAAAATGAAAAAATATAAAATCGGGATTTCAATTTAAAATCAATAATGATTTTGACGGACTGTTTTTCGTCCGTTTTTTTTGCTTTTTGTTAAATTTAAACTAAATATATTAAAATTTCCAAAACATATAAAATATTATCCAAATAAGACAATGAAATGAATTTTGTTAAAATTTATTTCAAACAACGACGGTGACGGCAATTTGCAATTTTAAATTATAATTAAAATCTTTTAACAATGACAAATTGTAAATTGAATAAAAATAATTGTAAAATGTTTCAATAAATCAATATAATATTTCAAAAATAATAAATTTATAAATGAAGAGTTGTTGTTTGTGGTTTGGTGAGAAACATAAAGACAAAAATCGGTGTTTTCAATTTAAAATCGAATAAAAATATTATAAGATAATAAACGGATAATAAATATCCATAAATGGATAATATTATAAAACATAGTTAAAGAATGAAAAAAATCGACAAAATGAGGCTAAAAAGTTGATTTAAGTGAAATAATGTGCTATATTAAAAGAAAAAAGAGGAGTAACTCAAAAATGAAAAAAGTAGCAAGATTACTTGTTTCTGCAATGCTTCTGGTTGTAATGGCCGTATCGCTTTGTTCTTGCGGAATTCCTTCCGACCCCGAAAAAGCCAAATCCAACCTCACATCTAAAGAATATGCCGTTGAAGACGGTGTTTCCGCTGCGGCTATTAAGGCTGTTTTTACTTTTAAATACGGTATTGATTTTTATGATAAAATAGAGTCCGTTATTTTTGCTGTAAGTAAGGACGGAAAAGATAATGTCCTCATTATTTATTGTAAAGATGACGAAGCTGCGAAAAGAGTAAACGGCGATATTAAAGAACTTTACAAGTCTGTATGTGACGCGGCAAAGGAAAACGGTAATGAGGCCGACGCTAAGTCGGGTAAATCCGGTAAGGTTGTTTATATCGGAACTTCCGCAGGCGTTAAAGCTGCAGGTTAATCAAAAACAAACAAAAAAGAGCCCGCGCGGCTCTTTTTTTGTGGGGTAAAGTGTTGTAACTGTTTTACGGTTTTTATGAGTTTATTATTTCGATCAGCTCACTCATTTTTTCGATTTCATATGTCGGTTTTATTCTGTTTTTAGCGCTGATGCCATGCGGATTAAAATGACATGAATCAACTCCGTTGTTTACGCCGAGCGCAATATCCGAAACAAGCGAATCTCCGACAATGAGAGTATTTGTCTTATTAAAATCGGTGATTCTCTCCGAAATATAATCGAAATATTCCTTGGACGGCTTGTTGTGTCCTATTTCATCCGAAATAAAAACATTGTCAAAATAATCGGCTATTCCCGAAATGGCAAGCCTTCCTCTCTGAACTTTCGAAAGCCCGTTCGTAATTAAAAATATTCTCACGCCGAGACTTTTAAGTGTTTTTAAAACATTTACCGTTTCGGGTAATAAAATTGCCGTTTTTGATAAATTATCTTCATAAAGTTCGTAAAAGGCATTTATATCGAAAATTATGCCTTTAACAGCGGAATATTCCTCAAATCTTCCGATAACTACGTCGCGCTTCGTCATTTTTCCGACGGAGTATAAATCCCAGCGTTTCTGATTGATTTCGCTGTAAACGTCGTAGTCGTTTTCATCGGCTTTTATGCCGAGGGAAGCGAAGGCTTTTATAAAACTTTTTTGTCCGGTGCGGTAAAAGTCGAAAAGTGTGTCGTCTGCATCAAATAAGACGGTAGCGTATTTCATACGGATATATTACCAAAATTTTTACGAAATAACAAATAATCAACAGGCAAAAGTTGACATTTTCCGAAAAAAAACATATAATTATTGCGATAACCGTATAATGCGGTATTTTGGAGTACCTTATGGAAATCAACGATAGAAAATACTATATAGGCATAGATCTCGGCGGAACTTTCATAAAAGGCGGAATAGTAACCGAAACAGGTGAAATTATTGCCGAGGGTAAAGTCCCGACGGAATCGGAGCTTGGCGGCGAGAAAGTTATGGATAACATCGCCGAGCTTGTCGGTCAACTTCTTGAAAAGGCAAATCTTGAAAAGGAACAGACGGAAGGTATCGGAATGGGAGTTCCGGGAATGATAGACAGTA
This sequence comes from uncultured Clostridia bacterium, assembly GCA_934271735.1. Classification (GTDB taxonomy): domain Bacteria; phylum Bacillota; class Clostridia; order Christensenellales; family Borkfalkiaceae; genus UBA10281. The sequence continues at coordinate 164,251 of CAKQSB010000003.1, read as the reverse complement.
AAAACGGCGTCGTTATTTTTTCGAACAATTTGCAGTGGCATCATATGCATATATCGGAAGGCGTTGAAAAAAGAACGGGAATTAAAGTTAAAATCGCGAACGACGCGAACGTTGCGGCTCTCGGCGAGGCGACTTACGGCGCGGGCAGAGATGTGGACGACAGTATACTTTTAACGCTCGGAACGGGCGTAGGCGGAGGAATTATCGTCGGCAACAAACTTGTCGAGGGTAATAAATCGGCGGGCGCGGAACTCGGACATATGGTTATCGCGCATAACGGCGAACAGTGTACCTGCGGCAGAAAAGGTTGTTTGGAGGCTTACGCTTCGGCAACGGCCCTCATAAGAGATACGAAAAGAGCAATGGAAAACCATAAAGACAGTAAAATGTGGGAAATCGGCTCGACGGACGCGGTTACCGGTAAAACCGCATTCGATTATAAGGATGTCGACCCGTATGCGAAAGAAGTCATCGATAATTATATAGAAATGCTTGCGTGCGGAATAGCGAACATCGCCAACATTTTCCGTCCGCACACGGTTATGCTCGGCGGCGGGGTCTGCGCGCAGGGCGATAATCTTATCGTTCCGCTTCAGAAAATAGTGAACAGAGAAATCTTCGCGGGCGATCTCGGACCGAGATGTCCTATTGCCATCGCGAAACTCGGAAACAAAGCCGGCGTTCTCGGCGCGGCGGCTCTTCTGAAGGAATAATCGAAACAGCGGCTTAACGAGCGCGCAAACCGACAGGGGCTTTTTTAACGCTTCAAAACGGTTATTTTTGTTTTTATCACGCAAAATATTTAAAAGCGCGGTTATCGGGTTGACAAAATCGTCGTAATTTATTATATTACTATAAAACGGAGGAAACGAGTATGGCTTATTTCAGAATATCTCTTGCAGGCGATCTCGGAAGCGGAAAAAGTACCGTGGGCGCGATTCTGAAAGAAAGATTTTATGCGGATATAATTTCAATCGGCAAAATTCAGCGCGAAATGGCTGAAAAACTCGGAATGAATACGACGCAGTATAACATTTATCAGGAATCTCACCCCGAGCTTGACAAACAGCTCGACGATATGCTTGCGGCTTACGAGAACAAAGAGGGGAGTTTTATTTTTGATTCGAGAATGGCTTGGCATTTCGTGCCGAGCGCGTTCAGCGTATATCTTAAATGCGACCCGGAAGAAGCCGCGAAAAGGGTGGCGAATGCCAAACGAGCCGACGAACCGTATTCCTCCGACGAGGAAGCTTTTAAAAACTTGCAGGAAAGACGGGAAAGCGAAATTCAGCGTTACAAAAAATTTTACGGTGTGGACATTATGGATATGTCCAACTATTCGCTCGTTCTGGACACGACGGGGAAAGACCCTGCGGACGTTGCCGAAGAAATCGTTCTCGGCTGGGCGAAAACGCTCGGTTTAAACAAATAGAATCAAAACAAATCGTCCGTTTTTAAGTTGTTTAGACGGATAAAAATAGAAAAAGCAAACGAAAGGAAAGAAAATTATGCATTGGGCAGAGAGAATTGCGGAAGAACTTATAAACGAAAATCCCGGAAAGGAACATTTTTTATGCGTTGCGGGAACGAGCCCCTCGGGTTCGGTTCACATCGGAAACTTCAGAGACGTAGCCACGCCTCTTTTTGTCGTCGAAGCGCTCAGAAGAAAGGATAAAAAAGCCACTCTGATGCTTTCGTGGGACGAATTCGACAGACTTAGAAAAGTTCCTAAGAACATCGCGGCGATCGCACCCGATTTCGATAAATATATCGGTATGCCTTATTGCATGATCCCCGATCCTCACGGCAAATATTCGTCGTTCGCGGAATACAACGAAAAGGAATACGAGGAGTCCTTAAAAGAACTCGGAATCGATATCGAGTACAGATATCAGGGCAAGGAATACCGTTCGGGAAGATATGTCGACGGTATTTTAACCGCCATGAAGAGAAGAAAGGATATTTACGATATCCTTATGAAATATAAAACTCAGGATAGCGACGAGGGCGAAAGAGAAAACTATTATCCTATCAGCGTTTATTGTTCCAAATGCAATAAGGACTTTACGGAAGTGGTTAATTATAACGAAGAAACGGACGAAATAACTTACAGATGCAAGGCTTGCGGAAATGAAGAAACCGTAAATTTGCGCGATTACCATATGGTTAAGCTTATGTGGAAGATCGACTGGCCTATGCGTTGGGGCGTCGAAGGCGTAGATTTCGAGCCGGGCGGAATAGATCATGCCGCGGCTTCGGGTTCTTACGTCGTCGCTAAAGATATCGCGAAAGAAATTTACGGCGTTAAAGCTCCCAAATTCCAGCCTTACGGATGGCTTTCGATTGCCGGGCTCGGCGATATGCATTCTTCCACGGGAAACAATATCACGCCCGCAACCGTTCTCGAGGTTTACGAGCCCGAGATGGTAAGATGGCTTTTTGCTAAATACGCTCCGACCGACGCTTTCGCGTTCAATTTCGACGATACTATCATTCGTCATTACAGCGAGTTCGATAAAGGTCTCGAGGCGGTTAAAAACGGCGAGGCTGACGAGTACAACAAGTCCGTTTACGAGCTTTGTATGATACACGGCGTGAACGTAAAAGCAAAAGTTCCGTTCGGGGTACTTGCTTCCGTTGCTCCTATCGTTGATTTCAATCCTCAGGCAGTAAAAGACATCCTTGCAAAAATCGGAGTGGAGTTCGACGAACGCGACGAGGAAAGGCTTATCAGAGTTAAAAACTGGATAACGAAACATCAGCCGTCCAAAATGTACAAGCTTTTAAGCAGGAAAAACGGCGAATATTACGATACGCTTTCCGACGAAGAGAAAGACGCCGTTAAAAAGCTTGCTGAATACGTTGAAAGTCACGACGATATCAAGGAACAGGAAATTCAGCAATATCTTTACGGCATAATAAACGACCCCTCTCTTACGAAGAAAGAGAATATGGCTCGTCAGCAAAGATTTTTTGCCGTTTTTTATAATCTCCTGTTCGGAACAGATAAAGGACCGAGATTATATTTATTCCTTTCGGCAATCGATAAGGCGAAATATCTTGATTTACTTAAGTTCTAATGGTCTTAAACTTAAATATTATCGACAGAAAATACTGCGGCGCGTTTCGTCGCTCCGCTTTTAGGTGATAAAACAAGGTGAGTTTATGGAAAAAGATTTTAAATTCGGAACGCTCGAATATATTCGTCCGGATTTCGATTCTATGGAAAGAAAAGCCAAAGAGTACGCTTTTAAAATAAAAAACGCGGCTTCGTACGAAGAGGCGAAAAATGCGTATCTCGAGTTTGACAGGGAAGAATGCAAACTTTCCGATATGGCAACGATTGCTTCGATTCGTCACACCATAGATACGGGCGACGGGTTTTACGATAAAGAAAACGAGTATATAAACGAAAAATTCCCCGAATATAACGCCGCTTATATGGAATTCGCGAACGCAATGTACGACGGAAAATTCAAAAGCGATTTTATAAAAGAATTCGGAAACGCTATGTTTTCCGATCTTGAATTAAGGAGAAAATCGTATTCGGAGAAAAATATTCCGCTTTTGCAGAAAGAGGCGAGACTTTGTGACAAGTACGAGAAGATTATAGCTTCGGCAAGTATTCCGTTCGACGGTAAAAATCTCAATCTGTATGGAATAATGAGCTATTTTGAAAGTCCGGACAGAAAAACCCGTCACGACGCTTACAAGGCTTATTCCGGGTTCTACGAAGCTAATGTAAATCGTTTCGAAGAAATCTGGGACGAGCTTATAAAAAACAGAAACGAGCAAGCCGCAAATCTCGGATTCGAAAACTATATCCCGCTCGGATATATGAGACAGGGAAGAACCGATTACGACGAAAAAGACGTCGCGTCTTTCCGCGAGCAGGTGAGAGAAGAACTCGTTCCGTTCTGCGCGAAGCTTTATAAGGCTCAGGCGGAGAGAACGGGCGTAGAAAAAGTTATGGCTTACGACGAAAAGTTTATTTTCGAGGACGGAAACGCAAAGCCTGTCGGCGACGATGATTTTCTTATCGAAAAAGCCCGCGAAATGTATCGCGATATGAGCAAGGAAACGGGTGAGTTTATCGATTTTATGCTCGATCACGAGCTTCTTGACGTCAAGAACAGACCGCGCAAGGCATCTACGGGCTATATGACGTCCATAAACACTCTCAAAGCTCCGTTTGTATTCTCCTGTTTCAATCAGACGACGGCGGACGTTGACGTTTTAACGCATGAAATGGGTCACGCTTTCGCCGGTTACGAAGCTATGAGAAATCAGCCGATCTCGGCTTATTATTCGGAATCTACCGATATCGCGGAAATTCATTCTATGAGTATGGAACAGTTCGCTTATCCTTATGCGGAAAAGTTTTTCGGAGATAAGGCGGATAAGTTCAGATTCGCGCATTTGCAGGAAGCTCTCACTTTCGTTCCGTTCGGCGTTGCCGTGGACGAATATCAGCATATAGTTTACGCTCATCCCGAGCTTACGCCCGAAGAAAGAACGGCGGAATGGAAAAAACTCGAAGAAAAATATATGCCATGGAGAGATTACGGAGATATAGATTTCTTTGCGAAAGGCGGTTGGTGGTATCATAAAATCCACATTTTCCTTTATCCGTTCTATTATATCAACTACACGCTCACGACGATGGGCGCGATGGAATTCAAAAAGAAAATGAACGAAGACAAAGTTTCCGCGTGGAAAGATTATCTCAATCTTTGCAAAGTCGGAGGAAGTCTCGGTTATAAAGATACTTTAAAATACGCAAATCTTTCGATACCGTTCGAAAAGGGAAGCGTTAAAAAGGCTGTTTCTTACGCCGAAGATATACTTATGTCTCAGATCGAAAATATGAAACGGGGGTAAACGATGGAAAATATTTTTCCTGTCCGCATAATCGACGAACACGGCGTGGATAATGCCGATAATTTACTAAAAACAAAGGTTTTGCAAATAGGGCTTAACGAAAAAGATCTTGCCGTGTTTCACAGCGGCTCGCATATCATTCTCGATTTCGGGAAAGAACTTTCCGGCAGTCTCAGATTTCTGAGCTACACAACCGAAGGCTCGGGCAATATAAGAGTTCGTCTCGGTGAGTCTGTTTCGGAAGTGTGCCACGATATAGGGGAGAGAAACGCCACGAACGACCATTCCACGAGAGACTGGAATTTTTTCGTTCCCAATTTCAGCGATCAGCTCTTTATGAACAGCGGCTTCCGCTTTGCGAGAATAGACGTTTCGGACGATACGACTTTACAGGTTAAAAGCGTCGTTTGTCAAAGCGACGTTTACGGCAAACCGTTCGACGGTTCGTTTAAGTGCGACGACGAGCTTGTAAACGAGATTTTCGACACTGCGGCGTACACCCTTCGTCTTTGCATACACAACGATATGATCTGGGACGGAGTGAAGAGAGACAGGCTTGTCTGGATAGGCGATATCCACCCCGAACAGATGACTTCCGATTGTCTTTTTTCCGATACGACTTTTATAAAAAATTCGATAAAATTCGTTAAGGATCAGACAGAGCTTCCCGGTTGGATAAACCGTATGCCGACGTACTCTCTGTGGTGGGTGATAAACTTAAGAGATTACTATTTCAGAACGGGTGATAAAGAGTTTGTTAAAGAGATGAGAGATTACCTCGTCGGCGTTACGCATCAGATTGCGAATTACGTGACGGACGACGGAAAAACGACGCTCGATTCGAATTTCGTGGACTGGCCTACGCACCCGCAAAGCGAGAGCGAAACGGTTAAAGCCGCGGACGAATACGCGGGCGTTCACGCGCTTTTCATCTGGTGTTTCAAATGCGCGAAAGAGCTTTTCGAAGTACTCGGAGAGGACGCGGAAGTCGCGGTTACGTCTCTCGTAAAACTTTCCAAAATCTCTTATGACGTAAAGAAATTTAAACAGATTTCCGCTTTGAGACTTATGGTCGGAATCGGTAACGAAAAAGATGTTAATCTGATACTCGACGGCGGTGCGAAAGGGCTTTCGACGTTTATGTCGTACTACCTTTTCAAATCGATTTCCGAAAAGGGGCACGGAAAGGAAGCTCTCGAGATGATGAAAGAGTATTACGGCAAAATGCTTTATCTCGGCGCGACTACTTTCTGGGAGGATTTCGACGTTTCCTGGGCGGAAAACGCGGGGAGGATAGACGAAATCCCGACGGCTGACAAAAAGGACGTTCACGCCGATTACGGCGCGTTCTGCTATAAAGGACTTCGCCACAGTTTCTGCCACGGTTGGTCGAGCGGGGTTATTCCGTTTATTATGAGACATATCGTCGGCGTTACGGAAGTCGGAACGGGCGGTGAAGAGTTGATAGTAAAACCCGACCTTTGCGGACTTAAAAAAATCGAAGCCGTTTATCCGACGGTTAAAGGTAAAGTTAAGATTACCGCGGAAGCTAAAGGCGGTAAAACGGAGACGAAAGTAGAAGCTCCGAAAGAGATAAAAGTGAAAATATTATGATTTTTGCGGCTTCGGGTTGCCCCGAAGCCTTTTTTTTTAAATTAACATTATTATATAGCCCGATAATAGCTTGAAAAAAAAATTTTTTTATGATACAATTGAAATAATGTGTATAATGGGCTGTATGCCCGATCGGAGGAAAGAATGGCGCACGATTATAATTCTCAGGATATAAAAATTCTCGAGGGTCTCGAAGCCGTAAGAGTCAGACCAGGTATGTATATCGGCTCTACGGGGCCAAAAGGTTTGCACCATATTTTATGGGAAATCGTCGATAACGCAATCGACGAAGCGGCAAACGGATATGCGGATAAAGTAGAGGTTATTTTGTATAAAGACGGAAGTGTTTCCGTCGAGGATAACGGAAGAGGTATACCTACCGATATCCATAAACAGGCGGGTGTTTCGGGTGTTCAGGTTGTATTCACACAGCTTCACGCAGGCGGTAAGTTCAACGACTCGAATTACAACTTTTCGGGCGGCTTGCACGGCGTAGGCGCGTCGGTTACGAATGCGCTTTCGGAATGGCTCGAAGTCGAAGTTTACAACAAAACGATTTACAAAATGAGATTTCACAGCTATTACGACAAAACCCGCAAAAAAACCATTTCGGGAGAACCCGAAGCTCCGCTTCAGAATACGAGAATCAAAACGGACAAGCACGGAACTTTCGTTCGTTTCAAACCCGACAAAGAGGTTTTCGAAACGGTGGAATTCAGCCTTGAAACGATAGCAAAACGTTTGAGAGAACTCGCGTTTTTAAATAAGGGAATAACGATAAAACTTACCGACCTTCGCGACGACGAGAAGTTTTATAACAAAACGTTCAAATACGACGGCGGTCTCGTCGATTACGTTTTGTATCTAAACGAGGGAAAAAACAAGCTTTACGATCTTCCCGTTTACGCGAAGACGGAAAAGGACGGTATTTTAATAGAATTTGCCATTCAGCATACCGACAGTTACACCGAAAGCGTTTTTTCTTTTGTAAACAATATTCCGACTCCCGAGGGCGGTACTCACGAAGTAGGTTTCAAATCGGGCGTTACGAAAATATTGAACGATTACGCGAAAGCGAATAATCTCGTTAAAGAGAAAGATATAGTATTTACGGGCGACGATTTCCGCGAGGGAATGACGGCAATTATTTCCGTAAAAATGAAAAACGTCGAATTCGAAGGTCAGACGAAGACCAAGCTCGGCAACCCCGAAGCAAAAGCGGCGGTTGAAACGGCTACGATAGAAGAACTCGACGCGCTCGTAAGAAACAAGAAAAACAAGCCCGTATTCGACGCTATGATTAAAAAAGCGGTCGGCGCGGCTAAAGCGAGAAACGCGGCGAGACATGCGAAAGAAGTCGCGAGAGCCAAAAACGGCGCGGATTCCGCGAAACTTATCGGTAAACTTGCTTCCTGTTCAAGCAGAAAGGCCGAATTCAACGAAGTATTTATCGTTGAGGGCGATTCGGCAGGCGGCAGCGCGAAGCAGGGCAGAGACAGACAGCATCAGGCGATTTTGCCGCTCAGAGGCAAACCGCTTAACGCCGAGAAAAAGAGAATAGAAGAAGTTCTTAAAAACGAAGAAATAAGAACGATAATAAGCGCGCTCGGAACGGGTATCGGCAACGATTTCAATTTGTCGAATCTTAACTATCATAAGGTAATTATTCTTTCCGATGCCGATCAGGACGGCGCGCACATAAGAGCGATACTCCTTACTTTCTTCTTCCGTTATATGAAACCCCTTATTCAGGAAGGACACGTTTATATCGGAATGCCGCCGCTTTACAAGGTTTATAAGAAAGATATTATAGAGTACGCTTACGACGACAGCGAACTTCAGAAAGCGATCGATAAAGTCGGCAGAGGTTATCAGCTTCAGAGATATAAAGGTCTCGGCGAAATGAACCCCGAGCAGCTCTGGGATACGACTATGGACCCTCAGAAGAGAGTTCTGATGCAGGTAACCATAGAAGACGCGGCGGAAGCCGAAAAGCTCATCACAACGCTTATGGGCGACGATATAGACGGAAGAAAAGCTTATATCGCCGAACACGCGGATTTCAATAAAGAAGATACCTTTATGAGCAAGGTAAACGTTTAATTTAAGGAGGATAAAATAAATGTCTGAAAATAAAGACTCGATAATCACAAGCCCGCTTGAGGACGTCCTCCATAATTCGATGATTCCGTATGCGGAATACGTTATATTAGACAGAGCGCTGCCGAGAGTAGAGGACGGACTTAAACCCGTTCAGAGAAGAATTCTCTATTCGATGTACGAACAGGGAATGACCCCCGACAAAGGATATAAAAAGAGCGCGAGAGTAGTCGGCGACTGCCTTGCGAAATACCACCCGCACGGCGACAGTTCGGTTTACGACGCAATGGTTCGTCTCGCTCAGCCGTACAATATGAGAAACACGCTCGTCGACGGACACGGAAACTTCGGTTCTATCGACGGCGACAGCGCGGCTGCAATGAGATATACCGAGGTAAGACTTCAACAGCTTGCCTTAGAGCTTTTAACCGATATCGATAAAGACACCGTAAACTGGTCTCTTAACTTCGACGATTCGCTTAAAGAACCCGATACACTTCCCGGAAGATTTCCTAATCTTCTCGTAAACGGCGCGACGGGTATCGCGGTAGGTCTTGCGACGAATATTCCCACGCACAACCTCGCGGAGGTTATCGACGGCGTCGTTGCGTATCTTAACGACCCGAAAATCAGCCTCGACGATATGATGAAAATCGTTAAAGGACCGGATTTCCCGACGGGCGGATACATAATCGCGGGAACCGAACTCCGCAGCGCTTATCAGACCGGCAAAGGTAAAATAACGCTCAGAGCGAAGATAAACATAGAGGAATCGGAAGGTAAGAAAAAGAATATAGTTATTACCGAGCTTCCTTATCAGGTAAACAAGGCTCAACTTCTTAAAAAGATAGCCGATTTACAGGAGGAGAATAAAGACGCCCTTGCGGGTATTTCCGATATAGCGGACGAATCGGACAGATCGGGTATGAGAGCCGTTATAAGGGTTAAAAAAGATTACAATCCTCAGCAGATTCTCGAGTTTTTATTCAAATACACTCAGCTTCAGTGTACTTACGGAATAAATATGGTCGCCATAGCGGACGGCAAGCCGAAGCTTATGGGGCTTCTCGAGATAATAAAGTATTACGTCGATTATCAGATAAACATCGTCGTAAGAAGAACGAAATACGACCTTAACAAAGCAAAAGAAAGAGCGCACATCTTGGAAGGCTTGATTATCGCCGTAACGAATATCGACGAAGTTATCAGAATTATCAAAACTTCGCCCGATACGCCCGCCGCAAAGGCGAATCTGAGAGCCGCTTTCGATCTTTCCGAAAAACAGGCTCAGGCAATCCTCGATTTGAGACTTGCGAGAATCACCAAACTCGAAGTAAATAACCTTAAAGAAGAGCTGGAAAACCTCAGAAAACTTATCGCGGAACTTCAGGCTATTCTCGACAGTAAAAAACTTCAGAAAGACGTCGTCAAGAAAGAAATTCTCGCGATCAAAAAGAAATATAAGGACGACAGACGTTCGATTATCGTAACTTCCGCGGACGAAATTCATTTCGATAAAACTGCGGAGAAATCGTACGTAGAAAATATCGTAATAGGGTATAATCTCAACGGCGTTATAAGAAAAGTAAAAGCCGCCACATATAAAAAATACGCCAAGAACGCCACGCCCGGAAAAGGCGAGTTATTTGCGTTCAAGGTAGAAACGGATACGTCTTATATGCTTTACGCGTTTACGAACCTCGGTAATTGCTATAAGATAGATCCCGAAGCTTTACCCGAGGCGAGCGGAGCGATGAGCGGCGGAATAAAATTCAGCCAGCTTATCAAAAATTGCGACAAAAACGAAGTTCCCGTTGCGTTCTACGCGGCAAAAGACGACGATTTCCCGACGACGAGATTGTATTTCTTCACGAAAGGCGGAATGGTCAAGCTTACGCCCTGGAGCGAATACGACATTAAAAAGCCGGTATTCCAGGCTATAAAACTTAAAGAGGGCGACGAGCTTCTTACAATGGAAGAGGAGATCCCCGATTCCGATTTCTTCTTTGCGACAAAGAACGGATATTGCCTTAACTGTTCGGACGAATTCCCGCAGCAGCTCAGAGTAGCGAGCGGCGTTAAGGGAATGGATCTCGAGGACGGCGACGAGATTATCACCGCTATGCAGATAAGCAAGAAATACGATTACGAAGTAGTAGTCGCGACTTCGTTCGGAACGTTCAAAAAAGTAGATCTCGGCACAATCGCGAAAACCGCGAGAGCGAGAAAAGGCGTAAGGCTCGTAGATATCGGCTTTGACGGTACGGAAAGCGTCAAACTCGCCGTTCCCAAGGACGAATCGGAGAGTATAACCATTCTTATAGAAGACGAAGACGGAAACGTAATGCATGCGCTTTCCGAAGATTTGCCGTCCGAAAGCAGAACGACAAAGGGTAAACCTATTTCAAAACTCGGAATGTTCAGAACGAAATTCGTCTGTTTTTTTCGGATCGGAGATAAAAAATAACGTTTTTACCGATGAAATCACCGATGAAGAGGAATTCGATACGGCAGAAACGACAGATTTAAACGATAACGTTCCTATCCCGGGCAGAGACGTTCGGGATAGAAACAAGCCGAAAGAAAACTATCGGGAAAACGAACAGGAAAGCGAGCCGAAAAAAGAAGAAAATAACGGGTCGAAAGAAAACGTAGAAAATATGGAAAAGACGAGAGCTGATATTTTAATCGAAAAATCCAAGAAGAGCTATTATTCCGCCGTTCAGGTTATCACCGATCTTTACGATAACGTTTTTTCTAAAGACAGCGGATTCAAATACGACAAGAGAGGTATTCTATCCGAATACGACGAGTATTTACAGGCGGTTCTTATAAAAATTTGTTCCATAAGAAACAGATTTTTGTCCGACGAGATGAGGTTTATCGAAAATATTTCGGATTACGGAAAGCTTTTAGATGGCGCGGACTACACGTTATTTGCGGGGTGCGTTAAAGATATGAGCGACAGACTTACCGAAAGAGCGGACGAGAAGTTGAAAACCGTTCCCGTATGTTTCAAACTTGCGGGGGCGATGGACGCGTCCAAGGGAACGACTTCGATGCGCGTTCTTCTCGATAATACGGTAAAGATAGCTTTCAATCTTAAGTTTATCGATCCCGAAGCGGATCTGAAAGACAACTCGGACGTTATCGCGGCTCTTAAAGCGGTATATTCTTTTGCAAAATTCAACGGAATCAGTTTAAAATAAGGATTATTATATGAAAGTTATCATTGTCGGCGGCGGAAAGGTCGGTAAAACGATAATAGAGAGTATGCTTAAGGAAAAGCATGAAATAGTGCTTATCGACAACGACCCGAAAGTCGTCAGAAACGTTTCTAATCTTTACGACGTTATGGGTATCTGCGCCAACGGTACGGAGTATGAAAAGCTTTTAGAGGCGGGCGCGGACAAAGCCGATTTGTTCATAGCAGTAACCGGGTCTGACGAACTTAATATGCTTTCTTGTTTCGCGGCGAAAAAAATAGGCGCAAGCCACACCGTCGCGAGGGTGAGAAACTCCGAATATAATACGGCAAGCTGGGGATTTATGAAACAGCAGCTTGAAATTTCAATGGCTGTCAATCCCGAGAAACTTGCCGCCGAGGCTATTTACGACCTTTTAAAACTTCCTTCCGCGACGAAAGTCGAAACGTTTACGGCGAGAAGTTTCGAAATGGTAGAAATTAACGTTAAAAAGAACTCGGCGATTGACAATCTTTCCCTTATTGATTTGCGTAAAAAGTTTCACGAGAAATTTCTTGTGTGCGTAGTTCAGAGGGGAGAGGACGTTTTTATTCCCAACGGTACGTTCAAACTTTTAAGCGGCGACAAAGTCGGCGTAATGGTTACGAACGAGGACGCTCATTCGATTTTGGATAATTTCGGTTACGCCGCGAAAGAAGCCAAAAACATTATGCTTATCGGCGCGAGCAAAACCGCGATGTATCTTGCCGAAATGCTTTTAAAGGGCAGGAGCGGCGTTAAAATAATAGAAAAAGACAGCGAGATTTGCGACGAAGTATGCGAAAAGATTTCTTCTAAAGCGGAAGTCGTGTGCGGAGACGGTATGAGCCGCGAAATTCTTCTCGAAGAGGGGATAGACGGACTCGACGCTCTCGTTTCGCTTACCGACAGAGACGAGGAGAATATCCTCATTTCTTTCTACGCGCTTTCGAGAAAAGTTCCGAAAGTTATCGCTAAGGTAAACAGAAACGAATTGTCTTCCATTGCCGAAAATCTCGGTCTCGACACCACGTTTTCGCCTAAAAATATCGTCGCCGATATTCTCGTGAGGTACGCGAGAGCTATAGGAAACAGTATCGGGAGCAAAGTGGAGACTTTGTACAGTCTTTTCGGAGGAAACGCCGAAGCGCTCGAATTCAACGTCGAAGATGATTTCGAGTATTCGAGAATTCCGCTTAAAAAACTCGAACTTAAATCGGGCGTTCTGATAGCGGGAATAACGAGAGAAAACAACGCCCTTATCCCGGGCGGCGACGACGTTATATTGTCGGGCGATAAAGTTATAGTAATCGCAAAAGGCGAAAGACTTTGCAATCTTTCCGATATTTTAAAACATAAATAAAATTATGAATTACAGAATGATTTTTTCCACCGCCGGCAAGGTAGTTATAACGATAGGACTTTTAATGGTTCTGCCGCTTATAACGGCTTTGATTTACGCGGAGTGGTGGTGCGCGCTTTCGTTCGGTATAACTATAGCGGGCGCGATGCTTGTCGGTTTTGCTATGGTTTTGCTGTTCAAACCGAAAAATATGATATTTTTCTCGAAAGAGGGGTTTATCACCGTAGCGATTTGCTGGCTTGCGGCTTCGTTTGTCGGGGCAGTGCCGTTTGTTATAAGCGGTGAAATTCCGAATTATGTCGACGCGCTTTTTGAAATCGTCAGCGGTCTTACGACTACGGGCGCTTCGATCGTAACGAATGTGGAAGCTCTTTCGAAATCGATTTTATTCTGGCGTTCCTTTTCCCACTGGGTAGGCGGTATGGGCGTTATCGTGTTCGTTATGGCTATAACGGCGAGAGCACCCGACAGATCGATGCATATTTTAAGAGCCGAAATGCCCGGACCTATCGTCGATAAACTTGTTCCGAGATCGAAAGATACGGCTAAAATACTTTATCTTATATATATGGCGCTTACGGTAGTTATGGTTATCGCGTTGCTCCTTTGCGGAATGCCTCTTTTCGACAGTCTCGTCCACGCTTTCGGAACGGCGGGAACAGGCGGTTTCGGCATAAAAGCGGACGGGGTGGCGAGTTATTCTCCCGCGGCGCAATGGGCTCTCACTATCGGAATGTTCGTATTTTCGATAAACTTCAACCTGTACTATCTCATTTTGATAGGAAAGTTCAAAACAGCGATAAAAAGTACCGAATTACACGTATTTACGGGCATTGTCGTCGTTTCGACGGGCATTATAGCGTTTAATATCGCGGGTACGTTTTCGTCGTTCGCGGACGCTTTGAGACACTCCGCATTTCAGGTTAGTTCCATTATTTCTACGACGGGATTTACGACCTGCGATTTCGATAAATGGAATTCGGTTGCAAAAACCACGCTTTTACTCTTGATGGTTGTCGGCGGCTGCGCGGGCTCTACGGCGGGCGGACTTAAGGTTTCGAGGCTTATCATTTTATGGAGAGGCATAAAAAGAGATTTTAAAAAGGCTTTGCATCCCCGTACGGCGAGTGTAGTTAAGTTTGAAGGGAAAAGGGTAGACGAATCGACTATTAACGGTATAGGTACGTATATCGGCGTTTACGTGTTTATTATCATTGCGGTAATGCTTCTGCTCTCGTTTGACCCGTGGTGCAACGTTATTGCCGCAGAGGGTACATATAACGTGTTTGAAACAAACTTTTCCGCAACTCTTACGTGTATTAACAACGTAGGACCGGGACTTGCTGCGGTAGGACCCACGCAGAGCTTTGCATCATACAGTATGTTTTCTAAATTAGTGCTTACTTTTACCATGCTTTTGGGACGACTTGAAATTTATCCGTTGCTTTTGACGATTATTCCTATGACGTGGATAAAGAAATAACAAACAAGGGCGGAAAATCGCTTTGCGATCCGCTCTTTATTTTTAAATAAATTCGTACATAATATTTATAAGGTAATTATGAGAGATTTAAAAGAGGTTTTGAAAGAGGTTAAATACGTTCTGCTCGATATGGACGGAACGGTTTATCTCGGCGGAAAACTTATCGGCGAAATGGATAAAACGCTTGACAAAATCCGCGAGAGCGGCAGGAAAATAATTTTTCTTACGAACAATTCTTCAAAGAGTGTTAAAAGCTATTATGACAAGCTCGGAAAAATGAGGCTTTTTAAAGACGGAGACGAAGTGAGAACTTCCGGCACGGCGGCGATCGGATTTTTGAAAACCGAAAGAAAAGGAAAGTCAGTGCGGCTGATGGGTACGGAAAGCCTTAAAAAGGAATTCGAAGAAAACGGGATAAGCCTTATCGAAGACGGTGCGGCAGAAGTTTGCGTTCTTGCTTACGACACGGAGTCGACATATGAAAAACTTTGCAAATTTACCGATAATTTAAGAGGAAATTGCGAATATATCGCAACGCACCCCGATATAAATTGTCCGTCCGAAAATTATCCGTTACCGGACGTCGGGGCGTTTATCGAGCTTATCAAAGCTTCTACGGGAAGATATCCCGATAAAATAATAGGTAAGCCTTACACGATGTTCGGAGAAGAGCTTGTAAAAGAATACAGCGCGAAAGAAAACGAATTTCTGATGGTCGGAGACAGACTTTATACGGACATTGCGTTTGGCGTGAATTGCGGATTCCATACGCTTTTCGTGTTGTCGGGCGAGGGAACGGAAGAGATGCTGAAAGATACGGAGAAAAAGCCCGAATTTGTTCTCGGCAGTCTCAACGATATTGTAGATTACTTATAAGGAGAGGAAAATGTTTGACGTAACGGTTATAGGCGGAGGGGTCGTCGGCGCGATGATTTTAAGGGAATTATCGAGATACGACCTTAAAATATGTATGCTCGAAAAGGAAAACGACGTCTGTATGGGGCAAAGCAAGGCTAACAGCGGTATCGTTCACGCAGGTTACGACGCCAAAGAAAACACTTTAAAAGCGAAGTTTAATGTTCTCGGAAACAAGATGATGAAAGAAGTTTGCGAAGAGCTTGGCGTTAAATACAGAAATAACGGTTCGCTTGTCGTGGCTTTCGACGACGCGCAACTGGGAACGGTTAAGGAGCTTAAAGAAAGAGGAGAGAAAAACGGCGTTGAAAATATGGAGATCATAAGCCGTGAAAAACTTCTCGAAATCGTACCGAAGATAAACGAAAACGCCGTCGGCGCGCTTTACGCGAAAAGCGGCGGAATAGTTTGCCCTTATAATCTGACGATTGCCGCAATCGGCAACGCGATGGATAACGGCGCGGAATTGAAATGTGATTTCGAAGTCGTAAAACTTGAAAAAATCGCAGATTATTACAGGGCATTTTCGAAAAACGGAGAAATGATCGAGTCGAAAATAGTCATAAATTCGGCGGGGATAAACAGCGGCAAAATCGCGGAACTTATCGGTGATAAATATAACGTTTTCGCGAGGAGAGGCGAATATATTCTTCTCGACAAAACGGCAAAATACCTTACCGATAAAACGCTGTTTTTCACGCCTTCCGCGCTCGGTAAGGGAATACTTGTTTCGCCGACTGCAGACGGCAATATCATTCTCGGACCGACGGCGGAAGAAATATCGGATAACGATACCGACACGACGAGCGAAGGATTGAACGCCGTTATAAAAAAAGCTGCCGAAATGGTGAAGAGCGTGCCGCTCGGCGATACAATAACTTCTTTTGCCGGAGTGAGGGCGTATAGCGATAAGCACGATTTCATTATCGAAGAGAGCGAAAACAACAAAGGTTTTATCGAGCTTATCGGTATCGAATCGCCCGGGCTTACGGCTTCGCCCGCAATCGGGAAATATGTTGTCGAAGAATTGGTTGCGAAAAGACTGAAATTAAAAAAGAAAGATAAATTCGACCCTTACAGAAAAGCTGAATATTTTTTCGAACAGTTGAGCGTTGACGAAAAGAACGAAGTTATTAAGAAAGATGAAAAATACGGCAGAATTGTTTGCAGGTGCGAACAAATCACCGAGGGCGAAATCGTGAACGCAATAAGAGAAAATCCGCATGCTAC
Source organism: uncultured Clostridia bacterium (assembly GCA_934271735.1). GTDB lineage: Bacteria > Bacillota > Clostridia > Christensenellales > Borkfalkiaceae > UBA10281. Next base: position 147,441 of record CAKQSB010000003.1, on the reverse strand, counting down.
GTCCGTAGACGCGATTAAACGCAGAACGAGAGCGGGAATGGGGAGATGTCAGGGCGGTTTTTGTCAACCGTACGTCGTGGAAATTCTTGCGAGAGAACTCGGCAAGGATCTGACGGAAATTACGAAATCCGGCAAAAATTCATTTATTTTGGAGGGAAAAACAAAATGAACGAGCAATACGGCGTCGTGATAATCGGCGGAGGTCCCGCGGGGCTTGCGGCGGGAATAAAGGCTTACGATTCGGGAGAGAAAAGCGTTCTTATAATCGAAAGAGACGAGAAACTCGGCGGAATTCTCAATCAGTGTATTCATAACGGTTTCGGACTTACCCGATTTAAAGAAAGTCTTACGGGTCCGGAATATGCCGACAGATTTATAACGGAAGCGAAAAAGAGAAATATAAAAATCTATACGGGAACGACGGTTTTATCTTTGACGAACAAAAAAATCGTCACGGCGATAAACGAAGAAAAAGGAGTGTTTCAGGTTTCCGCAAAGGCGATTATCCTTGCGATGGGTTGCAGGGAAAGAAGCCGCGGAGCGCTCAATATTCCGGGTTCGAGACCTGCAGGGGTGTTTTCCGCGGGAGCGGCTCAGAAATTTGTTAATATCAAAGGTTATCTGCCGGGGAAAAACGTGGTTATTCTCGGTTCGGGAGATATCGGGCTTATTATGGCGAGAAGAATGACTTTAGAGGGAGCGAAGGTCAAGGCGGTTTGCGAAATTATGCCGTATTCGAGCGGACTTAAACGCAATATCGTTCAGTGTCTCGATGATTTCGGTATACCTCTTTATCTAAATCATACGATTACGAAAATCGAGGGGAAAGAGAGGGTGAGCGGAGTAGTTGTTTCCGTCGTGGACGAAAACAAAAAGCCGATAAAAGGAACGGAAATTCATTTCGATTGCGACACGGTTTTGTTTTCGGTCGGATTGATTCCCGAAAACGAACTTTCGAAAGAAGCGGGCGTGGAGCTTTCTCCGCGAACGAAAGGCGCGGTCGTCGACCAGACGAGGGAAACTTCCGTAAGCGGTATTTTTGCCTGCGGTAACGTACTGCAAGTTCACGATCTCGTGGATTTTGTTTCGGAAGAATCGGAAATCGCGGGGAAATACGCTGCCGAATATTCTTTAAACGGAGAAAGGGGTAAAAAGCTTGTTCCTATGGTTGCGGGAACGGACGTTTCTTATGTTTTGCCGCAGAAAATCGACGTTAATCTTTCGGGAAACGTTTCGCTTTATTTCAGAGCTAAAGCGGTTGTCAGAAATCCGATTATATCGATAAAATGCGGAGAAAAAGAGATTTTTTCGATAAAAAAGCCGATCGTCGTACCCGGCGAAATGCAGAGAGTAAATTTGCCCGACAGGCTTTTCTCCGAAATATCCGGAGTATCGGTAGAAATAACCGTAGAGATAAAAGGTGACAAATAATGGAAAAGAAGCTTACTTGCGTGGAATGTCCTAAGGGTTGCGAAATAACGGTAACTCTTAACGGCGATAAAATAGAAAATGTACAGGGGAACGAATGTCCGAGAGGGAGAAAATACGCGGAAAGCGAAGTTGTTTGCCCCTTGAGAGTTCTCACGTCGACGGTAAAATGTACGTCGGGCGAAATGGTTTCCGTGAAGACGGATAAGCCGATTAAAAAGTCCGAAATATTCGATTTGATGAAAACAATCAAAGAAGTAAAGGTCGCGCCGCCTGTAAAAATAGGGCAGGTTATCCTTAAAGATATAACCGACGGAGTTGATCTTATAGCAACGAGCAATACGGGCGACATAGTATATAAATGAAATGAAAATAATCATATCCGATTTTATAAACGAAAATTTTACGACCGCAGAAGATTACAAAAGAGAAGACCGGAAATTCCGCGAGGGTTTGGGCTTAATCGCCGATAAGATATCGGCGAACGCAGAAAATAAACCGATAGTCCTCATTTCAGGTCCTTCCGGTTCGGGAAAGACGACGACGGCAAACGTCATCAAAGAGCTTTTGTATGAGAAAGGGCATAATTCGTATGTAATTTCTCTCGATAATTACTTTAAAACGGTTTTACCCGAAGAGGCGGGCGTTGTCGATCTGGAGTCTCCGACAAGGATTAAATCCGATCTCCTTTCCGAAAATATCCGAAAAATAATGAATCTTGAAGAAACCGTATTGCCGCGTTTCGATTTTGTCGGTAAGAGAAGCGTTTTGCCCGGAGATAAAATTAAAAGACAAAAAGGCGAAATAGTTATTTTCGAGGGGATTCACGCTCTTAACGAAAGCGTTGTTCCTATCGATAAAAAAAGCTCGGTTAAGCTTTACGTAAGCGTGAGGACGAGAGTGAAGTGCGGAGACGAACTTATTCACCCTAAGTATGTCAGGCTTTTAAGGCGTATGAGCAGAGACTCCGTTTACAGGGGAAGAGATATTTCGGAAACTTTGGGTTATTTCAAAAGCGTGGAAAAAGGCGAGGAGTTATACGTTGCTCCGTTTAAAAGCGAAGCTGATTTTTCGGTCGATACTTTTATCCCGTACGAGCCGAAAATATACAGAAAAGTTCTTTGGGATAAACTGAACGTTTTAGCCGAAAAAACTTCCGATAATACCGCCGAGCATCTTGTGAAATTTTTGAGTTTTATGAAAAACGGCAATCCCGATTATGTTGTAAAAACTTCTATAATCAAAGAATTTATCGGAAATTTTTAAATAAATTATGATTAACGTAAAACCCCCGTCGAGATATTTCGACAGGGGTTTTATCATCTTTTAGTCGTTTGTTTCTTCTATGTCTTCGCTATTTTTTTTGCCTTTCTTTTCGGTTATTTCGGAAACCTTGTTTTTGATTTCCTCCTGACCGTCTTTGACGAGTTTTCTCGCTTTATACGAGTTGGCTACAAGCAAAGCCCCGCCTAAAAGACCGAGAACCATACCGCAAGCAAAATTCTTATCCATTGATTCCTCCTTCGGTATTCTTCCTAAAAGGCTTTTTCAGCCATTCAGAGTATGCGCAAAAAAGAAATATTTCATTCTTTTATTATAAATTAACGAAGAAAAAAGCTTGTAAAAAAAAACCGAAAGTGATAAAATGGGGTTGAGTAAATTTTACGGAGTAGCATGTGGGAAGAATAATCGCATTCGATATAGGAGATAAAAGAATAGGCGTGGCGGTGTCCGATCCGTTCAACGAAATGGCTTTGCCCGTAGAAACGTACTGGAGAAAATCTCTTATAAAGGACGTTGATTATCTTATCACGCTTGCTAAGTCCCGTTATGCCGAGACGATTGTTTGCGGTCTGCCGCTTAATTTCGACGGCAAAGAGTGCGAACAAACCGAAAAGACGAGATTTTTTATCGAAGAATTAAAGAAGAAAACCGATATTGAAATCGTCACTCAGGACGAAAGATTTTCCACAAAAGAGGCGAGAAGAGTTCTTCTCGAGGCGGATATGCGCAGAGAAAAGCGCAAAGACGTTATCGATAAGATAGCTGCTTCGTATATTCTCGAGGATTATCTGAGACGAATCAAAAACCAAACTTAAAGCATAAAAGGATTTAAAGTATGACCGAAAAATTTATCGAAAACGAACATAACGAAGAAAACGAATTCGTCGCGCTTACCGGCGAGGACGGAAATGTCGAAAAATTTTACCACATCGGCACGATAGATTATAAAGACGAGTGGTTTGTTTTTTTTCAACCTGCCGAGCCTAAAAACGGAATAGATCCCGACGAATTGATCGTTTTCAAGCTTTCGGGCGACGAAAAAGACGAAACTCTTATTCCCGTGGACGACGAGAAACTTCTGGAAGAGGTTTACGACGAATTTATGCGTGAAAACGAGGACGACGAGGAAGATACCATCGAAGAAAGCGTAAACGTTTGCGAAGGTTGTTCCACGAAATCCGAAACAAACGGCAGAGGTTGCGCGAGTTGCTGCGCTTGCAAAAAACAGTAAAACGATAATAGATTTCAACAATAAAGTAAAAGGAGGTAACATATGAAAAAAAGAGTTAAAGTCATATCGATGATTTTACTTGTTTTTTATATCGTCGCGCTTGCCTTTTCTTTTAAATTTTCAGCCGAACAGAGAAATCACGACTGTATAGGGGAAGATTGTCCCGTATGCGCGGTTTTAAGGATTGTCGAAAAGATTTCGGACGGAGCAAAAAAAATAGCTGCCGCCGCGGTTTTCTTCGTCGCTTATTTTTCGGTTGTTTTCATTTTATTTAACGACAGGGGCGACGTATCCGAAAGGGTAACGCCCGTTTCTTTGAACGATCTCCAGTTAAGTTAAAATCGAATAAAAAATTTAAGAGCCCGCCGAACGTTATATTCGGCTTTTTCGCGTTTTAAAAAAATCGGAAAAGGCGGCTCTTTTTTGGTACGATTTTTTATTAAAAAGGAGATTTAATTTTATTATGAAAAAAATTCTTTCGGCAGTTTTGTCGATATTTATTCTTACGGGCTGCTTATGTTTCGTTTCTTGCGGAAAAGGCGGCGACAATACGAAAAAATCCATTGTCTGTACGATTTTTCCCGAGTACGACTGGATTAAAAACATTTTAGGCGAGAAGTGCGACGAGTATGAAGTGACTCTTCTCGGAAAAAACGGCGTAGATCTTCACAGTTATCAGCCGAGCGCGGACGATATCGTTAAAATAGGTAAAAGCGATTTGTTTGTTTACGTCGGCGGAGAATCGGACGAATGGGTCGGAAAAACATTTAAAAGCGTAAAAAAGGACGAGAACAACACGCTTAATCTTATCGACGCTTTGGGAGATCTTGCTAAGCACGAAAGGGAAGAGGGCGGAGAAGAACATTCCGATCACGACCACGACGAAAATCACGACCACGACGAAAACGAAAAAGACGAGCATATCTGGTTGTCTTTAAAAAACGCGGGTGTTTTATGCGAAAAAATAACCGACAAACTCTGCGAACTTTTCCCCGAAAATAAAAACGTATTTGAAAACAATTTGGCAAAATACAAGGAAAAGCTCTATAAACTCGATAACGAATTTAAGGAAGCGATAGAAAAATCGAGCGTTAAAACTCTTGTTTTCGGCGACAGATTTCCTTTCCGTTATTTTGCCGACGATTATTCTTTGAATTGCTATGCGGCTTTTTCGGGTTGTTCCGCCGAGACGGAAGCCTCTTTCGAAACGATAGTTTTCCTTGCCGGCAAAATAGACGAGTACGATTTGTCGAGTATCTGCGTTATCGACGGCGGAGATAAAGGCATTGCAAAATCGGTGATAAACGCAACGAAAAACAAAAATCAGCAAATAGTCGTTTTCGATTCTATGCAGGAGGTAAAACAAAAGGATATCGAAAACGGTGCGGATTATCTTTCCTTAATGAGAAAAAATTACGACGCGGTTAAAATTGCGCTCGGCGTAAAAAACGGGGAGAAGAATTAAATGGCTGAAATTTCTTGTAAAAATCTCTCTCTCGGATACGACGGCAAAGCCGTTGCCGAAAATATCGATTTTACCGTGAACGGCGGAGATTACTTATGTATTTTAGGCGAAAACGGTGCTGGGAAAAGCACGCTGATGAAAACCGTTTTGTCTCTTCAAGAACCTCTTTCGGGGGAAATAAAGTATGGCGACGGACTTAAAACAACCGAAATCGGCTATATTCCGCAGAGAACGGACGCGCAGAAAGATTTTCCCGCGAGCGTTTACGAAATAGTTTTGTCGGGTTGTCTTTCCGGACTCGGATTTCGTCCGTTTTACACGAAGAAACAAAAAGAAACCGCGCTCGAAAATATGGAACTGCTCGGGCTATCGGGCTTTTCAAAAAGATGTTTTCGCGAATTGTCTGGCGGGCAGCAACAAAGAGTTTTGCTTGCAAGGGCGCTTTGTTCCACGAAAAAGATGCTTCTTCTGGACGAACCCGTCGCGGGGCTCGATCCCATTGTGACGAACGAGCTGTACGAAACGATAGATAAGCTCAACAAAGAACGCAAAATAACGATAGTTATGATTTCGCACGATATATCGGCGGCTCTTAAATATTCGTCGCATATTCTTTACGTCGGAAAACCCTGTTTTTTTGGGAGCAGAGACGAGTTCGCGGCTTCGGCGTTTTACGCGAAAATCGCCGAAGCGAAGGAGGCTTGAAATGTTTGAAAAAATAATAACTTATCTGCAGTTTCCTTTTGTGAGATACGCGCTTATCGTCGGCGTCCTGATCGCGCTTTGTTCTTCGATTTTCGGCGTAACGCTTGTTTTGAAAAGATATTCGTACATAGGCGACGGGTTGTCGCACGTCGCATTCGGAGCAATGGCTGTCGCGGGAATCGTCGGGCTTACCGATAATATGGTTATAGTTCTTCCCGTAACGATAATCTGCGCGATACTTCTTCTTCGGGTAGGTCAGAACGCGAAAATAAAAGGCGACGCGCTTGTGGCTATGATTTCCGTCGGTTCGCTTGCGGTGGGGTATTTGCTCCTGAATATTTTTTCGACGTCATCGAATTTGTCGGGAGACGTGTGCGCGACACTTTTCGGTTCGACATCTATTTTAACTTTAACCGGAATTCAGGTCTGGATATGTCTTGCGTTGTCCGTTCTTGCAATCGTTTCTTATACGTTGCTTTATAACAGAATATTTGCCGTCACATTCGACGAAAATTTTGCGAAAGCAACGGGAACTAAAGTTGAAATATATAATCTTATTATAGCGGTGATTATTGCCGTGATAATCGTTCTCGCAATGAATCTCGTCGGTTCGCTTTTGATTTCGGCTTTGGTTATTTTTCCGGCGCTTTCCGCGATGCGTGTTTTCAAAAGTTTTAAATCTGTGGTCATATGCTCATCCGTGATATCGGTTGTTTGCGCCGTTTTCGGAATACTTACGTCCGTCGTGTACGGAACGCCCGTCGGGTCGACAGTCGTTGCGGCGGATATAGCGGTGTTTCTTGTCTTTCTTTTAATCGGGAAATTTGCGGGAAGAGGTGCGAAATGAAAAATAGATTTTTTATTATATTATCGTTGATTTTTATACTTTTTACGAATTCGTCCTGCGGCGGTAACGAGTATGTTTTAAACGAGGAAACGTTCTTTCTCGTGATGACGAATATGCAATATTATCCCGAGCAGTACGTAGATAAACCGATTGAATACGATTGCTTTACTTACGATCTTACGGATACGGACGGCAACGTTTACCGTTGCGGAGTGAGAAAATGTTCGGCGGGGTACGGCTGCAAATGCGGGAAGGACACCGTTATAGGATTTATCCTCGATTACGGCGGAGAAATTCCCGAACCGAAAAATCAGAGCGAAGACACGCCCGATAAAACGTGGGTTCATATCAAAGGAACCGTCGCTTCCGCGGAAAAAACGAAAATAAAAGTTTACGCTTACGGTGAGGACGGAGAAATCGATTATTCGACGGTGGAAAACATTGAATTTCTTAGTTTCAAAGTCGAATCGCTGACGGCGATTTCCGATTATTCGGGGCTTAACTATTACGTTACCAAATAAAAATTATTACGTTACGAAAAGGAGATAAAAATGGCTAATAAAAGAGAAAAAGAAAGAAGGGCAAAGGAAAATCTTTTAAATCAATACAAAGAATCGCGTGATAAAATTTTACCTATGTATCTTATTGCGGCGATAATATGCGCGGTTTCGATATTCGGTTATTTCTTTAACTGGCTTTATATCTATAATTCAAGCCCGAATGTGGGAACGGAAATAAAAGTAAGCGGGTTTTCAGCCGTGATCAACGCCTTGACGCTTGAAAAATATACTTCCGCAAATAAGGTTTACGGCGATATGAACGTGTTTTATTATTTCGCGAAATCGTACTGCGTTCCGTTCGCGTCTGTTGCGCTTATAGCTTTTATCTTAACCGTTATTTCGGCAGCGCTTTGTTTTTTTGTTTTTTTTACGAAAAAGCAGGAATTATCGTTTATTTCCGTAATTTTTACGATTGCTTCGGCTGTTTTGACAATAGTAAGTTTCGCAATTGCGGTCGATATGAAAAACTCGAGAATTCTTCCGGAGTATTGCGGCGGAAATCCGCGTTGTTCGATTCGCTCGCTGGCGATAATCCCCGCGTTGGTTCTGATTGTTTCGGCTGTCGTTCAGGACGTGGCTGTCGTCAAGTTCTTTATACTAAAAAGGAATAACCGCGATTTATGCTGAAAACTATTGGCAGAATATAAAACTGCATGTCGGATACAAAATTACGGGCGGAACGCCGTTAAAAGCGTTCCGCCCGTAAAAAAATAATAAAAGAGAATAAAATCTTTACAAATCGTCCACGTCCTGTACCGGTTCTTCGTTGTTGCCGGCTATATAACTGCCTGTGTAGCTGCCGAGTACATCGAAGGACGATTTCATTTTATTACGATTGATCCTTTTCGGATTCTTTCCGTTTTTGTTCATCAGTGGCAATCTTTTGTGCCGGAACAATTTTTTCCGCAGTTTTTGGTCTTAACGGATTTAGTGTTTTTAGTACAATTTTTTTCTGTTGACTTTCTCATAATTTTTATTCGGGGAGTTGCAACTTTACGAAACCCTGGCTGGCTTTACACAACGGACATACGCTGAAAGCTTGTTTTGCCGTGAATTTAAAACCGCAGTTGGAGCATTCGTAAGTGACGTTTTCTTTACTTAAAAACAAAGTGCCGTTTTTAAAGTTTTCGTAAAGGTATCTGAAAATAATTTCGTGATGACCTTCAACTTCCGCAACTCTTAAAAAGAGATCCGCAATGTCCTTAAACCCCTCTTTTTCAGCCGTTGCCGAAAATTCGCGGTATATTCCGATTTCGGCTTGTTCGGCGTTTGCAGCCGTCAAAAGACCGTTTTCGATAGTATTGCCTTCAAAGGGGTAGCCTGCCGAAATATCGATATTTTCGGTATTTCCGTTTTTTTCGTTAATCTGATCGAAAAAAGCCTTAGCGTGAGCGGTTTCGTTATGCGCGATATATTTTATTTCGTCCGCAAGAGTTTTGTAGCCTTGCTTTAGCGCGAGTTGCGCGATAAACTGATATCTAAGTCCCGCCTGACTTTCTCCTGCAAAACTACGGGCTAAATTCCTGAATGTTTGCGTTTTGTCGAACTCCATTTGTTTCCTCCTTTGTTATTATTTTGGGCAATATTCGCCGCTTTATTCGTTTTTCGACAAATTTTTCGGACTTTATTTTCAGATTTTTTTCGCGAGCAGTTCGCCGGTTTCGCCGTCCAGAAGAAAATTGACTGAAAAATCTTCGTTATATAATCCGAGGAAATAACAGTTAAATCCGTCCGAATATATGAGCCTTATTCGTATTTCATATTCCTTTTCGCCGTCGAGAATTTTTCTCGCGTCTGCGTCCTCGGTGTTTTTCAGAAAACTTAAAACATCTTTTTCGGAAAGAGTTTTTTTATTTTTCGTCGTTAAAAGGGTGTGCGTTTGTTTTTCGGAATCGAAATCGATTGTCACGTCGAGTTTATTTTCGGGCATAGAGGGAAGAATTAAACAGCAGGAAACGTAATTCGAAAGAGGTCTGTATTCAAATTCTTTTCTGTAATTTATTCCGTCCAACCGAAATTGAATTATCGGGCTGGATTTTAACGAAATTTCTTTCCGGAAAACTATTTTGAACGTTAAAACGTTTTTTAATTCGCCGATTTTTCCGTCGCTTTTAAGGGGTAATTCTGTCAGTTCTTTATAGGCGTAAATCTCGTAGTTTTCGGAAGAAGAGTAGAGAACGTCGTATCTGAGCTGGCTTACCAGTTTTTCCATTTTGTCGTTTCTTGCGCAGGAACCGAAACACAAAACGGAAAAGAGAACGATTACAGTAAAAAAAAACGTAATAATTTTTTTCATTTATGGCTTTCCTCGTGATTATTTTATGAACTAAACGATTTCATAATGATATAAAGTTGATTTTTATTTTCTCGTATGTTACAATATTAACGAAGGTTGAAAGATGAAAAAAACGATTTTGAAAACGGCGATTATAACCGTTGTTTCTCTTCTTGCGGCAACGATTGTTACGATTTCGCTTATAGTGATAATCTCTCCGAAAACCATGGGGAAGATGTATAACGATTTCGGCTCGAAAACAAACGCCGTGAGGCTTTACGAAAGGCAATATAACACCAAAGGGAAGACTTTTAACGATCTTAAAGATTTTATCGACGTTCTTATTTCCGCAGACGACGAAGTCAAGATCAACGAGTACGGTTCGGATCTCGTCGTCGGTAAAAAATCCGAACTCAAAGCCCTTTCCGACAGTGAAAAGAACGGTAAATATCGCAGCCTTTACGATTATTACGCGATAAGAGTTGCCGAAGCCGCGCTTTCGCTCGGACTTAAAGGAAAAGCCGCGGAAGTCGCTTTTAAGACCACGGACGATTATAACGAAGATTGTTCGCTTTATCACCTTGTGAGGCTTTCGCTCGATAATAACGACAAAGAACTTGCCGTCTGTATTTACGCGAGATACATTTCTCCCGAGTTTGCTTCAACGATAAAAAGCGGGGAAAACGAGCTTAACAACGACATTCAGAAACTTGACGATTTGTTTAAAATCACGCAAGTTTCCGAGAGCGGGCAGGAATAACGGATATTGTAAAAACAATCAAATTTTAAATACTGAAGAATAATAAAGAGAGGATAATTATGCAACACGAAAGAGTTTTGGTTCTCGACTTCGGAGGACAGTACAACCAGTTGATCGCGAGAAGAGTCAGAGAGCAGAGCGTTTACTGTGATTTGAAACCTTGCGATATGACCGTAAAAGAGATTAAAGAGTACGCTCCCAAGGGAATCATTTTCACGGGGGGACCGAACAGCGTTTACGACGAAAATTCGCCGCACGTCGATCCCGAAATTTTTAAGCTCGGCATTCCCGTTCTCGGCATTTGCTACGGCGCGCAGCTTATGGCTTACACGCTCGGCGGTAAAGTGGAGAGTGCGATGACGAGAGAATACGGCAAAAGCGATATCGATTATTCGGACAGTAAAATATTCGAAAACGTCGACAAGAAAAACGTTTGCTGGATGAGCCATACGGACTATGTTTCCGTTGCTCCCGCAGGGTTTAAAATTATCGGAAAAACGGCGACTTGCCCCGTTGCGGCAATGGAGGACGAAACGCGTAAGTTTTACGGCGTTCAATTCCACCCCGAGGTGATGCACACCAAGCAGGGAACGACTATCCTCAGAAACTTCCTTTATAATGTTTGCCGCGTTTCGGGCGACTGGACTATGGCGAATTTCGTCGCCGAGCAGGTTGCGAAAATCAAGGCGAAAGTAGGGGACAAAAAAGTCCTTTGTGCAATGAGCGGCGGCGTTGACAGCGCGGTTGCGGCAACGCTTGTTCACAGAGCCGTGGGCGACAATCTCACCTGTATTTTCGTAGATCACGGTCTTCTTCGCAAGAACGAAGCGGACGACGTTTACAGAGTATTCAAAACCGAAAGGGGAATGAACCTTATAAAATCCGATTCTGCGGACAGATTTTTGGATAAACTTGCCGGAGTTTCCGATCCGGAAACAAAACGTAAGATAATCGGCGGCGAATTTATAAAGGTGTTCGAGGACGAGGCGAAGAAGATCGGCAAGGTCGATTATCTCGTTCAGGGCACGATTTATCCCGACGTAATCGAAAGCGGAAAGGGAAAGAGCGCGGTTATCAAATCGCATCATAACGTAGGAGGTCTTCCGGACGTCGTAGATTTTAAAGAAATCATCGAGCCTTTGAGAGATCTTTTCAAAGACGAAGTAAGAAAGGTCGGTTTCGAACTCGGTCTTCCCGAAGATATCGTTATGCGTCAGCCGTTCCCCGGTCCGGGACTTGCGATAAGAATTATCGGAGATATCACGAGAGAAAAAATCAAAGTTTTGCAGGATGCGGATTATATTTACAGAGAAGAAATCGCCAAAGCGGGCTTGAACAAAGAAATCTGGCAATATTTTGCGGTACTCACGAATTGCCGTTCGGTCGGCGTTATGGGAGACAGCAGAACGTATTCTTACACGCTCGCTTTAAGAGCGGTTACGAGCGTTGACGGAATGACCGCCGACTGGGCGAGAATTCCTTACGACGTTCTCGAGAAGATTTCTACGAGAATCGTAAACGAAGTTCAGGATATCAACCGTATAGTTTACGATATCACTTCCAAGCCGCCGGCAACGATCGAGTGGGAATAATTATCCGCGCGTAAATACGCGTAAAAAATATATGAGCAATATATGAGCGAAGAAAAATTGAACGACAAAGAATTAAACGAAAAAGAATCGAACGCAAGATGCCCTAACTGCGGAGCGGAATTTTATATCGATAATTTATCGCCCGAGACGTTTGTATGTCCCGAGTGTAAAGAGCAGTGTTCTTCCGTTCAGGCAAAGAAGTATTACTCGACGATACATGCTACCAAGGAGGAGTTTAAGGAAGCTCACGGTAGCGATTATCACAAAGAAATGCTTCTTTTAGACGAGGCTTACGGATATATCGGAATGGGCGATTACGAAAACGCCGAGAAAAAAGTTTACGAAGCGCTTGAACTTACCGATTCCGATTACAAGGTTTTTATGGCTATGGTTGCCGTTAAAACCCGTAATTACACCGATTTAAAGGACGAATCTCACAAAGAATATATAAACAAAGCCATTGCCCTTGCCGATCAGGACGGGAAAAAGGAGATAAAGCAGATTTACAGACCGTATTATCTCAAACGTCAGCTTTCGGAAGGCGAACTCGAAGAATATCACAAAGAAGAAAAGTCGGTTAAGAGAAGCAAGCTCGAAAAGAGCCTTAAAGACTTGTTGCCCGCGTTTGATATCAAAGAGAGAAGACAGAAATTATTTGTTATTTTGTTCCCGATTGCATTCGTTTTGGGCATAGCTCTTTCAATCGTTATGTTTATCGTAACGAAAGGCGGGGCATTGACGCTTATCGGTTTCCCGTTTATTATCGCGGGCTATGTATTTTTCAGGATATGGTTTATGGCGAGGGATACCGTTTCGGCATTCAACGCGTTGCTGGATTTGTTCGATAGCCTCGATAAAATCGAAACGGACGACGAAAGCAAGCTTGTGGCGGTTTACGCGAATATGCAGAAGTTATCCGACAGGTTTGCCGACGGCGACGCGCCCGTGTCGATGACGACCGATTTTACCGCGCTTATCGACAGTTTAATTGCTCTCGATAACGAGGAAATCAATAGATTTTTGCTCGGAAATAAATTCTTTTCGAACTACGTCGAAGAATAAAAACATAATTTGTTATGATTTACACTATTGAAAACGAATATTTATCGGTTTCCGTCGAAGATATCGGCGCGCAGCTTAAATCGATATACCATAAGAAATCCGAAACCGAATTTTTATGGCAAGGCGATCCGAAATACTGGAAGGGAAGAGCGTACAACCTTTTCCCGATAGTCGGCAGGCTTTACGACGGAAAGTATACTTATAACGGTAAAACCTACGAACTGGAAAGACACGGTTTCGCGAGAGGTAAAAAGTTTTACCTTTGCGAAAAAAGCGTTGAAGAAATGACTTTCAATATAAGCTCCGACGACGAAACTTTACCGTCTTATCCTTTCCGGTTTATTTTCAAAATAACGTTTAAACTCGAAAAGAATAAACTTATCGTTTCGTATTCCGTGCAAAACACGGGCGAAGAGAAGATGTATTTCGGGCTCGGCGCGCATCCCGGATTTAACGTTCCGTTCGCCGGCGGGAAGTTCGAAGATTACGAAATCAGATTCGACGCGCCTTGCAAGCCGTTAAGAGAACTTCTCGGCGAAACCTATCTTATGGCGGATAAAACCGTTCCGTTTGATTTGGACGAGAATTTTGCGTTAGAACTTAATCATTCGCTTTTCGACGACGACGCGGTTGTTCTGAGAAACACCTCGGGAAGCCTTACATTGGAAAAGAAAGGAGAGAAAAAGGGCGTTAAGGTGGAATATTCCGATATGCCTTTCGTCGGTATCTGGCATGCTCCGAAAACCGACGCGCCGTATGTTTGCATAGAACCCTGGGCAAATCTTCCTTCAAAAGAAGGGCAGACGGAAGATCTTACGAAAAAAGAAAATATAGGCGTAGCCGAGGCGGGAGAAACCGTCAAAACGGTTATGTCGATAACGATTTTATGAATGAAAAAGGTTTTGCGAATTTCGTAAAACCTTTAAAAATCTTCGATAATATCTTGCTTTTCGGATAAATGTTTCCAATATCTTTCGGGAAGATATTGCTGCATCAGACGTGCGTTTTTTCTTTCTTCGATATTTACGTTTTTATAATAAGTTTTCCATAAATTCTGTAAATCGCATTCGTTTTCGGACAGAAACACCGTAACCGGGGTTTCGCCGCCGAAGACAATGCGATATTCTTTTCCGTTGCAAAGTGCGATTATATTTCTTTTAACGTCGTGAATTATAAAAGGCGAGCCGAGCCTTGCTTTGAAGTGAGGAACGAGCAGTTCCGTTATGTCGTTATCGGGTTCGTAGCAAGCGTAAAAATAGCCGTCTTTGGTCTCCATAAAGCGTAAAAAACCTTTAAAACGGTGCATTTCATAAAAAATACGCGATTTCAGGTCGTTAAAAGCGAGAACTTCGCTAAGCGAAAAAGCGGTTGAAACGTCCGCGGTCTTATTTTCGATTACCGTTTTCAGATAAAAGAAAATCGTATCGAAACGGTTTTTGTCTCCGCTTTTAAAAGCTGTTTTCAAATCCGAAACGATATATTTCGTTTTGCATTGTTTAACGCAATTATAAACTCTTTCGGATTTTTCATTGTCCGTCTCTATTTTCACAATTTCGTCCAAAAGCCCGGTCTGGCACGCTTCATTCGTTACGCGACAGGGCTTTTCTTTTCTGTAAAAACTTTCAAAAACACAGGTAAATAAACCGTTTTTGCTTCCGTCGAATAAATATGTTTTCATAATTTTTTTTTAAATCAGTGTTTTCACAGTTGCCCCGATATTATGCTTGTCGATACCTCGCTCGTTGAAAACAAGGAAAGTTGTTCGGGTTCGGTTTTACATTCGAGCAGAAGATCTTTTTTTATGAGAGAAAGATTTTCCGTTCCGAAAAATTTCCCGGAGCAGGTTATAAAATTTTTGGCTCGCTTTAAAACAACACGCATTTTTGCAAGGGCGGCAAAATCGAGACGGGCGAATTTCCTTGCCTGAACGATTTTATACGCGCTTTTAAAGCCTATCCCGGGAACTCGCAACAAAATCTCGGGCGGAGCGGTGTTGACCTCCACCGGGAAAAATTCGGGGTGACGTATTGCCCAGCCGCATTTAGGGTCGTATTCTTCCGAAAGGTTTTCGTTTTCATCCAGAATTTCGTCTGCGGTAAAGCCGTAAAATCTCAAAAGCCAGTCGGCTTGATAAAGTCTGTGTTCCCGAAGAAGACCTACCGGCAACACGGGTAGGTTGGAGTTTGAGTAATTTGCGGGGACGTACGAAGAAAAGTAAACTCTTTTCAAGGTGTATTTTTTGTATAACGCCTGCGTAAGGCGTATAATTTGTCCGTCCGATTCGGGAGACGCGCCGACGATCATTTGCGTGGTTTGCCCCGCAGGTAAAAATCCTTCGTATTTTATGCGTTTTGCCTCGCGATATTCTTCTGCCATATTGCCCATAGGCAATAAAATGGCTTGTTTTGATTTCTGCGGAGCAAGGAGTTTAAGGCTTTTTTCGGACGGCAATTCGATATTGAAGCTCATTCTGTCCGCATATTCTCCCGCTTTTCGGATAAGTTGATTATCCGCCGCGGGTATGCCTTTCAAATGAATATACCCGTTAAAATTGTAAGCTTTTCTCAGCTTTTTGACGATTTCGAGCAGCTTTTCCATAGTCGCGTCGGGCGAGTGCTGAATCGCGGAAGATAAAAACAATCCTTCGATATAGTTGCGCTTGTAAAAACTTATAACAAGCTCGCATATTTCGTCGGGCGTTGCTTCGGCGCGCGGAACGTCGTTACTGCGCCTGTTTACGCAGTACTGGCAATCGTACATACACTTATTCGTCATCAGAATTTTGAGCAGAGAAATACATCTGCCGTCTTCGGTAAAAGAATGGCAGATTCCGCCGAATTCGGCATTGCCGAGTCCGCCTGCTTTATTTTTGCGGTTCGAACCCGAAGAGGAACACGATACGTCGTATTTCGCGCTTTCGGTTAAAATTTTCAGTCTTTTGGAGTCTATCATATGCAAACATTTGTTCGTTTTTCTTAATTATATCATACTGAAAAAACGATGTCAAACATATGTTCGTGTTTTTGCAATGAAAATTTAAAATCCGAAAAGATCTTTTTCGCTGTATAATCCTTTCGTTTTTGTTGTTATAAATCGGGCGGCTTCGATTGCGCCGTCGGAGAAAAGCTTTTTATCGAGCGCAGAGTGGGTTATCGAAATATAATCGTGTCTGCCGAAGAAATAAACGGTATGTTCGCCGACGACAGAACCGCCGCGTACCGAATGTACGCCGATTTCGCCGTTTGTGCAAGCGTTTTCTCCCTTTCTGCCGTAAACGATATCGGCGTTTTGCCTTATTTTAAGAAGCGAGTTTATTATTCTTTTTGCCGTGCCAGACGGGGAATCTTTTTTTGTTTTGTGGTGTTTTTCGACTATTTCAATGTCGTAATCGGGGAGTTTTGCGGCGGTATCTGCGACGTTTTTTATAAATAATGAAACGCCGAGCGAGGTATTCGCTGTTTTTAAAATCGGTATCGCCGAAGCGGCGTTTGAAATCTCATTTTCATCCTCGGGAGAGTATCCCGTGGTGCAAATGACGAGCGGCGTTTTTGTTTTAGTGCAGTAATCGAGAAGCCCCGAAAGATTTGACGGCGAAGAAAAGTCTATAACGACGTCCGCGGTTTGCGTAATCTCTTCGAACGACGAGTAAACGGGGCAGTTTATTTTTTCGCTTTTTATCTTATCCACGCCGCAAACGACGTTAAGGTTTTGTTCCGTTCCCGAAAGGTAAACGTAATTACCCATTTTACCGTTTATCCCGCTGATTATGATATTTTTCATTTTTAATCTGTCTCCTTCAATAACTTTAACAACTTGTCGAATTCTTCATATAGTTTTTGTTTTTTACTTTCGCAAAGTTTGGTTAAAGGAAGCCTTAATTCGTACCCTTTCTTATGGTATTTTTCAGCTAAGGCTTTCAGAGGAATAGGGTTTACGTCCGAAAAAAGAAGGTTAGACAACTTTTCGAAAATATAATCTTTATCGTTTTTCTCATTTTTGTAATCTCTTTCAAAATTGTAGAAATAATTGTGAATTTTCAAAGGAATTATGTTTGATAAAACCGATATGGTTCCGCTTGCTCCTCGCCTGAAAAACTCGAAATTCATTTCGTCCGAGCCGCAGTAAATCGGAAGATATCCGCCGAGCGTTTTAAAATCTCCGTCGATTTGTTTTAAGTCCGTACAAGCTTCCTTTATCCCGACGACCGAATCTATTTCCGCAAGTTTTTTATAAGTTTCGGGTCTGACGTTTAAACCCGTTCTCGACGGAACGTTGTAAACTATCGTCGGGAACTTGCAGATTTTGTCCGCCGCCGCGTAGTGACGGAACAGACCTTCTTCGTTGCATTTGTTGTAGTAAGGCGTAACGGCAAGAGCTGCGTCCGCGCCGAGCATTTTTGCGCGGTTTGTAAGTTCGATAAAACGGGCGGTGCAGTTTGAACCGCAACCGACGATTATCGGAACGCGTTTTTTGGCTTGTTTAACGGCGGTTTTTATTATTTCCGTCCTTTCTTTGTCGTTTACGGTCGGGCTTTCTCCCGTAGTACCCAGAACGACGAGTGCGTCGATTTTTTGGGAGATTTGCCGTTCTATAAGTTCGGAAAGAGCGTTTAAATCGGGTTTACCGTCGGTAAACGGTGTGTAAAGGGCGGTTGCTGCGCCTTTAAAAATTCTTTGTTTCATATTACCTCTTTGTGAAATCTAATTTTTTTTCGACAATTTTGCCGTAAACGTTTGTGTAATTTAGCTATTTAGTATATTATATATAGAGTATTTCAAAAAAATGTATTCAACCAAGGCAAAAAGCTTTGTTTGAAAGAGGTAAAAATGGCTAAAAAAGGCTTTATTACAAGATTGATCGAGGGACCGGAGCGTTCTGAAACTTACGCCGCTTCCACATTACCGACCAACAGATGGCAACTCGGGTGGGATGTTTTTAAAACGAACACGGGTAAACATTTCAAGCTTAATTTGCTTACGCTTTTGTTTTTGTTACCTTTAGTCGCTTTATGCATATTTACGTATATGTATAAGGCGTATCTGGTATCGCAATATCCTTTCGCTCAGAATATGGGCATAGGTTATCCCTCGTATCCTTCCGTTTTCGGTCTTACCGCAACGCTTTCGCTTAACACGAGCATCGAGTTTTTCAAGTATGTGATTATAGGTGTTGCCGTCGGCGCGGTGGGGTTGTCCGGTGGATTTTACGTTATGCGTAATATGATCTGGGCGGAAGGCGTTATCGTAGGAAGCGATTTCTGGAAAGGTGTTAAACAGAACTATTTCGTAGTATTCTTTTCGCTTTTGTTTTACACGGTAATAATGGGCTTTTCCGTTATTTCGGTAAATCTCTCGCAGATACTTATCGATACGGCTTCGGGCATAAGATGGCTTCTGATCGTGGCGCAGATCGTGACTTATCTCGTTATGGGCATCGTTACGATAATGGTTCTCTATATGATAACCCTCGGCGTTACGTACAAGCTTTCGTTCGGAAAACTCATAAAGAACTCCTTTATTTTGACGATCGCCCTCGTTCCGACCAACATATTTTTCGCATTCCTTGCGGTTGTGCCGTTCCTTCTTATTTTTATCGGCGTTCCGCTTTTAATGTCGCTCGTGATCGTTCTTATCGCAGTTTGGGGGTTGTCGATATTTATGCTTATATGGACAGACTATTCCAACTGGGTATTCGATAAATTTATCAACGACAAAGTGCCGGGAGCCAAGAAAAACAGAGGTATTTATAAACGTAACGCTACAGAAAACGACGGGGAAGAGCTTATTATCGAAAAGACAAAACTTACTTCGAGAATTAAACCCGTTACCGATTACGACGTTGAACTTTACGAATTGCCGACTTCTTTCAGCAGAAAGGACCTTGAAAAGCTCGAGGAAACCAAAGAAGCTATGCGTAAGGACAGCGATAAGTACGCCGAAGAACACGCTCACGATGACGACTCGCCCGAGACTATCGACGATCTTATGAAAGACGAGGACGTCAAAGCGAACGAGGAATCGGACGATAAAACGAAAAAAGCGAATAAGTCGGATAAATCGGATAAAAAAGACGATATAAACGCTTCCGACGACAAAAAGGATAAAAAATGATAAATAACGACGAAACGGGCGTCGGAAAAGCTTATTCGGCGCTCGCCCGTTATTATGAAAAGCTCGCCGAAGAAGACGGTTATGAGGAGTGGGGAGACAGAGTTTTAAGGCTTGCGGAAAAGTATTCCGCTGGCAGAAAATGCGCCGACCTCGCTTGCGGAAGCGGTTTTTTCACAAGAAAGCTTAAAAAGGGAGGATTCGACGTTTTCGGGTGCGATTTATCGGAAGAAATGCTTATCGAAGCGCAGAGAAAATCCGCGAAAGAGGGGCTTTCGATCGAATATCGGCTGCAAAACCTTACGAATTTCACAAGTTTCGATAAGCTCGATATCGTAACCGTTATAAACGACGGGTTTAATTATCTCGACGGAAAGAAACTGAAAAAAACCGTTGCCGCTATTTCTAAGAATTTAAAAAAAGGCGGTGTGCTTATTTTCGACGTTTCATCCGTATACAAACTGAAAAACGTGATCGCGGGTAATGTTTTCGCCGAGGATCTCGACGAACTCACATATCTGTGGTTCAACGAACTAAACGGCGATAAGCTTACGATGAGCCTTACGTTTTTTATAAAAGACGGGGATAAATACGTGAGAAAAGACGAAGTTCACGTCCAGTACGCTCACGAGCTTGATTTTATCAAAAGCGTTTTAAAAGAAAACGCTTTTGAAATTGCGGAACTTTTCGGGAAAAATCAAGGCGAACTTCAAGATGCCGACGAGAGATGGAATTTCGTCGCGATAAAAAAGTAAAAAACAGTAAAAAAGTAAGAAGCCGCAGCGTTTCGCCATTAAATAAGCTGTTCGGATTTATATAAAATGGGTAAAATTTACAAAACTTTGATATATGACGGGCAGATTTCTCTGTCCGTTTTAGATACGACGGATATAGTCGGAAAAGCGATAGAGTATCATAAGCTTTCTCCGCTTTCGGCAGCCGCTCTCGGCAGAACTCTGACCGTGGCTGCGTTTATGGCAAGCGGATTGAAAGACGAAAACGAAAAACTTTCGATAACAATCGACGGAAAAGGCGTTTGCGGGAAAATCGTAGTCGCCGCGGACGGAAAACTTAACGTAAAGGGTTCTGTTGTCAATCCCGACGCGGATTTGCCGCTTAACGCGAAAGGAAAGCTTGACGTCGGCGGAGGTGTCGGCAAAGACGGATTTATTACCGTCGTTAAAAATCTTGGGCTTAAAGAGCCTTATGTGGGAAAGTGCAGGCTTGTAAGCGGCGAGATAGGCGAAGATTTCGCTTCGTATTACGCTTACAGCGAGCAGCAGCCTACCGCCATTGCCGTAGGTGTGCTTGTTAAAGGCGAAAAATGTCTCGGCGCGGGTGGTGTGATTTTACAGCCGCTTCCCGATTGCTCGGAAGAAGCCATAGAAAAAGCGGAAAAGCTCATAAGCGACTTTTCGTCGGTCAGCAAAATGATTGCGGACGGCGGCGCGGAAGGCATAATAAAAAGGTATTTCCGGGCTTACGAATTTACGGAATACGAAACAAATTACAAGTGCGATTGCAGCAGAGAATATATCGATAAAATTCTTATTTCCCTCGGGAAAAAAGAGATAGACGATATTATCGATAAAGAAGGAAAAATCGAGGTTTCCTGCGAGTTTTGCAATAAAAAATACGTTTATAGCAAAGCCGACGCGGAAAAATTATTCGGAGCGGAAGATGTCGGAAAAGATTCTTAAATTCAAAAAAAGCGAGAAGTTCGAATACGAAAGGGCGAACAGACATTGCGACGACGGCGATTACGTCGGCGCTCTTTCGTCGTTGTTGTATTTATCCGCTTCCGAGCCGAAAAACACCGAAGTTTTGTGCCATATCGCGGATATTTACACCGAACTCGGACTTTACGAGAACGCTATTATTTTCTGGTTCAGATTTCTTTCGGTTTGCAGAAAATCGGACGCGATAGACGGTTATAACGGTCTCGGGGCAAACTTCTTTTTCCTTGATAACATCGAGCTTGCGGGATTTTATTTCAATAAACAACTCGAACTCGGGGATCTCGGAGCGTGCGTTTACGACGATATCCTCGACGATTACGTCGATTCCGTTTCGGGTTTCGATAAACCGGGATTCAAAGTCATTTCGAGCGAATCGGAATCCGCCGAAAAAGACGAAAAGAATTATTTCGAAGCGGTTGAGAAAAATAAAGCGGAAGATTATATTTCCGCAATAAAACTCGTCGACGAAGTCTCGGAGAAAAGCGAGTATTACGCCAAAGCTTTGTATGAAAAGGCTTATGGTCTTTTTTGTCTCGACAGAGACTACGAAGCCGAGGAAATTCTCGAAAAAGCGATTTCTTTAAACAATAAAGATATAAACTCGTATAATTTGCTTTTTAATTGCCTTACGCAGACGGGAAACGCGGAAAAAGTCGAAAAATACTTCAATTCGTTTCTCGAAACCGATTCCGACGACACCGAATTTCTCAATAAAAAAATGGTTGTCTTGTGCGATTTCGGATATTTCAGAGAGGCTCTCGACGTTTCGGAAAAAATTATGCGTCTTGCCCCCGAAGATACGAACTGTTCCTATTTGAGGGGATTATTGTTCTATAATCTGAAAGAAAAGGAGAAAGCCGTATCCTGTCTTAAAAAGGCGTATATTTATTCGATGAATCCCGTCGCGCTTTATTATCTGAGAATAGCGCAAAGAGCGGTTGACGGCGACAAATCCGTTCCCAAGCGTTTACCTCTTATTTTCGAAATTCAGAAAGCCGAAGTCGATCGCCGTCTCGAAGTTTTGAAAAAGCTTTTTACGGGTACGGCGAAGAAAAACGGGTATACGGACGATTATATTTCCGAAATTTTCGACTGGTGTTTTTACTGCGGCAATCAGACTGCGCAGATTGCTATAGCTATTTACGCGGTGAAAAACAAAAAGACCGCGCTCGTGGAAAAACTTAAGACGCAACTTGTCAATCCCGCTATTACGGACGATATAAAAATAAGAATTTATACGCTCTTTGTCGAATCCGGGGTGGTAAAGGATAAAGAAGAAACGCCTATAGTTTATTCTAATATATTCAAGAAAATAAAGACGATTATACCGACTTTCGGAGCGGACGTTTCGTCTGCTTTCAGACAGGCTTACGCCATTGCCGCAGGCAGAATTTCCGTTTATTTCGATAAGGACTTCAAAAAACTCGTTGCGGGAGCGACCGAACTCGAAGCGGCTATGAGACTGAGCGGCGGCTTTAAAGAATTTAGCGATTCGAGAGTTATCGCGTGCGTAATGTTTATTTATTCCGGAATAAATCATCATGCCGACAAGGCGGCATTATACAGATATTTCGATACGACGAAGGAGGATGTCGCAAAGCTTACGGCTTATGTAGACGAAAGGAAAAATGACTGATATTGACGGGCTTTTTGAAACGTTTTTCAAAAAATACTTAGCTGAAAATCTTGGTAAAATGTCCGAGGAGGAAATAGAAAATCAGATACCGGAATTATACGCGGAATTCGGAAAAACGCCCAACGAAAAACTCGGAGGGAAAAGTCCCGAAGAGTATTTCAAAGCGTTCGGCGACGACGAGCTTATCGCGGCTTTGAAAGAAAGCGTGAAAAACGGAAACGACGTTTCCGACTTCTTATGCGACGAAATCGAATCGAGAGACGGAATCAACGATAAACTTTGCGATCTTATCGCGACGACCTCGGACGACGAACTTGCTACTTATTGCGTGAATATGCTCGGCGCGGACGTTCCGAAAGAGTATCTCGAAAGATTTCTTGACATAATCGCGGACGAAGGGGCGGGCGAAAGCCTTACAGAATCGCTCACCGAACTTTTAAGAGATAACGGGGATAAAGTAAAGGAAAAACTCATTTCGGTATATTCCGACAATAAGAATTCGCCGCGAAAAGGGAATTTTGTCGAAATAATGTCGAGAACGTCGCCGGACGACAGGATTTTCGGCATTTTATGCGACGAACTTAAAAACGACGAGAAGAATCTTTCTTTGAACGCCGCTTACGTCGCGAGGTACGGAGACGACAGGGCATTGCCGATTCTCGAAGAGCTGATAAAAAAGGACGGAATTACTTATTACGACTTCAAAGAACTCAAAAACGCGATCGAGGAACTCGGCGGGGAGTGCAACGTCAAGTATAAAAAATAATCGGAATTAAAACTAAATCGAAAAGCTTTTTCATAGATTTATAATATGAAAAAGCTTTTTTTAAACGTTTTCGGCGTTTCGCTGACGATTATCGGCAGCGTGATCGGTGCGGGTTTTATAACGGGGAAAGAAATACAGGTTTTTTTCTGTAACGATTTGTCTTTGTCGGGGATTTATTGTTCGCTGATATTCTTTTTTGCTTACATACTTTTATTGTCTTTTTCACCCGATGGTTTTACTTTTAAAGTGGTAAAAACGCTTATTGCGCTTTTGGGAATAATCATCGCTTCGTGTATGACGGCGGCGCTGAACGCCTTCTTCGAAGAGTTGTTTCCAAAAATGAAAAACTTTAAAATATTAACGATTATTACAGTGATTTTTGCAATTTTTATATCTTGCAAAGGTATAACTTCGATGAAAATTTTTTCTTCTTTTGCCGTGCCGATAGTCGTTATATGCGTCGTCATTTTTTCGGTAATTTTCAAAAAACCGATCGATATTCCTTTAAGCCCGTTAAGCGATAAAGGGCGGTTTTATCCCATGCTTTACGTCGGAATAAATTGCCTTCTTTCTTCGATGGTTATAACCGATTCGTGCGGAAAATTATCTTCGAAAGAAAAAGTTCTCGTTTCTTTTGTCGTTTCCCTTTCGCTGGTTATGTGTATAGCCTGTATTTCGGTTTGCGTAATCGGGGAAAGGGGAGATATGCCTTTTTTGAACGTCGTTCGCGTAAACCCCGTTCTTTCGGTTTTCTCCGAAATTATGACTTTTATTTCGATTTTTACAAGTCTTGTCACGGCGGTTTATTCGGCGTTTTCCGTTACGAAAGGGAAGACGAGCGTTTTGCGGAAAATTACAATTTCGCTCGTCTTCTTTATGCTTTCCGCTTACGGATTTTCCGGGTTTATCGAAAAAATCTATCCGATAATCGGCATATTCGGTTTTGCTTATTTCGTATTTATCGCTTTGTCGTTAATTTTTCGAAAAGAGCGACAAGGGCGTACATTGCGCCCGCAAGGAGACACAAAATTACCGTCGACGCCATTACGAGGTCGAGCTTGAAAACCTGACCGCCGTAAACTATCAGATAGCCTATTCCTTGTTTAGAGGTGAGATATTCGCCCATTATCGAACCTATCCAGGCCATTCCGACATTGATTTTGAGACAGGATATAAAAGTCGGTATGCTTTGCGGGATAACGAGTTTTTTCATAATAGTGGTTTTTCCCGCGCCCATAGATTCGAGGAGCATAATTTTCCCTTTGTCCGTTGCGAGAAAACCGTTCTGCATAGTTATGATTGTAACGATTATCGTTATTATCACCGTCATAAATACTATCGATTTCGTTCCGCTGCCGAACCATACGATTATAATCGGCCCGAGAGCGATTTTTGGCAGAGAATTAAGTACGATAATGTATGGCTCGGCGATTTTTCTGAAGTTTTCCGACCACCATAAGCCTAAGGCGATAAGAGTTCCCAGCGCGGTGGCGATTATAAAACCTATAACCGTTTCGTAAACCGTCGTGCCGATATGAATCCACAATTCGCCCGTCGTAAAAAGTTCTTTAAGCGTTTTTGCTATTCTCGAAGGGCTACTCGATAAGAAACTGTCGGTAACTCCCGTCACGGCGAAAAGTTCCCAGAGCGCGAGGAACGCGCAAAGAACGAAAATTCGCATAAAAACAACGAAAATACCCGAGTTTCTCTTCTTTTTGAGATAGAGCAGTCTTCCTTTTGAGAAATTGTTTTTATTTTTCATAGTTAAGCTCCCTCCACATTCTTTCGAACCAGCCCGAAAAACGCGGATCTTCTCTTCGTTTCAGAGGCGTTGCCGTTTTATCGAGGTCGATTATATGAATATTAAGCACTTTGGACGGTCTTTTCGTGAGTACGACGATTCTGTCCGCCGTAGATAAAGCTTCCGAAATATCGTGCGTGACGAGGAGAGCTGTTTTCTTTTCTTTTTTGATTATATCGTATAAATCGTCGCAAACCGAAAGTCTGGTTTGATAATCCAACGCGGAAAACGGCTCGTCTAAAAGCAAAAGATCGGGCGAAGAAGCCATCGTGCGAATTAAGGCGGCGCGCTGGCGCATTCCTCCCGACAGTTGCGAAGGATATTTCTTACGAAATTCCCACAAGCCGTATTTTTTCAGCAAAGCGGCGACTTTGTCTTTTTCCGTTTTACTTTTGTTTTTCTTCACTTCGAGCGGGAGATACGCGTTTTCTTCGATTGTCCGCCAAGGGAACAATTCGTCTTTCTGAAGCATATATCCTATCGACGTTTTACCTTTTTTTACTTCCTTGCCGCAAAGCGTAACCTTTCCGCCGCTCGGCTTCAAAAGCCCCGCTATTATGGAAAGAATACTTGTTTTTCCACATCCCGACGGACCGATGATCGCGACGAATTCTCCTCTTTTGACGTCAAACGAAATCGAATTGAGCGCGAGAATTTCGTCGGTATCCGTCTGATAGGCAAGGGAAACGTTTTCCAGCTTGAGTATTTCGTTCATCTTTAGCGTTTCCTTGTTTGTTATTTAGCCGTAGATTTTTTTGTATACTTTTTCGGCGATTTCGGTATAATTTATGTCGCCGCAATTTATTTTTTCGTCGAGTTCTCCCGCGTTTTGCATAACCGATTGAAGATTATCGAAAGCAAATTCGGTCATAGCCATATTTTTCGTCCAGGCGTCTATGGATAAATAGCTTTCCAAGGCATCCGTAACCGAAGCGAGTTCCGTGCCGGGAAATTGTTTCAAAATACTTTCGGCAACGGTTTTCTTGTCGGTTTCTTCGAGATATTTTACGGCTTTCTGAAGCGCGGTGAGAAATTTTTCGATTATTTCGCCGTTCTTTTCGATATAGCTTTTCGCGGACATAAACGCGGTGTAGGGGATTTCTCCGCTTTCTTTACCGACGGAAGCGACGATATAGCCTTTTCCGGCTTTTGCGTATTCGCTCGCGAGAGGTTCGAAAAGCGTTGTGTAATCGCCCGTGCCGCCTTCGAAAGAGGGACCCATAAGATTGAAGGCGACGTCGTTGTTAAGCGTTATGTTTTTGCCGTTATAAAGCCCGTGTTTGTTTACGACGTATTCGAACGTCATCGCGGGTACGCCGCCCGTTCTTCCCGCAAGAACGGTTTTATTTTCGAGATTTTCCCATCTGAAATCGGGTTCGGCTTTTCTCGATACGAGGAACGAGCCGTCGCGTTTGGTGAGCTGCCCGAAAACTTTAGGATAATCGGCTTTGCCTTCCTTGAAAACGTATATTGCGGCTTCCACGCCCATAAGACCTATGTCGGCGTTTCCCGACAATAAAGCGGTCATCGATTTATCGGATCCGCCGCCGTTCGTAAGCTCGATTTCAAGTCCTTCCTGTTTGAAGAATTCGTTTTCTATCGCGATATAAAGCGGCGCGTAAAAGATAGAATGAGTTACTTCGTTTACGCGAATTTTTTTAAGCTCGTTTTTCTTGTTTTCGCCGCAGGATGCAAGGGAAAAGAGAAGAGAGCAGGCGACGAGAAAAATCGCCGTGATTTTTTTCATATACAAAACTCCTTTAACCGAAAGTCCGCTTTTCCGTACGGCTTAATTTGTCGGTCGACAAAAATAAGTCGAATCGGCGCAAATACTTTGGTTATTATATCATATGCGACCCCGCATTTATTTGACAATTAAAGTAATTTATAATATAATACAAGAGTTATAACTTTTTCGGAGAAAGAATTATGGAGATGAACAAAACCTACAATCCGCAAGATTTCGAGGAGAGAATTTATAAGGAATGGGTAGATAAAGGATACTTTACCGCACACCCGAACAGAGAAAAAATTCCTTTCACAATCGTTATGCCGCCGCCGAACATTACCGGTCAGCTTCATATCGGTCACGCTCTCGACGAATCTATTCAGGACAGCATCATTCGTTTCAAGAGAATGCAGGGTTACGAGGCTTTATGGCTTCCCGGAACCGATCACGCGTCTATTGCGACCGAGGTGAAAATCGTCGATCAGATGAAAGCCGAAGGTCTTACCAAAGAACAGGTCGGCAGAGAGGGATTTCTCGAGAGAGCCTGGGCTTGGAAAAATAAGTACGGCGGCAGAATCGTCGAACAGCTCAAAAGGCTCGGTTCTTCGTGCGACTGGTCGAGACTTGCTTTCACGATGGACGAAAAATGCTCGAAAGCGGTTAAAGAGGTTTTCGTAAATCTTTATAACAAAGGTTTGATTTATCAGGGAAAGAGAATAATCAACTGGTGTCCCTGCTGTAAAACCGCACTTTCGGACGCAGAAGTGGAGTATACCGAAGAACCGTCTTTCTTCTGGCACCTTCGTTATTATCTGAAGGACAGCGATAAGTATCTCATCGTTGCAACGACGAGACCCGAAACAATGTTCGGAGATACCGCGGTAGCCGTAAATCCCAAAGATCCGAGATATAAAGATATCGTAGGAAAAACGCTTATTCTTCCCATCGTCGGCAGAGAAATCCCCGTCGTTGCGGATGATTACGTCGATATGGAATTCGGCACGGGCGCAGTTAAAATAACTCCCGCTCACGACCCGAACGACTTCGAAGTCGGTCTTCGTCATTCGCTTCCCGTAATCCGCGTTATGGACGACGGAGCGGTTATGAACGAAAATGCGGGCAAATATAACGGAATGACGCGTTACGAGTGCAGAGAAGCCGTCGTTAAAGAACTTCAGGCTCTCGGAAATCTCGAAAAAATCGAGCCGCACGCGCACAACGTCGGACATTGTTATCGTTGTCACGACACCGTCGAGCCTATCGTTTCAAAACAGTGGTTCGTAAAGATGGAGCCTCTCGCGAAACCCGCTATTTCGGCTGTAAGAAAGAAGAGTATCAAATTCACTCCGCCGAGATTTACGAAAATATACTACAACTGGATGGAGAACATCAAGGACTGGTGTATTTCCCGTCAGCTCTGGTGGGGACACAGAATACCCGCTTATTACTGCGAAGATTGCGGAGAAACCGTCGTTGCGAAAGAAGAACCTACGGTTTGCCCGAAGTGCGGAGGAAAGAAATTCCGTCAGGACGAGGACGTTCTCGACACCTGGTTCAGTTCGGCTCTCTGGCCGTTCTCCACGCTCGGTTATCCCGATAAAACGGAAGATCTCGAATATTTCTATCCTACCGACGTTCTCGTTACCGCTTACGACATAATTTTCTTCTGGGTAGCAAGAATGATTTTCAGCGGTATAGAGCATATGGACAGAATTCCTTTCAAGGACGTTCTGATTCACGGTATCGTAAGGGATTCGCAGGGCAGAAAGATGAGCAAATCTCTCGGAAACGGCGTAGACCCGCTCGAAATTATCGATAAGTACGGCGCGGACACTCTGAGATATTGTCTTCTTAACGGTATTTCCGCGGGCAACGATATAAGATATTCCGCAGAGAAACTCGAAGGATGCAGAAATTTCATCAACAAGATATGGAACGCTTCGCGTTTCGTGTTTATGAACTGTGAAGGAAGAAAAATCAAAACCGAACTTTCCGAAATCAAGCTCGTTCCCGCAGACAAATGGATTATTTCGAAACTTAATTCGGTTGTCAAAGACGTAACGGTCAATATGGAAAAATACGAGATAGGTCTTGCTTGCGCGGCTTTGCAGGATTTCGTCTGGTCGGATTTCTGCGACTGGTATATCGAACTTTGCAAGCCTGTTTTGTACGGAGAGGATAACGAAAAGAAGGATAACACGGTAAGCGTTCTGTGCTATGTGTTAAAGAATATGCTCAAACTCCTTCATCCGTTCATTCCGTTCGTAACCGAAGAGATTTACGACCATATTCCCGAAACTACGGGTAGCATTATGGTTTCCGATTTCCCGAAATACAACTCGAAGCTTGCTTACAGAAAAGAAAGATCGGCAACCGAGAAAATTATGGACATCATTAAGTCTATAAGAAACATCAAAGCGGAAACGGGAGCTGCGCCTTCGGCTAAGGTCGATATTTACGTCGTTACGGAAAACAAGAGACTTATCGAAAACGGAGCTTCTTACATTCGCAAGCTCGCTAACGTAGGCGAAATCAAATACGTTGCGAATAAGGACGTTATCGGCGAAAAGGTCGTTTCCAAGATTCTCGACGGCGCGGAAATTTATATTCCGCTCGGCGAACTTGTAGACTACGAAAAAGAGCTTGCGAGACTCAAAGCCGAGCTTGAAAAAACCGAAAACGAAATAAAGAGAGCGGAGAGCAAACTCTCCAATCAGGGATTCGTCGCCAAAGCTCCCAAGGCTTTGATCGACGGAGAAAAAGCAAAATTAACAAAATTCACGGAGATAAAGGAAAAGATTATTAAAAGTATCGAAGAAATAGAAAATTGATATTATATGCCCGAATAAATTTTTGTTCGGGCAACTTTTCGTGTCTCCCGTAAAAACGGAGTAAACAAAATTGAACAACAAAAAATCTTTAAAAGTCAGATTTCTGGGCGGCGTAGGCGAAATAGGAAAGAATATGACCGCCCTCGAATACGGTAAGGATATCATAATAATCGACGCGGGGCTGACCTTTCCGAATGCGGATATGCCCGGAATCGATCTTCTGATACCCGATATATCTTATCTTGTTCAGAATAAGGACAGAATAAGAGGAATAGTGCTTACGCACGGACACGAAGACCATATAGGCGGTCTCCCGTACGTTTTAAAAGAAATCAACGTTCCCGTTTACGGAACGAAATTAACTCTTATGCTTTGCGAGCATAAGCTTATAGAACAAAGGGTTCAGAATTATTCGCTTAATTGCGTAAAACCCTCGGGAGTGGTGAAACTCGGCTGTTTCTCGGTTGAATTCGTTCATGTCAACCATTCAATCCCGGGAAGCTGCGCGCTTGCGATAAACACGCCAGTAGGTCTTGTATACCATTCGGGCGATTTCAAGATAGATTTAACGCCCATAAACGGCGAGATGATCGATATTCCGAGAATTTCGGAGATTGGTAAAAAGGGCGTAACTCTTCTTTTGTGCGAATCGACGAATGTGGAGCAGGAAGGCTACACTATGAGCGAACACGTCGTAGGAGAGACTTTGGACAGACTTTTCGCCGATAACGCTAAAAGAAGACTTATCGTTGCGACTTTCGCTACAAACGTTCACAGATTGCAGCAGATAATCAATCTTGCCGAAAAACATAAGAGAAAAATCGCTTTTTCGGGCAGAAGTATGCTTAACGTCGTCGACGCGGCAACGAGAGTAAACGAAATTTCGATACCCGAAAATCTCGTTGTGGATATAGAAAAAATCAAAAATTACGCCGATAAGGATCTCGTTATCGTGTCTACCGGGAGTCAGGGCGAGCCTATGAGCGCGCTTACGAGAATGGCTGCGGGAGAATACAATCAGGTTCAGGTCGGAAATAACGACACAATAATCATTTCCGCTTCGCCTATTCCGGGCAACGAGAGAAGCATTTATCAGGTCATAAACAACCTTTACAGAAAAGGCGCGGATGTAGTTTACAAATCTATAACGAAAATACATGTTTCGGGTCACGCATGCCAGGAAGAACTCAAAACGCTGCATACGCTTTTAAAACCGAAATTCTTTATTCCCGTTCACGGCGAGTACAGACATCTGAAAAAACATTGCCGTTTAGCCAAAGAAATAGGAATGAAAGAAAGCAATATGCTTATCGCGGATATCGGCGACACGATCGAGATTACGCCTAAGAGTATGAAACGCGGCGACAGATTCCAGTCGGGTACGAGATATATCGACGGGCTTTCCATCGACGACAGCGAAAACGTCGTCAAGGACAGAAAGCACCTTGCCGAAGACGGCTTGATTATCGCCGTTTGCTGTGTGTCGGAGGATACGGGCGAAATCGTTCAAGGTCCGGATATAATCAACAAAGGCTCGATTTTATCGGAAGCTCAGGTTGCCGAAGCGAAAAACATCGTAACAAAAACCGTTAATTCGTTCGACGTGAAATCCGTGGGCGATATGGGTGAAATAAGAAATCAGATAAGGAAAAATCTTCGTAATTTCGTTGTTAAAAAGACAAAGAAAAGTCCGATGATTATTCCCGTTTTAACGGAAGTATAATGCACGAATACGTTAAATCTCTCGTTTTAAAAAACGCGGAGAATACAATTTCAAAAGAATTGTCGGATTTAAGAGACGATTATAAGAAAAAGGGAATTGCGACTATTTTAAGAGAAAGTCTCAATTCTCTTATTCTTACCGCAAAGCTTGTTAATCCGAAAAAGATTTTAGAGTTCGGAACGGCTACGGGTTGCTCGGGAATAGCTTTATTGCAGGCTTGCCCCGAAGCGACTTTATATACCGTAGAAAGATATCGCCCCGCGGAAGACGAAGCGTTGAAAAACTTTGAAAAATTCAATGTAAATTCAAGAGTTTTTACTTTTTTCGGCGATGCGGAAGAAGTGGTCGACGAGCTTGACGGAGGGTTTGATTTCGTCTTTCTCGATTGCAATAAATCCAAATATAAAAACCTTTTTCCGAAGATAAAAGCAAGACTTAACAAAGGCGGCGTGCTTTTTGCCGATAACGTTCTCTTCCGAGGATATATAACGGGAGAGGTTAAAACTCCTCACAGACATAATACAATAAGAAACAATATGCGCGAATTTCTCGATATGATTTCGTCGGACGAGGATTTCATAACCGCCATTTCCGATACGGGAGACGGAATAAGCATATCTTACAAGAAGAACTGACATTATGAAAAAAATTGAATTGCTTGCTCCCGCGGGGAACTTTTCAAAACTTAAAACCGCCGTTTATTACGGGGCGGACGCCGTTTATCTCGGAGGAAAGAGTTTTTCGCTGAGAGCTTTTTCGGATAATTTTACGGACGAAGAGCTTATCGAAGCGGTTAAATTCGCTCACGTAAAAAACGTCAAAATCTACGTTACCGTCAACATTTTTGCGAGAAATTCCGATTTTGAAAAAGCGGTGGATTATTTCCGTTTCTTAGAAAAAATCGGGGTCGATGCGGTTTTGATAACGGACGTCGGGCTTATCTCTTTGTGTAAGGCGGTCGCGCCTAAGTTGAAGATTCATTTATCAACGCAGGCGAATACGCTTAATAAATACGCGGTTAAATTCTGGGGCGAACAGGGGCTTGAAAGAGTAGTTCTCGCAAGAGAACTTTCGCTTGCGGAAATCAAAGAAATATCCGATTTTTGCCCGGAAACTCAGCTTGAAGCCTTTGTTCACGGAGCAATGTGCATTTCGTATAGCGGCAGATGCCTGCTTTCCAACTATTTCAACGGCAGAGACGCAAACCGCGGCGAATGCGTTCAGGCTTGCCGCTGGCAATATGAACTCAGAGAAAAGTCCAAAGGCGGGGAGTTTTTCGGTATCGAAGAGGACGAAAGAGGTTCGTATATCCTCAACAGCAAAGATCTGAATATGATAGATCATATCGACGAGATGGCAAAAGCGGGAATCTGCTCTTTGAAAATCGAGGGCAGAATGAAAAGCGAATACTATCTCGCAACGGTCATAAACGCATATAGAAGAGCAATTGACGAATATTACAAAATCGGCGATAAATACAAAGAAAATGAAACGTTTTACGATGAACTTTTAAAGACGAATCACAGGGTTTTTACCACGGCTTATATGCTCGGCGGAAACACGGAAACCGTCAATTATTCCGATTCTCAGTCGGCGGGAGAAAAGCAGTTCGCCGCCGTTGTTACGGAGGGGACGAACGATAACGGTTATTTCGTTGCGGAAATGCGTAACCGTTTTAAAAAAGGCGATAAACTCGAAGTTTTAACGCCCGGCGAGAATTTCAATAAAATAATTATCGTCGACAAAATGACAGACGAAAACGAGGAAATTATCGATGACGCGAAAATCGTTCAGCAAAAAATAAGAATATATTCCGATATAAATGTTTCCGCAGGGGATATTTTGCGTAAATAAGTTTTCCCCGAAATATAACGACAAAAAACTTCATAATATCTTTAATTTCGACATAGATTTATCCTGAGAGGTAAGTCTATGTTTTTTGATTTTATTGAATTTATCGTCGCCAAGCTCGTGTTTTTCTGTTCGGGCGTCGGCGGCGACAGTTTTCCCAAGCCCTTAACGGCAGAAGAAGAGGAAAAATATCTCGCGGCGTTCCGTGAAAAAGGTGATAAAAAGTCCAGAGATATTCTGATAAAACACAATCTGAGGCTTGTCGCTCACATCGCGAAAAAATATCAGGGCGCGGAAGATACCGACGATCTGATTTCGGTAGGTTCGATAGGGCTTATAAAAGCCATAAATACCTTCGATCCGTCCAAAGGAACTCAGCTTGCGACATACACGGCGAGATGTATCGAAAACGAAATTCTGATGCTTTTAAGGTCGAACAAAAAGTATAAAAACAACGTTTCTATTTACGATTCCGTCGGGGTGGATAAGGACGGCAACGAACTAACGATACTCGATCTTATCGCCGAAAAAGAGGACGGAGTACTCGCAAAAGTCGAAAATAAACTTATAAAAGACAAGTTTATCGAGGTTATGGAAAAATGTCTTTCGCAGAGGGAATATAAAATTCTCAGTTTAAGATACGGGCTTAAAGGGGGAAGACCGCTTACGCAGAGAGAAACTGCGAAACTTCTGAAGATATCGAGGTCGTACGTGTCCAGAATAGAGAAGAAATCAATCGAAAAGATTAAAGAAATGGTGAAAAAAGACAAAATAGAAGTTTAATTAAGGAAAAACCCTTGCAAAAATCCGAGAATTATTATATCATATATGTGAAAAAAATCGGAGGAGCAGGTTCTCACCTGCATTGTGTTATGGGAAAATATTATCTTGCGATTGATATCGGGGCTTCGAGCGGCAGGCACATTCTTTCTTATATAGAGAACGGAAAGCTTAAACTCGAGGAAATTTATCGTTTCGAAAACGGTATGGAAGAAAAAGACGGTCATCTCGTATGGAATTACCGCAAACTTTTTCAAAATATCGTTGACGGACTTAAAGAATGTAAAAAAATCGGAAAAATTCCGTCTTCCGTGGGTATAGATACCTGGGGCGTGGATTACGCGCTGTTGGATAAGGACGATAACGTTATCGGAGACGTATTTGCGTACAGAGATTCGAGAACGGAAGAACCTATTAAGAAAGTTCATTCTATCGTGCCTTTTGAGAAACTTTACGAAAGAACGGGATCTCAGTTCCAGATTTACAATACGATTTATCAGCTTTACACCGATAAACTCAGCGGAAAACTCGATAAAGCGGAAAGATTTCTTATGATGCCCGATTTCTTCGGATTTTTGCTTACGGGCGTTAAGAAAAACGAATTCACGAACGCTTCAACGACGGGTCTTTTAAGCGCGAAAACGAGAGAATGGGATATGGAGACGGTAAAAGATCTCGGTCTTCCGGAAAAACTGTTCGGAGAACTCAGCCAGCCCGCAACGCTCGTCGGCGCGGTAAAACCCGAAATCGCCGCGGAAATCGGCTATGAAACGAACATTGTTCTTACCGCCACTCATGATACTGCGAGCGCGGTTATGGCAGTTCCCGAAACGGGACATCCGCTTTACATTTCGAGCGGAACGTGGTCATTGCTCGGTATCGAAAGTCCCGTCGCGATTTCTACCAAGGACGCTCTCGAAGCAAACTTCACGAACGAGGGCGGATATAACAGATCGACCCGTTTCTTAAAGAACATAATGGGTCTCTGGATGATTCAGAGCGTAAGAAGAGAACACGAGAAAAAGTACAGTTGGGGCGATTACGTAACAATGTCGAAAGCGGTTAAAGATTTCGACAGTATCGTCGACGTGAACGATCGGCGTTTCCTTGCTCCCGCGAGTATGATAGGCGCGATCCGGGATTATTGCAGAGAAACTAACCAGAAAGTTCCCGAAACGCCGGGAGAAATCGCCCTTTGCGTTTACGACAGCCTTGCCGTATGCTATGCGAAAGCGGTGAAAGTCGTGGAGAAAATCACGGGATATAAATTCGATACCATTCATATCGTAGGCGGTGGATCGATGAACGGATACCTTAACGAACTTACCGCAAAACGTACCGGTCTTAAAGTTATGGCAGGTCCCGTCGAGGCTACGGCTATCGGAAATATTATCGCTCAGCTTCTTTACGACGGAGCGGTTAAAAACATAGAAAGCGCGAAAGACCTCGTGAAAGAGTCCTTCGACGTGGAAATTATCGGTTAAATATAAATATATTCGGCTTCTTCGTAATACATTGTATAGAGGTGGTCGAAATGAATAAACTAACTGACAGAAAACTTAACATTATTACGGCGGTTATTCTCACTGCGATTGTTTCGGGAGTGATCGCCGTATGTTTTTTACCCGGCGACGTCGTGGTTATATCCAACGGCGAGAGTTATTCCGCGATTTATAACGGCGACAGAAACGGAAATACCGTAGCTATGATGTTCAACGTTTACGAAGGAACGGAAATCGTGGAGGGGATTTTAAACGTTCTCGAAGAAAAGAACGCCAAAGCGACTTTTTTCGTAGGCGGCGTCTGGGCGGACGATAATATCGATACGATAAAGAAAATTCTCGAAAAAGGACACGAAATCGGCAGTCACGGATATTTTCATAAAGATCACGCCAAACTAAACGAAGAACAGAACAGGGCGGAAATGGAAACCTTGCACGCGCTTATAAAAGCCAACACGGGCAAGGAAATCACGCTTTTCGCCCCGCCTTCGGGTTCTTTTTCCGTAACGACTTTAAAAGTTGCGGAGAAAATGGGGTATAAAACCATAATGTGGAGCAAAGATACGATAGATTGGCGGGATAAAAGCGCGAAAACGGTTTTTTCGAGAGCTACGAAAAATATTTCGGGCGGAGATTTCGTCCTTATGCACCCGAAAAAGCATACGCTCGAAGCATTGCCGCAGATTATCGATTACTATTATAATGCGGGACTTAAAACGGGAACGGTAAGCGAATGTATTTCGTCCGAAACTCCCGTCTGATCGCCACGGTATATTTAACATGTTAAAATTTTACATAACGCCGACAATTATCGGCGAAACGACGAAAAATGGTTAATTATAAAAAATACAACAACGGACTTAAAATAATCGTAAACACGATGGACGCAATGATGTCTGTCAGTGCGGGAATTCTCGTCGGGGCGGGAAGCTGCCTCGAAAACGCCGATAACAACGGCATTTCGCATTTTATCGAGCATACGACTTTCAAAGGAACGGAGAAAATGACTTCTTTCGAACTTTCTTCGGCTTTCGACGATATCGGCGCGCAGGTGAACGCGTTCACCTCCAAAGAAACGACGTGTTACTACGTTAAAAGCACGGCGGGCGAACTCGAAAAATCGTTCGAACTTCTTTCCGATATGTTTCTTAATTCCGTTTACGAAAAAGAGGAACTCGAAAAAGAAAAAGGCGTTGTAAAAGAAGAAATAAATATGTGTCTCGACACGCCCGAAGATTTATGTCTCGACGCTTTGTCGGAATCCTATTTCGGCAAGCAGGGACTTGGAAGAACCATTTTAGGTCCGTCGAAAAATATCGATTTGTTTACAAAAGAGGACGTTTTAAAGTATCGCGAACGTTTTTATAACGCCGATAATATCGTTCTTTCTTTTGCGGGAAGAATTACTTTCGAAAGGGCTTGCGAATTAGCCGAAAAATTTTTCGTCCCGTTCGTTTCGGCGAAAAAATCGGACGAACTTTCGGCGGGCGAAACCGAAAATACTAAAGGAAGAATAAAAATCGAAAAAAATATCGAGCAGATTCACCTTGCGCTTGCTTTCAAAGGCGTGGAATACAACGCGCCGACCGCGGACGCGATGTCCGTCGTGAACAATGTTCTCGGATCCGGTATGAGCAGCAGATTATTCCAGAAAATCAGAGAAGAAATGGGACTTTGTTACACGGTTTATTCTTACCCGAGCTGTTATCGTTCCACGGGAACTTTCGCGGTTTACGCGGGCGTTAATCCGAAAAGCGCGGAAAGGGCGTACATCGAAATAAAAAACGTGCTTAACGATTTCAAAGCGGGGGGAATAACCGATACCGAATTCGAAAGAGGAAAAGCGCAAATGATAAGTTCTTTCGCTTTCGGGCAGGAAAGCACTTCTTCGCAGATGCTTCTTTACGGAAGATATCTTATGGTAACGGGCGGCGTGTTCGATATGGATAAAAAGCTTGCTTCTGTCGTTTCCTTGAAGAAAGACGCGGTGACGGAGCTTATTTCCGCGCTCGATTTCTCGTCTTACAGCGCGGCGATCGTCGGGAAAAATATCGAAAATATAACTTTATAATGATAAAAATGACAGAGAAACGAAAAAGCCGAGGCTTTTTTCGTTTTTTTGTTTTAAAAAATATTATTTAGTTGACAAAGTAATCGAAAAACATTTATAATAATGTCGGAAAGCGGAGAAAATAGGTCGTAAGCCTTATTTTTTCGCAACGATAAATCGGTGAAACCGAAATTAAAAATATCAGGAGAAAACGAAATGTCTTCAAGATACGAGAGCGCAAAAGCCGAGTATGCAAAATACGGTGTCGATACCGACGCCGCTATCAAAAAACTTAAAACCGTTCCCTTGGCAGTTCATTGCTGGCAGGGAGACGACGTTACGGGTTTCGATCACGACGGACCTTTGACGGGCGGAATTCAGACTACGGGAAATTATCCCGGAAAAGCGAGAACTCCCGAACAGCTTATG
This sequence comes from uncultured Clostridia bacterium, assembly GCA_934271735.1. Classification (GTDB taxonomy): domain Bacteria; phylum Bacillota; class Clostridia; order Christensenellales; family Borkfalkiaceae; genus UBA10281. The sequence goes on along the minus strand of CAKQSB010000003.1, from coordinate 109,288 downwards.
GCGGATATGGATAAGGCTATGTCGCTTTGCCCCGGCACGAAGAAACTTAATCTTCACGCTTGCTACGCTATATTCGAAAAGGGCGAATTCGTCGACAGAGACAAGATCGAACCCAAGCATTTCAAAAAATGGGTTGATTTTGCAAAGGAAAGAGGAATGGGCATCGATTTTAACCCCACGTTCTTCTCGCATCCTATGGTTAAAAACGGACTTGCGCTTACGAGTCCCGACGAAAAGGTAAGAAAATTCTGGGTAGAGCACGGAAAAGCTTGTATCCGTATTTCCGAATACTTCGCTAAAGAAACGGGTATTCCCTGCGTAATGAACATCTGGATCGGAGACGGTTTTAAGGACGTTCCCGCAGATCGTATGGGACCGAGACTTCGTTATAAACAGTCTATCGAAGAAATCCTTTCCGAGCCGTTCGATAAAAACCTCGTTAAACCTTGCGTAGAATCGAAAGTATTCGGTATCGGCGTGGAATCGTATACGGCGGGCAGCGCGGAATTCACTTTGAGCTTTGCCGCAATGCACGACGGGGTTCTTCCGCTTATGGATAACGGACACTATCATCCGACCGAACTCGTTTCGGATAAGATCCCCGCGCTTCTTTGCTTCTTCCCCGAAATCGCGCTTCATATCACGAGAGGCGTCAGATGGGATTCCGACCACGTTCTCCTTTTCGACGATGAAACGAGAGAAATGGCTAAAGAAATCGTAAGATGCAATGCGCTTGACAGAGTGTATATGGCTCTCGATTATTTCGACGCGAGCATCAACCGTATTTCCGCCTGGACGGTCGGTATCAGAAGCTGGCAGAAAGCTCTTCTTATGGCAATGGTTACGCCTAACGAAAAGCTTAAAGAGCTTCAGGACAATGCAGACTTTACCAAACTTATGGTAATGCAGGAAGAAATGAAGACCCTTCCGTTCGGCGATATCTGGACCGAATACTGCAAAGAATGCGGAGTTGCCGCAGATACGTCCTGGTACGACGAAATAATGAAGTACGAAAAAGACGTTCTTTTAAAAAGATAAAACTCGTAAAATTCCGCCCCGTCCGTTTTAAAACCGACGGGGCGGCGAACAATATAAAGGAAGTGTAGTTTATGATTAAAATCGATGTTATTTCGGGCTTTCTCGGAGCAGGGAAAACCACTTTGATAAAAAAGCTTTTCGAAAGCAGGCTTAAAAACGAAAAAGTCGTTCTCATCGAAAACGAATTCGGCGAAATAGGCGTCGACGGCGCGTTTCTGAAAGACAGCGGCGTTGAAATCAAGGAAATCAATTCGGGCTGTATCTGCTGTTCGCTCGTAGGCGATTTTTCCAAGTCTATGAAAGAGATAGTGGAGAAATTCGCTCCGGACAGAATTATTATCGAGCCGTCGGGCGTAGGTAAGCTTTCCGATATAATCAAGGCGATCGAAAAGGTTGAAGAACCTCTTAAAATCAATATCGTCGCAACCGTTGTCGACGGCGGAAAATGCAAGATGTATTTTAAGAATTTCGGTGAGTTTTACGACGATCAGATCAAACAGGCTAATACCGTTATCGTTTCCAAAACGGACAAGCTCAGCGAAGAAAAAACTCTTGCCGCGGTCGAACTTATCAAATCTCTGAATCCTAAGGCTACGGTCGTTACGACTCCTGTCGTAGAACTCGAACCCGATAAATTGCTTGACGTTTTAGAGGGCGACGTTGCGAACGTGGACGAACTTTTGAAATCTCTCGCTATCGATCACGACGACGAGGACGAACACGACCATTGTTGTCATCATCATCATCACGACGATGATAACGAAGACGAACACGAACATCACCACCATCACCACGATGATGACGACGATGACGACGAACACGACCATTGCTGCCACCATCACAATGACGACGAAGATGAACACGAACATCACCACCATCACCACCACGGACACGATGCGGACGAAGTGTTCACGAGTTGGGGAGAGGAAACGCCCGTTGCGTTCTCTTATGACGAACTCGGCAAAATTCTTTCCGCGCTTTGCGAAGAAAATTCCGATCTCGGCATAATTTTAAGAGCAAAAGGCGTCGTAAAAGCCAAAGACGACGCGAAATGGTATTATTTTGACCTTGTTGCGGGTGAATACGAGATAAGAAAAGGAGAACCCGATTACACGGGCAGAGTTTGCGTTATCGGCTCGAAAATCAACGAAGAAAAGATTGCAAAACTCTTTTTCGGCGAATAATTCAGGATAAATCGGGCGAACAACTCAAGGCGAAATTTAAAACGAATTATCAAAAACCGATAATTCAAACGGAGAATAACAAATGGCAAGAACGTTTCCCGCCGTTATCGTAAAAGGTATTCTGGAAAGCGGAAAAACGACGTTTATCGTCGATTCGCTTAAAAATCAGGATTTCGGAGATATAGGCAGAGTATTGATTTTATCTACAGAGGAAGGCGAAGTCGAATATGACCCCGCGGAACTTGCGAAATACAACGCGGTTTTCTATCAATTCGACGATCCCGAAGATTTTACCGTAGAAAAAATCAACGAACTTATAAAAGCAAATAAGCCGCACGCGCTTTTTGTCGAAGAAAACGCAATGTGGGACTGGAGCGAAATAAAACTCCCGCCGTACGTGGTCGTGGAGCAGATTTTCGCTATCATCGACGCTACCACGTTTAAAATTTACTTCAACAATATGCGCCAGAAGTTTCAGGACATAGTTGGAGCATCAAATATCGTTATAATGAACAGATGCGAAGAATCTTCCGAAATGGCGGGTTATAAAAGAAGCCTTAAACTTATAAATAAGGACGCATATTTCATAACGCTCGGAAAGGACGGTAAACCCGTAAGCTTTGTCGAAGAACTTCCTTATAGAATTTCGGACGAAATGAATATTTCGGACAACGATTTCGGCATTTTTTATATCGACACGTTCGACAATCGCGCGAGATACGAAGGGAAAATCGTCGAATTTAACTGTATGACGGTTACTTCCAAGAATTTGCCCGAAAACACGTTCGTCGCGGGAAGACTTGCTATGACTTGTTGCGCCAACGATATTCAGCTTATAGGGCATTTGTGCGGCTACAACATGCCGCTTAAAATCAAAAACAAAGGCTGGGTGCATTTGCGTGCGAGAATCCATTATCTCTCCGAAAACGAAAACGACGAACCCCAGATAGTTCTCGAACTTTTGAAAATAAAGGAAATACCGGAAATAGAAAATCCGGTTGTTTCCTTGCAATAATTTGCGGTTATACAAAAATTCGGGGCGGCGAAAAATTTTCGCCGCCCCTTCGATATGTATTAAGCTTTTATGCTTTATTTGCAGCAGCCGCCGCCGAATCCGAAGTCCGGACCGCCTTTTCCGCCCTTGCAGCAGCAAAGGAGAAGCAAAAGAACGGGGAGTAAGCATCCGCAACCGCAGATCTTATCTATAATGCCGCATAAGCATCCGTTTTTGCACAAGCAAATTATGAGGATGATTATAAGCATCCAAAGGCAACAGTTATCGCCGATTCCCAAGCAATTCAACATTTTATGTATTTCCTCCTGTGATATTCGTAGCGTTACCGCTATCACTATCATTATATTTTTATTATCGTAAAAGTGTTACGCTTATCGCCTTTAAAAACTTGATTTAATTTTTCAAATATATTATAATTTTAAATGCGGATACTTTAATATGAAGATCCGACATTTATGAGCTTAGGCTCAAATACAAATTTTCTAACGGGTATTCTTTAAAGGAACTCGATCGGAGGCAAAAAATGGAAGAAAAAAGCAAATTTTTCACGTCTGAAAACATTGCTGTTTTAGGCATTCTCGCCGCTTTTGTTGTTGTTCTGCAGATTTTCGGCAGCTATTTTAAAATCGGCGCGGTTCAGTTTTCGTTCGTACTCGTACCGATTGTTCTCGGCTCGATTTTAACGGGCGCGATCGGCGGCGCGATTTTAGGCTTTTTATTTGGTTTGATTACTCTTATTATGGGTATCGTCGGGGTGGATCAGTTTACTTTTATACTGTTTTCCGATCATCCCTTTTTAACGATTCTGACTTGTATCGTAAAAGCTACGGCGGCAGGTTATCTTTCGGGGCTTATTTATTCTTTGGTATCGAAGAAAAACAAAACGGCGGCCGTTTTTTCGGCGGCTGCAATCGCTCCGATAGCAAACACTTCGCTTTTTATCATAGGCGCGCTTTTTATGAGCGATACTTTAACGGCAAATTTCGTTCAGAGCGGTAGTTCCGTTATGTATTTTCTCATTATCGGTTGCGCGGGCGTGAATTTTTTGGTGGAGCTTGCAATCAATCTTTTGTTTGCGCCCACCATATACAGAATAATTAAGGTAGTAAAAAAATAATGATTTTTTGTATCGATATAGGAAATTCGAATATAAAATACGCTCTTTTTGACGGAGAAGAAATCAAAGCGTCGTTCAGAGTGACTTCACAAAGAAACGCCACGAGCGACGAATACGGCGTTATCGTAAGAGATTTGCTTAAATCGGCCGGTATTCCGCGCGAAAAAATCCACGGGGTGATTATGTCGTCGGTTATTCCGTCGCTTAATTACACGATGGAGCATATGTGCAGAGATTATCTCGGTATTTCTCCGCTTATCGTAGGCCCCGGCATAAAAACGGGTCTTAACGTAAAAGCCGACAATCCGAAAGAAGTAGGCGCGGATATTATCGTCGATTCGGTCAGCGCGATACATCGTTACGGCAAAGGATCGCCTATTATCTGTATAGATTTCGGAACAGCTACGACTTTCGATATAATAAACGAAAAAGGCGAACTTATCGGCGTCGTGATTTCTCCCGGGATAAAAGGTTCGCTTGATTCGCTCGTAAATAACACGGCGAACCTTCCGACTATAGAACTCGAAACTCCGCCGTCGATAATCGCCAAAAATACGGTTAATTGTATGCAGGCGGGAATAGTGTACGGGTTCGCGGGGCTCGTAGATAATATCGTTGCAAAAATCAAAGAAGAACTTAACCGTTCGGACGTCAAAGTCATAGCGACCGGCGGAATGGGAAAGGTTATTCATAAGGAAGCTAAAAGCATAGATAAATTTGATCAGACATTAACTTTAAACGGTCTGAGAATTATTTACGAAATGAATTCGAGAGTGAAAAATGTCTGAAACGGTTAAAATCGGAAATATTAAAATCGGCGGTGGAAACCCCGTTGCCATACAATCTATGGCAAACATAAAAACTTCCAAAATCGCAGAAGTTATCGAACAAATTAAAGATTTATCCGATTTGGGTTGCGATATAATACGCGTGTCCGTGAAAGATGAAGACGATGTTAAGGCGTTGCCCGAAATCAAAAAAAATATTGCGATTCCGCTTGTCGCCGATATTCATTTCAATTACAGATACGCGCTCGCCGCAATCGACGCGGGGGTGGATAAAATAAGAATTAACCCCGGGAATATCGGTTCGGAGAAAAACGTTGCGGAAGTTGCCGCGGCAGTCAAATCTTCGGGTGTTGCGGTGAGAGTCGGCTCGAATTCGGGAAGCGTGGAAAAAGAGCTTCTCAAAAAGTACGGAAAAAACGAAATTTCGCTTGCCGAAAGCGCGCTTAAAAACGTTGCGATTTTAGAGAAATTCGGCGTTAAAAACATAGTTGTTTCCGCAAAAGCGAGCAATGTTCCGCTTACCGTCAGAACTTACGAATATCTCCACGGAAAAACGAATTACCCCCTTCACGTCGGCGTAACCGAGGCGGGTACTTGCAATATGGGTATAGTTAAAAGCAGTATCGGGATAGGAAGCCTTCTTTTAAAGGGGATAGGCGATACGATAAGAGTTTCGCTTACCGCCCCGCCGAGAGAAGAGATTATCGCCGCGAAACGTATTTTAAGATGCGTAGGGCTTGACGACAACTACGTCGAAGTCGTTTCTTGTCCCACTTGCGGGCGAACGGAATACGACAGTATTTCGCTTGCGAAAAAGGTCGAAGAACTTACGGCGGGAATAAAAAAGAAGCTTAAAATCGCGGTTATGGGTTGCGTTGTGAACGGACCGGGCGAGGCTGCCGACTGCGATCTCGGTATCGCCGGCGGAAGCGGTTACTGCGCATTTTTCAAAGACGGAGAAGTTTACAGAAAAGTGCCGTTTGAAAACGCCGAAAAAGAATTTTTAAAGGAATTAGAGAAACTTGTTTGAATTTCAGAAAGACGTTTTGCCTAAAATCAAGGAGATTGACGAAAATCTTGCGAGAATAAGGCTTAAAACGGTCACTTTACATAAAAACGGAAGCGCGGACTTTGCTTTCATCTGCGATAAATCCGCAAGCGAATACGTCTGTATGAAGATAGAAAACGTTTTAAGGAATTATCTTCCGGAAACGTTTAAAGAGTGCAGGGTAACCGTTTCGAAAATCGTCGCAGATCCCGAGCTTGTCGCAAACGAAATATTACGATATTTAAAATCGGATTTTATGTCCGTGGCTAACTGCGTCGAGCTGAAAAATATTTCGGTAAGTCAGCCGGAAAACGGGAAATGCGATTATACGATTATCGTCGACGAAGACGCGTTCGGGTATTTTAAATCGAACAGTCTCACCGATAAAATTTCGGCGCATCTTTACGGGAATTTCTGTTGCTTATTCCACGGCGAAGCAATAAATTCCGGCAAAACGGAAGCGAATAAAGAAATACTGAAACAAAAGGTAAACGTGACGGATTTCGAGACGATAAATTGCAGAACGCTTAAAGTATCCGACCCCGTGAAAATCTGGGGCGAGGAGATTGACGGAACGGCGATTTACGCCGCCGACGCTCAATATGCGCAAGGCATATGTTGCTTTGCGGGAACTATCGTTTCGATGAACCAACGCGAAACGAAAACAGGCAAAACATTTTATCTTATCGAACTCGACGATACGACGGGTAAAATTCAGGGTAAGATTTTCATGACCAAGGAAAAGGAAAAGAAAATCGAAAAATTGCAGATAGGAACGAAGATTATTTGCAGAGGAGATTTAAGCACGTTCAACGGACTTCCGAGCTTTAAAATCATCGACGTTTCCTTCTGCGAATTTCCCGAGAATTTCAAACCCGAAGAAAGGGCGAGTAAATCCGTACCCGAATTTTATTCGATCGTCACACCCGAACCGCTCGAAGATATGGCGCAGGCGGGATTTTTCGACGCGGTTAAAAGCGTTCCCGAATGTCTTATCGGAAAAACTTTCGTCGTCGTCGATATCGAAACGACGGGGCTTTCCTATCTCGGCGGCGATAAAATAACGGAAATCGGCGCGGTTAAAATCATAGACGGAAAAATCGTGGATAAATTCCAGACCCTTATAAACCCCGAAAAGAAAATTTCCGAGGAAATAACGGCTCTTACCGGTATCGACGACGAAATGGTAAAAGATATGCCGACGATCGATAAAGTCATTCCCGATTTTTTCAAGTATGCCGACGGAAGCGTTATAATAGGGCATAACCTCGATTTCGACTATAAATTTATTAAGTTTTACGCCAAAGAATCGGGTTATATTTTCAAAAACGACGGTATAGACACACTTCCTTTCGCGAAAGAGGTCGTTCCGAGACTGAAAAACTACAAACTCAATACGGTGTGCGATTATTTTTCCATTCAGTTTTTACACCACAGAGCATTGTCGGACGCGCACGCTACGGCAAAATTATTCCTCGAACTTGTCGGAATAAAAAAGGAATTGCCTAAATTTATGTAAAATTACGTTTAAACGCTTGCTAAAACGAATAAAATATGATAGAATAAGTACGCTTAATACGATTTATCGATATTGAGAGCGGTTCTTGCCGCTCTCAAATTTTTATATGGAGGGTATATGAAGTTCAAATCGATCGAAGAAATAGACAAATCTATTCGCCCGATAGCGGACGAAATGCAAATCGAGATAGTGGAAATCTGTCCGAAAATCAGCAAAAATCCTTCGCTTACGATTTTTATCGATGTGGACGGCGGCGTGGATCTCGACACTTGCGAAAAGTTTCATAACGCAATCGACGGCGCGCTCGACGAACTCGATCCGTCCTACGGCGATACATATACGCTGAACGTTTCAAGCCCCGGTATCGATCGTCCGCTTAAAACTGCCAGGGATTTCGAAAAAAAAATAGGCAAGGACGTTGAGATAAAGCTCGCGACGCCCCTGCAAGGTAAGAAATATTTCGAAAGCAAGCTCGTCGGTTACGACGGCAACAACGTAATTTTGAACGACGGAGAGAAAGATTATAAACTTCCTCTCACAAAGATAGAAAAAATCAACGAAGCGATTAAATTCGACTGATTTTCGTTTAAGGAGTTTAGTTATGAATAATAAGGAGTTTTTTCTTTCGATCGAAGAACTCGAAAGAGAAAAGGGAATCAAACAGGAGCTTTTGATCGAAACGCTTAAAAACGCGCTCATTTCGGCTTATAAAAAGCATACCGGCACTTCGAGCGACGTGGTTATCGATATGAACCCCGAGAAGAAGACGGTAAGATTTTTCGCCGTTAAAACGGTTGTAGACGAAGTGGTCGATCCCGAAAAAGAGATTTCTTTGGACGAGGCGAGGGAAATTAAAAAATCCTACAAAGTCGGAGACGAAGTTAAAACAGAGTTCGTTCCCAAGGAATTCGGAAGAATCGCCGCTCAGACCGCAAAGCAGGTCGTTTTCCAGAAGCTCAGAGAAGCGGAGAGAGACAATACGCTTGCGGAATTCGAGGATAAGGAAAACGAAATCAAGGCTTGCACGATAAGAAGAATAGAAGACAAGAATATTTACGTCGAAATCGGCGCGGGAGAAATCGAAGCCGTTATGCTTCCGCAGGATCAGGTTCCGAGCGAAACTTATAACGTAAACGACAAGCTTATGGTTTACGTAAAGAAAGTCAGAAGTATGGGTAAAAACGCTCAGATTCTCGTTTCGAGAACTTCTCCGGGACTTGTCAGAAAGCTTTTCGAAAACGTCGTTCCCGAAATAGCTCAGGGAATAGTCGTCGTTAAAGCTATCGCGAGAGAAGCGGGACAGAGAACGAAAATCGCAATTTATTCCAATGATCCGAATGTCGACGCGGTCGGCGCGTGCGTCGGTAACAAGGGAATGAGAGTAAACGAGGTCGTTAAAGAACTCGGCGGCGAAAAAATAGATATAATTCCCTGGAGCGAAGATCCGCTCGAATTCATAGCGAAAGCTCTTTCGCCCGCGAAAGTTCTTAAAGTAAGCGCAATCGAAGGCGAGAAAATCGCAAGAGTCGTCGTTCCCGACGATAAACTTTCGCTCGCAATCGGTAAAGACGGTCAGAACGCCCGTCTCGCCGCGAGACTTACGGGTTGGAAAGTCGACGTCAAGAGCGAAAGCAAGGCTAAACTCGAAGAGGAAGCCGAAGCTCCCGAAACCGACGTTTTAGAAGAGAATTTCGAAGAAAACGGAGATATGACGGAAGAATAAAACCGCAGTACCGTAATATTTTGGAGAATTTATGACCGGGAAAAATATTCCGATTAGAACGTGTATCGCTTGCAGAGGCGAATTTGACAAAAAAGAGCTTTTGAGGATCGTAAAAACCAAAGACGGCGGTTTTTCGGTTGATAAAAACGGAAAAGCCGACGGAAGAGGGGCGTATATATGCCGTAATCCCGAATGCGCTAAGAAGCTTTTCAAAGCAAAACTTTTAGACAGGGTTTTCAAAACGCCTGTGCCGCAGGAAGTTTACGAAAAGCTTGGGGAGGAACTCCTTGGAAATTAAAGGAAAACCGTATTCGTATATCGGCTTCGCAATAAAAGCGAGGAAGTTGAGAACGGGCATAAACGCCGTAGGAACGCTTAATAAGGACGTTTATCTTATTATATTATGTTCCACCGGCGAAAAAAACGCCAGAAAAGAAGCGGAAAAACTTGCCGAAAAGCATAAGGCTCCGCTTGTCGAATCTTTGAAATTCACGCTCGAAGCGATAACGGGTAAAGAAAATTGCAAGGTTGCCGCCGTTACGGACGAACATCTTGCGCAAGCGATAACAGATAATCTCGGTGATGATTTTAAGCTTTTAAACGGAGGTCATAAGGATTGATATGGAAGAAAAGAAAGAAGATTTATTGAAAAATTTAAAAAAGGTTAACGCAATTTACGGAGAGATCGACGATCTTAAATCAAAGGTCAAAGACGCGCAAACTGCAGTTAAAACCATAACCCAGAAGATCTCCGCCAAGGAAAAAGCTATAAAAGCCGAACGCGAAGCTCTTTTAAGAGCGGAAAAAGAAAGAGAGAACGCGGCCGAGCAGGAAACCGTAACTCCCGCAGCTCCCGCAGCTCCCGCGGCGCAGGAAGAAGCTCCCAGAGCCGAGCTTGCAGCGAAAACGAAAGAGAAAAAGGCGGCTAAGAAAACCATAGAAAAAACCGAAACCGAAAAGGTCGAGGTTAAAGAGACAACCGAAGTAAAAGAAACAAAAGAAGAAATAAAGGAAACGAAGCCTAAAAAGTCTGCCGCGAAGAAAAACGAAGCGGCCGATAAGGCTGAAGAGAAGCCGACGGAAAAACCCGCCGGACAGCCTGCGGAGAAAGCCGAGGTAAAAGAAAAAGCCGAGACTAAAGAACCCGAAAAGGATGTTAAGGAAAACGTTTCCGTCGATAAACAGGAAAAAACCAAGGAGACGGTTACGGAAAAACCTGCCGAAAAAGCAGAGGAAAAACCCGTTGAAAAGCCTGCGGTTAAACCTGTTCTGGACGAAAAAGCCCAGAGAGAGGCGAGAAAGAAGGCTTTGGAAGAAGCTCAGGCGAGAGCTCTTGCCGAAGCGAGAGCAAAAATTCTCGAACAGAAGAGAAAAGAAGCGATCGCAAGAGGCGAAGATCCGTCTTTGGTTAAACTTGCAAGCGAACGCCCGAGAGTTTACGAACCTAAAAAAGATCAACGCCCCGCAAGACGCGAATACGTTCCTCAGGACGGAAGAAGACCCGCAAACGGTCAGAGAACTCCTTCCGACAAACCTTTTGCTCCGAGAACGGGCGCGGCTAAACCGGGGTTCGGCGGAGCTAAGAAAGCCGTCGAGATTTCGTACGTACCGAAAGATACGGGTAAGTCGTTCGGAAATAAGAAAAAGTCTTCCGAGAAGAGTTACGACGATAAGAAGGGTATCAACAAGAAATCTCTTGCGAAAGCTCAGGTAAGCATCGAGGATTTCGACGAAAACAAGAGCGGATACAGAAAAGCCCGTAACAAGAAGGACAGAAAGTCCGATGAGCAGATTCAGACCGTAAAAATAGATAAAGCGGTTATAAACAAAGAAATTATTCCTATCAAGGAGCTTTCCGAAAAGATCGGTATTTCGGCTATCGAAATAACCAAAAAACTTTTCAAAGAAGGAATAATGAAGACCATAAACGATTCGATCGATTACGATACCGCGGCGTTTATTGCGGCGGACCTCGGAATAACGCTCGAACTTAAGATGGATAAAACGGCGGAAGAAGTTCTTTCCGAAACGTTCGACACCGCAGACGACGCGGCAAAACTCGTTAAAAGACCGCCCGTCGTTACCGTTATGGGGCACGTCGACCACGGTAAAACGTCGCTTCTCGATCGCATAAGAAGCACGAATGTAACGGCTTCGGAAGCAGGCGGAATTACGCAGCATATCGGCGCGTACACCGTTACGGTAAACGGCGAAAAGATAACTTTCCTCGATACTCCCGGACACGCCGCATTCACGGCTATGAGAGCGAGAGGCGCGCAGATTACGGATATTGCCGTACTCGTTATCGCGGCTGACGACGGAATAATGCCTCAGACAATCGAAGCGATTCACCACGCGCAGGCGGCAGGCGTTTCCATTATCGTTGCGGCAAATAAAATAGATAAACCGCAGGCGAATATCGAAAGAGTTAAGCAGCAGCTTGCCGATCAGTCTGTTCTTATTGAAGAATGGGGCGGCGACGTCGCTCTCGTTCCCGTATCGGCAAAGACGGGCGAGGGAATCGACAACCTTCTCGAAACCATTCTTTTGACTGCCGACGTTAAAGAACTTAAAGCCAATCCCGACAGAATGGCGAAAGGCGCGATTATCGAAGCAAAACTCGATAAAGGTAAAGGACCTGTCGCTACGGTTCTTATTCAGAACGGTACTTTGCACACGGGAGACAATCTCGTTGCGGGAACGATTACCGGCAGAGTAAGAGCGATGATCGACGACAAGGGCAGAAACGTTAAAGAAGCAGGACCTTCAATGGCTGTTTCTATTCTCGGTCTTGAAGAAGTTCCTAATGCAGGCGATTCCATTTACGCAGTCGAACAGGATAAACTTTCCAAGCTTGTCGCTCAGGAAAGAAGGAACAAAGAAAGAGAGGATATGATAAAGCAGTCGCAGAAAGTAACTCTCGACGATTTGTTCTCCAAGATAAGCGACGGAAATTTGAAGACTTTGAATATCCTTATCAAAGCGGACGTTCAGGGATCCGTGGAAGCTGTCAAACAGTCTCTTTCGGAGCTTTCAAACGAAGAAGTTAAGGTCAACGTAATTCACGCCGCAGTCGGCGCGATAAACGAAACAGACGTTATGCTTGCCGATTCGTCAAACGCTATCATAATCGGGTTTAACGTTCGTCCCGATTCCAACGCCAAAACTCTGGCGGAGAGAAGTAAGGTAGACGTGAGGCTTTACAGAATTATTTACGAAGCAATCGACGACGTAAAGAATGCTATGAAAGGTCTTATCGCTCCGAAAACTCAGGAAATCTATATGGGAAAAGCGGAGGTTCGCCAGACGTTCAGAATTACGGGCGTCGGAATGGTTGCGGGTTGTTACGTTACGGAAGGCAAGATAATAAGAAACGGAAAACTTCGTATTTACAGAAACGACGTTATGATTTGCGAAGGCAACGTCAATCAGCTTAAACGTTTTAAAGACGATGTCAAGGAAGTCTCGCAAGGTTTCGAATGCGGTATTTCCATTGAAAATTTCAACGATATACAGATCGGCGACTTTATCGAGAGTTATCTTATCGAGGTAAAACCCGTCGTATAATTTAACCGAAAATTGCCGACAAAAAGTTTGTCGGCTTTTTTTGAACAGGAGGTTAATATGAAAGCAAAAAGAGAACAGAGATTGAATAGCGAATTTCAGAAAGAAATATATTCGATTTTGAAAAATAAGATAAAAAATCCGCTTATTTCCGAGATGTTCAGCATATCGGAAGTGGACGTTACAAACGATTTGAAACACGCCAAGGTTTACGTTTCCGTTTTCTCGACCGATAACGCCAAAGCGCAGGTTACTTTTGAAGCGATCTGCGAGTCTGCAAAAGCCGTGAGAACCGAACTCAGCAAGATTATGCATATAAGAACCGTTCCCGAACTTCATTTTGTTTTGGATAATTCGGCGGATTACGGCAACAAAATAGATAAAATTCTCAGTACGTTTACTTACGTGACGAAACCCGACGAAGAAGAGAACGAAATTAGCGAGGACAACGATGATAACGCTTAAAGAAATCGCGGCGGAAATAAAAAAGAATAAAAGCGTTCTTATTTTTTCTCACGCCCGCCCGGACGGGGATACGCTCGGTTCGGCTATGGCGGTTAAAACCGCGTTATGTGCGCTCGGTATAGCATCCGAGGTTGTTTGTGCGTCCGATATTCCCGATAAATATAGCATTTTTCCGTCTTTCAAGGCCATAAAAAAGCCTTCCGAAATCACGAAAAAATACTCGGCGCACCTTTCCGTGGATGTTTCCGTGGAGAGTATGTTCGGCGACAGCTATCAGCTTTACGCTAAAACCGTTAATACGTTCAATATCGATCATCACGTTTCGAATTCTCGTTACGCGAAATACAATTACGTTGAAGACAGAGCGGCTTGCTGCGAAATAATTTATGAGTTTTTAGGTTATTTAGGAGTTAAAATCACGCCCGAAATCGCTGATTATCTTGCGCTCGGCATAATTACCGATACGGGAAATTTCGCGCATAGCAACGTTACCGAAAATACGCTTGACGTTTCGTCGAAACTTGTGGCTTACGGAGCGAGATTGCACGATATTACATATCAGATGTTTAAAAATCAGACGAAAACGAGGGCGCTTCTTTTCGGAAGAGTAATATCGAAAATAAGGTTTTTCCTCGACGATAAGCTTGCAATTATTTCGATTTTGAAAGAAGATTTCGAGGCTACCGGAACAACGCAGGACGCTACCGAAGGATTTATTGATTTTCCGCTTTCGATAGAGGGTGTGGAAGTTGCGGTTTCAATTATGCAATCGAAAGAAAACGCGTACAAAATCAGCTTCAGAAGCAAAGGAAAGGTCAACGTAAACGAAGTCGCTTCCGTTTTCGGCGGTGGAGGACATATTCTTGCCAGCGGCTGTATGATCTGCGGATTTTACGAAGACGTTAAAGATAAAATAATAAAAGCCGTTTCCGACGCGCTTTAAGATTTGTTAAAAATGAACGGATTTCTTAATTTATATAAACCCAAAGGCGTAAGTTCGGCTAAAATACTCAATACTTTGAAAAAAACCGTAAGAGGAGTATCCGTCGGGCATATGGGTACGCTCGATCCTTTGGCAAGCGGGGTTTTGCCCGTTGCGCTCGGAAAATCTACGAGAATGTTCGACTATCTTCTCGATAAGGATAAGGTTTATGTCGCAACGTTTGCTTTCGGCTATGAAACGAATACTCTCGATCTGGAAGGAGAGATTGTCAGAAAAAGCGATAAAATCCCTACTGAAAGCGAGCTTATAGAAAAATCTAAGGAACTTGTGGGCGATATAATGCAAGTGCCGCCTGTTTTTTCGGCTAAATGCGTAAACGGGAAGAGAAGTTATCAGCTTGCAAGAAAAGGCCACGATTTCGAACTTCCGCCAAAGAAAGTCAGAATAAATTCAATAACCTTGCTCGGAAAAAACTCCGATAACGAATTCAAATTCGAGATATCCTGCAAGGGCGGAACGTATATCCGTTCGATTGTGAGAGACCTCGCCGCGCTTTGCGGAACGGTCGGAACGATGACTGATCTTATAAGAACGAAATCAGGTATTTTCGAAATAGAAAACAGCGTTAAGGTAGAGGATTTTATTTCCGAAGAGGATAAAGAAGGATTGCTTATCGCTCCCGAAAATGTGGTAAATTATCCCGAAATAAGGCTTACCGAAAAAGAAGCGACCAGACTTTATAACGGCTTATACGACGAGTTTCCGTTCGGAGACGGAGTGTATAAGGTTTTCGCTCCCGACGGATTTTACGGTATAGGCGAAGTGAACGGCGGAAAAATAAAGGTTAAAGCGTATATCAGGTCATAAAATGAAAACGATAAATTACGGCGAAAAGTGCGACGAAAGAGTTATTTTATTGCTCGGTTTTTTTGACTGTTTACATAAAGGGCATCTCGAACTTATAAAGAAAGCGAAAGAATTACGAGACGTAAAACATTCTAAAATCGCTTTATTTACCTTTAAAAATGACGATTTTTCCCAAAACGGAACATTGCTTTGTTACAACGAAAGAATCGAAAAAGCGGAAAGATTCGGCGTGGACTTTATCGTTGCGGCAACGTTTGACGAGAGTTTTAAAAACACGTCTTACAAGGATTTTTTCGAAAGGCTTGGCGCAACTTTGAATATCGACGCGATTATTTGCGGATTCGATTATAAATTCGGAAAAAATGCGGAAGGGAACGCCGAAATTCTTCAAAATCTTTGCGAAAAAACGAATATTCCCGTTTACGTTATTCCAAAAACAGAAGCCGGCGGTGAGAAAATATCGACGACAAGGATTAAATTTTTGCTTGAAAACGGAAAAATCCACGAGGCAAACGAACTTTTAGGCGAACCATACAGTATAACCGGAAAGGTAGTAAAGGGCAGGCAGATCGGCAGAGAAATAGGTTTTCCGACGGCAAATATAAACGTTCCGAAACACAAATTCCGCATAAAATGCGGTGTGTATAAAACGCACGTTTTACTTGGCGGCGTGAGATACGGAGCGATAACGAATTACGGCGCGAGACCGACTTTCGACCTCGATTTTGTTTTGACGGAAACTTTTATAAAGGATTTTTCGGACGACCTTTACGGAAAAGTAATAACCGTGTTTTTTGACGATTATATAAGGGATATTGAAAGGTTTTACGATATAGAAAAATTAAAAGAACAACTTGAAAAGGACAAAAACGTATGATTAAATTCGGACCGAGCGGAAACAGCGAAAGTTTTTTGGCGCAGAAACACAAATCCACGGAAGAAGCCGCGTTATGGTGTAAAAATATGGGGCTTGATTGCTATGAATATTCTTTCGGAAGAGGGGTAAATCTCGGAGAGGAAAAAGCCGTGAGTATAGGGAACGCGTTTAAAGAATGCGGTTTGGAGTTAAGCGTCCACGCGCCGTATTTCATAAACCTCGCCACTCCCGAAGAAGAAAAAGCCGTCAATTCTTACAACTATATCCTTTCGAGCGCGAAAATGATGAAGCTTATGCAGGGAAAAAGAATCGTTTTCCACCCCGCCGCGCAAGGAAAGGCGACGAGGGAAGAAGCCGTTTCGAAAACTCTCGACAGAATTAAAATTCTCCGCGACCTGATTTACGAAAACGGTCTTGAAGATATGCTTTTTTGCCCCGAAACGATGGGTAAAATCGCGCAGATAGGAACGATAGAGGAAATTGCCGGGTTCTGTAAGATTGACAAATGTTTTATCCCGACGATCGATTTCGGACACGTGAACGCGAGAGAACAGGGAAGCCTTAAAACCGTAGCGGACTATAAAACAAGGCTTGAATATCTTATCGGCGAACTCGGAATAGAGAAAATGAAGCATTTTCACGTACATTTTTCTAAAATTCAGTATTCGGCGAAAGGCGAAATCCGTCATCTTACGTTTGCCGATACGGAATACGGTCCGTCTTTTGAACCGCTTTCGGAAGCTCTTAAAGAGCTGGAGCTTGAACCCGTTGTAATCTGCGAATCCGCAGGAACGCAGGCCGAAGACGCTTTGTATATGAAAAACGTATATTTCGGAAATTTTAATCAGTGATTTTTCACTGATTTTTCTTTTTTTATAACACATGTTTTATTTGACAATTTAAGGAATAAGAACTAAAATCGTAATACTTGATTATATATAGAGGTAGTATGTTAAAGAAGTTGACAAAGTGCTTACGAGAATACAAGCCGATCACCGTTTTGACGATGATTATGATGGTAATCGAAGCGGCAATGGAGGTTCTGATACCTCTTCTTATTTTCCGTTTCGGTAAATGCGTTCAGCCCACGGGCGGAGGAGACCCCGACACGAACGGGATGATTTTATACGGATGCCTTATGTTGGGCGCGGCAGCCGTTTCGCTTATCGCTGGTATGCTCGGCGGTAAGTTCTGCGCGAAGGCTTCGGCGGGTTTTGCAAAAAACCTTCGTCACGATATGTTCGAGAACGTTCAGAGATTTTCGTTTTCGAATATCGATAAATTCAGCCCCGCTTCGCTCGTTACCCGTCTTACGACGGATATCACGAACGTGCAGATGTCGTTTATGATGCTTATAAGAACGGCGATAAGAAGTCCGCTTATGCTTATTTTTTCGATTATTATGAGTTTCAGCATAAACACGACGTTGCCCGTAATATTCTTTGTAACGACGCCTTTCCTTGCCGTCGGTCTTTTTATCATTATAAAATTTTCTGTGCCGATTTTCAAGAAGCTTTTCAAAAAATACGACGCGTTGAACGAATCCGTTCAGGAAAACATCAACGGAATGAGAGTTGTTAAAGCGTATGTCAGAGAAGACTACGAATCGAAGAAATTCGCGGGTGTTTCCAACGAATTGTGCAGGGAATTCACTAAAGTAGAAAAAATCCTTGCGTTTAACTCGCCGATTATGCAGATTTGTCTTCAAGGCGCGCTTATCGCTTTGGGTTATTTCGGTTCGCGTCTTATTTTAAAAGTTCCGGGAACGACGCTCGACGCGTTCGGTCTTCAGAGCTTAACGACTTATTCTTTGCAGATTCTTATGTCGCTTATGATGATTTCGATGATTTTCGTTATGATCATAATGTCCGTCGAGTCGGCTCGAAGAATAGTCGAGGTTTTAGACGAGAAGAGCGATCTTACAAACCCTGCAAACCCCGTTATGCAGGTTAAAAACGGTGACGTCGAGTTTGATAACGTAAGCTTCAAATATTCCAAAGAAGCCGAAAAATTCGCGCTCGAAGGCATAAATCTTAATATAAAATCGGGGCAGACTATCGGTATACTCGGCGGAACGGGTTCTTCCAAAACGACGCTCATTAACCTTATCTCCCGTCTTTACGACGTTACGGAAGGCAGCGTTAAGGTCGGCGACGTGGACGTAAGAGATTACGATATGGAAGTGTTAAGAAAGAATGTTGCCGTCGTTTTGCAGAAGAATATGCTTTTCAGCGGAACGATAAAAGAAAATCTCCGTTGGGGTAAAGAGGACGCGACGGACGAAGAAATCGTCACGGCTTGTAAACTTGCCCAGGCGGACGAGTTTATTTCGCAGTTCCCGAAAGGTTACGATACGATGATCGATCAGGGCGGCGCGAACGTTTCGGGGGGACAGAAACAACGCCTTTGCATTGCGAGAGCGCTCCTTGCGAACCCGAAAATACTTATTCTCGACGATTCAACGAGCGCGGTAGATATGAAAACGGACGCGTTTTTGCGCGACGCATTCAAAAAATTTATTCCCGACACGACAAAGATTATAATCGCTCAAAGGGTTGCCTCGGTTATGGACGCCGACAATATCATAATTATGGAAAACGGCAAAATAAACGCTATGGGAACGCACGATGAACTGCTTAAATCCAACGAGATTTATAAAGAAGTTTATTATTCTCAGAACAAAAACAACGATAGCGAAGGAGGTGAACGTTAATGGCTAAAGCAGATGCGATTAACGGAAAAAATCCGCCCGTCAAAGGAAAAGGTATGGTCGGAAAAGCCGATTTCAAATCGCTTAAAAGACTTATCGGTTTACTTTTCAAAAACTACAAAGGATTATTGTTCGCCGTTTTCGCTTCTCTTGTCGTGAGCGCTATTTCAAGCTCGATTGCGGGTATTTTCCTTCAGAACCTTTACAGTCAGTTCGATTTCGTGCTGAAAAACACATTGACGGTCGACGAAGCCTGGCATAACGTTTTGATAATCCTTGCAACGATGCTCGGCATATATTCGCTCGGCTGGATAGCGAACATTCTTCTCGGACAGTTCGGCGCGGTTTTAACGCAGAAATTTCTTAGAGATATGAGAAACGATGTGTTCGACAAGATGGAAAAATTGCCGATCAAATACTTCGACAGAAACGCTCACGGCGATATAATGAGTATTTACACGAACGATATCGATGCGATAAGACAGCTTGTTTCTCAGTCTCTCCCGCAGCTTTGTATGACGATGATAACGCTCATCACGCTTACTTTCATTATGCTTTATTACAGCGTAATGCTCTGGGCGATAGTAATCGTCGGCGTTATCGCGATACTTCTGGTAACAAAGAAAATCGGCGGAAAGAGCGCGAAATACTTTATGGCTCAGCAGCGTTCGGTAGGTAAAGTCGAGGGATATGTCGAAGAGATGATGAACGGACAGAAAGTCGTTAAAGTTTTCTGTCACGAGAATAATACTCTCGAAGGGTTCGATAAACTTAACGGCGAACTGTTCGACGTTTCCGACAATGCGAACGGATTTTCGAATATGCTTATGCCGATAATCCATAATATCGGTAACATTATGTATGTCGTAATCGCGTTTATCGGTTGCGGAATTTACATTCTTTCCAAAGGCAGCGGCATAAATATCGGTTTCGAATCGCTTATAAAAACGGGCAGCTTTACTTCTGTTCTTACGATTCCCGTCGTCGTTGCGTTCCTCGGAATGGCTCGTCAGTTCGCAAACCAGATGGGGCAGATTTCAAACCAGATTAACTCCGTAATAATGGCAATGGCGGGCGCGTCGAGAGTGTTTGAACTTATCGATCAGAAACCCGAAGAAGATAACGGTTACGTTACGCTTGTAAACGCCGAATACGATGAAAACGGGCAGCTTCGCGAAACGGCGAAAAGAACGGGTATCTGGGCGTGGAAACATCCTCACAGCGCGGATTCGAGCGTTACTTACACGCTTTTGCAAGGCGCAATCGTTATGGACGACGTGGATTTCGGTTACGATCCCGATAAAATTGTTCTTCATGACATAAAGCTTTACGCAAAACCCGGGCAGAAAATAGCTTTTGTCGGAGCAACGGGCGCGGGCAAAACGACGATTACCAACCTTATAAACAGATTTTACGATATCGCGGACGGTAAAATTCGTTACGACGGAATAAATATCAATAAGATAAAGAAAGGCGATCTGCGTCGCTCGCTAGGTATTGTTTTACAGGATACAAACCTTTTCACGGGTACGGTTATGGACAATATCAGATACGGCAAGCTCGACGCCACGGACGAAGAGTGTATCGCCGCGGCGAAACTTGCCGGCGCGGACGACTTTATAACCCGTCTTCCGAAAGGTTACGACACGGAATTAAACGGCAACGGAACAAACCTTTCACAGGGTCAGAGACAGCTTATTTCCATTGCGAGAGCGGCTGTGGCAGATCCTCCCGTAATGATTCTCGACGAAGCGACTTCTTCGATCGATACGAGAACGGAAGCTATCGTGCAGAGAGGTATGGATAAACTTATGGAAGGCAGAACGGTTTTTGTTATCGCTCACAGACTTTCCACGGTTATGAATTCCGACGTGATTATGGTTCTCGATCACGGCAGAATTATCGAAAGAGGAGATCATAACGCACTTATAGCGCAGAAAGGAACTTATTATCAGCTCTATACGGGCGCGTTCGAACTCGAATAAAATTTTTCGGAGGTTTTTATATGAAAGACGCAATAGAAACGTTGCTTACGAGAAGAAGCGTAAGAAATTTCAACGGTAACCCCATTCCGGAAGACGTTCTGGACACGATTTTAAAAGTCGGAACTTACGCTCCTACGGCAAAGGGAATGCAGAAACCCGTTATAATCGCCATAAAGGACAAAAAGGTAAGAGACGAGCTTGCCGCATTGAACGCGAAAATTATGGGCAGAGAAGGGGTTGATCCTTTCTACGGCGCGCCCGTGGTTATTCTTGTCGCGGTCGAAAAATACGATTTGTCCGTTTACGACGGCGCGAGCGTAATCGCGAATATGCTTGACGCGGCGTGGGCGCTCGGCGTTGGTTCTTGCTGGGTTCACAGAGCAAAGGAAGAACTCGAAACCGATTTCGGTAAAAACCTTTTGAAATCGCTCGGTTTAACGGACGATTATGTAGGCGTAGGTCACGTCGCGCTCGGTTATTTCGACGGCGAAGCACCGACCCCGAAGCCGAGAAAAGAAAACTATATTTATAAAATTTAACCATTATAAAAAAGGAGTTCTTCGGAAGAAGAGCTCCTTTTTTCGTGCTGCTTTATTTGTTTTAAGCGTTTTAGCTTACCGGGTGTTATCGGCTCAGTACATTCCGCCCATACCGCCTGCGCCGCCCTGAGGCATCGGAGGAACGGGTTCGGGAATATCGGTAACGATGCTTTCCGTGGTGAGAAGAGTGGAAGCGATCGAAGCCGCGTTCAGAAGAGCCGATCTCGTAACCTTCGTCGGGTCGATAATACCTTGTTCTACCATATCGACGTAAGTATTCTTGTACGCGTCGAAACCGTAATTCGGTTTTTTGGAACGAAGAATGTTGTTAAGGATAACCGAACCGTCGAGACCTGCATTCTTTGCGATCTGTCTTATAGGAGCTTCGATGGCTCTTAAGATAATTTCCGCACCCGTCTTTTCGTCGCCGCCGAGCTTCTTTACAAGAGCTTTAACCGCAGGAATAGCGGAGAGAAGAGCAGTTCCGCCGCCCGGAACGATACCTTCTTCGACTGCGGCTCTCGTCGCCGCCAAAGCGTCCTCGATACGGAGTTTCTTTTCTTTCATTTCAACTTCGGTTGCCGCGCCTACGTTGATAACGGCTACGCCGCCCGCAAGTTTTGCAAGTCTTTCCTGAAGTTTTTCTTTGTCGTAATCGGAAGTGGTTTCGGCAATCTGCGCTTTGATGGACTGAATTCTTGCCTTGATTTCGTCTCTGTCGCCCGCGCCGTCGATAATAACGGTGTTCTCTTTGTCGACCTTAATTTGTCCGGCTCTGCCGAGCATATCGGGCGTTACGTCCTTGAATTCGAGACCGAGTTCGGAAGAAATGACTTTGCCGCCCGTTAAAATAGCGATATCTTCGAGCATAGCCTTTCTTCTGTCGCCGAAGCCGGGAGCTTTAACGGCAACGCAGTTGAACACGCCTTTGAGCTTGTTTACGACGAGCGCCGCGAGAGCGTCGCCTTCAACGTCCTCGGCGATAATCATAAGTTTCTGACCCTGTTGAGCGATAGGTTCGATAACGGGGAGAATTTCCTGAATAGAGGAGATTTTCTTGTCGGTTATAAGGATAAGCGGGTTATCGTAAACGGCAATCATTTTATCGGTATCGGTAACCATATAAGCGGAAGCGTAACCTCTGTCAAAACTCATACCGTCGACGGTGGTAAGCTCGGTTTTCATAGTCTTGCTTTCCTGAATGGTTATAACGCCGTCTTTACCTACTTTTTCCATTGCTTCGGAAATAAGTTCGCCGATGGTCTCGTCTCCCGCGGAGATAGAAGCTACCTGAGCTATGGAATTCTTGGATTCTACGGGTTTGCTGATATTTTTAAGCTGTTCGACGGCAACGTCCACGGCTTTGGAAATACCTTTTTTCAAAACGATCGGGTTTGCGCCCGCGGCAAGGTTTTTAAGTCCTTCGTTAATCATTGCCTGAGCGAGAACGACTGCGGTAGTAGTACCGTCGCCCGCAACGTCGTTGGTCTTGGTGGAAACCTCTTTAACGAGCTGTGCGCCCATATTTTCAAACGGATCTTTAAGTTCGATTTCTTTAGCGATCGTAACGCCGTCGTTTGTGATGAGCGGCGCGCCGTACTTTTTATCGAGGACTACGTTTCTTCCCTTAGGTCCGAGAGTTATTTTAACCGTATCGGCAAGCGTATTTACGCCCGCTTCGAGAGCTTTTCTCGCTTCTTCGCCGTATTTAATCTGTTTAGCCATAATAAATTACCTCCTTTTTATCCGACAATCGCCAGTACGTCGGACTGACGAATCAAAGTTACTTCTTCGCCGTCAACTTTCGCGATAATCGCGGCGTTTACGGGATAGAGTATAGTGTCGCCTGCTTTAACTTCCATAGCGACGGGCTGACCGAAAGCCGAACCGCCTTTTCCGACGGCGACGGCTTTTGCCGTTACATATTTATCCGCAGACGCAGAGGGGAGAAAAAATCCGCTCTTCGTCGTTTCGGTTTTTTCCTTTGTTTCGACTAAGATATAGTCGGCAAGTGGTTGTATTTTCATATTATACCTCCGTATGTTTTTTACATCTGTTAGCACTCGCTTTCTTAGAGTGCTAATAATATTATACCCCGTCTTTTTTATTTGTCAATAGTTTACGGGCAGATATTTCAAAATTTTTCGTTAAAATCAAAATTTTATCGCGTATACCTTAAATTTATTGCAAGATTCGCCTTAATGTGTTAAAATATGCTTATAAGTTTACGCCGAAACAAAGCGAGGTGCGGATAATGGATAAATGGGATAAAAGATTTATTGAACTTGCGGAACTTGTCGCGAGCTGGTCGAGCTGTTATCAGGAAAACAGACAGGTAGGCGCGGTTATCGTTAAGGACAAGCGCATTATGACGACGGGTTATAACGGCGCGCCGAGCGGGATAGAAAGCTGCAAAAGCAGGGGTAAATGCTTAAGAAGAGAACTGAACGTTCCGAGCGGAACGAAACTCGAGCTTTGCTATGCCGTTCACGCCGAGCAAAACGCTATCGCGCAGGCGGCGAAACTCGGAATTTCCGTGGAAGGCGGCACGCTTTATTGTACGCATCAGCCTTGCGTGATCTGCTGCAAAATGATTATTAACGCGGGGATAAAGAGAGTTGTTTACAAATACGGCTATCCGGACGAGTTTTCGCTTAAATTATTCGATGAAGCGGGAATAATTATCGAGCAGATGGATTAAAAGAAGATTATAAGGAGACTATATATTATGAATAACAATCCTATCGTAACTTTCGAAATGAAAGACGGAGACGTATTTTACGTCGAACTTTATCCTGAAATTGCGCCGAATACCGTAAACAACTTCATTTCTCTTGTTAAAAAGGGCTTTTATAACGGTTTGTGTTTCCACCGCGTTATCGAGGGCTTTATGATTCAGGGCGGAGATCCCAAAGGAAACGGCACGGGCGGTCCGGGCTACACGATCAGAGGAGAATTCTCTAAAAACGGATTTAAGAACGATCTTAAACACAAGAGGGGGGTTATCTCTATGGCTCGTTCCATGATGCCGAACAGCGCGGGTTCGCAGTTTTTCATTATGCACGCCGACGCTCCGCATCTCGACGGGCAGTACGCCGCGTTCGGTCAGGTTATCGACGGAATGGACGTTATAGATAAAATCGCTGAAGTAAACGTCGATTATAACGATAAACCGCTTCGCGATCAGGTTATAAAGTCGGTTACGGTCGATACGAACGGCGTCGAATACGAAGAACCCGAACATTATTGATTTTAACTGAACACGAAAACTTCCCTCGGAGCATATAATGCCTCGGGGGATTTTTTATTGTTTTCCGATTTTCATAACGATATTTTAACGGCGGTAGGCGGGGAGCTTACGGAAAATTATTTAAAAAACAATATAATCACAGCAGTTTTCAGAGGTAAAAGAGATTTTAACGAAGCAGTTAAAATCGCGACTAAGGCGAGACTTCTTGCTTTTGAAGATGTCGGTTACGAAGATCTGAACGTCGATAAGCTTATTTCGCTAAAACCGATTTACGTCGGTTTAACCTGGAACGGAGAAAACAGGTTGGGTTACGGATGCGATTTTCAAAACAGACTTAAACAAGAAGGGAAAGAACTTATCAAAAAACTGAACAAGCATAGTATAGCCGTCGATTGCGCGCATATCTCCGAGGGTGGGTTTAAAGACATTATCGATAATGCGGAAACGGTTGTGGACTCGCATACTTGTTTTAATGCGGTTTTCAAACACAAAAGAAATCTTCACGATTGGCAGCTTAAAGAGATTGTCGATAGAGGCGGGCTTGTCGGAGTGACATGCTATCCGCGATTTATGACAGACGTAAAACAATGCAAAATCTCAGATTTTATAAGGCAAATCGATTACTTTGTTCAAAAATTCGGCGCGGATAATCTTGCCGTCGGAACAGATTTTTACGGTTGTGAAAATTACGCGGAAGACGCTTTGAGCTACGAAAAATTGTATCGGATTACAAGAAAAGAGCTTTTTAAACTCGGTTATGACAACGGGAGTATCGACAAAATTCTATGTAATAATCTTTTAAATTTCACCGAAAAAATAAAAAGAAGACACTTTTGTCTTGACAGTTTTTGAGTTTAGTGCTAAAATCAGAGCGAAAATACGGCATAAGGAGATATAACTATGCAGTACAGAATTTATTGTATTCAGAAACTTGACAGAGAAAAAAAAGAAAGAGTTGTCAGAGTAAACGTTTTTGCGGAATGTATCGCCGAGGCGTTGAACAAAGCGAAAGAGCTTTTCGGCAAAAAACTTAAAAAGAATTCTTTCGATATTTTTATGTACGAATCTCAGTCCAACTGAGATAAAATGAGATTTCATACGAGAAAAAAAGACGCGATTCCCGTTTCGGAGTTGCGTCTTTTTTGTATAATTTTTTCGAAAGTGTACATACAAATCGTATGAGTAAATGCGAAAACATTAAAAAATGCGAGCCGTGGAAAACCATTCGCGACCGCGAGGAATGTATATTTAAAAAACCTAAGGAAAGGAGCAGAAACGATGAAGGAATTTTATAACGAAAATTATTTGAATTACGTTTCTTCGATTTCTCCGAAAACTAACGAAAAACGCAGTTTATTTCGCGCTTTTTTGGTCGGCGGAACAATTTGCGTTATAGGGCAGTTTATCCGCTTTTTACTCGAATTTTCTTTCGGGTTATACGGCGATGAACTTGCGGGAACAACGTCAATCGTTCTTATTTTTCTCGGCGCGCTTTTAACCGGTTTCGGCGTTTACGACAGGATAGGAAAATACGCGGGAGGCGGCTCGATCGTTCCGATAACGGGTTTCGCGAATTCCGTCGTTTCGCCCGCAATGGAATTTAAAACCGAGGGTTATATTTACGGCTTGGCGGCGAAAATGTTCGTCGTTGCAGGTCCTATCATCGTTTTCGGTATAATAGGGAGCGTTTCGGTCGGTATTGTTTATTTTATACTTTATTCGCTCGGTATTCTCGTTTGACTTTATCGGAAAGAAAACGGCTTTCGGAAACGAAAGCTTTTTTATTTTATATATTTTCTGCAACGTAATTAAATAGCTTGAAAAAAATGTCCTTTCGTGGTAAAATTAAACTTAACTGCGGCTAAACGCAGTCGGAGAGAATATTATGCTTGATATACTTAACAAACTTAACGAAGAACAGATAAAACCCGTTATGGACACCGAAGGCGCGGTTCTCGTAATCGCGGGTGCGGGGAGCGGAAAAACAAGGGTTTTGACAAGCAGAATCGCACACTTGGCGGAAGATCTCGGCGTCGATCCGTATAATATTCTCGCGATAACTTTCACGAACAAAGCCGCGGACGAAATGAAGCAAAGGCTTGAACTGATTATCGGCGACATATCGCAGATGTGGGTTTGCACAATCCATTCGATGTGCGTAAAAATTCTCAGAAAATATGCCGAAAAGCTTGATTATAAAACGGATTTTTCAATTTATTCCGAAACTGACAAAGAGAAAGTTTTAAAGAGAGTTATCTTAGGTCTTGCGTTAGAGCCGGATAAGTTTATGAAAAATTCCAAGAACCTTATTTCGGCTTTGAAGAACAAAGATATGTCCACGGAAGAATTCGAACGCGAAAATCCGAGAATGAGAGACGTTTCGTCTTACGTTAAAATAATCGACGAATACAACGCCGAACTTTTCCGTTCGAACGCAATGGATTTCGACGATTTGCTTATAAAAACATATCATTTGCTTGCCGAACACAGAGAGGTTTTAATCGCTCTTTCCAAGCGTTTCCGTTACATACACGTCGACGAGTTTCAGGATACGAACTTTGTTCAGTATAACATAGTCAAGCTCCTGTCTTACGCGCACGGTAATCTTTTCGTCGTAGGCGACGACGATCAGAGTATTTACGGCTGGCGCGGCGCGGATATTAACAATATCCTCGATTTCGAAAAGGATTTCAAGGGCGCGAAGACATACAAACTCGAAAGAAATTACCGCTCGACGAAGCGTATTTTAGATTTTGCGAACACGATTATCGCCAACAACTCCAAGCGAAAAGACAAGGTTTTGTGGACTGAGAACGACGAGGGCGTAAAGCCGGAATTGTTTGTTGCGGACGAGGAATCCGGAGAAGCTCAGTACACGGCTTTGCAGATAAAAACATTCGTTCAGCAAAGAGGTTACAAATATTCCGATTTCGCCGTTTTAATGCGTATAAACGCGCTCTCCCGTTCTTACGAGCAGGAATTTATGAAATACGGAATCCCGTGCAAGGTTTACGGCGGCTTCCGCTTCTTCGAAAGAAAAGAAATCAAGGATATAACGGCATATCTCAGAATTTTGTGTAATCCCTTGGATAACGAAGCCGTTTTAAGGGTGATAAACGTTCCCAAACGAGGGATAGGCGATAAATCGATAGAACAACTCGTCAGATATTCCGATCTTAACGGTTTGTCGATTTTCGACGGGGTGTTCGATTGTGACAACCTTGAACTCAATTCGGGCGCGAAAGCGAAAATCAGATCGTTCAGAGATATAATTTCCAAGCTTATTATCGCGAAAGAAACTCTTCCTTTGTTCGATCTCGTAAAAGAAGTCATTGCAAAAACCGATTTTATGAGTTGTTTCGAAGAAGATACTTCCGAAAACGACGATAAAAAGAAGAATATAAACGAATTTCTGAACTCGGTAGAGGAATTCGCAAGGCTTAATCCCGAATCTCCTTTGTCGGAATACCTTAATTCGATAACGTTAAGTTCCGACACGGACGAGATAAACGAGGGCGAGTTCGTTACGCTTGCGACGATTCACTCCGTAAAAGGTCTCGAATACAGATGCGTATTCGTCTGCGGACTCGACTCGGAAATTTTCCCGATGCAGAGGGCTCTGGAAGAAGATACCGAGGAAGAGGAACGCCGACTTATGTACGTTGCGATAACGAGAGCGAGAGAAAGGCTGTTTTTAACGCGCGCCCGGAGCAGATTCCTGTACGGCTCGAGAAGGGCGACCGAACCTTCGATTTTCCTTGAAGAGCTTTCGGAAAAACTCGGCGTTGTGAAAAACAAAGGCGGCAGATACGGCGAAGAGCGTTTTTCCTACGACGGGCAGAATAGATATAACGGTTACGGAGACGGTTCGTCCTTCGGCGGAGGATATGGCGGAGGTTACGGCGGATATTCGGATAAGAACGGATATTCGGGTAATTATTCTCGCGGAAACGGAGGAAACTACGGGAATTACGGCGGAAAATCGTATAAGAACGAAAAATCCGATTACGGATATTCGGGAAGTTACGAAAACGGTTCGGGCGGAAGTTACGGCGGAAATTACAGCGGAAGCGCGGGCGGATTTAAGAAGAATTCTTACGCAAGCGGATATAACGCGGCGGGTGTTTCCAAACCGACCGAAAAAGTACAATCTTCCGATCTCGAAAAAATACGTACGGGAACGAACGTAAGACACAAAAAATTCGGAGACGGCGTCGTTATCGCAACAAAAACGAACGGCGGCGAAATCGTTGCCGACGTGGCGTTCAAGGGCGTCGGAATAAAATCGCTTGTTTTAAGGCTTGCGCCGATTGAGGTTATCGACTGATGGATAATATAAAGAAAATGAGAGAACTCGTGGATATTCTGAATAAATACGCTTACGAGTATTACGTCCTCGACAATCCGTCCGTGGACGATAAAGTTTACGATAAAATTTACGACGAGCTTAAAAATCTCGAAGAAACCACGGGGCAGGTTCTCGTGGATTCGCCGACGAGAAGAGTAGGGGGAGACCCGATAAGCGCATTTAAAAAGCACGAGCATATCAACAGACTTTATTCGCTCGACAAGTCCGTTTCCGAAGCGGAAATTGACGCGTTCGACGAAAGAGTGAGAAAAGTCGGCACGCCTACTTATACCGTGGAATATAAATTCGACGGCTTGACGATGTGTTTAACTTACGAAAACGGCGTTTTCTCGAGAGCGACCACGAGGGGCAACGGAATCGTCGGCGAGGACGTAACGGCTCAAGTTCTCACGATAAAATCTTTTCCGCTCAGAATAAATCACGGCGGAACGGTTGAAGTTCAGGGCGAAGCGATAATAAGGCTTTCCGTTCTCGAAAACTATAATAAAACGGCGACGGAACAGCTGAAAAACGCTCGTAACGCCGTTGCGGGGGCGATAAGGAACCTCGACCCGAAAGTAACCGAAAAACGTCATCCCGAAATAATTTTTTACAACGTGAACTATATGAGCGAGGGAAAATTTTCTTCGCAGATCGAAATTTTCGATTTTCTTAAAGCCAACGGATTTAAAGTTTTCGATTTTCTCCGCGTTTGTAAAACTCTGGACGAAGTAAAAGCCGCGATAGCCGAAATCGAAGTCGGCAGAAAGAAAATCGACGTTTTAACGGACGGCGCTGTCATAAAAGTAAACGAAATTCCTTTAAGAGAACAGCTCGGTTTCACCGATAAATTCCCGAGATGGGCTATGGCTTACAAATTCGAAGCCGAAGAAGTGGAAACGACGCTTAAAAAAGTTGAATGGCAGGTCGGAAGAACGGGTAAACTCACGCCGCTTGGAATCGTTTCGCCGGTTGATATCGGCGGGGCGACGGTCAGAAAAGCCACGCTCAACAATTACGGCGATATTTTAAGAAAAAAAGTAAAAATAGGTTCTACCGTTTTAATCAGAAGGTCGAATGAAGTTATTCCCGAAATTCTCGGCGCGGTCGATAATTTCGACGAGGGGAAAGAAATCGTAAAACCCGATATTTGTCCGTTCTGCGGATCGAAACTCGTCGAAGAGGGCGCAAACCTTTTCTGTCCGAATAAGGATTGCAGACCGAGAGTTATAGCGAAGCTTGCGAATTTCGCTTCCAAAGAGGGAATGAATATAGACGGATTTTCGGAAAAAACGGCAGGGCAACTTTTCGACGCGTTTACGCTGGATAAATTTTCAGATCTGTATAAACTTACGACGGAAAAACTTATGAATCTCGAGGGTTTCCGTGAAAGAAAAGCCGAAAATCTCATATCCGCGATCGCCGCGTCGAAAAAAATCCCGCTTGCGAATTTCGTTTTCGCGCTCGGAATCGAGGGCGTTGGGAAGAAGACTGCGAAAGACCTTGCGAAAGAGTTCAAAAGCGTCGGCGAACTTGTGAGAGCAAACGAAGAAAGACTTATCGAAATTCCCGACGTCGGCGTGATAATGGCTAAGGATATTTCCGATTACTTTTTAAGCGAAGACAATATCGCCGAAATCAACGAATTGTTTTCGGCGGGCGTAAAACCGTTTATCGAAAGTGAGAACAAAGAGGGTAAATTTGCGGGCGAAAAGGTCGTTCTTACCGGCTCTTTAACCGATTTTACGAGAAGCGAAGCTCAGAAAATAATAGAAAGCGAAGGCGGCGAAACGCAAAGTTCCGTTACTAAAACCACGACGCTCGTTATTGCGGGAGAAGCTGCGGGGAGTAAACTCGACAAAGCGAGAAAGCTAGGAATAAAAATAATCGGCGAAGATGAGTTTAAAAAGCTCATTTATAGTTGATATTTTTTGAATTTTGTGCTATTATATATCAGAATAACGTTTCAGGTTAATTTCTATGCAGAGTATGACGGGATACGGCAAAGCCGAATATGCAGAAAACGGAATAACGCTTACGGTCGAAATCAAAACCGTAAACAACAGATTTCTCGATCTTATTCCGAAATATCCGAGAGCGTTCGTCTCTCTGGACGATACGATAAGAAAGGTAGTTCAGTCGAAAATCAAAAGAGGCAGAGCGGAACTTTTCGTAACTTATTCGGATATGAGTTCGGGTTCGAAAAAGCTCGTTATAAACGAGGGTTTGTGCGAAGCGTACGTTCAAGCGGCTAAAACCCTTTCCGAAAAATACGGTATCGAAAACGATTTCACGGTCGTAAGTCTTTTGAAAACATCGGACTGCGTTGCGGAGGAAATCGGAGACGATAACTCGGAAAAAGTCGGAGAAATACTCGTAGAGACTTTAAACGAAGCTTTGGACGAACTCGTAAAAATGCGTAAAATCGAAGGCGATAAGCTGAAAAACGACATTTTGACGAGAGACGACGAAGTAGAAAGGCTTGTTGGCGAAATCGAAAAACGTGCGCCGAAAATCAAGGAAGAGTACGAATCCAAAATTCGTGAGAGAATGGCTGAAATATTAGGTTCGGTCGATTACGACAGGGGAAGACTTTTGCAGGAAGTCGCGCTTTTTGCCGACAGGACGAATATCGACGAAGAACTCACGAGGCTTAAAAGCCATATTGCGCAGCTCAGAAATATCTGCAAGGAAGAAATCGACGCGGGAAAGAAACTCGATTTCCTTATGCAGGAGTTCAACAGAGAAGCGAACACGGTTTGTTCCAAATCGAACGACGTTGAAATAACGAAATATGCGCTTGCTTTAAAAAACGAGATCGAAAAGATCAGAGAGCAAGTTCAGAATATAGAATAAAATATTTAGATGGATTTTGAGAAAAATCAAAGGAGTGTTATATGATAAATTATCCGCCGATAGACGAATTAGCTGAAAAAACCGGTTCGAAGTACGCGCTTTGCGTTGTTGCCAGCAAGAGAGCGAGACAGCTTATCGATCACGCGCACAACCAGGGGCTTACAGAACTTCCGAACAAAGAGAAACCTCTTTCGGAAGCCGCAGAGGAAATTTACGAAGATAAAGTTACGGTATCCAAATACTGAGATTTCAACGGAATGGCTCGCGACAAACGGGTTGTTCCGTTCTATTTTTTTATTGATTTTTTAATAGGCATAAGCAAAATCGGCATAATTAAATTGTTTTACGGGAGGAAATATGATTGCGGAAGTAATCGCAGACGTTGCGCATAGTGAAATCGACAGGGTTTTCGATTATTCTTTTACGGACGAAAACGTAAAAATCGGTAGCCGCGTCGAAGTTCCTTTCGGCTACGGAACAAAAGAGGGGTTTGTGATCGATATAAAACAGACTACCGACGTTCCCGCGGGAAAACTTAAGTCGATAAAAAAGGTTCTGGACGATTTTCCCGTTATAAACGACGAATGTTTAGAGCTTGCGAAATTCGTAAAAAACAATTATCACGTTCCTTTTGCGGCGGCTTTAAGGCTTTTTATTCCGTCAGAACTTCGCGGAGGCAGAGTAAAAGAAAGGTTTGTATCTTTTATTCGTTTATCCGAAAACTTTACGAAAGAAGAAATACTTTCGTCGCTAAGAAAAGGCTCGACGGCGCAAGAGGGGATAATTAACAGACTTTCCGAAGAAAAATTTTGCAAAAAATCGATTTTATCGGAAGATTTCGGCTCTGCCGCTATAAATGCTCTCAAACAGAAAGGATTTATCGAAGAATATCAGGAAAAAGCAGGCAGAACGCCTTATAAAGAGCTAAGCGGCTTTTCAAAAGACGTAACGCTTTCGCCCGAACAGACAAACGCGATAAAAAGCATTACGGAAACGGATAAAACCGTCACGCTTTTATTCGGCGTAACGGGAAGCGGAAAAACCGAGGTTTATTTAAGGCTGATAAACGAAACCCTGAAACATGGAAGAACTGCGATAATGCTTGTTCCGGAAATAGCCCTCACCCCGCAAATGCTCGGACAGCTGAGAGCGAGATTCGAGGGAAGCGTTTCGATTTTACACAGCGGCTTGTCTGCGGGCGAACGCTACGACGAATGGCTGCGTTTGAGAACCGGCGAAGCGAGAATAGCTATCGGGGCAAGAAGCGCGATATTTGCGCCGCTGTGCAACGTGGGGCTTATAATTATCGACGAAGAACACGATTCGAGCTACGAAGCCGAAACGAGTCCGAGATATAAAACGGTGGAAATTGCCGTAAAACGCGCAGAAATAGACGGAGCAAAGGTTGTTTTAGGCAGCGCGACGCCGTCGATTGAAAGCTACGATAACGCTTTGAGCGGTAAATATAACCTTGCCGTTATGAAAAACAGAATTAACGGGAAAAACTTGCCGGAATTTATTGTTGCCGATATGAGAAAAGAAATAAAGCGCGGCAACGCGGGGATTTTTTCCGCCGACCTTAAAGACGGGCTTAAAGAATGTCTCGAAAAGGGCGAGCAGGCTATTATTTTCTATAACAGAAGAGGTTATTCGAGACAGGTTATCTGTCGCGACTGCGGATATGTCGCGAAATGCGAAAACTGTGATATTTCCTTGAATTATCATAAAGATTACAATTTATTGAAATGCCATTATTGCGGCTCGACTTATAAAATGCTTACCGCTTGCCCCGAGTGCGGTTCGATAAATTTAAATTACAGCGGAGCGGGAACGCAAAAGATCGTTTCAGAGCTGCAGAACTTATTTCCGTCGGCTCGCATCCTTCGTATGGATAACGACACGACGAGGACGAAAGACGGTCATTTTCAGATTCTGAAAGACTTTTCGGACAGAAAAGCCGATTTTCTCGTCGGAACGCAAATGGTCGCGAAAGGACACGATTTCCCCGCCGTTACGCTTGTCGGGATTCTCGATGCGGATATGAGCCTTTATTTTTCCGATTACAGAAGCGGCGAAAGGACGTTTCAGCTTATAACGCAGGTTGCGGGGAGAAGCGGACGAGCGGATAAAAAGGGCAAAGTCGTTTTGCAGACGTACAACCCCGACAATGCCGTTTTAATGTCTGCGATACATTACGATTACAATGGTTTTTTCGAAAGAGAAAATGCCGTAAGAAAGGCTACGGGATTTCCGCCGTACGCTTTGATAATAAGAATTATGATCGAATCGGAAAACGACGAAAACGCTTTGGATTTATTAAAAAACATTTTCGTAAAAGTTTCTAAAATCTACGATAAATACAGGGATAATTTCTTGTTTTTCAATAAGATGAAAAGCCCTGTAAAAAGAATAAAAAATAAATTCAGATATCAGATTTTGATGCGCCTTGCGGGCGATGATATCAAATCGATCAGAGACGGGATTTACGCCGCCGTAAGCGAAGAAAAATCGTTAAAGGCTTTGTGTTATGTGGAAGAGAATCCGTCGAACTTATACTGATTAAAAACGGGTTGAAAAGAACTTGAACTAAACAAAACGGGAGAGACCGAATATGGCAAAACTTCAGATTATACAGATAGGCAATTCTATTTTAAGGGAAAAATGCGTAAAAGTCGACGCGGTCGATTTGAATTTGATAAAACTTCTCGACGATATGAAAGAAACTCTCGAGGACGCGCAAGGAGCGGGACTTGCCGCTCCGCAAGTCGGTAAAAATATAAGGGTTTTCATCGTTCATACGGACGACGGATATTTTGAGTTTATCAATCCGAAAATTCTCGGAGTTTCGGGTTCGCAGTACGGTGTTGAGGGATGTCTTTCCGTAAAAGGAAAGTGGGGCGACGTTAAACGCCCGAAGAAAGTTACCGTCGAAGCTTTGGACAGATACGGAAATAAATTCAAGCTTGTTGCGCGCGATTTCACGGCTCGCGCAATCTGCCATGAAAACGACCATTTAGACGGCATTTTGTACGTAGACAAGGCTAACAACATCAGAGAGGAGGCGTAAACGATGAAAGTCATTTTTCTCGGCACGCCCGAATTTGCGGTAAAGCCGCTCGAAAGAATTATCGCGACAGGTAAACATAAAGTTGTCGGCGTGGTTTGTCAACCCGATAAACCCGTCGGGAGAAAGGCGATAATAACCCCTCCGCCGACAAAAGTCGTTGCGTTAAATAACGGAATACCCGTTTTTCAGTTTGAAAAAATACGTAACGGCGGGGCGGAAGAGCTGAAAAAACTCGGAGCGGACATTATGGTAACGTGCGCATACGGGCAAATACTCACGAAAGACATTTTAAACGTATGCAAATACGGCGTAATAAACATTCACGCTTCGCTTTTGCCTAAATACAGAGGAGCGGCTCCCATTCAGTACGCTATCGTAAACGGCGAAAAAGAAACGGGCGTAACGTTTATGAAAACGGAAGAAGGGCTTGATACGGGCGATATTATTGCGGTGTATAAAACGGTAATAAAGGAAAGCGAAACTTCCGCCGAGCTTGCCGAAAGACTTTCCGTTATGGGCGCGGAACATGTAAACGACGTGCTTTCCTCGATTGAAAACGGGACGGCTTGTTATGTAAAACAGGATGATTCCGCCGCGAACGTGGTAAAAACGATCAAAAAAGACCAGACGGAAGTAAATTTCGGCAAATCCGGCAAAGAAACCGCCGATTTTATCAACGGAATGTATCCGCTCGCGTATGCGTTCTGTAACGGTAAAAAGTACAAGTTTTACAGAGCAAAAGAAAGCGACGGGCAGGGAGAAGCGGGCAAAGTTATTGTCGCGGCTAAAAAACTTGTCGTTGCGTGCGCTTCGGATGCGGTCGAAATTCTCGAAATTCAGGAAGAGGGCGGAAAAAGACTTTCCGCAAAGGACTTTCTGAACGGAAGAAAAATCGTCGCGGGCGATATTTTTACATTTAATCCCGAAAAAGAAGAAGACAATTAAAAAATGCTGAACGTTTTTTATGATAGTTATCGGATTCTTTTCCTTGTATATTCCGAGGGCGCGTTTTTAAAACAGGCTATGTCGGATGTGTTTATAGAAGAAAAAAACAGAGCGCACACGACGAAAATATGTTACGGCGTTCTCGACAGGGATATCGAATTCGAATACGCTTTTAAAGTTTTGTGCGATAAACGCCCGAAGCAAGCGGTAAGAATAATTCTGAAAATGGCGATGTATTCGCTGAAATACCTCAAAACCGCGCCGTACGCCGTTGTTGATACAGCTGTCGAGCTTATCAAAAAACTCGGAAAGGGCGGAACGGCGGGTTTCGTAAACGCTTTTTTGCGTAAATATATTTCAAAAACTATCCCTTTGCCGAGCGACGAAATCGAAAAGCTTTCCGTCGAGTATTCTTATCCCGTTTTTGCGGTAAAAAGACTTATAGGCGATTACGGAGCGGAAACTGCCAAAGAAATTATGAATTCCGACTCGGAAATGACTACCGTAAGATTTAATTCGGACGTAGACGGCGAAAAATATCTGACCGATAGGCGTTGGGAATTTCAAAAAACACCGTTTAAAAACACTTTTTTCGTTAAAGGTTTTAAAAGAGACGGGGATTTCGATAAGGGAATTTATACTTTTCAGTCGATAGGAAGCGTGGCTATATGCGATATGGTGGAGGGAGGAGAAAACCTTCTGGACGCTTGCGCCGCTCCGGGCGGGAAAAGCGTTAATCTCGCCGATAAATTTTCGTCTGTCACTTCTTGCGAGCTACACCCGCACAGGGTTAGACTTATCGAGGAATACGCCGAAAGAATGAGGAAGACGAATATCGTCGCGATAAACACCGACTCGTCTGTTTTTGACGAAAGGTTCGAAAATAAATTCGACGCGGTGCTTTGCGACGTTCCATGCAGCGGCTACGGCGTTATAAAAGACAATCCGGACATAAAGCTCAAAAGAGAAGAAAAAGACATCGAAGATATTTATTCCACGCAACGTAAAATATTGCAAAATTGCAGTAAATATCTTAAAAAAGGCGGATTTTTATATTATTCGACCTGTTCGGTTTTCAAAAGCGAAAACGAAAAGGTTTGCATTGATTTTTTAAACGAAAACAATGATTTCGAAGCCGTGGAGGTAGGCTCGGAACTCGGACACAAACAAATGAAAGTCGGAGTTTCGTTTTTGCCGAACCTCTCCTACGGCGCAGGGTTTTACTTCTGTAAATTTAAAAAGGTGTGATATGAAAGTATTACAGGATCTTTCTTACGACGAGCTCAAGACTCTCGTCGGCGAAATGGGCGAAAAGCCGTACCGAGCCCTTCAGATTTTCAAAGGGCTTGCTCAGGGCAAAAAAATCTCCGAAATAACCGATATTTCCAAGTCTTTGAGAGAAAAGCTGCTTGAAGAGTATGCCGACGCCGCCGTGGAAATAATCGAAATAAAAACATCGAAGATAGACGAAACGAAGAAATTGCTTTTCAAACTTCACGACGGAAACGTTATCGAAGGCGTCGTGATGAAATATAAATACGGAAACACGCAATGCGTTTCGACGCAGGTCGGTTGCAGAATGGGTTGCGCATTTTGCGCTTCGGGCATAGGCGGACTTGTCAGAAACCTGTCCGCGGGTGAAATTTACGCCGAAATCACTGCCGTAAACAGACTTTTGGGCGGTACTACGGATAAAAGACAGATAACGAACGTGGTTTTAATGGGTAGCGGAGAGCCGCTCGACAATTACGACAACACGATAAAATTTCTAAGGCTTTTATCCGACGAAAACGGACTTAACGTAAGCCCGAGGAACGTGAGTTTGTCGACTTGCGGACTTGTGCCGAATATTTACAGGCTTGCGGACGAAGGTTTAGACGTGAATTTAACCGTTTCGCTTCACAATCCTTTCGACGAAAAGCGTAAAGAACTCATGCCGATCGCGAAAAAGTATAAAGTGAAAGAAATTCTCGACGCTTGTTCGGCTTATTTTGACAAAACCGGCAGACGGTATATTTTCGAATATTCGCTCGTTAAAGGGCAGAACGACGGAAAAGAATGTGCGGACGAACTTATACGCCTTTTAAAAGGGAGACCGTGCCACGTAAATCTTATAAGGCTCAACGACGTTAAGGAAAAAAATCTTACGGCGACTTCGGATAAAGACGCGTACAGATTTATGGCTATGCTGAATAAAGGCGGGTTATCGGCTACGGTAAGAAGACAAATGGGCGTCGATATCGACGGCGCTTGCGGACAGCTTCGCAGAAAATTTTTAAACGGGGAGGAGAACGGCTCTGACTGAAGGAAAAGTTCTTAAAATTCATTCGGGAAAATATTTCGTCAAAGCAAACGGCGAAACGGTCGTTTGTACGGCTAAAGGCTCGCTTAAAATTAAATCCGACGGCATTGTTACGGGCGATAACGTAAAAATCGAAAATGCGGTCATAACGGAAGTTTGTCCGAGAAAAAACAGATTTCGCCGCCCGAACGTCGCAAATATCGACATTATAGCCGTCGTGATCGGTAAGCCGCCGGAACCAGATTTTTATCTTATCGATAAGCTTTTGGGTGTTTGCGCTATGTACGGCGTGGAAGCTTTACTTGTCGTAAACAAACTCGATATCGGCGACGAAACAGCGGCAATGGTTGAAAAAAATTACTCGAAAGCGGTAAAAAAAATTTTCAGAGTTTCGGCGAAAACGGGCGAAGGGGTAGAGGATTTATTTTCGTATATTTCGGGGAAACTAACAGTGTTCACGGGGCAGTCAGCCGTCGGAAAAACCTCGATATTAAATAAAATTTTCAACGAAAACAGACAGACCGGCGAAGTAAGCAGGAAAACCGAGCGCGGAAAACAGACAACGACCGTTGCGGAAATTATCGAAAAGGACGGCGCGGAAATTATGGATACACCGGGGTTTTCGTCGATAGATTTATCTCTTGCGGCAGACGAACTTCCGCACGCTTTTGCGGAATTTCTTCCCTATCTCGGGCAGTGCAGATTTAACGATTGCAAGCATTTAAACGAACCCGATTGCGCGATAAAAAACGCTGTTAAAGCAGGTTTGATCGAAAAAGAAAGGTATTTAAGGTATACCGAAATTTTAAAGGAAATACAAAATGGAAAAAAATATTAAAATCGCTCCGTCGATGCTTTCGGCGGATTTTTCGAAAATGGGCGAAGAGATTAAAAACGTAATCGAAGCGGGCGCGGATATTATTCATCTCGACGTTATGGACGGCGTTTTCGTTCCGAATATTACTTTCGGTATAAAAATGGTTGCCGACCTTAAAAAATTGTCGGGAAAAACGCCGCTCGATTGTCACTTGATGATTGTTTCGCCCGAAAAATACGTTAAAAAATTTGCCGAAGCGGGCGCGGATTATGTAACTGTGCATTATGAGGCTTGCAAAGAAAATCTGGGCGAGGTTTTAAAACTTATTAAATCCTGCGGCGTTAAATGCGGGCTTGTCATAAATCCCGATACGCCGGTTGAAAATGTTTTAAACGAAATTCCGCTTTGCGATATGGTTCTCGTAATGAGCGTTTTCCCCGGTTTCGGCGGGCAGTCGTTTATAGCCGGCGTTCTGGAAAA
Source organism: uncultured Clostridia bacterium (assembly GCA_934271735.1). Lineage (GTDB taxonomy): Bacteria > Bacillota > Clostridia > Christensenellales > Borkfalkiaceae > UBA10281. Next base: position 69,841 of record CAKQSB010000003.1, on the reverse strand, counting down.
ATGTAAAAAAATCAGGGAAATTATCGATAAAAACGGGCTTGATTGTATTCTTGAAATAGACGGCGGTATAAACGGCGAAACTTCGAAAAGAGCAATTGCCGCCGGGTGCGACGTTCTCGTTGCCGGGAGCGCGGTGTTCGGCGCGAAAAACCGACGAAAGGCTATAGAAGATTTAAGAGGGATATGAAAAAGTATTTTTTTAGGGTGACGTTATCGTTTGCGTTTACAATCGCAATTGCGCTGTTGTTTGCGTTTCCGGGAAAGATATTTCTGGAAGAAAGTTCGCTTCTCGAAGTTGCTTCGATAGCTTTAGTGGTTTTAACGACTTTATTGTTTGCGATATTTCTCGGAAACATTATCGTCAGAAAAATAATAAAGGCAAAAGATCTTCGCGAAGACCCTGAAAAGGTTTACCGGATGATTGTCGAAAAAAGTAATTTCGCGAGATACGATACGTTGCGTTATTTCAAGCGAATTCGTTTTTTGAATACGGCGCTTAAAACGTATCTCGTTTTTTGCGAGGCGTGTATTTTCGCGTGTTTCGCACTCGCTTCGCTGCTTGCTTTTATTTATCCGGCAACCATTGCGATCGTCGTCTTAACTTCCGACGTGCTGATTGTCGAAGTGGATTATTTTCTTTTAAAAGACGAATATTACACCCCCGATATCTTAATCGAAAAAAAAGAATTTCCGCGGTTATACGCCCTTGCGGAGAATGTTCTTGACGCCTTCGGAATAAAAAAAGCGACAATTTTTATCTCTTTCGGCTCTGAAATCGATTTTTTCAAACGCGAAGGAAAATACGAACTCCATATAGGGATAACCGCTTATCAGATTTTGAACGACGAAGAATTGAAGGCGGCGATATACAGGACAATTCTTCTCAAAAAAGGCGAACAGACCGAAAAGATTCTTAAAGCCGATTCGTATCTCGACAGATATGAGTTTATATTGTCTAAAGCTCCGTTTTCCGCGAAAGTTTTCGGGCTTATTCTTATGAGAGAAAACGAAAGACCGTATTGCAATAAAGTATTCATCGAAAGAGAATGTTCGTCGATTACCGATAAAATGCTTGCGCAAACTCCTTATTCTAAGCCGTACGCTCAAGCGTTTATGAAATACAAGGTTTACGAATCGTTTGTGAACGACGAAAGGTGCAATCTGAATAAGGAATTGTTTTCTTCCTCGCTGAACGCCGCGACGTACGGAACGTTTATTCTTGACGAATTTTTTGTTTTTTACGGGCTTTACGGTAGCGAATGGGAAGAGGAAATACAAAGGAAACTTCCGTCCGAAATTCCGGTGGAAAGAACGTTTGCGGAGAAAATTTCCGATCTGAACGCGAATACGGATAATATTCCGATAAATTTCGATAAGCCGCGCGACGAAGAATACGAAAACATTTTAAATATTGCGAATTCGATCAACTATGAATATATCAAAGAGGATTACGAATCCCGCAAAGAAAATTACGAATACGTTCTGACGAAAATCGCAAGATACGAAAGCAACGAAAGCGCCTTTACGGAGCGACGGGAACTTCTGAATATAGCGGAATGTTACAAAATTGCGGGCTCATTTGAAAAATCTATCAAAATTTATAATAAATTAACCGAAAATGGTGATAGGTCTTCGGAACTGCTATTTGAGGAGGGCTTGACGTATTTAACGATTAAAGATGACAGAGGAATAGACTGTTTAGTCGAGTCGATGAAAAACGACAATTATACGGAAAGGGTTTTAACAATTCTCGCGGACTATATTTCGAAAAGCGGAAACGTACAGAAATATGCGGAATTTACCAAGCTGAAACACGAAACGACGCGCGAGTATATTCTGAATAAAAATAAAAACAAATTCGATATCCGAGGTATCTTCGTTCCAACAAAAATAAGTACGGAAGCGATTTCGGATATCGTCGGTTTCGCAACAAAAGATGAAAATGTTTGCTCGGTTTATATAAGCGACATAATACCCAAAAAAGGTAAACAAATAACCGTTTTAGGGTTTAAAGTTAAAAACACCGATAAAACGGCGTTATCCGAAAGTTATCAAAGGTTATACAGTTTTCTCGACAATGAATACGGACATCTCGATACAATGCTGATCCCGTTGGATAATAACGGTTTTTTCTTCAAAAAATTTCTTAAAGAAAAAACAAGCCTGAAATTCAGGCGGGACGAGTAGAGAAATTTCATTCGGATAAACTTATGTTTCTTTCGGATATGCTTTCGCAAAACCTCTGTTTCCGATTTGAAAAATTATTCGACCGAAAATTTTTAAAAAAAGACAAAAAATAATTTTTTCACATCGAAAAAACTTACAATTATCATAATAATATGTTAGTATAAATATAATAAAAATACGCGCGCGGGTTAAAGCGGATTGAAACCGGAAATATCCGCATAGCGAAAGGAGAAACTTATGGATAAAAAGAAATCCGAAGGGATGAAACTCGAAAAAGAACTCTCGTATAAAAAAGACAACTTTTTCCTTAAGGCAGACGACGAAAGACTTAAAAAAACTTTCGATTACGCCGAGGAATATAAAAAATACATAGACAGTTCGAAGACCGAAAGAGAAGCTGTCAAAACTTCCATCGAACTTTGCAAAGCCAAAGGTTTCAAAGAATACCGTTTCGGCGATAAGCTTGTTAAAGGCGGAAAATATTATTACAACAACAGATTCAAGAGCCTTGCCGTGTTCAAAATCGGCTCTGAAAACGTCGGTGCGGACGGTATCAGAATTTTGGCTTCGCATATCGACTCTCCGAGACTCGATCTTAAACAGAATCCTTTGTACGAGGATTCTTCGATGGCGTTTTTCAAAACGCATTATTACGGCGGAATTAAGAAATATCAGTGGACGGCAATCCCGCTCGCTCTTCACGGGACTGTTGTTTTAAAAAACGGAAAGTCGGTTGATATAGCAATCGGCGAAGCGGAAACAGACCCCGTATTTTATATCAACGACCTTCTTCCTCACCTTTCGAGAGAGCAGAATTCCAAGCCGCTTTCTCAGGCGATCGACGGGGAGACTTTAAACGTTCTCGTCGGCGGAATTCCGTTTAAGGACGACGACGTGAAAGACTCTATCAAACTCAATGTTTTAAAGCATCTTCACGACGATTACGGAATGGTCGAAAGCGACTTTCTGAGCGCGGAACTTTGCGTAGTACCCGCTTTTAAAGCCCGCGATATCGGCTTTGACAGAGCGCTCATCGGCGCGTACGGACACGACGACAGAGTTTGTTCCTATCCCGCGCTTACTTCGCTTCTCGATACCGAGGACGAAAAGCATACCGTTCTGGTCGTTCTCGCCGATAAAGAAGAAATCGGCAGCGAGGGAACTACCGGTATGCAGTGTAAGGTTTACGAAGATATCATCGACGTTATCGCCGCATCCGAAAATCAGCCTTCCGCGCTCGTCAGGGCAAACAGCGTTTGCCTTTCCGCAGACGTAACCGCAGGCTACGATCCTAATTACGCGGGCGTTTACGAAAAGAGAAATTCGAGCCTTGTGTCTTACGGAACTTCTATATGTAAATTCACGGGTTCGGGTGGTAAAGGCGGTTCGAGCGACGCAAGCGCAGAACTTTGCGGAAGAATCAGAAAGATTTTCGACTCAAACGGTATAATCTGGCAGACTGCCGAACTCGGTAAAGTCGACGCGGGCGGTGGCGGAACGGTAGCCAAATACCTTGCGAAACTCAACATCGACACAATCGATATCGGCGTACCGGTTATTTCTATGCACGCTCCTTACGAAGTGATCTCCAAGGGCGACCTCTACAGCACTTACGAGGCGTTCGCGGCGTTCATAAAATGAGAAATAACAGGGAAATATTTATAGATTATTCGCTTTTCGAGGAATTGTATAACGAGATTTGTTTTACCGATAAGTACTTGTCGATGAAAAATTATATCGCCCATTCCGACGTTTCGACTTTTGATCACAGCGTGAGCGTCGCAAAAGAATGTTATAAGTACGCTGTCGAAAAACAAATCGATTGCGATTTAAAATCACTCGTTAAAGCCGCGCTTTTGCACGACTATTATCTTTACGACTGGCATCTTACGCCGAAATTTACTTTTCACGGTTTCAAGCACGCGCTTACCGCTGCGAAAAACGCGGAGAAAGATTACGGGCTTACCTCAAAAGAAAAGAATATTATCGAAAGTCATATGTTTCCGCTCAATCTCTTGCATTTTCCGAAATGCAAGGAGGCGTGGATACTTATTATGATGGACAGAAAATGTTCTATGGCGGAAATATTTTCGGAGAAGAATAAAAAATTGGTATGAACGCAAAAGAAAGATTTTTAAAATACGTAAAATACGAAACCACGTCCGACGAAAACTCGGCAACCTGTCCGAGTACGTCCGGTCAGACCGTCTTATTGAAAGATTTATGCGCCGAGCTTTCCTTAATGGGGGCGAAAGCGGAGCAGGACGAGAACGGATACGTTACGGCGTTGATTCCCGCAAATAAAAAAGGTCTGAAAAGGCTTTGCTTTATTTCTCATGTGGATACTTCGCCCGCGGTAAGCGGAAAAAATATCGCTCCGAAAGAAGTCGTTTGCAACGGAAAAGAAGTCGTTTTGGAAAACGGAACGGTAATTTCCTTGGAAGACACACCCGAACTCGCTTCTTATGTCGGCAAAAAACTTATCGTTACCGACGGTAATACGCTTTTAGGTGCGGACGATAAAGCGGGTGTTGCGGAAATTATGACGGCTACGGAAATACTTCTGACCGACAAAAATATTCCGCACGGTGATATTCTTATCGCTTTCACTCCGGACGAGGAGATAGGTCGCGGAACGGATTTATTTAACGTAAAAAAATTCGGCGCGGATTTCGGGTATACCGTAGACGGCGGAGAACTCGGAGAAATAGAGTATGAGAACTTTAACGCGGCTTCGGCGACTTTAACCGTAAACGGAACGAGTATTCACCCCGGCAGCGCGAAAAACAAAATGAAAAACGCGATAGATCTTTTCGCGGAATTTCATTCTATGTTGCCGGAAAATATGCGCCCCGCGAACACCGAAAAGTACGAAGGCTTTTATATGGCAGACGAGATTACGGGCGGCGTCGAAAGCTTGACGGCGAAATATATTATCCGCGACCACGATATGAAAAAGTTTACGGATAAGAAAGCGTTTTTCGCTTCCGTCGTAAATTTCCTCAACGAAAAATACGGAAAAGGAACGTTCGAAGCGGAAATTAAGGACAGTTATTACAATATGTCCGAAGTTATAAAAAAGAATTTTCACCTCATCGAAAGCGCCGAAAAGGCTATGACGGAATGCGGAATTACGCCGAAGATTATTCCGATAAGAGGCGGAACGGACGGCGCAAGGCTTTCTTTCGAAGGTCTTCCTTGCCCGAACCTTTCGACGGGCGGTCTTAACTTCCACGGAAGAAGGGAATTCATTCCTTCCGACGCTCTTGAAAAAATGGTTGAAGTAATTCTTAAAATCGTAGATATTTACGCGAATTTTTAAAGTAATTACGATATTTGGAATTTAGCTTTTATGATACTCGAAACCATAACGACGCCTGAGGACGTAAAAAAACTGAATATCGGGCAACTTGAAACGTTATCGGACGAAATCAGAGAAAGAATCGTCGAAACCGTAAACGAAAACGGCGGTCATCTTGCATCCAACCTCGGCGTTGCGGAGATTATCGTCGCGCTTTATTATTGTTTCGATTTTCCCAAAGATAAGCTTATTTTCGACGTCGGGCATCAGTGTTACGCGCATAAGATACTGAGCGGAAGAAACGACAGATTTCCGACAATCAGAAAAGAGGGCGGATTGAGCGGTTTCCCGAACCGTACGGAAAGCGATTTCGACGCTTTCGGAGCCGGGCACGCAGGAAATTCCGTTTCGGCGAGCCTCGGTTACTGCGCCGCGCGAGATGCTTTAAAAGAAGATTATTACGTTATCGATCTTGTCGGCGACGCGTCGCTTTTTAACGGCGAAAATCTCGAAGCAATTACGACGAACGAAAAAAAACCGAAAAAATTTATAATAATCCTTAACGATAACGGGATGTCGATTTCCAAGAACAACAACGGATTTTATAAAATAATGTCAACGGTTACGACGAGAAAATCGTACGGCAAATTTATGTCGTTTTTCGAAAAAACCATAGGCAAAAGTTTTATCGGAAAGGGTTTGAAACGTTTTAAACGTTTTGTAAAAAGAAGTATCAACGGCTTATCCGTGATAGATTCTCTCGGGTTTAAATACGTTGGAATTTTCAACGGAAACAAAATCGGCGAGCTTACAAGGATACTCGAAAACGTCAAGAATTCGGACAGAGGAGTTATACTGCATTTAAAAACAGTTAAAGGAAAAGGGCTTACGGACGCGGAAAACAACGCTGAAGTTTATCACGGCGTTGGTAAAAATTTTGCCCACAGCGAATGTACTTTTTCAAAAGCAGTCGGCGAAATTATTTCGGAAAAAGCCGAAAAAGACGAGAGAATTACTGCAATTTGCGCCGCTATGAAAGACGGAACGGGATTGACTTCGTTTGCCGAAAAATTCCCCGAAAGGTTTTTTGACGTCGGCATTGCCGAGGAACACGCCGTGTCTTTTGCCGCAGGGCAAGCGGCGGGCGGTTTAAAGCCCGTCGTATGCGTTTATTCGACGTTTTTGCAGCGTGCTTACGACCAGATTATGCAAGACGTGTGTCTTCAGAATCTGCCCGTAATTTTTATGGTAGACAGAGCGGGGGCGGTCGGAAGCGACGGTGCGACTCATCAGGGACTTTTCGATTTGTCTTATCTCGGAATGATTCCTAATATGCGCGTGTTTGCAGTTAAAGACATTACGGAACTCAAAGACGTTTTTTCTTATTGTCTCTCTCTTTCTTCGCCTTGCGCGATAAGATATCCGAACGGCGAAAATCCGGACTTCGTATTTCATACGCCGATTTCCGAATCTTTATGGGAGTTTTCCGACATTTCGGCAAGAGAAAACCCCGAGAAAAACGTTCTTTTGTGCGTCGGCGCGCGGGCTTTGAGAATAGCCGAAGACGCGGCGCGTACTACGGATAAAAAAGTAACCGTCGTAAATTGCCGCAGCGTTAAACCTCTGGACGAAAGTTTTCTTATGAGTCTCGGCGGAAAAAACGTTATCACAATCGAAGAAAACGTCGTTTCCGGCGGTTTCGGAAGTTCGGTTTCAGAGTATTTTTCGGCAAATAAAATCTGTGCGGATTTATCGGTAATTGCTTTTCCGGACAAATTTATAAATCATGCCGAAACGGCTTCGCAGCTTAGGGAAGCAGGGCTTACAACAGAAAATATTGTGTCGAAACTTATTTGAAACACAAAATATCGTGCCTTTCGAACATTTTTTTTAAAAAATTTGTTTGAAAGGCTTTTATTGTTCATTAAATAGATTGACTTTATATAAAATATAGGTTAAAATATAATAAGTATATTACCGAAATTCTTTACTTTCAAAGAATTTTTGTTTTTACTTAACAAATTCACGGGAGGTAGTGTAATGAACTACTACATTTACTCCCTGCTTTTAATGCCGACCGGAGGATGGATAGGTATCCTCGCGGCGTGCATCGTCGTTTTCGGCGTTGTCGGTTTTTTCCTCGGAAGAATGATTTCCGAAAATGTGAGAAAAGCGAAACTCGAAACTGCCGAACAAGTGATAGCGAAAATGAAAGAAGACGCCGAACAGGAATGTAAGGCAAGAAAAAAAGAGGCTATTCTCGAAGCAAAAGAGCAGGAGATTAAACTTCGTAACGATTTTGAACGCGATACGAAGGAAAAGAAAGCGGAATTACAAAAAGCAGAGCAAAGGCTCAATCAGAAAGAGGAACTTCTTAACAAAAGAGACAGCGGGCTTTTAAAGCAAAAAGAAGAACTCGAACAGCAGAAGAAAGATCTCGACCAGAAAGTCGCTTCCATCCAGGCGAAACAGGAAAAGATCGATCAGCAGTACGAAAGCGTCGTTCAAAAACTCGAAGAAATCTCGGGACTTTCCAAGGAAGAAGCCAAAAAGCAGCTTTCCGAAATGATTCTCGACGACACGAGAAAAGACGTTGCGATGCAGGTCAGAAGCATGGAGCAGGAGGCTAAGGACGAGGCGGACAAGAAGGCCAAAGACATTATCAGCCTTGCGATTCAGAAGTGCTGCACCGATCACGCTTCCGAAATTACTGTTTCGGTCGTTCCGCTTCCGAGCGACGATATGAAAGCGAGAATTATCGGAAGAGAGGGCAGAAATATCCGCGCGCTCGAAAACGCTACGGGTATCGAACTTATTATCGACGATACGCCCGAAGTCGTTATTCTTTCGGGATTTGACCCCGTAAGAAGAGAAGTTGCAAGATTATCGCTCGAAAAACTCATTTCCGACGGAAGAATTCATCCCGCAAAGATAGAAGAAACCGTTGAAAAAGTAAAGAAAGAACTTGACGTTCAGATAAAAGAAGCGGGCGAAGCCGCAATGTTCGAAGTAGGGCTTTTCGGTATTCACCCCGAACTTATAAAGCTTCTCGGCAGACTTAAATTCAGAACGAGTTACGGACAGAATGTGTTGCAACACTCGCTCGAAGTCGCTCACCTTGCGGGGCTTATGGCTGCCGAACTCGGCGTAGACGTAAACCTTGCAAAACGCGGAGGTTTGCTCCACGATATCGGTAAAGCCGTCGATTTCGAGATCGAAGGAACGCATATTCAGATCGGCGTAGACCTTGCCAAGAAATATAAAGAAAACAAAAACGTTATCAACTGCATTCAGGCTCACCACGGCGACGTAGAACCGAAATGCATCGAAGCCGTTCTCGTACAGGCTGCCGACGCGATTTCGGGTGCAAGACCCGGCGCAAGGCGCGATACGAGCACGAATTATATCAAGAGACTCGAACAGCTCGAAACCATTTCTTCGTCCTTCAAAGGCGTTGAAAAAGCGTTTGCCATTCAGGCGGGCAGAGAAGTCAGAGTTATGGTTAAACCCGAGCAGATCGATGATAATCAGGCTATGTTCCTTGCAAAGGATATCGCCAAGAAAATCGAAAGCGAGCTTGAATATCCCGGTCAGATTAAAGTCAACGTTATCAGAGAGTGGCGTTGCGTAGAATATGCTAAATGATTTTTACGCACAAAAATTTACGCTTTAAAACGTAAGTTTGACTCCGATAATGCGCTGAATTTCGGAGATTCCGCCGTTGCGATAATTCGCAGCGGCGTTTTCTGTCTTAAAAATTGGCGGATTTGGTTATTTTGTTTACTTGGGGAATTTATGATTAAAATAATCGACGGAATAGAAACGGATGTAAGAGTTAAAAAAGTCAAGCGGATAAGCATAAAGGTAAAATCGGACGGTAAAGTAATTCTGAACGTGCCTTCAAGCAGATCGATAAGCGACGCGGAAAGGTTTTTTATTTCCAAAAAAAAATGGATTGAAAGAAATCTGGAAAAAACGAGAGGAAACGAAGTTTACGCGTTAATAAACGATTATCCGATATATTTTTTCGGAAAAAAATTGATTATTAAAGAGATTTACGGTAGCGTAAGCAAGGCTTTTATTTCGGAAGATAAGCTTGTCATTGTCTCCGACGGAAAGCATAATTCTACGCAAATCGCAGAAAAATTTTTGAGCGGAGAACTGAAAAAGGTTTTGGACGTAACTTTCGCAAAATGGACGAAAATCACGGAGCTTTATCCTTCGTCGGTTACGATAAGAAATACGACGTCCAGGTGGGGAAGTTGTACGACGAATACAAAACGTATCAGAATGTCGTTTTATCTCGTTTCTTTACCCGTTTTCTGCGCCGATTACGTCACGTTGCATGAAATTATGCACCTTAAATACCCTGATCACGGCAAGGGGTTTCATTCGGCTCTGGATAAATATATGCCCGAATGGAAAAAAATCAGAAAATATATGCGGGAATTCGGAAATAAAATGAGAATTTCAAAATAAAACCCGACGAACACTAAGTATTATCCGATAAAATTTGTATTCGCGTAAAAAAAGTATGGCTTTTGAAACCATACTTTTTTATTATACGTTTAATTGTTTCAGTTGTCTTTCGATTCGTCGAAATATCTGCCGCTTCCGAGCAATGAATATTTAACAATTGCGAAAAGCGGGATATTTATAATCAATATGAAAGGAACAACCAGATACGACATAACTTCTTTGACGTTATTGAAGTCAACTTCGAGGAATAACGCCACGCAAAGGTCGACGATTATCAGCTGGAACGTTATAATCAAAAATACCGTGATTGCGTCTTTGAACTGCGAAACCTCTCTCACTTTGCGTTTTGGCGAAGCGAGATAAATTCCGAGCATAATAAGAGGCAATATCGCCGGAACGGCCGCGATTATCGCTTTAACGCCGAAACTCCAGCCGAGAACGCCCGAAAGAGCGAAATTCAGAACAAGCATTTCCACGAACAGAAGCCCGTAAAAGAGTAGCGACGCGTGCAAATTAAGCTTATTGATAAATATTCCGTTTCCGCTGAATTTGTTCGTTGACTGGGAAGTTCTGACCTTAAAACCTTCGTTTTTAGCCATTTTGAATAAATCGCTGAAATCGTAATCTTCCTGTTTTACGGAACTGTCTTCATATGAATTCGTTTTTGCAACGTCGGTATGTTCGGTTGTTTTAACGTTTGTCTTTTCGGTTTTTACGGGAGCGGAGAAGTTGTTTTCCTCATTGATTTTGCCGATTTCCTCTTCTTCGTCATAGTCGTTTTTATCGGCGTATCCCGAATATTCTTCGAAGTCTATCTGTTTCGTGCCGTTCTTTTTTTCGGTTTTCTCGTCCTGATCCTGCGCCGCATCGGCTTTTGGGAAAAGCCTGCCTAAAAGATATTTGTATTCTCGTCTGTTGGTCGGCGCGCCGTCCTCAACGTAAAGCAAATCGTCTTTATCGCTGCTTTTTGCGGGTTTTTCTTTTGCTTTTGCCGCTTCTGCCTCACGTTTAATTTCGTTTTCGTAAACAGAGGAGTTTTCTTCAGATTTTATCGGCGATTTTTCAATGTTTTCCAAAGCGTTTTCTTCGCTTGTGACCGTATCTTCTTTAAGGATTTCCGTAGGTTCGGACGGGGAGTTTTCGTTGTCGGCTTTTTCGGTTGTTTCCTCTTCCGGCGGCAACTCGAAGTCGTAAACGATTTCATTTTCGCTTTCCGTCGTATCTTCCGTATCTTCTTTCGGTTCGGGATTTTCTTCTTTTAATCCGTCGTCTTTGTTTTCTTCGGAATAATCGAAATCGTAAAATTCAATATCGTTTTCATCGGAAATCTTATCGTCTTTTGCCTCGGAATAAAGCTCGTCTTCTTCGGGAGGTAAAATTTCGTCATAAATATCGTAGGCGGATTTTTCGTCGTCCTTTTCGGCGTTTTCGTCAAATTCGTTCCGAATGTCCGCGTTGTTTTCTTTATTTGATGCCGTTTCTTTGCTTTCGGTCGTTTCGTTTTCCGATTTTGCGGAATCAAGCTCTTTATTTAAATCGCTCAAAACCTCGGAACCCAGACGATCGAGATAAGAATCGTCGGAATCGTCCGGAGCAAAAAAAGTGTAGCCGTCGGCGTTCTGGTCGACAAGTTTTTTAAATTCGTCGAATTCGTCGACGACAGGCTCTTTGATCGGTTCGGTTTCCGGCAAAGGCTCGGACGGCGTTTCGATAAGATTGTCGATAAGTTCGCGGGATTTCGTCCATTCTTCGCGGTTTTTGCCAAGAAATTCGTTGCCTTTTGCCGTGAGCGAATAATATTTGCGGCGTATTCCGTCGGACGCGCTCGAACGATATTCTTTGATATAATTCTGTTTTACGAGCCTTTGCATCGCGCTGTAAAACGTTCCTTGTTTAACCGTGAATTTATTATCGGATCTTTGTTCGATGGCGGATTTGATCGAGTTTGAATCTTTATCGCCGTCGCAAAGCGAAAGTAAAATGAACGTGTCTACGTGACCTCGTATCATTTCGCCTTTAATTTCGTTTCCTGCCATATAAGCTCCTGTTTATCATATGTAATCGAATTTCATATATAATTAAATAAATTATAGCATTAAATATACAATGTGTCAATAAAAAGACGAAAAAAGCCCGAGAAATAATTTTTCTTAAAATCTAAGCTAAATAAATTAAATTTTGTTACGATTATGATTTGACAAAAAGGCTTTTTTATGTTAAAATAACCTTATCATTGCGTAAAACTTGTGTTTTGCGCAATGAAAAAGGAGCAAGTATGGCAAATAAAAATGATTATTTTTCGTCACGAAACGAAATTACAAACGATAAAATCGAGTTTTTACTCGCAGAACTGCCCTGTTTTACCGCTGATTTTTTTTACGGAATATCAAATAACACGTCTGCGCTTACAAGGCTTAATTACGCATACGATCTGAGAATTTTCTTCAATTACCTGTCGCAGGTCAAGAAAATACCCGTCGAAAAGATGCAGGTGACGATTTTAGACGAACTGAGAGCCGTCGATATCGAAAGATTCCTTAATTATTTGTCTCATTATAAATTAAACGGCAGGAATTTATCCTGCAACGAACGCGGAAAAGCAAGAAAACTCGCGACAATCCGCGCGATGTATCGCTATTATTTCAGTCGCGATATGATAAAAGCCAACGTGGCGGCGAAAATAGAAACGCCGAAGCTTCACGAAAAGGAGATAATCCGCCTCGAAGACGACGAGGTGGAAAGACTTCTCGATTACGCCGAATCCGACGACGCTTATTCGGGACGTAAGCAGTCCTATCATACCAAGCTTAAAACGCGTGATTTTGCCATTTTATCGCTGTTTTTAGGCACGGGAATCCGTATAAGCGAGCTTGTGGGGCTTAACGTGGACGATTTCGACTTTGAAAATAACAGTTTCGTCGTTACGCGAAAAGGAGGAAACAGAACCATTCTTTACTTTAACGACGAAGTGAAAAACGCGTTATATGACTGGCTTGACGAAAGATACGAGCTTTATGACACACCGAGGGACGATAACGCGCTTTTTATCTCGCTCAAAAATAAACGCATCTCTACCCGCGCCGTTCAGGTTTTAGTAAAAAATTACGCAAAAGAAGTCACTCCCCTTAAAAAAATTACGCCGCATAAGCTAAGAAGTACGTTCGGAACGGATTTATACCGCAAAACCGGCGATATTTACGCCGTAGCGGATTTTCTCGGGCATAAAGACGTAAACACGACGAGAAAGCATTACGCCGCAATAAGCCAGGACTCGAGAAAACAATCGGCCGAAATCGTGAAATTGCACGGCGATAAAAACAATGATAAAAATAACGACGAAAATAAGGACTGATATGACTGAAAATAAAGATTTTAAGAAAATCGAGGAAAAAGTTTATCTGATAATACCCGTTTTCGACGACTTGGACGTTACCGAAAGGATAAACGAGTCGATCGCGCTTATCGAAAGTTCGGGGGCAGAATGTGTCGGATACGGATTGCAGAAAATTCGCGAAATCTCCCCCGCAACGCTTTTCGGAAAGGGCAAAATCGAAGAAATGAAAGCAGATGCTCATGCGAAAGGCGCAACTACGATTATTTGCGATAAGCCGCTGTCTCCAGCACAGACAAGCAATTTATCCGATCTTTTCGAGCTTAAAACACTTGATAAAACTGCTCTAATACTTGATATTTTCGCTCTTAACGCCAGAACAAACGAAGGAAAACTGCAAGTCGAAGTCGCGCAACTCGAATATCTTTTACCGAGGCTTAAAGGACAAGGAAAGTCTCTGTCAAGGCTCGGCGGAGGTATCGGTACGAGAGGTCCGGGCGAAACGAAGCTCGAAACTGACAGGAGGCATATTCTCGGCAGAATAAAAAATCTCAAGGCTCAACTCGATCTTTTGGCCGAAAGAAGAGACAGACAAACCGAAAGACGAGATAAAAACGGAGTTTTAAGCGTCGCTTTGGCGGGTTACACAAACGCGGGCAAGTCTACTCTTTTAAATCTGCTTTCCGGGAGCGACGTTCTGACCGAAAACAGGCTTTTCGCTACACTCGACCCGACCGCGCGAAAGGTAAAACTCGGCAAAACCGACGTGATTTTTTACGACACCGTAGGCTTTATACAGGATATACCGACAGATTTGATTGAGGCTTTCAAATCGACTTTATCGTGCGTTAAAAACGCGGATCTTATTCTGAACGTCTGCGATTTGTCGGGAGACTACGTTTCGCAATCGAACGTGACGGACAGCATTTTACGCGAAATAGGCGTTACTTCGCCTGTCATAAAAGTTTACAATAAATGCGATAAAATCAGCGATTTTACGTTTTGTGACAAAGACGGAATAATTATATCCGCCGCGAGCGGAGAAGGCGTGGAAGAACTGAAAGAAAGGATAGAAGACTATTTCGGAAATCTGTTTTCCGAATTTGAAATCAAAGTGGATTTTACCGAACAGGAAAATATTTTCAAACTTAAAAAGTACGCCGAAAGATTCGATATAAATTATCTCGAAGACGGCATACTTGTTTCGCTTCGCGTAAGAAAATCTAACCTGAGCAAATTTTCCGATTACGTTAAACAAGAAAAAAGCGAAGATTATTGATTCTTCGCTTTTTCTTATCGTTTACCACTTTTCGCCTATGTCTTTTATAAATTCGAAGTAAGTCTTTTTGGAAACGTCTTCGAAAGCTTTCACGTTCACTCTTTTATATTCCACGTTGTTTCTGTAAACGATAAGCTCGCCTAAAATTTCTCCTTTTTTTACGGGAGCGATAGGCTTATCCGGCTTGAAATCTATCGAAACGTTTTCTTTAACGTTTCTGCCCGAGAAAATACAAACGTCGCTTTCGGGAATGATTTTTACCTTATCTTTAACGCCTTTTTCGACTTTCACTTCTATATCGAGAGGTTTTGAAGAATCGACGACCGTTTTCGAGGTAAAATTATCGAACCCGTAGTTAAACAACGACGAAACTTCGGCAAATCTCGTCTTGGAATCGGGAGAATCTATAGCTACTGCTATAAGCCTCAAAGCTCCTCTTTTCGCCGTAGCGGCAAGGCAGAACCCGGAATCGGACGTAAAACCCGTCTTCCCGCCGTCGCAACCGTCGTAAAAACGTACGAGTTTATTTGTATTCGTAAGTCCGGTTTTTCTGCCCGCTTTATGCTCTATTTCGTCCGTCCATATTTTGGAAAATCTGAAATAATCTTTATGTCCGATAAGCTTTTGCAGCATAAACGCAACGTCTTTTGCCGAGGAATACTGCGTAGGTTTAGGCAGCCCCGTACAGTTCGAAAACAGCGTGTTATCAAGCTTCCATTCCGCACATTTTTCGTTCATTACCGTAACGCAGACGGTTTCGCTGCCGTAAAGTCTTTCGGCAAGCGCGACGGACGCGTCGTTTGCGGAAGCAACGATAACGCTTTTTATAAGATCTTCGGCTTTATATTTGCCGTTTTCTTCCAGGAAAACCTGCGAACCGCCCATTCCGCTTGCGTTTTTCGAGACGGTAATCTTTTCGTCGAATTTAAGTTCGCCGCTCTCTATGGCTTCGAAACAGAGGTTCAAAAGCATTATTTTTGTCATACTCGCGATGGTTTTTCTCTCGTTTTCGTTTTTTGCGTATAACACTTCACCGCTACCCGTTTCCGTGAGATATACCGAACCCGTTACAAATTTCTTGTCAAGTTCGGCATTCGCCTTTATGAAACCCGACGGGAAAACCAAAATCGCCAGAACCAAAAGCGAAATAACGGTTAAAAATTTCTTTTTCATTTTTTCTCCTTGTTTTGTCGGTAAAACTTCATTGAGTTTTAAGACAATTCGCATCTGACCATAGTATGGCGAAAAACAAGAAGATTATTCAAACCTCTTTTAAACCGAATTTAAAGCAAAAACGTAAGTTTAAAACCAAAGCGTAAGCGGTCTTAAAACGAACGTTAAAAAAAGCAACTCGTACAAAGCCCCCGCAATGCAAACGACAAAACACAAAATAAAATTTTCGATAAGGATTTTTGTCTTGCATTTAAACGGCAAATCGGAAACATACGCGTTCAATACGGCTATAAGAATCATTCCCGCCGTTATAATCACGCTTTGTATCACGACAAGAAAAATATAGACGATTATTCCCGAAATGCCGAAATTACAGAAAAAAACGCTCGCTACGCTTCCGAGAATCAAGCCCTTATAAAAGAATATTATCGAAGCGAGATAAACGGAAATATTATTTAAGCCGAGTAAAAAAACTATTGCGAACACACCGAGACAAGTCAGAATTCTTTTAAAGAAAATCGAAAGCACACTTGAGCATATGTCGAAAATTATTATGTAATAATTGCTGACAGCGTTATAAATTCCGGGATTATAACAGTCGTTTTTGAAAAACAAACCGAGCGCAATGCCGAAAACATAGCACATCGCAAAAAAAATTATCAGCTTGAAACTGCTTTTGATTGTCTTTATCTTTTCATTTATTTCAAACATAAAAAACTCACAGACCTGTTATAAATCTATGAGTTTTAGTTCTGTGAAATTACAAAATTCTTTATTTTTCGAGCATTTTGTCTATCGAAATCCCAAAACCTCTCGACGGGTCGTTTATGAAAACGTGCGTTACCGCGCCTACGATTTTTCCGCCTTGCACGATAGGACTTCCGCTCATACCCTGAAGAATTCCGTTTGTGACCGATAAAAGCTCCTTATCGAGAATTTTGATTACGAAATTTTTATTTTCCTTGTTGTTTTTTTCGATTTTTACAATGCTTATCTGATAATCTTTCGGCGTTACGCCGTCGATACAGGTGGTTATTGTCGCTTTGCCCATTTCTGCTTCTCCGATTTCCGTTTTCGGAAGTTTGGAATAATCGTAATTTTCGTCGGTTACTCCGTAGATTCCCGTCGGACAATTATCTTCTAAAGTACCTATGCAATTATCCTCAATAAAAACTCCTTTTAGTTCGCCCGCTTTTCCTCTCTCGCCTTTAACTACATTTATAATCGAACAAAGATATGCCTTGCCCGAGCTTAATTTGATTATTTTTCCGTTGTCGTCCGATACAGGGTGTCCGAGCGCGGCAAAATTTCCTTCTTCGGTAAAGTATGTTATCGTGCCTATTCCGTTCAGGTCATCGCGAAGGAAAAAACCGAGTTTGTACGTTCCGTCATTGTCCTTATGCGCTTTTATGAATTTGGTAATTTTCTCGCCGTTTCTGTCGATTTCCACTTCCAGAGGTTTACCCCCTTCCTTTTTCAGGATTGCGCCTATCGATTTCGAACCGTTTACGGGTTGTTTGTTTATGCTGATTATCACGTCGCCTATTTTAACGTCCGCATTTTTTGCCGGCGAAAAAATCCCGTCTTGCGTGACGATATCGCTTAAACCTATAACCGTAACTCCCCTTGTTTTAATAGTAAAACCGGCGGGAATTCCGCCGAGATATAAAAATTCACGTTCAGAATACGCCGACGCGCCGTAAATGTTTAACGACAGAAAAAACGTCAGCGCCAAAATGGTTGCCAATAAAAATCTGATTTTTTTCCGCATGTAATCTCCTTATTCCGAAAAAACGATACCGCCCGTTCGGCTGCTCGTCGGATTAAGTATGCGCAGAAATTCGGACAATATACCCGAAACGAACATAGAAAAACCGATCGGTATTGTATATAATTCCAATCGGTTTATTTTTTGTAATGTATTTATAACGATTTTTTGTATAAATTTGCTTTTTCGATCATTTCTTTTGCGTGACTTACGGCAGACACGCTCGTCATATCCCCGCCGATAAGACGAACGATTTCTTCGGTTTTTCCGTTCTGGTCGAGCTTTTCGATTGCCGTAAACGTCTTTTCTTCGGTAGAATATTTCGAGATTTTAAACGATACGTCCGAAAACGAGACAATCTGCGGTAAATGCGATATAGCGATAACCTGCACGTTTTTTGCAATCTGTGAGAATTTTTCCGCAACCGTTTCGGCGGTTTTTCCGCTGATTCCCGCGTCTATTTCGTCGAAAATATAGGTCGAAATACTGTGGTATGACGAAATGACCGTCTTTAAAGAAAGCATAAATCTGCTCATTTCGCCGCCGCTGATTATCTTTGACATAGATTTCACGGGTTCGCCGAGGTTTGCAGAAAACAAAAATTCAATCATATCCCCGCCGTTTGCCGAATATCTCGTGCCGTCCGCCTCTTTTAACGGTGAAAAAGCTATTTCAAAGGTAGCGTTTTTCATTCCGAGTTGTTTCAGCTCGTCGGAAATTCTTTCTTTAAGCTTTTCGGCAGCCGATTTTCGTACTTCGGATATGTTTTCGTAAATACGGTTAAGATTTTTCAATTCGCGGTCTTTTTCGGCGCAAAGTTTTGCGTATTCCGCGTCGAAATCGATAAGTTTGGCATAATCGCTTTCGGCTTTTTCCAAAAATCCGAGAATTTCCTCTTCGGACTGTCCGTATTTCCTTTTGAGAGTTTTTATTTTATCGAGCCTTTCTTCGACTTTGTCCGCCGATTCAGCGTCGACGTCGATACTTTCAAGGAAAGATTCCGCATCCGAAGAAATATCGTCGAGTTCGTCCGCCGCGGATTTCAGCCTGTCGTATAAAGCCTCGTATTCGTTGTCTATCGAAGTTACGGACGAAAGACCACGCAAAGCCGAATTTATAAAATCTATAGCGCAGTTTTCACCGCTTAAAGCATTCTGAACGGTAGAAAAAGCTTCCGAAAGCTTCTCTGCGCTCTGAATTTTCTTTCTCTGAACGATAAGCTCGTCTTCTTCGCCGGGGGTTAATTCCGCGCTTCTGATTTCGTCTATCTGAAATTTCAGAATATCCGCCATTATCGCCCTTTCGCTTTCGCTGCCGCCGAAGGATTTCAGCTTTTCGTCGATATCCTTAAGTTTATCGCAAACGGCGCGGCACTCGTTTTTCAGATTGATAAGTTTCGCGCCCGCAAATTTGTCCAACACGCCGAGCTGCTCTGTTTCTTTAAGCAAGGAATAATGCTCGCTTTGCCCGTGAACGTCCACAAGCAGCGCCGTAACCGTTTTAAGCATTCCCGCGGTGAAAGGCATACCGTTGACTCTTATCGAGCTTTTGGAGTCTACCGAAAGCTTTCTCGTAACGATAAGTTCGTCCGAATCTTCAAGACCGAGTTCGGATAAAACCGACTTGACGTTGTTTAATCCGGAAATATCGAAAACTGCCGTAGCCGTACAGTCGTTTACGCCGTAACGAATCATCGACTTGTCCGCTTTTGCGCCGAGAACGAAATTTATCGAGTCGATAATAACCGATTTTCCCGATCCCGTTTCGCCCGATAAAACGTTCAGTCCCTTTTCGAATTCTATATTCGCTTCGTCAATCAAAGCTATGTTTTTAAGATATAGCGATTTAAGCATTTTTACAGACAAAACCTTAAATTATAAAAGTTTTTTCAACATTGAAACAACGATTTCCGCGTCTCTTTCGGAGTGTGTGACAATCAAAAGCGTATCGTCTCCCGCAACGCTTCCCACAACTTCCGCAATTTTAAGCTTATCGACAAGAACGCCCGCGGAATTTCCGTTGCCTCCGAGTGTTTTGACAACAACGAGATTCTGCGCGCGGATTATGTCAACGACGCAGTTTCTGAACAAATTAAGAAATTTATTGTCGTGAGAAGTGTCGGTCGCAAAGCCTGTTACGGAATATTTATGCTTTCTTTTAACGCCGTTGATTTTAATAAGCCCGAGTTCCTTGATATCTCTGGAAACTGTGGCTTGCGTAACGATAAATCCGCACGCGTTTAAAATCTGCGCAAGTTCTTCCTGCGTGTCTATTTCGCTTGACGCGATGATTTCCAAAATCTTATTCTGACGAGATTTTTTACTCATATCCTCACCTTAAAGTTTATTGTGTATTTTTTGATAAAAATTCCTGTTATTATCTATGATTTTTAAATATTTTTCATATTTCGAAACGGTAACCTCCGCCGAAAATTTAAGTTTTTCTACGGGCTTTCCGTCCACGCTTAAAACGCAGTCGCAAGAGTTTTTGCAAACGTCGACGATAAGCTTTTTCTGATCGTCGTATACGACCGGTCTCGTTCCGAGCGAGTGCGAACATATCGGCGTTACGATAAACGATTTCAGATCGGGAGTAAGCACCGCTCCGCCCGCCGAAAGCGAATATGCCGTCGAACCCGTCGGCGTTGAAATTATCACGCCGTCGGACGAAAGATTGTAGACAAGCTGAGAGTCTATAGAAACGTCGAGTTTGGAAACAATAGTCATTCCCTCAATCGATCGGTCTCTTTCGATTACGGCGTCGTTTAAAGCCGTGTAAACCCTGCCGCCCGTCTCAATTTTCAGAACGCTTCTTTCGGACACGAAAAGATTGTTTCTTTTTATGTCGTCGGCGCATTTTTTGAGGTCGCTCGCTTCGTAACCGCTCAAAAAACCGACCGTTCCCGCATTTACGGAAATAATCGGAACATCAAGCTCGAGAGCTTTGGGCGCAACTTTCAAAATCGTGCCGTCTCCGCCGAAAACAACGATATAATCGGGCTTTTCCCCATAGTTTTCCAGGGAAAAACAGTTGAAGTCGTTTCCGATGAGCTTCTCGAACTCCGATTTGAACGATTTACTCTCGTTACCGTTAAGTTTTTCAAAAATCGCTATATTTTTCATTTCGATTTAAGTACTTTTTTGAATTGTTTTTATTATTTCGCCGTCTGAAACGGCGTTTTCGTTTCCTTTTTTCAGATAAAACAGATATTCGGTGTTTTTTCCGCTTCTTATCGGCGCGTTCGTAAACGCAATCGGAGTAAGCCCTACCGATATGGCGTAATTTTTTATTTTAAGCGCGCAATCGATTTTCGCTTTCGGATTTGTCACTATGCCGTTTTTGTTAAGCTCCTTTTTCCCGCATTCGAACTGCGGTTTTAAAAGAATTACGGCAAATCCGTCGTTTTTCAGAATGTCGCTTATCGGTTTTAAAACGTACGTAAGAGAAATAAAACTCACGTCGCAGGTCACTCCGTCCAAAGGCTCGCCGAACGTTGAAACTTTCATCTCTCTCGCATTAAAATTATCGATGATGACTACTCTTTCGTCGTCGGCGATTTTTTCGCTGAGCTGACTTTCTCCGACGTCCAGAGCGTATACTTTTTTTGCGCCGCGTCGTAACAGACAATCTGTAAAACCGCCCGTACTCGCTCCTACGTCCGCAAAAACGAGATTTACCGCGGAAAATCCGAAATCTTCGAAGGCTTTTTCAAGCTTATAACCGCCGTTGGAAACGAATTCGTCGTTTTCGGTTAGAGATATTTCGTCGATGTCGGAAACGGCGTATGAAGGCTTTGTTATAAGCTTTCCGTTTACGGAAACGTAACCTTTTTCGACGGCTTCGGCGGCTTTTGTCCTCGAAACGTATTTTTTTTGAGAAAACAAAAATGCGTCGAGTCTCATCGATTCACCGAGTTTACGATATGCTTTAAAAAGTCCGGACAATCGAAATTATCGAGCAAATCAACGCATTTATCGGTCAATTTTTTAATTTCCGTTTTTACGTTTTCTTTACCGTAGAAAAATACCGAAGTGAATTTTCCTTCGCGCTCGTCTTTCCCCGAGGTTTTTCCCGTCTCTTCGGACGTAAGATCGACGTCTTTCAGATCGTCCGCGAACTGGAATGCTTTTCCGAAATATCCGCCCATTTCTTCGGCTGTTTTAACAATTTCGTTATCGCCTTTCAAAATCGCGGGAATTACAAACGGCGCGGTAAGAAGTTTACCCGTTTTTAAGTCGTAAGTTTCTAAAAGTCTTTTCTCGGTGATTTCGTTCTTTCCCTCGTTTTCCTTATCCGAAGCCTGTCCCGAAACCATACCTCTGCCGCCTGAACATTCCGCAAGGAATTTCAGGGCTTCGATTTCTTTTTTATCGGTTATTTTCCCGAGAATATGCTCGAACGCGAAATTTAAAAGACCGTCGCCCGCCAGAAGCGCGACAGCTTCTCCGTAGCGGATGTGGCAAGTCGGTTTTCCGCGACGTAAAACGTCGTTATCCATACAAGGCAAATCGTCGTGAATGAGCGAATAGGTGTGTATGCACTCCAAGCCGAAAGCAAACGGTAAAAGCTTGTTTTTGTCTACGCCTAAAGTCTCTCCGAACGCAAGCATGAGAACGGGTCTGACGCGTTTTCCGCCCGCGAAAAAACTATATTTCATAGCTTCGGAAAGAGAATTCGGTGTGGTTAAATTCTCGAATGCGGTTTCGGAATACTTTATAAAATCCTCGATAAAACAAGAATATTTTGAATTAAATTCCGATTCCGTCATTTATTTATTTTCCTCATTCCCGCAATGTAAGTATTATATAAAAGCATTGTGATGGTCATAGGACCGACTCCGCCCGGAACAGGCGTTATCAGAGAGGCTTTTTTGTTTACTTCGTCAAAGTCGACGTCGCCGTAAATTTTGCCGTTTTCTCTGTTTATGCCCGCGTCTACAACAACTACTCCGTCTTTTACCATATCCGCCGTTATGAGATGTTTCTTCCCCACGGCGCAAACGAGAATATCCGCCGTTTTCGTATATTGCGCAAGGTTTGGAGTTTTACTGTGACAAATCGTCACGGTACAGTCCTTTTTAAGGAGCATCAAAGCCATAGGTTTCCCTACGATATTGCTTCTGCCCACGACAACCGCGTGTTTTCCGCAAAGCGGAACATTATAATATTCGAGAAGTTTCATTATTCCGTGCGGCGTGCAGGCATAAAGCGCGTCTTCGGAAAACATAGTCAATCTTCCGATATTGTTATCACTGAACCCGTCAACGTCCTTTTCGGGCGGAATAAGCTTTAAAACTCTCTTTTCGTCAAGTCCTTTCGGGAGAGGAAGCTGAACGAGTATTCCGTCGACGGATTCGTCTTTGACAAGGTTTTTAACCGTTAATTCAAGTTCTTCCTGCGATACGTTTGCGTTAAGCTTAATCGTTTCGGAAATAATCCCCGCTTCTTCGCAGGCTTTGCTTTTATTTCTTACGTAAATTTCGGAAGCAGGATCTTCGCCCGCGATAACGACCGAAAGTTTGAATTTTTTGCCGAACAAATCATAAGCTTCCGAAATTTTGTTTTTTAAATCTTCTCTGATCGTTTTCGCAACGAGTTTACCGTCGATTATCGCCATATCACGCCTCCAGCTGTTTTTTGACCGAAGCGAGAATACCGTTTACGAAATTAAGGCTTTCTTCGGTGGAATATTTGCGTACGAGAGCAAGCGCCTCGTCTATGGAAACGACGGGCGGAATCTCCGGGAAATATTTAAGTTCGGCGACGGCAAGATACAAAGCGCACTTGTCCGTCGAGTAAATTCTTTCGAAACTGTACCCGTGAGTATTTTCGGAAATAATCTGCTCTATTTCTTCTTTATGTTCTTTGATTGTTGTCAAAAGAGAGTCCGCAAAGGCTTTATCTTCTGCCGAAAGTTTGGATTCTTCCATAGTTTCTTTTTCGAATTGGCTGTCGTTGTCATAATAAAGGTCTGCGTATAAAATTTTGTAAACTGCCTCTCTCGAGTCTCTTCTCATTGTTATTCTCCGATTGTAAATGTTCCTTTGTAAAAGGCAAAAGACCGCGACCGAAATCCCCGTAAAACGGAAATTCCGATCGCAGCCTGATTAAACCGCTGCGGTGTCGTCGGGGAAAATTACCCCGTTTACTTTAACGTCGATATCGCCGATTTTATATCTTGACATCGATTCGACGCTGTGTTTTATATTTCTCTGAATATCGTACGCAACGTCCGATATTCCGTAGCCGTAGTACACGTCGACGGTAACCGCAACGTTTATAAGACCGTTTACGCAGTCGACCTTGATGCCGTCCGTACTCTTTTTGACTGTTCTTTTTCTGTACTGAATGGCAACGCCCGGCACGTCTTCCACGGAAAGCCTTACAATACCTTTCACTATGCCAATATTGTAAATGACTTTGCCTTTCTTTTCTGAAACGCTGTTTTTAAAATCTGCCACCTTATACCTCGGTCCGCCACACGGCGTATAATACTTTTTAAGTATTATAGCACATTTTTTTCATTTTGAAAAGCGTTTTATTAAATTAAAGCTAAATATAAAGCTTTTTATTGTATAATAAAAGCAATTACGATATCGCCTGAATGTAAACGTTGTCGGGAGACGCGTTCACTTCGTTCGCGCAGATCGTGTAAATCAAAATAGCGTCGTCCTGATTGAAATCGGCGTCTTTGACGATAATGCTTACATTGTCGGAACTCATTCCGATAGTAACTGCGACTTCTTCGTATCCTTTGGCTTTTATGAGGTTCTCGAGAAGGTTTTCCTGTTCCATTATTCCGGAAATTTTAAGCTTCATCGCGAGAGCTTCTTTTTTAGCCTCTTCGTTGTCCGTTTCGGAAGCGATAACTTCGTCTATCTGGGCAAGTTGCTTATTTCTCGAAGTGTTTCTCGTTGCTTTCACTTCTGAAAAATAGCTTGCGGTAGGCGTTGCGTCGTTATTCGCGGCTACGGAAGACGCGAACACGAAATTGAGTACTGCCGTTGTTACAAGCAAGGCGATCATACATGTTAAAACGATGATCTTTTTCTTTTTTGACATAGTTTTTATCTCCTTTTATTTTTTTTACTGATTTTTTATTGAGGAATAATCCTTATTTTATCGCAGGAAATATCGAAAACGGCTGTTACGGCGTCTAAAACGTTCATTTTAACGGACAGATCGTTCGCGCCTTTTAAAACTACGAGTATACCGCAAATTTCGGGGTACTTCTCCCCGATCTGAATCGGCTTTCCTCCAGAAAACACCGTCGAGGCGGTAACCGTTGTTCTTCCGTTTTCGGTAACGCTTTTTTCGTCTTTCTGATAAACCTTTTCCACCGCGCCGTTCACGCTTATAACGACTTTGGCGTTTTTCACTCCTTCAATCCCGGAAATAGCTTTTTCGAGTTTCGCTTCGAGCGAAGAAACGTAATATTCCGTATCGCTTTTCGCTTCCGAACTCCCGCTTTTATTAAACGTAAAAAAAGCGACGGCAACAACGGCGACGAATAAAAGAACAGCCGCGACGTATTCCTTTTTGATTCTTTTAGGTTTTTCGTTATCCATACACCGTCAAACAACCTCTGTCTATACCCAACTTTTCTGCGACGTAATCGGTAATCACGTTAATATTTATATGCTCGTTATTTTCCGCAATAACCAGATTGCTCAAATATATTTCCGTTTTTATGAGTTTTTTATCGCATATTTCGACATTTACCTTTTCGCAGATCAGATCGTTTTCCTTTAATGTATCGAAAAAACACTTTTCATAGTATTTTTTGAGGTTTTCGTCTACATATTTTTCGATTGCGGCAACGTTTTTATCGACTTCGGAATTCAACTTATTTCTCTCGACAAGGTTAAGCGAAAACGTTCCGAGCGGTTTTAAAAAACAGAATATCAGAACGAAAGACAATATTTTCGTTGCCGTTTCGGAAGTTTTGCCTTTCGGCAAAGCGAGTTGTACGACGGAAATAAGAACTATCGTTACCAGAATCGTTATAAGATAGGTTTTCATTTTTTTACGAGAACAGATATCCGGCGCACCCGATTATCGCGACGAACGAAATTATATACATAAACGAAACGATAACGAGCGCGGCGACGACAAAGTTTATCACGGTTATCCCTCCCGATATGAATTCGCCTGTTCGCGGATCGGAAAAAGGCTCGGTAACCGCAGCGATAAGTTTTAAAACGAGCGATAAAACAATCGTTTCGATAATCGGAATAATCGCGACCGAAAAAATAACGAAAACGGCAAGCATACCGAAAGCGTTTTTTATTATCGCCGCCGAAGCTATCATCATATTAAGTCCGTCTCCGACGACCCCTCCGACAAGCGGCAACGTAGATCCGACGGCGTACTTCGCGGTTTTATAACCAAGCCCGTCTATCGCTCCCGAATTCAAGCCGTTTATACCTAAAAACAATGAGAAAACAACCGTGAAAAGACCTATTCCCCATTTCATAAAACTTGATAAAAAACCAAATAATCCCTTTAATTTTATCGATTTATTCATATTTGAGGCGATAGCTATGGCAAGCATAAAAATTATTATCGGAAAGACTACGTTTTTAACGATTATTATCACTGTATCGGACACGAACAAAGCCGTCGGAGTGACGGTTGCGGCGGAGCTGCTCGCCCCGCAAGCTATCGTAAGCGTTAAAACAATCGGATAAATCGCTTCGGTAAAGCGCGACATTTTTTCAAGCGTGTTTTCGGCGTTTAAAATTATCCCGTACACCACGCCCGACACGATGCAGATAATCGCCGTAAATATGGCGTAATTCGCAAGTTCGCTCGCTCCCCGCGGCTTGTCCGACGGACTTATGAGTTTTACGAGAGCCGCGAAGATTATCAGTATAAAAAGCGAAACGAAAGACGGCAGCTTTTCTCTGAAACCGTAAGTCACGATCGAAAAAAGATATTTGAAAAGCGAATCGTAATTTTCCGATTTTCCCGACATAACCGATTTTACGAAATTTTTCAAGTCTCCGTTTTCGCCGAAAGGCGGGATAAGTTCGTCGAGATATTTTTCGATGTCTTTCGTATTCAATCCGTCGAAAATTTCTTCTACCTTTTCTTCAAACCCCTTACTGTCCGTGTTTTCCGTTCCCTCCGCTCTCGCCGTCTCGTAATTTGTCGAAAAAAGTAAGATAAATACTGCGATTATAATAATTATTTTATTTCTCATAACATACCGATTACCGTTGTCAACATTTCTTTTATCAGCGGAATTGCAAGCGTTATCATAATCATTTTTCCCGCAAAATCGATTTTTTCGCCGAGCGAATTCTGCCCGAAATCGGTCGCTATGCCGCTTGAAAATTCGATAAGGTAAGATATCGCGATTATTTTAAGTGTCAGTTTTATCGCCGTGTTATCTATTCCTCCGCCCTCGGCAAGTTCTTTGAAAAAAGTGACGAACTCTCTGACGTAAGAAAAAGACAATATGAGTATCAGAAGTCCGCTCGCTATTCCCGCGATAACCGCAAGTTCCTGATTTATACTTTTAAGATAAACGACGAGAATAACCGAGATAATGCCTATCGCCGCAATTTTATATATTTCCATTTGCTTTATTTCCGTCAGTATAAATCGAAAATATCCTTAATCGACGTAAATAAATCGCTTATCATACTTATAACGAGCGTCAAAGCTATTATAAGTCCCGCTAAGGCGACGAGCGTTGCGATATCGTCGTTGCCCGATTTTTTCAGTATCTGGCAGATTACGGTTATCAGTATTCCTATGGCTGCAAGCTTAAATATTATCTCAATACCCATATTTTCTCACATCTTTTCTTATAAAATCAGAACGAAAACGATCAATCCGAAACTAAGTCCGAGTTTTTCGCCGAGATTTTTATATTTTTTATTTTCGAGCGAACAATTTTCAAGCTCGCCGCCGATTGCCGATTCGCCGTAACTCAAAAATTCCTCTTCCGTTTCTCTGTTCCTTTTTCCGAGCGAAGACAGATATTCTTCGACGAATTTAATCTGTTCCGGTTTCAGATACGCGGGATAAGCGGGAATTTCGCCGAAGTTTATCTTATCGTATATCTTTCCGAACGGTTCGTAATCTTTATCGGAAGAAATTATATCGGTAACGCTTTCGCGTTTGAAAATAAGATTTCTTTTAAGTTCGGCGTTGAATTTAAGCAGATTTGCGAAAAACTCTTCCCTCTTTTTATAAACGCCCGTAAGCGACTTGCCGACAAAAAACGAACTTATAACAATGGCTATACCAAAGAAGATTTTCAGCATATTTCTCCTTTTTCGTCGTACACGACGATTTTTCCGCCGTAAGACAGTTCGACGAAGTAACAAAATGTTCTTTTCTTAAAAATATCAGCAAACATCGGCTTTTTTAAAAGGTTTTTCAGGCTGTCGGAATGTACGGAAGCGATAATTACAACCCCGGAAGCCGATACCGACGCGCAAGACGAAAGATCGTTTTCGCTTATTATTTCGTCACAGACGATAACGTCCGGATTAAGCGTTCGCACCCCGTTTTTAAAGCCGTAAGTTTTATCGGCGTATTTTAAAACGTCGGAATTTTTTCCTAAGAAAAATCTTCCGCTTGCCGAAAACTCGTCTCTCTCGTCTATAAAAAGAACGTTTTTATCGGCTTTATCGGAATAAATTCTGCCGAGATCCCGCAAAAAAGTAGTTTTCCCTTGTGCAGGCGGCGAAATTACAAGAGAACTCACCGCCGTTTCGCCTGTTTTCCGAAAATAAGGTAAAGCCAAACCGTCTATATCGTTCGGAAGCCTTACGCATATAGAGGTTATTTGCTTAATCGCGGATATTTTATCACCGATCTTAACGACGTTTCCGCAAAGCCCTACCCTTTCGCCCTCGGACGAGGTTATAAAGCCTTGGCTTATGCTTTCGTCTTTGCCGAAAATCGAATAATCGCAAAGCTTTAAAATTATCTCGTCTATATCCTTGTACGAATACGGTTTGGATAGCAACTTCTTTTTTCTGATGCCTTCCGTCGAATAAGTTACGCTTATCGGCTGTCCCGCGCGGATACGCAATTCCTCAATTCTTCCGCGTATTTTCAGTATCTCGTTTTTATCCTCAGGCGGAAGAAAATTCAGCATACTTGTCCCGAAATTTGTTTTTCTATAATAAATATATGCCCGATAAAAAAGTATAGAACAAAAAAATTCGCAATCGTAAGATTGCGAATCCGTGTTTAAGAATTATTTTTTATTGAGGTAAATAAGCTTCCGCTCTGTAAATCGGCTTTCCTTGCGCCGAAAACATTTTTTCGTATTCCGTTTCGATGTTGTCCGCGAAATTATCTTTATGCAAATCGAGAGAAATATTTTTTAAAATAAATCCGTTTTCAGAAAAAGACTGCAACGAAAATTCGAAAAAACCTCTGTTATCCGTTTTAAGGTGTATTTCTCCGCCCTTTATAAGCAACTTTTTATATATTTCGAGATATCTGTAATATGTCAGACGCCTGTTTCTGTAAGTAAATTTGGGATAAGGGCAGGAAAAATTAAGGTAAATCCTTGAAATCGAACCTTCATTAAGATAATAAAGGAGATTTTCCGCGCCGACGTTCATAAATCTTAAATTTTTCGGGTCGAGTTCGTCTGCTTTTTCGCACGCTTCGATAATCACGTTACTTATTTTTTCAACCGCGATAAGATTTATATCGGGGAATTTTTCGCTGTGCCCGAAAGCAAATCCCCCCTTTCCCGAGCCGATTTCGAGCATTACGGGATTATCGTTGCCGAATTCTTCTCTTAAATCGATAAAACTGAATTTATCCTGTTCGGCAAGGTCGTAAAACCCGCCGAGTTCTCTTCTTATAAGGTGTTTTCCGCAAGCCGAAATTCTTTCGTCAAGCCTGCTCTTTCTTCTCATACGCATAAGGAAATTATAGCCTTTTTTAACGGAAAAAGTCAAGCGAAGCTATATTTGTTTCTTGAAAGATTCGATAATTTTGTTTTCTATTCTCGAAATCTGCACCTGAGAAACCCCGAGAGCCTCCGCGATTTCGCTTTGCGTGTTGTCTCTGTAATATCTCATTATGATGATTTTCTTTTCCCGTGGCGGCAGTTTTTCAATCATACTTTTAAGCAGAATTTTATCGATCATATCCTCTTCCCTGTCGTCGGAAGGAATTCTGTCGATAAGCTCCGTTTTTTTGTCGCTGTTGTTTTCGCCGGTCGCGTCGTAAAGCGAAACGGGTAATTTCGAGCTGTCGAGGGCTAAAACAACGTCCTCTCTGTCGATGGATAAAGCCGCCGAGATTTCGTCTACGGAAGGCGATTCGCCGTTTTTGCCGCTGTATTCTTCGACGTAACGATTGATTTTAGCCGCCTGAGCCTTGATTATTCTCGAAACCTTTATGCTTCCGTCGTCGCGGAGAAATCTTTTAACCTCGCCGAGGATCATAGGCACGGCATAAGTAGAAAAAACGACGCCGAATTTTTCGTCGAAATTCTTTATCGCTTTTAAAAAACCTACGCAACCGAGCTGATATAAATCGTCGTATTCAACTCCTTTATTCTTAAATCTGCGGATTATACTCTTTATTAAAAGCGAATTGTTTTCAAGCAAAACTTCGACGGCTTTTTTATCGCCTTTTTTTGCTTTTCGTAAGTAATAAACGGTTGTTTCCGCGTCAAGCATACTGCGACTCCCTTTTTTCAGGCAACCGAAGTCAAACGTTTTGTCATATCTACGACCGTTCCGACGTTTTGTTTAGAGATTACTTTTACCTCGTCCATAAATGTTTTTATTATCGTGAACCCCATTCCCGAGCGTTCGTCGTCGGGTTTAGTCGTGTAAAAGGGTTCGAGCGCCGCCTGAAGGTCTTCGATACCGACTCCGCTGTCCGAAATAACGATATGTACATTATCTCCGTCCGTTTCGGCAAGCATCGTCACTTCCCCTACCGTGTCCGGATATCCGTGTACGATTGCGTTTGTTACGGCTTCCGATACGGCGGTTTTTATGTCCGTAAGCTCGCCGATGCCCGGATTTAACGGAAGAAGAAACGAAGCAATGACGTTCCTTGCAAATCCTTCGTTCTCGGATACCGAATCGAATTTTAACAACATTTTATTTTTCATATTTTTTTGCTCCGTTTTATATTTTAGGCATTATTTCGTAAATACCGGATATTTGCAATATCTTGTTTATGCTTACGCCCGGATTTTGTATATATATCGGAATGCCTATTTTTTTTAAAACTTTATACCTTCCGAGCAATACTCCTATCCCCGTACTGTCCATAAACGTCGTATTCGCAAAATTAAAAACAACGCATTTCAGATTTCCGCACGAAGCGATTGCTTCTTCTATTTCGCTTTTGGCGTACTTTGCCGAATACTCGTCGAGTTCGCCGCTTAAATATATGTAAAGCTTACCTTTCGATTGAGCATACTTTATTTCCATCGTTCACCTCGCAAGAAAAATATTACCATAAACCGATACGAAAAAATTAAATGAAAAGGTCTTTTTTTGTCTGTTTTTGACAGGTTTAAATATTTTGAAATATCAATTTCGTAAATCATAAAACTTTTAAAAATCGCATAAAAAAACAGCCGATTTTTAAAATCGACCGTTTTTACGATTCGTGTTTTATATAATCAATAGTTTTCTGCCATAACTTCGAAATAACTCTTCGGATGCGCGCATACCGGGCAAACCTCGGGAGCTTTTTCACCGACGACGATATGCCCGCAGTTTCTGCATTCCCATATCTTAACCGTACTCTTTTCGAACACTTCGTTGGTCTCGATATTTTTAAGGAGCGCGCGATATCTTTCCTCGTGGCGTTTTTCAATCGCTCCGACCAGGCGGAATTTAGCGGCAAGAGCCGTAAAACCTTCATTTTCGGCGGTTTTAGCGAAGCTTTCGTACATATCCGTCCATTCGTAGTTTTCGCCGTCTGCGGCTGCGGAAAGATTTTCGGCTGTGTTTCCTATGCCTTTCAATTCCTTAAACCACATTTTTGCGTGTTCTTTTTCGTTATCCGCCGTTTTTAAAAACAAGTCGGCAATTTGCTCATAGCCCTCTTTCTTTGCAACCGAAGCAAAATAAGTATATTTATTTCTTGCCTGACTTTCGCCCGCAAAAGCGGCTTCGAGATTCTTTTCGGTTTTGGTTCCCGAATACGGATTCTTCTTCATTTTCAAACTCCTTTGATTTGCTTAATGATATTATATCTCATTTATAATAAATTGTCAATACTTTTATATGAATTTTATAAAAAAAAAGAGACGAACTATTCGTCTCTTTTGGTCGAGGTGACGGGACTTGAACCCACGACCTCTTGGTCCCGAACCAAGCGCGCTACCAAACTGCGCTACACCTCGAAATATTTGCAACGGTTGTTATTATACTACATTTGAAAAATTTAAGCAACTGTTTTTCAATTGTTTTTACGAACTTTATTCGTTTTAATTGCGGACGCCGAACTTTTTTACAGCCGATGTCCGCAATTTACAAGTTATTCTATATTTTCCGTCCGAACAGGTTTTTTCCCGGTCTTTTTTGCTTTGAATATTTTATAAATCTTAAATCCGAGAATAATCAGCCCCGCAGTGATAAGACCAACCGATATCCACTGCGAAGGAGTAAGCCCCGGGAAAAGTTCTCCCCTGTCGTCTGTTCTGAAAAATTCGATTATAAAACGCCATATTCCGTAACCGATAAGATAAACAACGAAATTCCAGTCGATTTTCTTGAAGTACAAAAACGTTGTTACGCCGAACAGTATAAACAAAAAAATGGATTCGTAAAGCTGAGTCGGAATAAAATATCCGTGTATCTTCATTCCGTTTTTCCATACCGTCATAGGAAGCCCCGGGAAACCGTCTACCTGCCGACCGTAACAACAACCCGCAAAAAGACAACCGAGTCTGCCGAAAGCGTGACCTATGGTTATGCAGCAAGGCGCGACGGCGAATAAATCGCAACTGTATTTTATGTGTTCCTTTTCTTTGAACAAAATCTTTCCGAATACGAAAAAACCGATAAAGAAAACGATTATTCCGCCGATAAGTCCGCCGTAAAAAGTCATGCCCGCGTTAAACGTGAAAACGCCCGTTTCGATATAATGATAAATCGATTGCATAAGGTTCGCGCAGATAATGCCGAGACCTATCGTAAGCACACCGACGATCAGATAGAAATTCTGAACTTTCGGCGGAACTTTTCTATGTTCGAGGTATTTATCGAGCACGATTACGACGGCGATAAGACCGATTGTAAGACAAATATTATATAAGTTGAAATCCCAGAATAAATTATCAGGATACATTTTCCGCCTCCGTCGGTGTTAACAGATTTGTTTTCGAAAGCGCGTAATTAAGCATTCTTATCGCGCAGAACAACGAGAAAATAAGGCAAAGCGACGATATCAACACGTTATAAAATCTGAGTGTGGACGTGAAGTTCGAGATGATGTGAAGAACAATCTGTATAATCAAAAATAACGTATAAGTCATTCTGTGTTCTTTAACTTCTCTGAACGGCAGCGCCGTAAGACCTATAACTCCGGCGTAAATCGTCGCCCAGCATATACTGAGCAAAGGATAAAGTATTCCGTCGCTTACGATATTTCTGACGTACGCGTTTGCCGAACGCCCGAATTCGTTGGTTTCGCCGTTGAAAACTATTGCCCTGAGTTCGCCCGAAAGAACAGTTACGCTTACGCAGAGCGAATCGATAAGGCTGTCCGCCGTGTACATCACGAGATATCCCGCATATATGCTTACGCATATCAAAATTGCAGCAAACATATCGTCTTTTTTAACGAGTTTTATATATAAAAAAGCTAAAAAGAACAGGAAAGCATCGGTAAATACCGTGGTAATAAGCGTTCCGATTGCTTTTACTTCCGTTAAAATCGATGTCAGATAGTTGTTAATAAAGCAAATCAGAAGATATGCAAACATTCCGCACACGACCGCGCAGATTATTTCCGATAAGCGAACGTTCTTTTTCGTGTTCAGATCATTGAAAAGCGTTATCGCCGATATCGGAAACAAAACGGAAATAAGCAGGGCGTCTATGATAAAATATTCCGCTGTTTTGGTTATCAATGCAATAAATAAAAGAAAAACCGTCACGAAAGATACAATCAGAAAGACCGTAAAACAACCCTTAAACGTCGGAAGAGGCACGGAAAGCGATTTTCCGTATTTCTTTCTTCCGCTGAAAAGGATTCCCATAACGGTTAATTTCTTTTGTTCTTCGACGACAACCTCTTCTTTTGTTATATCGTATTCACTGGTTACGATTTCTTCGTCGTCCGATTTTGAATTAACTCTTAAATAATCGTTATCCATTGTTCTTCACCCTTTCGAATTTAACGAAGAAATTGCTTCCGCAATCCTTTTTGCTTCTTACGCCGTATTGCAATTTATGCGAATCGAGAATAGCTTTTACGATAGAAAGACCGAGCCCCGTGCCTTTTACGGGACGAGTGTTTGTTTCCGAAAACCTGTAATACCTCTCCCAGATCGTTTCGAGTTTTTCTTTGGAAATACCTTTGCCTGAATCGATTACTTCGAGAAGAATATTATCGTTTTCCGCGGTAAGATAAACTTTCACCGTTTTATCCTCGCCCGTATAGTTAATGGAATTCCCCAAAAGGTTATAAATAACCTGCTCTATTTTCTTTTCGTCCGCGATGGTTATAAGGTCGGGAGCGATATGATCTTCGATCGTAAACCCTTTATTTTCGACATAATCGGAAAATCTGCCTATTACTCTTTCCGTAAGTTCTGAAAGGTTTATTTCCGTTTTGTTAAGCTCGTCGACGGCTGACTGAAGTTTGGAAAGATTAAGTATGTCGTTTACGAGCATTGAAAGCCTGTCCGACTCGTCGATTATAACCTGAGTATGTTTTTCGCGTTTTTCCTTATTGTCTCCGGAAATATCGCGGATCATTTCGGCGTAAGCTCTTATCATCGTGAGCGGTGTTTTCAGGTCGTGCGAAACGTTCGCGAGAAGATCTCTTTGTAAAGCCCCCGATTTGGATATTTCGTCTTTGGCGAAGTTCAGCGCGTCGCCGAGTTCGTTTATTTCGGTATACGAGTTTCTGTAAGGCTTAAAGTTTACGGTCGAATCGCCGTGCGCCCATTTTTTCGCCTGATTCGACATTTCGTCGATAGGCTTCGATAATTTTATTGCCAGATAAAACGCAAGAAAAATCGCAACCACGACGACAAGACAGGTAACAATAAAGAACTGCCTCCTTATAACCGTGATCGCTTCGCTGATTTTTTCTTTCGAACAGATAAGAATTATCGTCGTGCCTTTGTTTTTTAAAGATTTCGAGCAAAAGAAAAACGCATTCGCCGTTTTGTTATCGTCGGGAATGATATCCAGCTCCACTCCGTTGCTGTATTTATCGAGCGCCTGTTTTACGAAATCGAATTCGGGCGAGTCTTCATTGATATCGGTATCTCTCGAGATGTCTCTTATAGAAAACCCCGACGCGATGAAAACTCTTATGCCCGATTCGCTGCACTGCGCGGCGTTGGAAGTAAATTCGGAGCTTTGGATTTCCTCCGAACAAAGCTTTCTGCCGAAAGATTCCAGACTCTTGATTTTTTGATCCTGGTAATAATTTTCAAGAAAAAATATCTGAAAAAACCAAAGCGAGCCGATAATTATCGCCGTGAATAACAAGAAGTAAAGAAGGACGCTGAATTTCAGTTTTCTGAAATAATCCTTTTTCATACTTCGAATTTATATCCCATACCTCTTAACGTTACGATAAATTTTCTGTATTCTTTAAGATTGCTTCTGAGCATCTTTATGTGCGTATCGACCGTTCTGTCGTCGCCGTAGAAATCATATCCCCAGACGTCGGAAAGAAGTTTTTCTCTCGAAAGGGCGATATCTTTGTTGTTTACCATATAGAACAGAAGCTCGTACTCCTTGGGAGTAAGTTCCGCTTTAACTCCGTCGACAAATACATTTCTTCCGAGCATATCGATTTCGAGACCTTCGAATTTAAGCACGGAATTATTCTGTTTGGGCGATTTAGCCTGCGCGTTTCTCTTCAGAACGGCGTTTACTCTTGCCATAACTTCCTTTGGAGAGAACGGCTTAACGACGTAATCGTCCGCGCCGATTTCGAATCCGAAAAGTTTATCGTACTCCTCGCCTCTCGCGGAAAGCATAATAACGGGAATATCTTTGAACTTTCTGATCTCCTTAACCGCGGAATATCCGTCGAGTTTGGGCATCATTATATCCATAAGTATAAGATCGTAATCTTCGTTCTTGCATTTATTGACCGCTTCCATACCGTCTGCGGCCTGATCGGACGCAAAACCTTCGAATTCGGCGTACTCCGCAAGTACCTCTCTGATTTTAGCTTCGTCGTCTACGATTAAAATTCTATACATTTTTTACCTCCGTTCGATTCAAAAGAATCGTCTTCTTTTTCTAACAGTATAAAACACATTTTTTAAAAATAAATGTCTGTTTTGTGTTGAAAATATAAAAAATAGTTTTTACGCGTCTTACGATTGTGAAATATCACTTTTGACGATGTTTTTATAGTCAATTTCACAGTTTTTCACAATAGCAATATAGGAATTTCCGTCTGATTCGGTCGCACATTTTAACTCTCCGTTCACAAACATAACCGCAGAAAGGTCTTCCACACAAATATATTGCGAAATTTTCGCTGACGAAATCTCTCTTTCGAAATCCTCTTTGCGTTTATCGAAGTGCGGACAAGCTCCGCCCTTTAAAATCCCGAGCGCGCTTTTAAAAGCGTAATTCTCGCCCGCGCTGTCCGTAAACATTTCCTCGAACCAGCAGATGGCTCCCGCAGAAAGTCCGCATATCACGACTCCTCTTTCGTAAGCGTTCAGAATAAGCTCTTTTATGCCGCTTTTCTCCCAATTTTTCAACATAAAGACGGTATCGCCACCGCCGACGTAAACAAGGTCGGCTTTTTCGAACTTACCCTTGATTTTTTCATAATCCATTTCGCCGTAAACGGTGAGCGCGCAGTCGGTTTTCAAGCCGTAAAGTCCTGTGTAAGTTTTGTGAAAGCTGTTATAATACGGCATACTGTCGTGACTTGCCGTTCCGACGAACAATGCGACGGGTCTTCTTCCGTCCGTTCTCTTTTTAACGAGTTCGCATATCTGTCTGTCGATTTCCGCCGTTTGTTTTTCGCGAAGTTCTCCTCCGCCGATTGCAATAATTATTTTATCCATACGCCGATTATATACTTTTCCTCGCGAAATATCAAGCGTTACGGGCGAATTGCGGCGTAATTCAGGGCAAAATAAAAACCGGACGAACAAATGAAGTGTACTTCAAAATCGCCCGGTTAATTTATATTTTTCAGTTAAGCACGCCGTTATTGTCATCGGAATCGATGAAAACTTCCGATTTGCTCTCTCTTTTATCCGAAAGATTGTCTTTTCCGAAAATCGGTATGTCGAGACGGATAACTTTTTCGTCGAACGGCATTTCGATTTCTTCATTTTCCTTACCAAAGCTTTCGTTTAAATCCTTAACTTCGCTTACGTATCCGCCGAAACACTCGGAAATCGCTTTTTTAACCCTCGAAACGACTTCTCCGTTAATTTCTTTGAAATCTTTTTCGTTATCCTTAACGACGGCTTCTATTTCCCCGTCGAGCCTGGCGAGCTTTTCGGTTCTGTCTTTAAGTCTGTTGTTTATCGTAACGTTAAGGGTCGTTATTGCGCTGATGGCTTTGTTAAGCCGTTTTATCTCCTCGCTTTCGACGTTTTCGGAAAGTCCTTTCGCGGCTTTTGTCGCCTCGGAAAGCTCTTTCTGAGCGGCTTTATATTCTTCGCTCGCGCGGAATTTTTTGCGAATTCCGTCGCATTCTTTTTTTATTCTGTCCGACTCTCCGAGTTTTTCGAGAAAATCCTCGCCTAAAAACGCCGAAGATTTATCCACGACGTAACGCCTTACCGATTCGAGCTCGGCGCAAAGCATTTTCGTGTATTTTTCTTTTATATCGTTTTTCAGTTGTCTGTAACTGTCTTCGGTATCGGTAATTTCGGGTCTTTCCATATCAAACGTTCTGAAGGTAATAAACCTCTTCTTTGGTAAGCTTGCGAACCTCTCCTCTGTCGAGTCCCGTAAGCCTCAAATCTCCTATTTTTATTCTTTTCAAAAACGTAACGTTTTTCCCTACGGATTCGAACATTTTACGAATTTCTCTGTTCTTTCCTTCGGTTATCGTAACGTTGAGCTTAGTATAATCCTTACCCTCTTCGATAACTCTTATATTGCTTTTATTCGTTTTCTGTCCGTCGATAACGACGCCGTTTCTCAACTCGATAAGACTTTTATCGTCGATCGTCCCTTCGATTCTTACAAGGTAAGTTTTGGGAATTTCGCTGCTCGGGTGAGTAAGCCGGTTGGCAAGATCTCCGTCGTTGGTAAAAATAAGCAATCCTTCCGAATCGTAATCGAGCCTGCCGACAGGAAAAATACGCGCGGTATTTTTGGGGAGATAGTCCATTACGGTTTTTCTGCCCTTATCGTCCTTAACGGTACAAACGCAGCCTTTCGGCTTATTCATTATATAATACTCGAACTTTTTTGCTCTCGCAACTTTTTTTCCGTCTACCGAAACGCTGTCGTTATTTTCGTCGACTTCCGTACCGAGATCGCAAACTCTGCCGTTTACTTTAACTCTCTTCTCTTTGATTATCTCGTCGCAACCTCTGCGACTTGCGATTCCGCATTCGGCAAGATACTTATTAATTCTCATTGTTTTTCCTTACGTTTTTCCTTACGTTTTTACCGCGTCGGAAAAAAGAATTATCTTACAATTTCCGACAAAATATTTTATATGTTATTAAGTGTATAGATATTTTGCGAAAAAATCAACTGTTTTGAGCAATAAATTTTTATTTCACCCACTTTTTCGTTCGGCTTAAGCGATTTATCCGAAAAAGACGTAAAATCGGTTACGCAATGTATTTTCTCCGATTTTCCTACGGGATAATAAA
This sequence comes from uncultured Clostridia bacterium, assembly GCA_934271735.1. Classification (GTDB taxonomy): domain Bacteria; phylum Bacillota; class Clostridia; order Christensenellales; family Borkfalkiaceae; genus UBA10281. The sequence continues at coordinate 31,311 of CAKQSB010000003.1, read as the reverse complement.
AAGATTCCGGCTTTGAAAGCCTGTAAGAATTTACTTTCGACTTATCGAAAATATCATAATCGAACCTTTCGGAATCGAATACTTTAATCAAATCGTACTCGGAAAAAGCGTTTTCCAGAAGCTCCGAGGAACGCTCGAACATCTGCGGACTGTTTAAAACGACCGAAACGACTTCCATTCCGTTTCTTTTCGCAGAAGAAACGAGACATCTGCCCGCTTTAACCGTGTAACCCGTTTTTACGCCGTCCGCGCCGTCGAAATTGAAAAGCATTTTATTTTTGTTTACCCAGATTTTGTTTTCGCCGGAAACAAGCTCCTCGGCGATATGTCTTTTTGCGGAAACGATTTTTCCGAACGTTTCGTTTTTCATCGCGTAACACGTTATCGCCGCAAGATCTTTCGCCGTCGTGTAATGATTATCCTCGGAAAGACCGTGAGGGTTTGCGAACGAAGAATTTTTCGCGCCCGCCTTTTCGGCGGTTTTATTCATTAAGAAGACGAAATTTTCAATGCTTCCCGAAAGGGTTACGGCTAAAGTTTCGGCAGCGTCGTTTCCCGAACGCAACATAAGCCCGTATAAAAGATCGATGACTTTATATTTTTCGTCCGCTTTCAGATAAATGCTGCTCCCCTCCACGCCTACGCACTCTTTCGGAACGGTAATTATCTTTTCCGTGTCGAAATTATCGATAACGGTAATCGCGGTTACTATCTTCGTGGTGCTTGCCATAGGCAATTTTTCGTCGGCGTTTCTCTCGGTCAGAATTCTTCCGCTGGAAACTTCCATAACCGCCTCGGCTTTCGAGAACGTATATGCTTTCGCGTTGAATACGGGCGAAACGATAAGAAAAGCAAAAAGGGTAACGCTTAAAAAAAGCTTAATCTTTCTCTTCATTTTTAAAACTTTTTATGAACTCCTCAGCTGTTTCGAAGGCTTTCTCGAAAGCGTCCGTCGGAACGCTTATAAGTTTAATGCCTTTAGATTTTTCGACCAAAAATCCCGTCGGCTTCAAGGAAACAACTGCGCCGCTTCCTCCCGCGAAAGGTAGTTCCCTATCACCCTTTATGTTTTTAACTTCGCCGTATTCTCCGCCACCCGTCATAAACGCCATAGTCACTTTTGTAACAGGAATTACCGTTGAACCGTCATTTGTGGTAAACGGTTTACCGATAACGGTATTTACATCGACTAACGTATTTATATCTCTTAAAGCCGCGCTCATCAGCTCTTTGATTTTATTATCCTGACTGTCTTTAACCATTTTTTTCTCCTTTAAAAAAATTCTCGGTTATCTCTTTCGTTATCATAAACAGATTGAAACACACGCCCGTGTCGGCAGCGACCGCAACAGAATTTTTATCTTCCACAACAATCCCGTCGCCCCGAAAATCAATAAGAGGTTTCGTTTCTTTCAAGACGGAAAACGTTGCAGAATTTAAGGTGTTTAAAAAGGATAATGCGATAAATTGCCCGATACCGTTAAAAGCGTCTATAAATACGGAATACCTTATTTTCGTAAACTCGAACAGGTTGAAAATTTCAAAACTGTTTTTTTTCGGCATCATTTCGGAAAGCGAAAACACAATAGCCGTTTTATCGGTCAGATGAAGAAAAACATCCTGTTTATTTACGTTTAAATAACCCGATTTAATCTTTAGGAATCTGAAAAAATATATGCTGAAATATATTTTTTTGTTTTTAGGAATAAATAATGATTTTACCGAAAAAGGTAAAGGTATTATAAATATTGATAATACGGTTGAGATAATAAAGAATTCCATACGATTATTATGGCGAACAGGTTTAAAAATATGTAAAAACCGCAAAGGCGTATTTATTTTCGCCCTTGCGGTTATCGTTTTTAATATGTGATTATATTTTTATGTTTAAGCGGTTTCGGAATCGTCGGTATTAACAAAATCCGATACGTTCGATTTCTCGCTTGTTTCCTCGTCGTCAAAATTCTCTTCCGCATCGCTATCGGGAGCGCCCGCATTATGCTTTTCGTCGGAATCGTCGGACAAAGCGCCGTCTTCGTCGTTTTGAGAATAATTATCAACAGCGCCTGCCGCGCCTTGAAGGTTGTTTTCGACGTCAGTCCCGCTCTGCTCATAGGAAGACTGATTATTCTGCTGATATTCGGGATCATCCGCCTCGTTATATACGTCTTTCTTGAACAAATATGTGTCGTCGTCGCCGTGAAGTTTCTTGATTTTCTCAATCAATCCGTCGTAATCGGGAAGTTCGTCGAGCGACGAGATCTGGAAGCGTTTAAGGAAATTATCGGTAGTGCCGAAAAGTGCGGGGTGACCGATAGAATCTTTTCTGCCTACGACTTCTACAACGCCGAGTTTAAGTAAATTCTGAAGCGCATACTCGCAGCTGCAATTTCTTATATCTTCGAGATCCATTCTCGTAACGGGCTGCTTGTAAGCGATTATCGCGGCAACTTCGAGCATACTTCTCGAAAGTTCGCGTTCTTTAATCGGGTTTAAAACCGTGGCAACGCTTTCTGCGTTGTTTTTGTTTGTTCCGAACTGTAATTTTTTATTGAAAATAAGCAAATGAATACCGCTGTCCGCATTGTATTTTTCCCGTTGAAGCTGTTCCGCCACGGCAAGCACTTCTTTGTCTGAAAGACAAAGCTTTTCGGAAATATCGCGGACGGCAACCGCGTCGCCCGAAACGAACAATATCGACTCAATTATACTCGCTAAGGTCTCCAATTTCTTCACTCCTGTCTTCTCTTAAATTTATCGTGATATCCCCGAACGTCTCCGTTTGCTCGTAGGTTAAATACTGCAATTTCAGAAGTTCGAGAAGCGCCTGAAAGGTCGTTATTATTTCCATCTTCGAAGCGTCGTCTTTAAACAGTTCGAAGAAACTACAGGTCTGTCTTTCAAGCATCGTGGTTTTTATGTAATTGATTTTATCGGCAACCGTAAAAACCTCTTTGGGAATTTCTTTCTGACTGCTCTTTATCCTGTTTTCGAGATCAAGCCTCGTAAGGAGTTTCGAGAACGCGTCGACGAGGTTTTTGAGGTTGAAATCCGTATATTCGATACGAACTTCGTTAGCCGATTCGTCGGGTTCTTTATAGAATATATCGACGGTTTCCTGTTTTTTAAGGTTTTCGCTCGCCTTTTTGAAAAGCTCATATTCTTCGAGCTGACGGAAAATATCTTCCTGACCGATTTCTTCGTCGTCAGACTCACCCCAACCGTCGTCATCCCAGTCGAACTGCATCAACGGAAGAAGTTCTTTCGATTTGATTTCGAGAAGGGTCGCCGCCATTCCGAGATATTCGCTTTCCTTATCGATATCGAGATCTTTCGCCGAACGGACGTATGCTATGAACTGCTCCGTAACCTCGGAAACGAAAATGTCTCTGATAGAAATTTCCGCTTTATTTACAAGATATAAAAGCAAATCGAGCGGACCTTCGAAGTTCGAAAGCTTTGTCGTGTAATCGACGACCGATTCAAAACCGTTGGCTTTTACGGAATAGTAATCGTAAATATTCTGTTGTACCGGCTGCTCGATTTTCTCTGCAGCCGTATCTTCCGTAACTGTGTTGTTATCCAATTCGTTCATATCCCTAAAATCAAACTCCATAAATAAATTATCGGCTGAGAAATCTTTTGCATCGCAACATTCAAAATATCGAGCCACCAGATCCCGAAAACATCAGAAACATAACCGAGAAGAAGAATTCCTATCAGAATGTAAAAACTGTATCTCGTAACGAAATAATAGAACTTTCCGCGTTTCGTCGAGAGAGATTCGTACAATCTGAATCCGTCGAGCGGATAAATCGGCAGGAGATTGAATACAAACAAGCCGATATTCGTGTAAAAAAGCGACGCGAAAAAGTATTTTATAAGCATATCGATGTAAATCGACCAACTTTGTCCGATATACAGTATCGTGTTGTTCCAGACCAGAATAAACAAGGGGCAAACGATAATCGCCATAACGATATTCGTCAAAACACCCGCTATCGACACCCATATGCACCCCTTTTTTCTGTTTGTAAAATTATCGGGGTTCACGGGTACGGGCTTCGCCCATCCGAATCTTAACAAAATAAGCATAACAAGCCCCAAAGGATCGAAATGCGCGAACGGGTTAAGCGTATATCTGCCGCTGAGCCTCGGAGTCTCGTCTCCGTTTCTGACAGCCGCAAAAGCGTGAGCAAACTCGTGACACGGTAACACTATAAGAATCGCAAGAAAATTCGCCAAATATAAAACGAGCTTGCCTAAAAAATATTCCATACGTTAATTATATAATATTATCTGTCAAATTGCAAGAGTTTTTCGTTTAACCAAGGCTTAATTTATGTAATTTTCACCTATTTTTCCGCCAAAAATCCGACAAGCGATTTTACTTTTCTATACCGTCGATTTTAACGCTCGCAACATCCTTCATATCGATACATTTTCCGCAGTTGTCGCATATTTTCAATGGGTCGAGATCGCACAGTTCGCACTCCCCGCAACCGATACATTTTCTGTCGTATAAAACGCACTCTTCTTCGTTTTCGTCGTTTAATTTGTTTTCTTTTTTCATTATTTTTACTCCGTATGTATCAAACGTATAAATTATAACACCAAATATAATTTTTTTCAATGTTTTTTCAATAAATTTCGGCAAACAAATGTTTGATTTCTAAGGAAAATTATGTTATAATTTTTTTACTAAACTAAAAAGGTAAAAAAAATGTCTAAAACGGACGAAAAGCTTAACGAAGTTCTCTCCTATGTGGAGGGTTTTATCGATAACTACGGATATCCCCCGTCGGTGAGAGAGATTTGTCGTGATTTATCCATCAAATCCACGGCAACTTGCCATTCTTATCTTAAAAGGCTCGAAGAAAACGGCTCGATAAGTATCAGCGGCAGCAAAAAAAGAGCTATAATGCTCACAAAACCCAAAGCCGAATGCATTTCCGTGCCGGTCGTGGGAACGATAGCCGCAGGCACACCTATTCTCGCCGTTGAAAATCTTGACGAATACTACCCTTTGTCGAGAGATTTCGAAACGACGTCCGAAACCTTTATTTTAAACGTTAAAGGCGACAGTATGAAGGAAATCGGCATATACAGCGGAGATAAAGTTATCATAAGAAAACAGGAAACCGCCGAAAACGGCGAACTTATCGCCGCGCTTGTGGACGACTCCGCGACGGTAAAGAGATTTTTCAAACGCGACGGAAAGTTTATTCTCCACCCCGAAAATTCCGCGTACGACGATATAATCGTCGACGAATTAAATGTTTTAGGCAAGGTTATAGGGCTTATAAGGAAATACAAATAAATGGAATATCTTGCAATAGACACGGAAAGTTGCACCGGAAAGGACAGCGACGGCAGCTTATGTTCCGTCGGTTACTGCGCGTGCGACGAAAACCTTAATATTATCGACCGCGAGGACGTTCTGATCAATCCTTTGCCGAAGCGATTCGCCGTAGGAGACAAAAAAAATGCGAAAAGAACGGGCGTAACGTTCGCTTACGAAGTAGAGGACTTCAGAAAAGCCCCCAAATTCTCCGAAAAGTACGAATTTATAAAATCGCTTTTCCGCGGCAGAACGATCATCGGTTTTTCTATGGTGAACGATGTCAAGTACCTTAACGACGCTTGCGATAAATACGGGCTTGAAAGAATCGAATTCGCGTTTATAGACGCTCAGTTCCTCTATCAGCTCATTCACCCCGAAGCAAATTCCGTCGGACTTAAAACACTCGGCGAAAAATACGGTCTTAAATATACCGAACACCGCTCGGACGATGACGCCGCGGTTTCGGTTATGTTTCTGAAAAAATTCCTCGAAGAAGAAAACACCACTCTTACCGAATTGATGAAAAAATTCGGCGTTCATAACGGCGTAAATGATTCCGACGGATATCATATGAATTATTCGGACGCTTTGAACACCGAGCAATTCGGGCTTAAACGAAGCAAAAAAATTCAGTCGATTCTCTTTTACGATTTTATTTCTTCCATTCCGTCAAAGCGCGGAAAAGGAAAAATATGTTTTTCCTATAAAACGGAAAAACTCGACGTAAACTATACGAGAACTCTTATAAAGCTTCTCGTCGAAAAGGGTTACGGCTTTACAAGAGACGCAGACTCCTGCTCGTTGTTCGTCGTAACCGATAAGAACGATAACGATAAACGAAAAATTCTGGTTGAACAAATCAAGAAAAGAAAGGTTACTATAATAACTCTTTGCGAGCTTGAATATCTTTGCGGATACGAAAAAGATTTCACGTTCGACGATAAAGATTTTCTTTCGAAATATTACGAAACTAAACTATAAAAAACTCCCGATTTTAAAATCGGGAGTTTTTATGTTTAACGTAAAAAGTTTAAAAATTTAAGAAATTATTTACGATTTTAAAAGATTTTTCATAAGCGTCGGATTTCGTCATATCGATATATTCGATATTTGAAAAACGTTTGAAAAACGTAATCTGCCGTTTCGCGTAGCGGCGCGTGTTCATTTTTATAAGCTCCGCCGAAATCTCTTCATCGTTTGTTAAAGCTTCCGCAACCTCTTTGTAGCCGATGCCTTGCATACATTGATCCGAAAGCGTAACGCCGCCGTTCAAAAGCCCTCTGACCTCGTTTTCAAGCCCGCGGGAAAGCATATCGTTTACCCTCGAATTTATTCTCTCGTAAAGAATTTCTCTCGGCATAGACGGAAACAACGCCACGAAATCGAAACGCGGTTTCATCTCGTCTTTTATCTCGGATTTTTTCACGCCCGTTCCCTCGAAAATTTCAAGCGCCCTTATAACTCTTACAAGGTCGTTCGGGTGAAGCTTTTCGGCAGTCTCGGGATCTTTTTCCTTTAAAACGGCGTAAACGGATTCTCTGCCGCTTTCGGTCGCGAGCATTTCGTATTTGCCGCGTATCTCCGGATTGCCCTTTGACAATCCGTAACTCATTTTATATAATACGGAATTTATATAAAACCCCGTGCCGCCGCAAATTATCGGCAGTCTGCCCCTTTTTACGATATCGTTTATTACAGGCAAGGCAAGTTCCTCGTAATCCCCCACGGAAAACGAACTTTTCGGAGACACAACATCTATAAGATGATGCGGAACGCCTTTCATTTCGTCAATAGACGGCTTTGCCGAGCCGATATCGAGCCCTTTATAAACCGAAACGGAATCGGCGGACACTATTTCCCCTCCGAATTTAAGAGCGATCTCCACCGCCAGCGAAGATTTTCCGGAAGCGGTAGGTCCAAGCACGACAACGACCTTATTTAAAGGCGCATCGGAATTTAAAGATAAATCGGACGCAGACGACGAAATCAAACAATCCTCTTGAACCATTTATCGATCTCCGTTCTCGAAATTCTGACCGTAACGGGTCTGCCATGCGGACAACGCATAGTCGTATCGTAATTCATAGCTTTCAAAAGCGCGTCTATTTCGTCTTCGCTCAGTACTTTACCCGATTTTATAGCCGCTTTGCAGGCTTTCATCGCGATTTTATCGTGAATGATTTCCGGTACGGTTTCCTTTTTGAAGGAGATATCGGAAAGCAAATCGTCAAAAAAAGATTTGAGATCGATATCGAAAAGAGTGAGCGGAACGGAATAAATCGAAAATTCGTTTGTGTCGTATTCCGAAATATCGAAACCCATTTTTCTTAAGTCCTTGAACTTGCCGGTTAAAAACTCCGATTCGCTTTCGTTTACCCTTAATATATAAGGCACGAACATTGTCTGCTCGTCGACCTTGCCGTTTTTATATTCTTCCATGTATTTGTTATACAGAAGTCTTTCGTGCGCGGCGTGCTGATCGATAAAGAAAATATCTTCGCCCCTTTCGAGAATAAGATAGGTTGTGAGAACTTGCCCGACGACTCTGAAATCCGCCTGAACGTCCAGTTCCTGTTGTCGCGGCTTTTCGTTTTCTTCTTTTTTTCGCGCTTCTAACTCCGCGATGTATTTCTTATTTTCCGCGAATATATCGTCGATTTTGCTGTCTTTTACGTTTTCCGTTTCGGGCTCGGTATCTTCTTCCATAAACCCGATTTTACTTTGTATCGGCCGCGAATAATTACTCCTCGGCGTTTCTGACGTACCGTTATTCTCTTCGATATCGTCGATTCCCTTTTTAAGAAAATCTCCGTTAAACGACGAAACAAAAGGTCTTTCGCAATGAACTTCTTTTATACCCTCGCTTTTAATTTCTTTCTTCGGAACGATTGGTCTCGAGCCTGCGTCGATCTGTATATAATCGTTACGCTTGACAATATCGAGCGCGGCGGCAGAACCGTCGAGAACTTTCGTTACGATCGAATAAAGCGTGGAATATATAACCTGATTATCGATAAATCTTACGTCGGTTTTATTCGGGTGAACGTTCACGTCTACCGTTTCGGGCGACATTTCGATATTTAAAACGTAAAACGGGTACTGTCTTTTCATAAGATAAGACGAATACGCGTTATGGATTGCCGACTGAATGGTATTGTTTACCACGTATCTGCCGTTTAAAATAACCGTCTGATACGTTCTGTTGGGCTTCGTGAAATAGTAATGCCCGAGATAACCGCTTATTTTCATACCGTTTTTCTCGGTTTCTATGGGAATACAATCGGTTATGGCGTTATATCCGTAAATTTCGATTATAGCTTCGTCAAGCCCGCCCCCGAAGGACTGCGCAATCGTTTTTCCGTTCGACGTATACTTAAACGCAACGTTCGGGTGCGACAAAATAAGCCTTGTGATTATATTCGTTATATCTGTTTCTTCGCTTTTGGAAGCTTTTAAAAATTTCGCTCTTGCGGGAGTATTATAAAACAGATTTTCAACGATAACCGTAGTTCCCGTTTCAGACGGATACGGGTCGACTTCGCCGATGACTCCGCCCTCGCAAGTTATCATATTGCCCATTTCTTCGTCGCGCGTTTTGGAAACTATCGAAGCTTTCGAAACCGCGCCGATAGAAGCCAGAGCTTCTCCTCTGAAACCGAGGGTAAGAATATGGTCGAGGTCGTCGACGGTAGAAATTTTACTTGTCGCGTGCGGCAAAAAGGCTTTCGTCAAATCGTCCGCGGAAATCCCGCAACCGTTATCGCTCACGCGGATAAGTTTCTTTCCCCCGTCTTCGATAACGATTTCGATATCGTCGGCTTTGGCGTCGAGCGCGTTTTCGACAAGCTCTTTAACGACCGAGTACGGGCGTTCGACGACTTCTCCTGCTGCTATTCTGTTATATATCTTTTTATCGAGAATATTTATTTTTGGCATTTTTTTTATCCGTTTACTTTGTTTTTCAATTCGTATAAAAGTTTCAACGCGTCGAGAGGAGTAATCGAATTTACGTCCGTTTCGGCGAGTATTTCTTCCACTTCGGAACGAACCGCGGGCTGCTCCGCTATCTCTTCGACTTCCTCTTCAGCAATACTATTCGCATTGGTATTCTTTTTCGCGAGATCGTTTTTTTCGAGTTTTTTCAGAATGGTTTTCGCTCTGTCCGTCACCGTTTTGGGAACGCCGGCAAGCGAAGCTACTTCTATACCGAAGCTCCTGTTTGCGCTTCCCCTCGCGATTTTTCTTAAAAAGACGATGTTTCCGTTCTGTTCTCTTACGGTTATCTTATAATTTTTAACGCCTTCGATAACCCCTTCGAGTTCGGAAAGTTCGTGATAATGCGTTGCGAAAAGCGTTTTCGCTTTTGTCTTTTTCGCGATATATTCGACAACCGCCCACGCAATCGAAAGTCCGTCGTAAGTACTCGTTCCTCTGCCTACCTCGTCTAAAACAAGCAGACTTTTTTCGGTCGCGTTAAGAAGTATCGCCGCGACCTCGGTCATCTCGACCATAAACGTACTTTGGTTGAAAATAAGATTATCGCTCGCGCCGACTCTCGTAAAAATTTTGTCGATAAGCGGAATCTGCGCCGATTTGCACGGAACGAAACTGCCGATATGAGCCATTATCGCGATAAGCGCGTTCTGTCTCATATACGTGCTTTTACCCGCCATATTCGGACCGGTTATAATCATTACTCTGTTTTCGTCGCAATCGAGGTAAGCGTCGTTTGAAACGAAAGGTTCGTTGGAAACGGCTTCCACAACAGGGTGTCTTCCGCCGACGATATCCATAGGCTGACCGAAATCGGTGATTATCGGTCTTACATACCCGTTCCGTTTTGCGACGTTCGCGAGCGAACAAATCGCGTCCACGCAACCGATAGATTTCGAACTGCGTTGAATTTTCTTTACGTTATCCGTGAGAACGCTTCTGATTTTTGCAAATAATTCCGCCTCTAAGCGAAGCGATTGTTCTTCGCTCGACAAAATATCGGTCTCGAGTTTTTTCAGCTCTTCGGTTATATATCTCTCCCCGCCGACAAGCGTTTGCTTTCTCGTGTAATTATATGGAACGAGATTTTTGAAAGAATTGGATACTTCGATATAATATCCGAAAACCCTGTTGAAACCTATTTTCAAGGTTTTTATCCCCGTAGCTTCTCTTTCGCGGGTTTCCATTTCTTTTATCGTTTCGGCAGAATTTTTCTTTAATGAACGAAGTCTGTCAAGTTCCGGGTCGAAACCCTCTTTTATGTAACCGCCGTCTTTCATAACGGACGAAGCTTCGGGGTCTATTGCGCTTTGCAAAAGTTTGGAAAGTTCCTCGAAATCGCCGATATTATTATAAACATCCTGTAAAATCGTAGAAGAAACGCCGAAAAGCTGAAGTTTTACGTTCGGAAAAGCGTTGAGCGATTCTCCGAGCGTGATACAGTCCTTGGGGTTTACGTTTCCGTTAGAAATCTTTCCCGCTATTCTTTCGGTATCTCTTATAAATTTCAGCTGTTCGGTAACGCCGCTTCTCAAAAGCGGGTTTTTAAAAAATTCCTCTACGCCGTCGAGCCTGTAATTTATCTTTTCCACGCTCTGAAGCGGAGCTTTTACCCAGCTTGTGAGCATTCTCGCACCCATAGGCGTTTCTGTTTTATCGAGAACCCACAAAAGCGAGCCGTAACGCTTTCTTTCCCCCATACTTCTCGTAAGTTCGAGGTTTCTTAAAGCCGCGGAATCGAGATACATCAGATCTTCGTTCTTTTCAAGCTTTATTCCGTTTATGTTGACAAGCGCGTGTTTCTGAGTTTCTTTAAGATACGCGATAAGCGCGCCAGCGGGAATTATCAGAAGAGAATCGTTATCTTCAAAGCCGAAGGCTTTGTAACTTAAAACTCCGAACTGCTCTTTCAGGGCTTTATCCGCGTTGAAAAAAGAAAAATTGTCTTCGTAATACTTTCGAAATCTCGGCAAAACCCCGTGTCTTACTACGGGCATATTGTCCGCCGTCAAAGCCATTCTCGCGTTGCAGATGATTTCGGACGGATTTATTCTCGTGAGATTGTCCGCGATTTCCGCTGCGGGATTGTTCGTTTCGCACTTTTTAGCGTAGAAATCACCGGTCGTTATATCGCACCAGCAGTATCCCGCGCCCTTTTCGGTGAGGTACACGCACGCGATGAAGTTGTTTTCCCTTTCGTCGATAAGCGATTCCTCGGTAATCGTCCCGGCGGTTACGATACGAACCACGTCTCTTTCGACAAGACCTTTAGCCAAAGACGGGTCTTCAACCTGTTCGCATATCGCCACTTTTTCGCCTTGCTCGACAAGCTTCGCGATGTACGCGTCCGCCGCGTGATAAGGTATTCCGCACATAGGCGCCCTTTCGTCAAGTCCGCAATCTCTGCCCGTAAGCGTGAGATCGAGCATCTTGGAAACTCTTATCGCATCGTCGAAAAACATTTCGTAAAAATCTCCGAGACGATAAAAAACAACGCAATCGGGATACTTTTCCTTAACGGAATTGTAATGTTTCATCATCGGAGACAAATCTTTTTTCTTAGTCGTTGCCATACGTGCCTCTTTCCTTATTCGTAAACTCTTTTAACTTTGCCTATAAGCGACATTCCGCCCGTGGAAGTGATTTCAACGTCCGCAAACTTGCCGACGAGATTTTCGTTCCACTCGCAGTACGCCATTCTTCCTCTTTCGTCTCTGCCCATATAAACTTTTTTCTTTTCGTCGAAATCTTCGAACAAAATTTCAACCGTTTTACCTATGTAAGACAAAGAATCTTTTCTGTTTCTCTCATTCTGAACGTCCACAAGGCGCATAATTCTGTCCTTTTTCGTGCCTGCGTCTATCTGCCCGTCCATCGCCGCCGCTTTCGTTCCCTCTCTCGGAGAATAAACGAAAGTAAACGCTCCGTCGAAACCGACTTCGTTGACAAGGCTTAACGTATCGAGGAACTCCTCTTCCGTTTCGGTGGGAAAGCCGACGATAATATCCGTGGTTATGGCGCAATCGGGAATAATTTCGCGAATGGTTTTGATTTCGCCGAGATATTGTTCCCTCGTGTACCTTCTGTTCATTTCCTTTAAAATTCTGTCCGAACCGGACTGCACGGGAAGATGAATCGCCTTACACGCGTGCGGATTGTTTTTTATCGCAAGAACTACTTTTTCGGTTAAATCCTTGGGATGATTGGACATAAATCTCAATCTGAATTTGCCGTCCAACTCGCCGATTTTATCTAAAAGATACGCAAAATCTTCGCCGCTGTTCAAATCCTTGCCGTAAGAATTAACGTTCTGCCCCAAAAGGGTTATTTCTTTATAGCCGCTTTCTAAAAGTCCTTTTATCTCTTCGATAATATTTTCTGGCTTTCTGCTCCTTTCTCTTCCGCGAACGTAAGGAACAACGCAATAAGAACAGAAGTTGTTACAACCGTACATTATGTTGACCCATGCGTTCGGGAAACTCGACCTCAGCGGTTTTATCCCCTCGGTTATCTCTCCGTTCTTATCGAGAATTTCTACAAGGCGTTTTTTGGAATCTATTTTCTTTTGCAAAAGCTCGCCGAATTTGTCTATATTGTAAGTTCCGATAATCATATCGACGTAAGGATACGATTTTATAAGCTTTTCGGAAAAATTACCCTGCTGAGTCATACAGCCGCACACGGCGATGACCATATGCGGTTTCGCGGCTTTGAGTTTTTTAAGCATTCCGATATTGCCGAAAGCGTGCTGCTCGGCGTTTTCTCTCACGCAACAGGTGTTGAAAACTATCACGTCCGCGTCCTCGGGTTTTTTACATTCCGTATAACCCATCCCGCCGAGAATTCCTGCGATTTTTTCCGATTCGTGTACGTTCATCTGGCAACCGTACGTATGTATAATGTAATTCTTGCTCATAAACATTATTATATAATAAAATCGAAATTTTTTCAAGTATTTTAAACTCGTAATTAAACATAATAACAGTGTGAAAACAGTAAAAATACTTTTAAAAATTTTATCGGCGATTTTTGCTCTTGCCGTCCTTGCCGCGGCGGGCGCGGTAATATGGTATTTCGCGGTAACGGCAGACACCGAATTTGACGAAACAAAGCTCGTTAAAAAAACTTCCGCATGCGAAGTTTTCGATTCCGACAATAAAAAAATCGAAGAAAAAACGGACTACGATTATGTTTCGCTTGAAAAAATACCCGAAATAACGAGAAAAGCTTTCATTGCCGTGGAAGATAAAAGATTTTATTCTCATAACGGTCTCGATTATATCGGAATCTTTCGGGCGGCGGTTAAAAACGTATTTTCCGGAAAGCTTAAACAAGGCGGATCTACGATAAGCCAGCAGCTCGTGAAAAATTTATTTCTGACGGGCGATAAAACGATAGAAAGAAAATTCAAGGAAATAAAGCTTACCGAAATTCTCGAAAAGAGATATTCCAAGGACGAAATTCTCGAATTATATCTTAACTCCGTTTATTTCGGCAAAGGAATAAAAGGCATAAGCGAGGCCGCAAAAAGATATTTTCAAAAAGACGTCGAAGAGCTTACGCTCGGGGAATCCGCTCTTCTTGCGGGGATAATAAAATCGCCCGCAAAATACAATCCGGTCGATAATTTCGATAATTCCGTAAAAAGAAAAAACCTGATTTTAAAGATTATGGCGAATGAAAAAATAATATCGCAAAAAGAATACGAAAATTCTAAAAACTCAGATATTATAATAAATTTTAAAACAAATTACGACACGCGGAGCGAGCTTTTAAGCTATATAAAAGCCGAAGCTATGGACAGGCTCGGACTGGAAAAGGAAGAGGACCTTAACGGATATAAAATCTATTCGTCGGTAAACAAAAAATCTTTGTCTTACGTCGGCTCGCCGAAAGATTACTCTCTCTCCTGCGATTACACCGCAATGATAGTCGACGTCGAAAAAAAGAAAATCACCTCTTTTTCGTCTTCTTCGGGAGACTTAAAGAAATGCCCCGCATCGACGGCTAAGCCGTGGCTTGTTTACGCGCCCGCAATCGAAGAAAAACTCATCACCGTCGCAACGAAAATCAAAGACGAGAAAATCAGTTACGGCGGCTATTCGCCCGCAAATCCCGACGGGAAATTCCACGGGTACGTAAACGCGAAAGAGGCTCTTTCGAAAAGTTATAACATCCCCGCCGTTAAGATAGCCGATTCTCTCGGAATGAAAAAAATAAAGGAATACGCGAAAAAAATGAACGTCGAGTTTTCAAACGACGATTTATCGGTAAGTCTCGGAAACCTTTCGGGCGGAATAACCTTAACGAAACTCGTTTCGTGCTATTCCCCTTTCGTAAACGGCGGAAATTACAACGAATACGGGATTATCGATAAAATCGTAAGCCCTAAAAACAAAGTTGTTTACGAAGGAAACGCTGCAAAAGAAGAAAAAGTTTTTTCGGACTCTACCGCATTTCTCGTCAATGATATTTTAAAGGAATCCGTTAAAAGCGGCACGGCTAAAAGACTGAATTCCCCGTTCGAAATATGCGCGAAAACAGGCACGAACGGAAGCAAAAAAGGAAATATCGACGCATACTGTGTAGCTTATACAACCGGACATATTGTCGCCGTGTGGCTCGGAAACGCTAACGGCGAACTTATGGATAACAGTGTTTCGGGCGGGAATTACCCCGCAGCGATGGTAAGGGATATATTTACAAACCTCTACGCAAACTCTTCTCCGAAAGATTTCGCCATTCCCGAATCCGTCGAAATAAAGTATCTTTCGAAAGCCGAATACGAGAAAGATCAGAAACTTTTACTCAGCGAAAAGGAAGACAAAAATTCTGTTCCGTTTTACTTCGCCCGCAATAACGAACCTACGGAAAAGGCGGTTACAAAGCCCGCCGAACCCGTCGTAAAAGACTTCAAAATAACCTGTAATAAAGGCGAAATTTCCATATCCGTCTCAACGGACGAGAACACGGGATTTTATGTTTACGACGATAAGGGAAACAATCTTTTCAAATCCGAAAAATCGGGAAATTATACTTTCAGAAACACTCTTCCCGATACGGAATACGTTTTTTATATCGCGCCGTTTACCATTAACAAGAACGGAAAAGAAATAATCGGCGAAAAAATAAAACTCCCGACCGTAAAAACGGACGGGAAAAATAAGGCAATTCAGGATATCCCCTGGTGGGAAGAATAACGCCTGAAATATAAAATCAAAGCTCGATAACTTCTACATCTTTGAGCGCGCTTTCGACAAGCTCGTCAACGTCGAGTTTGGACTCTTCCTTGAGAACCTTCTCCATTCTCGGCTTGATAACCGGGAATTTCGGAAGAAATACCGTGCAACAATCCTCGTAAGGCAAAATAGAAGTCTCGTAAGTGTCTATTTTATTTGCAATTTCGATTGTTTCGATTTTATCGAATGCAATGAGCGGGCGGAACACGGGCATCGTTACAACAGAGTTGGACGAAGTTATACTTTCCGTCGTCTGACTTGCGACCTGCCCTAAGCTTTCGCCCGTTATGATAGCCTGTCCGCCGTGCATTTCGGCAAGGCGTTCGGTTATGCGCATCATAAATCTGCGCATCAAAGTTATCATAAATTCTTCCGAGCATTTCTTGTGAATTTCTTCCTGAATATGGGTAAATTTAACGACGTAAAGCGTCATACCCGACGAATATTCGGAAAGTTTTTTACCGAGAGTTATTACCTTTTCCTTAGCGGCTTCGCCCGTATACGGATAGCTGTGGAAATGAACAGCCGAAAGCTTCATTCCCCTTTTGCACATCATATATCCCGCAACGGGGCTGTCTATTCCGCCCGAAAGCATTAAAAATCCTTTACCGGACGAACCTACGGGCATTCCGCCGACGCCTTTGATAACGCCCGAATAAACAAGCGTTTCGCCGTTTTCCCTGATATCCACGTGAACAACGAAAGACGGTTTTTTAACGTCAACCCACAGATTTTTGTTGAAACGCTCGAGGATTCTTCCGCCAATCTCGGCGGAAAGTTCGACCGAGTGCATAGAAAACGTTTTATCCGCTCTGTTCGTTTCGACTTTGAAAGAGCCTTTCTGTCCTTCGCAAACCGAAATCGCGGCTTTCGCTATTTCTTCGACGTCGCTTTCGACGCAAAGCGCACTGCTTAACGTATGTATTCCGCTTACTTTCAGAAGCTTTGACATAATAAGCTCGTAATCGCTCTCGTCGAAATCCTCGATAAGATATCTCATCTGAAGCTTGACTATCTCGAATTTAATTCCCGAAAGGGCTTTTTTGATATTCGATTCGAGAAGATTTACAAAATAAAATCTGTTTTTCCCTTTGAGGAAAATTTCGCATACTCTTACAATAATTACTTTTTTCATTGCTTTTTCCTGTGTTTTTATGTTCTGTCCATTACGCCTTTTAATTTCTTAACGCACTCGTTAAGCTTTTCGCAAGCGTAAACTATTTCTTCTTCGGTCGTTTCGTCGGATAAGCTTATTCTTAAAGCTCCGTCCAAAACGTTCGCGCCGTAACCGCAGTTTTTTAAAACTCTGCTGTGTCTCTGCCTTGACGAACAAGCCGAGCCCGTACCGATAATAACGCCGAATTCCTCGAGCATATGCATAATTACTTCGCCGCGAAGACCTTTTGCCGATAAAGAAATAACGTACGGCGAAGCATTGTCGCCGCTTAATACTTCAATAAACCGTTTGTCGAGATTATCGAGAAAAATCCCTTTTAACTTCTGCGTTTTTTCAAGGTTTTTCAAAATATCGTCGTTGTGCTTTTTCACCGCCATTCCGAAATCGACTATGCCTAAAACGTTTTCCGTTCCGCTCCTCTCGCCGTTTTCCTGCCCGCCTCCGAAAATAAGCGGAGTCATAACGAGATTTTTCTTCTTGACGAGCGCACCCATACCTTTA
The DNA here is from genome assembly GCA_934271735.1 of uncultured Clostridia bacterium. Lineage (GTDB taxonomy): Bacteria > Bacillota > Clostridia > Christensenellales > Borkfalkiaceae > UBA10281. The sequence goes on along the minus strand of CAKQSB010000003.1, from coordinate 14,057 downwards.
AGCCCGCCTATTTTATGCGCGCTTACGGAATATAAATCGATTTTACTGTTTGCTTTAAACGGAATTTTCCCGAAAGCCTGAACGCCGTCGCTATGAAAAATCAAGGAAGGATTTTTCTTTTTTGCCTCTTCCGCGATATAATTTACGTTGTTTATCGCGCCCGTTTCATTGTTGACGTGAACAACCGAAACAAACGTCGTTTTATCGTCGATAAGCGAAAGGAGATTTTCCGCGTTTACACTTCCGTCTTTGTTAAGTCTGGCATAGCGGGGTTCGACTCCTCTTTTTTTAAGTTCGTTGAAGCTTTCATACACGGCGGAATGTTCGCCCGAGGTCGTCACCGCATTGCCGCGCCTTGCGAAAGAAAAAATCGCCGTGTTATCCGCTTCGCTCCCGCAGGAAACGAAAACGACGTCTTCCATAAACGGAAAACCTTTCAAAATTTCCGATTTTACCTCGGAAATTACTTTTTTAACGTCCAAGCCGCCGCGATACAATGCCGAGGGATTGTAAAAATTCTCATCATAGTATTTTACGGCTTTTTCAAGTATTTCTTTATCCGGCTTCGTCGTCGCCGCATTATCGAGATAAATCATTTGTAGTCCTTTTCGATAACTTTTCTGCCCGTAAAATTAACGAGATTGATAAGGTAATCTTCTTTACATTCAAGCATCACGAGATAATTTACGCCGTCCTGTGAAAGATATACATAATACCCTTCGGTAATATATTTGTTAGGCGTTGCGTAAATTTTTTTGAGTTTCGGTATAGAATAAAGCTTTTCAAACGATTCGCTGCCTATTTTGCCGACCTGTATTACTTCGTTATAGTCGAAAACAAGCACCTTTCTTCTCACTTTGTAATGCAAAACCTTTATTATTCTCGTCTGACCCGTTATAAAAACAAGATCTACGCAATAATAAATTTTTCTGCGTAAAAACCAGAATCCTACGGCAGACACTGTGCAGAACACGAGCGAAAATATCATTCCGAGCCAGTAATCGGTCGGATAAAACAATAACGTCAAAACATCGAACACGCCGAAAACCCAGACAAGAACGGTATAAATTATATAAATAACCTTCTGAAATCCGACGTTTGCGGGATTTGCCGATTCTTCGTATAATATTTCTTTCATAAATTCTCCGATATAAAATTTATTCAAACCGTATTATATCACTAATACGTAAAAAAAGCAATTATTTGAGTTTGACAAAAGTAACGCCTCTTTCGCCCTCGCCGTACTTACCGAAACGATAACTTTCTACGTTTTTATTGCGTTTTAACGCGTCGTGAATGGCGGTGGAGAGGATTTTCAAACCCTTACCGTGTATTATTTTCACCTCTTCGAGATTGTTCACGACCGCCTGATCGATAAACTGCTCCACTTCCGGCAACGCTTCCATAACGTTTTCGCCGATTACGTTTATCTCGGTTATCGGTTTCACCGTTTCACGCTTTAAAGCTACCGAAGTTTTCGGTGCGGTTTTATGCGAAACGAAGAAAAGATCGGAAATTTTAGCTTTGAAACGAACCGAACCCATAAACACTTCGCATTCTTTCTTTTTCGGCGATACAGAACTTACTTCGCAAAGCGATTCGGTGGGTTTATGATAAACTTTGTCGCCGGGTTTAAGTTTTTCGGGGTCGACGGGAGCGTAATTTATTATTTTCTCCTCAACGTCCTCGAGAGAATATTTTTTATCCTCGAGCTTGTTTCGGAGTGTTCTCGCCTTTATGAGATCGCCGCTGTCAAGCTCGGCTTTATCGAAAAGAACTTTTATCTCGTCGATAATTTCGTCGGCTTCTTCGAGTTTTTCGTTTACTATTCGTCTGCTTTCCGATTTTGCTTTCTGATAAAACTTTTCTTTTTCCGAATTGAGCTTATCTCGTTCCGTCTCGATTTCTTTAAGTTTTATATTTTCGGTTTCTTTGATTTTAGCAAGTTCTTCTTTTATGTCTTCGGCTTCTCTGCGGGATTTTTCGGCTTCTTTCAAAACGTTTTCGAAAGATACTTTTTCGCCTTTCAGAAGTGAAAACGCCCTTTCCACAATCCCCTTATCAAGCCCGAGCATCAAAGATATTTCTATCGCGTTGGACGAACCCGGAATTCCGAGGTTGATTTTGTAAAGCGGCGCGAACGTTTCGGGATCGAATTCCATAGAAGCGTTTAAAATCCTTTCGTCAGTGTAAGCGTATTCTTTTAACGCCGAATAATGCGTGGTGACTATTCCGAAACTGCCTTTATCGAGAAGTTTTTCTATAACCGCGCGGGCAATCGCGCTCCCCTCTTCGGGGTCTGTCCCCGCGCCGATTTCGTCGATTAAAACAAGCGATTTATCGCCCACATTGCTCGTGATTTCGATAATATTTCTTATGTGAGACGAAAACGTGGAAAGATTTTGTTCGATACTCTGTTCGTCGCCGACGTCACAGAAAACGTTGTCGAAGTATGAAATTTCCGTACCTTCGGACGCAGTGACGAAAAAGCCGCTCATCGTCATCAGCGCGAAAAGACCGGTCAGCTTTAAAGTTACCGTTTTTCCGCCCGTGTTCGGACCCGTTATAAGGAGATAATTGTATTTTTCTCCGAACGAAAGATTAAGCGGAACGACTTTTTTCGCGTCGATCAAAGGATGTCTGCCGTTTATTATAGTCATTTTTCCGAAACGGTTGAATTTAGGACGGTGAGATCTGGTTTTGTACGCGTAAGTTGCTCTCGCGTAAAATCCGTCGATATCGGTTATTATTTCGATATTAGTTTCGAGCCGCCCCGCAATCATACCGACTTTTTGCGAAAGTTCGGAAAGAATTCTTTCGACTTCAAGTTGTTCTTCGAGATTAGCGGTTTTCAAAGCGTTGTTAAGTTCGAGAACCGCGGTCGGTTCGACAAACACCGTCGAACCGGTGGAAGACTGGTCATGAATAAAACCGCCGATTTGTCCTCTGTACTCGCTTTTCACGGGCAGAACGTATCTGTCACCGCGCATAGTTATGATATTTTCCTGCAAATATTTGTTGTTTCCGTTTCTGATAAACGAAAGCAATTTTTCTCTTATCTGCTCGTTCAGTCTCTTGATGCTTTTTCTGAGCGAGGAAAGCCTTTCGGAAGCGTTATCGCTCATTGTGTCTTCGCTGAGTATTTTTTCGCGGATTTCGTTTTCGAGATACAAATCGGTGTAAATCCCCGAAACTTCCTGTTTTATATACGGTGCGTCGGCTTTGGATTCGCCAACGGACGTGTAAAGTATTCTTCCGCTTTTCAAAAGCCTTGCGACTTTCAGAAGTTCGCCCATAGAAAGGGTCGACCCTTTTTTCACTCTTTCGAGCTCGTCGCCCAGGTCGTCGTAAAACTCTATCGAACTCGCACCGTTATCGAAAAGAAGCCTGTAGGCTTCATCGGTTTTGTCGAGCAACAACTGTGCGTCCGAAAAATTGTCGCACGGCACAAAATTTTGCATCTCGCTTTTTGTCCGATAAAGAACACAGTATTCGGAAGCGATTTTTAAAACCTTGTCGAATTCCAAAGCCTTAGTTACTCTTTCGGTTATCATAAAATACCTCTTTTCAGGTTTCCGTTCGTAAATCCGCATTTACCGTCCAAAATGTCTTCTCCATTCAATACGGCGTTGATTTCACTTTCGGAAAAACCTGTAAAATTAAAGAAATTATAATTGTTTTCGGCGAATTTTATTATATCGCCGTTTAAAAGTTCGAAACGGCATCTGCCGTTGATTTTATATCTTGAAAGTTCGAATTTATGTCCCGTTTCGTCCGTAACCGAAAAGAAGTTTCCCCTTTTGCACTTGGAACACTCTCTTTTGAACGGACAATACAAAAATTCCGCAAGCTTCACTTTTCCGAACGTGAAAAGATATCCTTTCGCTTTTATAGAATCGGCTTCCTTTTTGCTAAGCTCTTTGGAATACACTATATCCGTTATGCCGAGCTTGTTAAGATAGTAAAAATCCGCGGAATTAAAAGCGTTTAAGCCGCTTCCGACAATAATTTTTTTGCCCGAGTTTTCCCAGAGCACGATTCCAGAAAGCCCGTCGGCGTATATTCCGTCGAACAAATTCAAAAGATCTTTTATCTTCTCTTCATCCTTTTCGGGAAGAAAAGACGGAACGAACAAAAACTTGTCCGCATCGATTTTTGTGAGCGTGTTTTTTATGTTTTCCGCATCGTCGTAAGAAGTCGGTCTTAACACGAAAGCAAAGTTTTCGGGCGTACTCACAAAATCGTCGGAGAAAATCACTCCTTTATACGACGGAATGTAATCTGTTGCAAAATTAAAGTTCTTATCAATGATTTTCAAAGGTTTTACGTCATGCGTAAACAACTTACGATAAAGCTCGGAACGCATTTTATTAAGCCTTGATTTCACAATGAAAGGATTTCCTTTCACAAACACATAAGGCTCGATTATAAACGGATATTTGTCGGTCTTGTGTAAATTGTCCTCAATTTGCTCTTTCGTCAAAGGGCTTGTTTTCGCCTCTTCCAGAACGTTTTCCTCTTCGACCGTTATCCCGCTCGCGATAAGTTTCGGTTTCTCGCCCTCCGCAAAATACGCCTCGACTTTAATCTTTCTGCGTTTTTCGGGAACACCGTCAAGCTTGCCCGATAACGACGTATCTTTCGTTATCATAACGTCGTCGCCGATTTTCGCTTCGCCCTTAAAAGCGAGTTCTCTGCCCTTTGCAAGACACACCGCATTTCCGATCTCAAAACCGTTTCTTAAAATTTTAAAACCGTCGCCCACGGCGGGCAACCGATTGCCGTCGACTACAATTTTATCCCTGTAAATTTTTGCGACTTTTCCGAAAAATTCTCCGCAGTGGTTCTGAATTTTATCTGAAACTATATTTTTATCGATTCCGAACGCATAACCTTTCGTATAGTTTCCCCTGTTATAGGTTCGTCTGATTTCCGACAAATCCGTCGTCTTTTTATCTATCGCGTTCCGATAAAGCCTTACCGCCGCGGCAACGTACTCTTTCGTACGCATTCTGCCTTCGATTTTTATGCTCGCAACGCCCGACGAAACAATTTCGTCTATTTTGTCTTCGAGATTGAGATCGGAAAGCGAAAAAGAATATTCACCACCGCTCGTCTTTGTCTCGATCGTATATTTTTTCCTGCAAGGTTGTTTACAAAGCCCCCTGTTACCGCTGTTTTCTCCGATAAACGAGCTTAAATAACAATGCCCCGAAAAAGAACTGCAAAGTGCGCCGTGGACGAATATTTCGGTTTCAACCTCTTCCGCAATCTTCTTTATCTCGCCGATTTCGGTTTCGCGGGCAAGTATCACACGGGAAAATCCATACTCTTTCGCAAGTTTTGCTCCGTCGGGATTGTTTATCCCCGCCTGCGTGCTTAAATGGATAATGCAATCGGGATAAACTTCTTTAAGAACTTTTCCGAGAAAAATATCCTGAATAATCAAAGCGTCCGCACCTGCGGATAAAGCGACGCCCGCGGTTTTTATAAAATCGGATAATTCGCCGTCTTTAACGATCGTATTGAGCGCAACGTAAACTTTCACGCCGACGGTATGAGCGTAAGAAACGAAATAACCGATATTTTCCTCGTTGAAGTTAGCGGCGTTTTTCCTCGCCGAAAAAGAACTTAAACCGAGATAAACGGCGTCTGCGCCGTTATTTACAGCCGCAAAGAAACATTCTTCGCTCCCTGCGGGGGCAAGCAATTCAATCATAAGTATATTTTAACAGATTATAATAGATTTGGAAACAAAAAACGGGAGAAAAACTCCCGTTTTTAAAACTTTTTTAAATTTCCGCTTCGCCTTTTCCTATCGTTACGGGCGTAATCATAACCTGCGGCACTTTCCCCACGATAAGATTATCGAAAATAAGGACGGTAATTTTATCCTGAGCCGTGACTTTTTTTGTTTTCGTTACTATATTTATAATGCAATGAATGTTTATGTAGAGAGAATGTCTCGTCTGGTTTATCCCCGCTTCCGAAAAATCGGAGACAAATTCGCATTTTACGGATGCGACGGAAATAATTTTCATTCTTACTTTTTTACCGAAACCGCTTAAAAGCCTTATGCCCGTAAACGCGCCGACGGGAACTTCAACTCCGCTTTTAATCTCTTCGGATAAAAAATCGTAAGCGTTGTTCGCGGCGGTCGCAGCGAGCCTGTTCACTTCGAGACTGTCCGTTATAACCATACTGATATTTCCCGAATTGTCGGTTTTAACCTCCACGAGATCGCCGTATTTATATTTTTCGCTTACGAGAAAATCTATCGCGTGATAGGACGCCGAAGAAATAAGCGAATTGAATTTTTTTTCGGCGTATCCCACCACTATTCTATCGGACGAAAAATAGACCGAAAGAAATATGACGATAAAAATCATCAGAAAAACAAGAAATTTAAAAAATTTTCTTTTTTTGCATTTCATATTAAATTATATGAAAGCAAAATCGTAATTTGACTAATTTTTCTTCGACCTGGCTTTAAAAATAAGCGCGATGAAGTAGCCGAAAAGAACAGCCGCCGTAACTCCCGCCGAAGCCGCGGAAAGTCCGCCCGTAAACGCGCCGAAAAGTCCGTTTTTCGCGCCCTTTATAGCTCCGTTCGCCAGAAGATAACCGAATCCGCTTATCGGTACGGTAGCCCCCGCTCCCGCAAAATCGACAATGTACCGATAAAGACCGAAAGCCTGCAACACAAGCCCCGAAAGCATAAAATAAACTAAAATTTTTCCCGACGTTATCTTTGTGTAATTTATCAGAAGCTGCGCAATCGTGCATATAAGCCCGCCGACGACAAAAGCTTTCAGATACATAAAAAGCATATCAACCATAATTAAATCCTCCGCTTAAACCTTTTAATCTTCCGTTTCCACGCTTACCGCGTGGGCTATTGCGGGTATCGATTCGCCCTGCTGGGTCGACAAAGTAGACAAAAGCGCGCCCGTTGCAACAAATAAAACTCGTTTTATTTGTCTTTTAAGCATTTTTTTATAAATGTAAGAATTGAAAACAACCGCGCTGCACCCCGCTCCGCTTCCGCCCTGAAACTCCTCTTCGTCGATATTATAAATGAGTTCGCCGCAATCGACGTGGTTTTTATCGATATCGAAACACTTTTCAAAACACAACTTTTTGCAAAGTCTCGAGCCTAACGCCCCGAGATCGCCCGTTAAAACGAGATCGTAATAATCGGGGTCTTTATCTGTTTCTTTAAAATGAGTTATGATAGTATTCGCCGCCGCGGGGGCCATTGCCGCGCCCATATTATTTGCGTCCGTCACGCCGTAATCGACCACTTTCCCGAACGTTGCGGAGGTTATTTTCGGAAAAAAATCGTTATTTTTTCCTTCTGCGGAAATTACCGCCGCGCCCGCGCCCGTAACCGTCCACTGCGCCTGAGGAGGTCTCACCGCGCCGAGTTCGAGCGGATAACGATACTGTCTTTCCGCCGTGGCGAAGTGACTTCCCGTGGCCGCGATAACATTTGTAAAATAGCCTCCGTCCACAAGCGAAGAACCTATCGCAAGGGCTTCGGTCATAGTGGAACAAGCGTTATAAACCCCGAGATAAGGAACGTTGAATTTCCTCGCCGAAAAGCTCGAAGAAATAATCTGATTTAATAAATCCCCCGAAATAATCGCATTTATATCTTTTTCGTCGAGTTTTGCGTTTTTCATAGCGTTTTCTATGGCGAGAGTTATTATTTTACACTCTGCTTTCTCATAAGTCTCTTCACCGAACGTGTCGTCGTAAGAAACGTTTTCTATAAATTTTCCGAGTTCCCCTTCTCCTTCCTTGGGGCCGGCAACCGTCGACGTAGCGATAAGAGACGGCTTGTTTTTAAAAAAAATAGTTGATTTCATAAACTTACTTTGTGTAAACAAGAATAAAAAATGCAAATAAGTTAATAATGACAACGATATACCGTTATTTAAAGTAATTGACATATACGGCTCGCAATGATATAATACGAGCGGAAAATAAAAAAGAGGTTACAAAGAATGAAAAAATTAAAGATGCTATTTGTATCCGCAACGCTTATTTTAAGTCTTATGCTCGGTTTTTCCGCGTGTACTTTTTTTGACGACGATTACAATGATTATCAAAATTCCGATTCGGAAATCTCGTCGATATATAATTCCTATGTCGAAACAATAAAGGATCAGAGCGGCGAGCCTTTATCTTACGACGAATGGCTTGCCACTATCAAGGGCGAAAAAGGTGATAAAGGAGATAAGGGCGATAAAGGCGATCAGGGAATCCCGGGAATAAAAGGAGACAAGGGAGACAAAGGCGATCAGGGAGAAACAGGTTTAAACGGTGAAAAAGGCGAAAAGGGCGACAAAGGAGATAAGGGCGATCAGGGCGAAACCGGAAAAGGAATTCTTAAAACGGAAATAAACGGATCTTCTTTGATTATATATTACACCGACGGAACTTCCGAAATTCTCGACTTAAGTAATATTATTACAAACCCGAACGAAAAAGCCGTTTTAGTATACAGCAAATTACCGGACGGCACATACGGCGTAATGGCAGGCGGAATGGCAAAATACGAAGCCGTTATAGATATTCCGTCATCATACAACGACATTGCCGTTACTCAGATTTTAGGCGGCGGTTTTGCTGATCTTATCTCGTTACAAAAGGTAAATTTGCCCGAAAGTATTAAAACGATAGGAACTAACGCGTTCCAAAATTGCGTAGGCTTAAACAGCGTCAAATTACCGTCGAATCTTGAAAGAATCGAACAATATGCCTTTAACGGCTGCTCTTCTCTGACGACTGTCAGCATTCCGTCAACCGTGAATTTTATCGGAAAATATTCTTTTTACGCAAGCGGACTGACAACCGTAAGTCTGGGGCAAAAAACAGGATGGTCGCTCGTGCAAAGCATTAAACTTTCTTTTGACAGAATCTTACAATCCCTTGACGGTTCGAGCAGCTACAGCGGCGCATATATATACACATACAGCTATTCGTTAAGCGACGCAACGGCTTTGCAGGCATTAACCAGGAAAGTGACTTTAAGATTAGATACAAAATATACAGGCACAGGGTATGGCAGCGGTCAGACCGAAACAACATACAACGAATCGGCAGAACTCTACAAATCAGACTGGACAAGAAATTGATAATTGAACAAGCGGCTGTAAATCGGATTGAAATTACAGCCGCTTATTTTATTTAAAAGTGTTTTCTTCAACTCCGGGGAGCAAATCGTAAATCGAACGACCGATTTTGTTCTCGGAATACATTTCAATTTCAAAAGTTTTTTCCACCGTTCGATTGTGGACGGGTGCATTCCGTAACGCAAATTCCCTTACATCCCGGGATTTTTTTCGGCTTCCGCCAAAACATTTTCGGCAATTTCTACGGTTAAAGACTCTATTAACCTTTAACATTATAATTACACTCGTAAATATAAATTCGTTTTATTTGCAGAATCTTTCGTAGTCTCCGTCGGCAAATAATTCGGGGTGATTTTTCAGGCTGTCGGCTTCCGTTATCTTTCTGATTACTCTGCAAGGATTTCCCACCGCAAGGCTGTTCGCGGGTATATCTCTCGTTACAACGCTCCCCGCTCCGATAACGCACCCTTCGCCTATTGTTACTCCTCCGCAAACGGTAACGTTTCCCGCAATCCAGCAATTATCTCCGATTGTTATCGGCGCGCCGTATTCTCGGTCTGTTACATATCCTTTTTCTTTATTGTAATACTGATTACGATCTTCGTAACAAAGAGGATGAAGCGGCGTTAAAAGCGAAACATTCGGACCGATATACACGTTATTTCCGATCGTTACGGGGCAAATATCGAGGACGGTCAGATTAAAATTCGCGTAACTGTTTTTGCCGAATTTCGTATTCGATCCGAAATCGAAATAAACAGGTCCTTGAATGTAAACGCCTTCTTCTTTATCGGGAACAAGTTCGTCGAGAATTTCTTTTCGAATTTCTTTATTTCCCTCGAAAGTCTGATTGAATTTAACGCAAAGTTCGTGCGCTCTCGAACGTTTTTTATTTAATTCCCTGTCAAGCGGATCGTAAATTTTTCCGCTTAACATTTTTTCGTTTTCAGTCATAAGTATAATCCTTTTTTAGTTGTATTTCATTGCATATTTTAGCCTAATAAATTTTCTTTGTCAATTCTTTATGCCAACTAAAAATAAAAGCAGACGGTGCGGAAATTATGTTTGCACGGTCTGCTTTATACATATTTATAAATCGATTGAAATACGATTTTTTACAGCATACTTTTGTAAAGTTGTTTGATTTCCTCAACCGAGGTTTCTCTCGGATTTCCCGGACGGCAAGCGTCGGCATAAGCAGACTTTGCAAGGAAATCAAGATCTTCCTCTTTAACGATATCTTTGAGGTTTGCGGGAATCCCCACATCCTCTGAAAGCTTTCTTACGGCGTTTACGGCCGCCTTTCTCGCTTCTTCGATAGGCATATTCTTCGCTTCTTCAACACCCATAGCAACGGCTATATCTCTGTATTTCTCGCCTGTTGCGGGAGCATTGTATTCCATAACAACGGGAAGAATAATTGCGTTAGCAACCCCGTGCGGAGTATCGTATAACGCGCCTAAGGGGTGAGCCATAGAGTGAACGAGACCTAAACCTACGTTCGAAAATCCCATACCCGCAACATACTGCCCGAGAGCCATACCTTCTCTGCCTTTCTGCTCGTTTTTGACGGCGGAACGAAGATTTTCGGAAATCATTTTTATCGCGGTAATATGGAACATATCGGAAAGCTCCCACGCCCCGAGCGTTATATAACCCTCGATTGCGTGCGTAAGCGCGTCCATACCGGTTGCCGCGGTAAGTCCTTTCGGCATCGAACTCATCATTTCGGGATCGATAACCGCAACGACGGGAATATCGTGTACGTCTACGCAAACCATTTTTCTGTCTTTTTCCGCGTCGGTGATAACGTAATTTATGGTAACTTCTGCCGCCGTACCGGCGGTTGTCGGAACGGCGATTATCGGCACGCATTTGTTCTTTGTCGGAGCAACGCCCTCAAGCGAGCGAACGTCGGCAAATTCGGGGTTGTTTACGATAATTCCGATTGCTTTCGCGGTATCTATGGACGAACCACCGCCGACTGCGACAATGCAATCCGCTTTACTCTTTTTGAAAGCTTCAACACCCGTCTGGACATTCTGAATCGTCGGATTCGGTTTGATGTTCGAATACACTTCGTAATCGATTTTTGCGTTATCCAGAACGTCCAGAACTTTTTTCGTAACGTTGAATTTGATCAGATCCGGGTCGGAACAAACAAAAGTCTTTTTAAAACCGCGCGCGATTATCTCGTTTGCGATTTCGGCGATTGCGCCTTTGCCGTGATAACTCGTTTCGTTCAGTACAAATCTTTTAGCCATAATTATTTCTCCTTTACTTATTTTTTAAAGATTAAATTTACTCTGCTATGTGATTATTCTCATCAAGCAAAGTTTTTAAACTTCTTTAACGATTTCTTTTGAAAATACAAAATCAGTCATCGAAACCATTATAAGCAAAGCCGAAAGCAAAATCAATAGATTATCGAAAATTTCACCGGTTTTCCGCATTTCCTTTGAAGAAATCGAGGGTTCGGATTTGTTATTAGATGGTACAACCAAAGAGATACGAACCCGACTGTACGAACCCCGAAAGGGATAAAATGTCGGCACGCCGACAACCGAAAAACGCAGATAAAACCTGAATTTTTGCACAAGAAAAACCTAAACCAAACACTTTCGTATTCGATTTAGGTTTTGATTGGCGGCACGGGTGCCACTCTCATTGAACTTTTGATTGAGTTTTAATTATCTTAACTATATCAAAGGATCATTTGATAATCCATAATTTTGCAATAGCTTTTTAGTTTTTTTCTCAATAGCTTTTTTGCAGACCTCTTTTTTTATGATACCTCTTATTATTTGTATGACATCTATTACTGCGATTACAGCAGATGAAATGCGATATGCGACAGTATACAACGCTCCGCTATCAGTGTTAAATATAAGAGGAATACATAAAACAAATATAGCTGCCACTAAAACCACGAATGAAACTGAATAAAAAATTGCCGTTACTCTATGTTTATATTTGTTCAGATCTTTGTCAAATTGAGTTCTTCTAAATTGAATATTCTCATCTTCTTTATTTTTAAGTAAAGTTTCGAAATTAGATTTAGTATCATTTAACTCTTGGCTGTATTTTTTTTGTTGTTGCAATAGATCTTCTTGGTGTTTCGCATCGTTATTTGCAATTGTCGCTTCGTAAACTTCTTTTGTAGCGGCGATTTCTCTTTTGTATGAATCACTGATATCTTTAACTAAATCTTTGTGGATTTCCTCAAGTGTATCATATACGCAATCATCATTTATATTAAAATCATTTTCTCTTAATTGGTTAACTAAAACATCATCTATAAGAGAATAATGTTTTAATAAAAATGTCTGATCGTCCGTTAATCTGTTTTCGTTATTTGCTTTTTCTACGCACTCAATAAATTTTTCGCGTTGTTCTTTTGTGGGTTTGTATGCTTCGTGACAAAATGCTAAAAGTTTTAGTTTGGAATATTCTTCTAGTTTATTAGTGTTAGTATATAAGAGAACCCCCAAAAATGTGTCACTCATTATTGGACTTAATTTCTTGCCGTATTTTTCAAGGTGATACTCCATAACGCTTTTAACTAAAGCCCCATTGGTGGTAATAAAAAACAGAGGGGAGTCTTTAATTAAGACAACATCGTTATTCCCTCGTGCTAAATATGCATGTAATATAGATTTTAAATCTGTTTCAACGCTATTATCATAAACGTAAGTAAATTCATTATTACTGTATCCATATTTATCTACAATCAGTGCTTTTAGACCTTGATAATCCTCATTGTATTTTTTATCTTGACTCTTATAAATATCAGTTTTATCTATGATTATGCCATATCGACCTTTCAAAACATCTTCGAATGTATTTATTTTCTCTTGAATTGATTCTTTAGAAATTTTTATCGAGCGAAAATAACGAAGAACATCCGATGCTTTTTCATATTGATATTCCGCACTATCGATATATTTTTCGCATCCCCTTAATATAGAAAGTGCCTCATAGTATACATATTCTGTTATTCTTAAATTGGCTTTTTGTTGTCTTAATTCTAAGAATAGTGCCTCATATTCTTTTTGATAATAATCGCCATAATAACCTAAAAGTCTAAACAATATTTTTGTGTCGAAATAAAAACATTTATTTGAGAATATAGTTAATTCTAAATTTTCACTACTAATTGCTGATTTAATGATGCTGCCTTGAGCGATTTTAAAAAGAAAAGATAAAGAGGAAGAATTTAATTTAAACAGATTTTTTATATATTCCGCAACAAAATAGTCGTAATTGTCGAAATGACAATCATTTAATGTGGTTTGTCCTTTTAATACTTCATAATCATATCGAGCAAAGAAGGAATTAATAAGCCTTTCCGCCTCTTCTTTTTTTATACCCCCACCAATGTATTCAATAAAATTATTAATAAACTCGTTTATTTCACTGTCATCAATATCGTTTGCAATTGGGTTTCTGTTTTTTTCTCTTATATTAAAACTCCAAACGCCATTATTCAATGAAGCTTCTCCATTATTCTTCAAATATTCTAAAATTGTTCTCAATAAAGAATATGTAAGATGCAAGCCATATAATTCATCTATATCAACAGAAATATCTTCTAATTTTTTTTGAGAAGGTTTTTTTGTTAAAATATAATCATAGATAAAAGGCATAAAAGCCCTTATTGGATTATTTGGAACCCAATTACTTGAAATAATTGCATATTGTTTAAATTTATTTTCCATCGTTTGTCTCCTGTAAAAATTCAGTCTTTTAATACTCTATACTTTCTTTATCCAGTAAAAAGTCATAAATGCTCATAGTAACTATGCCGTTTTCATCGCGTTTACGTTTGATGTCGTCTTTTACGACAATTATTTTTTTAAAAAAATCTTTAATGTTCAGTAAAGAATTCTTTTCTTGCGCTTGTTTTTCTTCGGTATC
>CAKQSB010000002.1 GCA_934271735.1 uncultured Clostridia bacterium | reverse complement strand
GGCAACTTCAAACATCGGTGAAATATTAGGTTATGGAAAACGCGTAGTTAAACCGTCGTTCACTTTTACGGAAGGCACGCAGGCAAATTTTCCCTACGTCATGGGTCACTGGTATAAGAAAGAAGGGACGGCTTGGAAAAGATATGAAGAAGCAACGTTTACGGAAGGAACTTATATGTATGGTAACCAGCTTCGCGTCGATGACGAATACGGAATGTCTCACGTATTAAACAAAGACGGCGTATCCGTTTATATCGACGATGTGTTGTGCGCGGACAATCAAAAACCCGAGATTTATAACACTTATTCATTAATATACGTTGACACTATTAACTATGAAGTCGTCAATCCGACCACGGTGGCAATAACCGACGAGCTTGTGCCTGTTACCGACCTTGAAAAAGTGTTCAACGCCGCGGCGCAGGAGCCGACCTTTGGCGGAACGCTTGTTCTTGGCGCCGATTACGAAGTCGGTTACACGGTAAAAGCGGGCGCAGGCGGTGCGTTGGATATGGGCGGCAAACCCGTTGACGCCGGTACTTACGTCGTAACCGTTACCGGAAAGGGCGCGTATGAAGGCAGTTTCACCAAAGAATTCGTGATCAACAAGGCAGAGAAATCAGCCCCCGTCGGACTTTTCGCCAACCCGATTTCGTGCACGGACGGCAGTGGCGCAATCGACGGCGTTACCACCGCGATGGAATACAGAAAAGTCGGCGACGCGGATTTTACGGCTTGCGCGTCAAGTACGATTTCGGGGCTTGCAGCAGCCGAATATGAAGTAAGATACGCGGAAAACGAAAACTATCTTGCAAGCGACGTTGCAACCGTTACCGTTGCCATAAGCCATAATCTCGGCGCGCTTATTGAAGAAACCCCCGCAACCTGTTCGGCAACGGGTATGAAAGCGCATTATAAATGCTCGGTTTGCGAAAAGTATTTTGACGAGAGCAAAAACGAAACGACCGAAGCCGCGTTGACTATCGCAATAAATCCGAACGCTCACGATTTCGGGGAGTGGATAGAGGAAGTTTCTGCAACTTGCGTAGCAAAGGGAACAAAAGGTCATAAAGATTGTAGAATTTGCAACAAGCACTTCGACGAGAGCGAAAATGAAATCACCGAAGCCGCGTTGACTATCCCTGCAAACGACAATCACGACTGGAACGCTTGGGCAAGTAACTTAGACGGAACGCATACCCGCACTTGCAAGAGAGACAGCAGCCATAAAGAAAACGGCAATTGTTCGGGCGGCACCGCGACTTGCGAAAACAAAGCGGTTTGCTCGGTTTGCGGCGCGGAATACGGCGGAAAACTCGGTCACGACTACGGCGAAGTAAAATATACCTGGACGGATAACACTTGCAAAGCGGAAAGAGTTTGCAAGCGCGACAGCGCCCATATCGAAAGCGAAACGGCAACCGCAACGGCAGAGGAAATCAAAGCGGCAACCTGCAAAGAAAAAGGCAGAATGAAATATACCGCCGCGTTTGAAAACGCTGCGTTTGCTATGCAAGAAAAAGAAGTCGATACCGATCTTGTTCCGCATAGCTTTGGCGATCTGATTGACGAAATCCCCGCAACTTGCGTGGCATCGGGTATGAAAGCGCATTACAAATGCTCGGTTTGCAACAAGTATTTTGACGAAAGCAAAAACGAAACGACCGAAGCCGCGTTGACTATCCCCGCAAACGACAATCACGACTGGAACGCCTGGTCAAGCAACGGAAACGGAACGCATACCCGCACTTGCAAGAGAGACGGCAGCCATAAAGAAAACGGCAATTGCTCGGGCGGAACCGCAACTTGCGAAAACAAAGCGGTTTGCTCGGTTTGCGGCTCGGAATACGGCGGAAAACTCGGTCACGACTACGGCGAAGTAAAATATACCTGGACGGGTAACGACGCTTGCAAAGCGGAAAGAGTTTGCAAGCACGACAGCGCCCATATCGAAAGCGAAACGGCAACCGCAAGGGCAGAGGAAATCAAAGCGGCAACCTGCAAAGAAAAAGGCAAAATGAAATATACCGCCACGTTTGAAAACGCTGCGTTTGCTATGCAAGAAAAAGAAGTCGATACCGATCTTGTTCCGCATAGCTTTGGCGATCTGATTGACGAAATCCCCGCAACTTGTTCGGCAACGGGTATGCAAGCGCATTACGAATGCTCGGTTTGCGAAAAGTATTTTGACGAGAGCAAAAACGAAACGACCGAAGCCGCGTTGACTATCCCCGCAAACGATAATCACGACTGGAACGCCTGGTCAAGCAACGGAAACGGAACGGCATACCCGCACTTGTAAGAGAGACAGCAGCCATAAAGAAAACGGCAAGTGTTCGGGCGGAAAGGCAACTTGTACAACAAAAGCGGTTTGTGACGTTTGCAGAACAACGTATGGCAATACTGCACCGCATAATACAACGAAATACAACGGAAAAGACAGTTCGGGACACTGGGATACTTGCTCAACTTGCCATAATAGATTTAATTTCGAAAAACATACTCCGAACAGAGAAAAGGCTGACGAAACCAACCCTGTTAAATGCGCGAAGTGCGGTTTTGTAATCACTGCTGCCGGACATTACGAGCATACTGCAGACAGCGAATGGCACAATTCGGCAGACGGAACGTATCATTATCACAAATGCACGTATAGCGGTTGCTCCGAGATTTTGGACAAAGCAAATCACTCGGGCGGAACGGCAACCTGCGAAAACAAAGCGGTTTGCTCGGTTTGCGGCGAGGAATACGGCGAAAAACTCGGTCACGACTACGGCGAAGTAAAATATACCTGGACGGGTAACGACGCTTGCAAAGCGGAAAGAGTTTGCAAGCGCGACAGCGCCCATATCGAAAGCGAAACGGCAACCGTAACGGCAGAGGAAATCAAAGCGGCAACCTGCAAAGAAAAAGGCAGAATGAAATATACCGCCACATTTGAAAACGCTGCGTTTGCTATGCAAGAAAAAGAAGCGGATACCGATCTTGCTCCGCATAACTTCGGGGCTTGGGTAGACGAAGTTCCCGCGACTAAAGAAACAACGGGAACAAAAGCGCACAAAGATTGCGAGATCTGCGGAAAACACTTTGATAAAGACGGAAACGAAATAACCGATCTTACAATCGGAAAACTTCCTTCGGACGTCAAAGAATCCGATTCGGGCGAAAGCTCCGGCGAGGTTATAGAGCCTGAGAAGGACGGACTTTCGGGCGGAGCGATTGCGGGTATCGTAATCGGTTCGGCGGCGGTTGCCGGGCTCGGCGGATTTGCAATTTTCTGGTTTGCCGTGAAGAAAAAGTCCTTTGCGGATTTAACCGCCGCAATCAAAGCATTGTTCACTAAAAAGAAATAAGATGAACTAATAACAAAGAGCCGTTCGCAGTTAATGCGAACGGCTCTGATTCTGAAAGGCGATATTTTAATTTGCATTTAATCGTTATTTTAATTATCGTATAATCATCGATACATTTGTCGCGTTGCTTACGGCTGTGTTATTTAAGGTTAATGAAAAACATATCGCAGGGAAGCCCTTCTTCATCGTAAATCGTGATGGTTTTCGAAAAATCTTCCACGATTTCCGCAACTTTTTCAAAATCGTATCCGTAGCGGATTGCCGTGAACGGAACGGAAGAAGAAACCGTTATAATGTTATCGCTTAAACTTACGGAGCAGTTCGGCGAGTAACCCGATTCCGTCAGAATTTCGAAACCGTTGGCTCCGTTTTTCAAAACTACGTTTTCGCTCATAACGAGGTAAACTTTCGTGTCCGAAATCGCTACGTAATCGACGACTTCGGGCGCGGCGTTTTCGTTTTTTCCGAAGAAATTCCTTAATGTTTCGGCAGAAAGACGCGTTCCGATTATTCGTTTGTCTCTCGGGTGAATATCGGTCCAGTCGCCCTGATCGAGATTTATCGCGTTGCAAACGAATTTGTCTTCTTTTGCTACAATTCTTATTTTTTCGTTGATTGTGCTGTATGCTATGGTATTTTCGTGGAATCTCGCAAGCTCGCAGATGCTGAACGTAAGCTCGGGATTGCCGAAAAACTTTCTCCAGCAAGCGATAAGCGCTCTTAACGCGTTATCGTGATTTCCTTCCGTGCCGTACACGTTCGAGCAGCCCTGATACCAGCCGACGCCCCTGAAATTGAAACCTTCGAGCGGGTATATCATTCCGTTGAAGCCGAGGTTAGGCATTTTCCATATCGCGGAATCGTCGCAGGCGGTTTTGTTGTTCTTTGCATATTCGGCGTAAGTTTCCTTGTCCATCCACGACTCGATTATCGAGCCGCCTATAGCGGTACAGACAAGACCTACGGGGCAGCCGAGCGATTCCTGCATTTTTTTACCGAAAATAAATCCGACCGCGGAGAAATTCGGTATCGACGAAGCGTTCGCGCCGTTCCAGACGGGCGCGGTTTCAAGTTCTTTTGTCGGCGTTTCACGGAATTTTCCGCCGAGAGAAAGAAGTCTGATATTTTCGTTGCGACATTCTTTCTCGTCGGAATATAAATCGTCGAGTATTCCCTCGCTCCAACCGACTTTCCATTCCATATTGCTTTGACCGCTCAAAAGGTAAACTTCGCCGACGTAAACGTCTTTGATCGTCTTTGTTCCCCAGTCGCAGATAAGCGTCATTTCGAACGGTCCGCCGGCAGTCATCATAGGCAGATAAATTTCCCAGTTATCTCCGTACACTTCGCCGTAATAGGTTCTGCCGCGAAATTCGGCGGCTATATGTTTGTTTCCTTTAAGATTTTCGATAGTACCCCAGATTTTATTGACGGCGTCTCTTTGAAGACACATTCCGTTGCCGAAAAGCTGATAGGGAACGATAATATCTTCGGCGTTATAAATGCTGTCGGAGATATCGAAAGTCGGCGTGACGTTTACTTTCGCCAAATTATCCGTCGGGAATTTCGTGACCGAACAGGATTTTTCATAGTCCTTGAGAATATCGGAATAATCATCGGGTTTTACGGAATCGCTTTCGCTCTCGGAGGACGATTCGCGGCTTTCGGAGTCCGACTCGTCGCCGATTGAGACCGATTCTCCGTTTCCCGAGTTCGGAGTGTCTGCGGAAGAGGAAGAACCACCTCCGAGACAGGACGTAAACAGCATTAAAATTGATAATAAAAACGCAATTAACCCTAATTTTTTCATTTTCTCTCCTTGTTGAGTTTCGGGAACTTTTAAATCGCGTTTATTCGATTTTTAAAAGCTCCTTAAGTTTATTCGGATATTAACATTATACATTAAAAAACGAACGCAGTCTTGCCCTATTTGAGAGAAAAAGTGCTTTTTTGTATAATTGTTTCTGTTTCAATGTTGCTTTTCGGCGAAATTGCCACGTTGAAATTGTCGATAAAAAAAACAAAAATCTTTTGGAAAAGACAACCAAACGGGTAAAAATTCTATAAAAGAGCATTTTTTATTTAAAATAAGGCAAGACTTGAGCCTTTTCGAAGTGTATAATAGTTATGTCTAAAATCGAATTTCGGAGTTATCCGAGATTCAGCCGCATATGCTCGTGTTCTTACTCAATCATTTGCGGCTAATAGGAGGAAATATGAAAAATTTACGCAAAATAGGGGTTTTGGTCGCAAGTTTAATCGCGACGATATCTCTCGGTTCGGCTGTCGGCGCGTTTGCGGCAAACGCCGTAAAAGACATTCCCGCGGGCTTCGTAAATCCCGTGGAAATCGACGTTTCGGCAACAAACGAGGCGCTCAACCACTGGCAATATTACATTTTCGGTACGCTTGGCGATGACGGCAACGTTCGCGAGGATGCGGTTTACGAAGATAAAAACGTGCATTTCAAAGCGACCGAAAACGGCAGAACAGGCAACGCTATGTGGGTTGAAAAGAAAACGCAATACGGCTCGCTAACCGCTTACCCTTACGCTATCGACGTTCTTCCGAAGCAAAATTACGTTTTAACCGCTTATATAAAGAGCGCGTGCGAACAAAGCGAAGAAAATTCCGTTTCGTTTATGATTAAAGAACTTGACGAAAACGGAGCGAAGACGGAGACAAACGACGAGTTCGCCGTTATAAGTTCCGTTTCGGGAACCGTTTCGGACTGGAAAAAGGTCGAAATCGTCTTCGCGACTTCCGCAAACGGTTTTAAAGTCATTCCGAAAATAGAGTTTAAGGGTAAAGGCGATTTTTACGTCGACGATATAACTCTTCGCACGGCGGCGATTGCTTCCGATACGGTTTCTTACAAGCTGCAAAGCGTCGGCAAACTTTCGGACGGGGCGACCGACGAATTGAACAACGCCGACGAACCCGATAAGCTTGCGCTTAAAGGAATGTCGGCTTTGACCGCCGAAAACATATCTGACGATTCTTCCGACAAAGACGGAGCTTCCTTGCGTTTGAACGACGGAGAAATTTTCAAAACGAATTTTGCGGCTTTATCGCCCGACAAAACTTACAGGTTGTCTTTCAAATATAAACATATTAAAATCGGCAGTAAAAACACTTTAAGCATACGTTTCAATTATTATACGACGAACGGCGAAAGAAGATGGTATATAGATGTCGTCAACGGTTCGTCGACGGAATGGCTTGTCTGCAGCGTGGATTTTAAAGGCACGGAAGCGTACGCATCGCAAGGTTTGTCGATAACATCGTATGCGAGATATC
Organism: uncultured Clostridia bacterium; assembly: GCA_934271735.1. Taxonomy (GTDB): domain Bacteria; phylum Bacillota; class Clostridia; order Christensenellales; family Borkfalkiaceae; genus UBA10281. The sequence goes on along the minus strand of CAKQSB010000002.1, from coordinate 166,360 downwards.
TTATCGACGAGCTTTCGATAGTCTGTCTTGACGAAAGCGATCCCATGCAATATATCGCAAACGGCTCGTTCTCCGGCGCGTATACCGAGGGTTACACGCTCGGCGCGAACGTAAACGTTGCAAAACAACCCGACGGAACAGGCGTTTTCGCGGCCGGTAACGGCGTTTACGACGGAACGTTCGGGCAGAGAGGTTTCGTGAGATACGACCCCGTCGGGCTTATCGAGGGGCAGAAATACACGCTCAGTTACGATTACCGTTTCACGGGCGCGAAATGGGTGAACAGTGTTCTCGTTTTCCACGGCGGAACGGAAATAAAAAATATCATGAATCAGGAAGTTCCGAACTTGTGGAACAGTGCGACGTACGAATTTACCGCGAGCGGAAACGACTATTTTATGTTCTACGGACCGTCTTATTATTTCTGGGTAACGTATTACAGAAATATCAAGGTAACTGCGGGCGATATTCAGTGCAACACGAACGTAAATCTGGTAACGCCCGAACCCGTATACGGCGAAAATATTTTTGAAAACGGAACTTTCGAGGGTAATACGGAGTACACCTCGGACGAGTGGACGCTTACGGGCAACGCGAATATTTACGGACAGAATTTCGATACGAGATACGAAGCCGACGTCCCCGAGGACACTAAACCCGATTGGAAAATTTGTCTCGACGGAACGAAAGCCAACCCCGCCTCGGCAACAAGTAAGGACATAGCAGTCGATAAAAGAACGCTTTTCGTCGGTTTTACCTGTTATAACGGCAAAATAGAAGACGTTACGATTTCCGCCGTTACGGGAGAAAACGAGATTTTTGCGGACGAAAACGGATTTATCGAGCTTCCCGAAGGCGTTACGTCGGTGAAGATCAAATTCACGTCCGAAAAATACGTTGCGTTTAAAAAGATCTCGGTTGTTTCTCATACTCACGTTACCCCCGCCGCGGAAGATATAACCGAAGTTAAAGCGACCTGCACAAGGGCGGGCGGAAAAGTTTATTCTTGCGCGGACTGTAAAAAGACGGTTTATCTTGAAAAAACCGCTATGCTCGAACACGATCTCGAACATATTCATATAAACGCGACCTGCGTAGACGGAGTAGACAAGGACGTCTGCAAGGTTTGCAAAAACGAATTTAACGTTAAAGTGCTTTCGGGAAATCCCGAGGCGCATAGTTTCAAAGAGGAGATATTGAAGGCTCCCTCGTGCGGAAAAATCGGAATGAAACACGGCGTTTGCGAGTATTGCGGAAAGGAGACCGACAGGGAGATTATCCCCGCGACGGGCAAACATACTTATAAAGACGGCTATTGCGAGGAATGTGGAGCGAAAGACCCGAATTATAACGAACCGACTTCCGAAAGTTCAGGCAAAACCGACGAAAGCAAATCCGAAAACGAAAGCGACTTAAGCGGAGACAGCAAATCCGACAACGAAGAAAGCGAAAATTCGGGTTCGAAAAAAAGTGGTTGCGGCTCGAACGTTTACGGCGGAGTGGCGCTGCTTACGGTTCTTGCGGCGGGCGCGCTTATAATAATCAAGCGTAAAAAAGATTGATAAACCGACCGATTAAAATAAACGCATAAAAAATATCCGATAGTTTTATCGGATATTTTTATGTGGCGCAGAAGTAAAAAAAATAAAACGAGAAAAGCAAAAAAAGACAAGACGAACGGTAAAATATATGCTAAAATAAAGATATGATTTTACTCGACGCGATAAATTATATCGAAAAACATCTTTTCGAAGAAACCGATTACGACGCTTTGGCAAGATATGCTCACACGAACAAGTATAACCTTATGAGAATTTTCTCGGCTTCGACCGATTTTACGCTTGCCGAATATATAAGACTGAGAAGATTGTCCGAGGCGGGGAAAGCTATTTCGGAAACGAAACGAGCTATTATAGATATAGGGTTCGATTGCGGATATACCACGGCGGAGAGTTTTTCGAAAGCTTATAAGAAATTTCACGGAATATCACCGAGCGAAACGCGAAAGACAAAAAGATATAAATATATACCCGAGTGGGATATAAACAATATGGGTAAGGGCGAAATTATGAAATACGAAATTATTGAATTTAAAAAAGTTGTGTTTTACGGTTATGGCGAAAGATTTTTCGGCAGAGCCGAAGAGCGGGGCGAGCAGGACGAAAAATTGTTCCGTTCGACGAGAAAACGGCAGGACGCTTTGCGTGTTTTAAGAAAAGACGGCGATTTCGACTGGTGGGAAATTCTCGATAATTTCGGCGCGGACGGATTCGATTTATTTGTTACGGTGCGCCCCGACGACAAGCTCGGCGAGGATTTGAACGAGGCAAATTTCAAAACGCTTGCCGAAAAAACGGAAAAAGAGAAGTACGATAATATTTTTGACTGTGAAAAGCTCAAACGCTATGTCGAAGCTTTTACAAAATTTGTTATCGGTGGAAAATATGCGAAGTTTGTCTCGGAATATAGAGAATTTCCTATGGGTTTATTGGATAATTTCACTAAATCCGTTTATGGCGGAATAGACGAATACGGTTTCACTCGCGATGAAAGCCGCCCGGAACTTCTTTGCGTGCATTGGGCGAAACGTGCAAACATAAAAGAACGCCACCTCGAACTTTATCTCCCGATAAAATAGCGGCAAATCAAAATAAATCGCCGATAAAAGTTGACAAATCGGGAAAAGTAGTATATAATGAAGTCGCTAAATCGATGAAGAATGTCGGGCGATAAGCGAATTTGTAAAACATAAGGCGTTTTATGAAAATTCGCCGGGCGGCGATATCGGAGAGTAAGCGCGTTATAAAACTTTTAAATTTCATTCGTTTTGTCGGATATTCTTTAAATTTCCGCGTAAAAACCGAAACGCAATCCTTTTGGAGTTTCGGTTTGCGGCAAAAGAAGAAAATCTCGGGCGGCTGAATTTATCGGATATTTATCGGATTATCGAAAATGTTTTTTACGCATACTCTTCGGGGTGTGCGTTTTTCTTTGCCCGAAAACCTTTTTCGGAAATTCACAAAAAGGAGCAGCAAAATGAGAATAGCTGTTATCGGTATCGTTATCGAAAAGGACAGAAGTTCGTCCGGGGCGGTGAACGAGATTTTATCGGAATACGGCGATTATATCGTCGGCAGAATGGGCGTACCGGACAGGGCGAACGACGTTTACGTTATAAGCGTGATCGTTAAAGCTACGAACGAAATTATTTCCGCAATGACGGGAAAACTCGGCAAAATCGAAAACGTAAAAGTCAAATCCGCCGTGACGACTTGCGAAATAAACTAAAGAATAAACTAAAAACAAGCGAAAAAAATTTAAAGGAGATATATTATGAAAAAATTATTAACTGTTTTTCTTGCGATCGTGATGTTATTTGCGGTTGTATCGTGCGGATCGAACGAATCCGTAAGTACCTCTTCCGCTCCCGAAAAGGTTGAAAAAACCTTCGGAATGGGCGTTGTAAACGGCGCGCCCGCGCTTGCCGTGGCAAACCTTACGGGCGGTTTCGATTTTTCGGACGAGACCTCGGATATAAAAACCGAAGTTAAAGTCGAAAAAGACCCTCCGAGCGTTATCGCGGGACTTACCAACGGTACTTACGATATGGCGATTTTGCCGCTTAACGTTGCCGCGAAGCTTTACAATGCGGGGCAGCTCGGCGTAAAACTCGTTTCCGTAAACATTTTCAGCGTTCTGCATATGATAACGAAAGGCGAGTATTCGAGCCTTAACGACCTTAAAGGCAAAGTTGTTTACGGCGTAGGCGCGGGCGGAACTCCCGAAGTCGTTTTCAAAAATATTTTAAAAGAAAACAATATCGAATTCGAGGACGGAACGGTCGTTAAAGACGCAGAAAAAGTTTATATAAACTTCATTACGGAAGCCGCAAACGTTATAGCCGCCCTTAACAAAGGCGAAGCGCATTTCGCGCTTTTGGGCGAACCCGTCGTAACGCAGGCAATGGCGAAAACGGGAGCGAAACTCGCGTTTTCTCTTGAAGACGAATGGAAGAAAGTTCATCCCGGGGTAGGTTTCGTTCAGGCGGGACTTATCGTTAAGGAAAGCGTTCTCGCCGAAAACGCTTATTTGGACGCGCTCCTTGAAAAGATGACCGAAAACAAAGCTTATCTTCAGGCAAACGCGGAAAAAGCCGTCGAGGACCTTAAAGCGATCGGAGCAACCTTGCCCGCGTTAAGCGAAGCGACCCTTTCGAGATGCAATATCGGAGCGGACGGCGCGAAAGCTCGTAAAGCCGATATAGAAGCTTTCCTTTCGGTGTTAAGTCCGAGCGAATACGGCGGAAAACTTCCCGCGGAAGATTTCTACGCGAAATAAAAAATATCAAACAAAATAAGGATTTAACGCAAAGTTTAATGAAGAAAAGCCTGTTAAGCTCCGCCGCGCTACTCGCCGGTATAATCGCGGTTATACTCGTCTGGTACGGCGTAGCTTTAAAAATCAATAGCGATCTGCTTGCCCCGACGCCTTTGACGGTGTGTAGGGAATTGTTTGCCGCACTTAAGGAAAAATCGGTCTATAAGTCGATTATCGGCACATTTTCAAGGTCAATGATAAGTTTTTCGATAGCTTTTGTCATAGCTCTTGTTATGGCTGTCGCGGCAAATACTTCCGTGTATCTGGAGAAATTCTTTTATCCGCTCGTCGCGCTTTTAAGAGTTCTCCCCGCAATGGCGGCGATACTTCTTTGCCTTATATGGCTTAAGTCGGCGAAAAGTCCGATCGCGATTTCGTTTATTGTCGTGTTTCCTATGGCTTATATGGCGATTTTCTCGACGATAAAAAACAGAGACAAGGGCACTGCCGAGCTTTTGAAAGTTTACGGGGTTAAGCCGTTCAAAGTTTTTTGGGGTTGCACCTTTCCAAATGTTTTCGAAAAGATTTTCCCCGAACTCGTATCCCTTCTTGCGTTTAACGTAAAGCTGACCGTGAGCGGCGAAGCCCTCGCGAATACTCAGCTGAGCATCGGGCGCGAAATGTACGTCGCGAACGCGTATCTGGAAACGGGCAGACTTATGGCTTTCGCCGTGATAGCCGTTTTATTGTCGGTTGTCATCGAAATCGTTATCAAATTGTTGTATAAAATCATAAAGGGGGCGATCGTCGGATATGCGCGTAAAAAATCTGAGCAAGCGATACAAAACGGATAACGGCGAAACGGTCGTTCTCGATAAGTTCAACGTCGATTTCGAGGACGGCAAAACCACAGCCGTTATGGGCGGCTCGGGAATAGGCAAAACAACGCTTTTGAACTGTATCGCAAATCTTACCGATTACGAGGGCGAAATAATCGGCGCGGGAGACGTTGCGTACGTTTTTCAGAGCGACAGACTTCTTCCGAACAAAACCGTGTTTAAAAACGTGGAATTCGTCGTTTTTGAGAAAAATGCGGAGGAGAGGAAAAGAAGAGTCGTCGAAGCGTTGAAAGTCACCGAGCTTGAAAGCGAAGCGGGGAAATTTCCTTCCGAGCTTTCCGGCGGACAGAAAAAACGTGTTTCTCTCGCTATGGCGGTTGCAAGCGGCAGAAAAACGATGCTTTTAGACGAGCCGCTTTCCTCGCTCGATATCGGCTTGAAATTCCGCATTTACGAAGTTTTGAAAAAAGTTTTCGCCTCGGGCGGAAAAACGGTCGTTATGGTAACGCACGACCCGGACGAGGCTTTAACTCTTGCCGACGAAATAATCGTGATAGACGGAAACGGCGTTAAATACAGAAAAACAATATCCGCGCCCCTTTCAGGCAGAGACATAACGGGCGAGGAGTGTAACGAAATAAGAAAAGACCTTATAAATATTTTTAAATCATAATAAAAAAGCGGCTTGCCGTCGATTTAAAATCGGCGGCAAGCCGCTTTTAATATAGCGAAAAATCAGATAAGAACGGGTTCGTTCTTAATTTCATCGTAAAAAACGGCGTTTGCGGTTTGTCTGAAAACACGCCGCAAGACCGAGGTTCGTATTATTCTTGACCGGCATAAGGCGGAAAGATTTTCCGTTCGGCTTTGTTTAAAATAATTTTTGCGAAAAAATTGAAATATTTTTACGGATATGATATAATAAACAAAAAGGGGAAAACGTTATGATAGCGAAGATAAAAAGAAAAAACGGCGTATATAGTTCTGTTGTTTTCGGTATTCTGGTCAAAGGTTGGGCTTCGAAGGCGATAATTATGGACGAGGACAACACCGCTTTGAAAATTGTCGATTACTGGAGAACGAGCAAAAAGGGTTATATAGAAAGGAACGTATTCGAAATCGATTCCGATAAGGACGGGTGGATAAAAAAGGACGATTTCGAGGGGTACGACCTGATTTATCAAAGGCTGAAAAGAAGATTGCTCAAAACGACGATAAAAGCCGACGATATTCTGGATAAATGCAGGGAAATGCAGTCGAAAATAACCGATTCCGAATGGCATAACGTAAGAACCGAAAAGGACATAAAGGATCTGGACGCCTTAGCGTTGAATTTTCACGACGGCGCGGTTAAAAAAATCGACGGAAACAAAGATAAAACCGTGATAGAAATCGATGTCTGGAGTTGTAAGATTGTTTTCGAACTCGAGGGAGACGTAAAAACGAATTTATACGTCGGTTGCGGCTGTGATACAAGGGAGGACGGATATTTCGACGAGATTTTCGCATCCGATATGTTTTTTGAAAACGGTTGTTTTTACTGGGTGAATGCGGAAGGCGTAAAAAGCTCGGAAGAAATCTGCAAGCACGACGACAATAGGTATTTCAGGGCTAAAAACGTCAGGTGGAAAGTCGTTATTTAACGATTCAATGCAGAATTAAGCTAAACTTTGTTTGTGAAATAAACGGGCTTTTGCTTGCGTTTTTGCTTGCAATATGGTAAAATTACAGAAAAAAATTACGGTGGAATACGGTAGATAACGAATCTCAGGAAATGTATCTCGAAACGATACTTAAAATTCGGAAAAGAAAATGAAGCGTTCCTTGCGATAAAAAAGCATTTCGACGTTTAAAATAACTTCGTAGAATGTAAGAAATAAATTTGCAAATATTTTAAAAACAACACTAAGGAGATTTTATGGAGGATTTAAGAGTTCTTACCGCGCGTTTTTTCGATAAGCTCGGTAATGCAGGTAAAAAAGATAACAACGATCTGTTGTGTTTCAGAAATGCCGTATCCGATTTTTTAATCAGCGGAAAAAAAGACGATGCGTTCACAGTCTTTTTTTGTTACAGCGAAATTTTTAGGTTGCTCGGAAGCGGTTACGACAATATCCGGAAATTGATCGAAATGTTATCCGATCACGAATTCCATTCAGGAGAACTTTTATCGAAACACAGAGATCATTATTCTCACTCTGTGTACGTTTTCTCGCTCGGTCTCGCAATTTATGCTTCGGACGGAGTATATCGCAGAACGTTTAACGAGTTTTACGGGTTAAAGCAAGACGAATATTATACGTTTTTATATTTATGGGGACTTACCTCGCTCTTTCACGATATAGGATATCCTTTCCAACTTGCTCACGAGCAGGTGAAGAACTATCTCGAGGAATTATGGATAGAACAGGATAATAACGGTTCGGCAAGCGGCGGAAATTCTTTGAGTAAAGAACAAGAAAAGGAAATAAGGGCAACTTTGCCTTATGTGTCCTTTAAAAATATGAACGCGTTCTTAAAAATAAATCCCGACACTGGCGAAAAAGTATCGAAAAAAGCGGGAATCGGTATTGTTTTTTCTTCCATAAACGAATTGCTTGCATACGGTGTTAACAAAAGAGAGGGGTATGATTACGACGCGCTCGTAAAGACGTTAAAAAGAAGGGTTGAAGAACAGCCGTACTTTATGGATCACGGCTATTTCAGTTCGGTAATTTTGTTGAAAAAATTATTTGAAAATCCGGAGTTTAAATTTACTGAAAATCATCTGGACGTGGTAACGGCTATACTGCTTCACAACAGTCTGAATAAATACGACGTAGAAAATGCGCACAGAATAGCGATAAGCGAACATCCGCTTTCATATCTGCTTATTTTATGCGACGAATTGCAGTCGTGGGACAGAAAAGCTTACGGCAAGAACAGCAAACGCAAACCGATTGCGTGGGACGTGGAATTTGATATTTCCGATAATAAAATAAAAGCGAATTATATTTTTGAAGACAGAAACGAAAATTACGAAAAAATCGCGTCCGGCAAATTCGTAAGCGATATCGAAAAGTTCATCGATTCGGATCTTACGCTCAAAGTATTCTGTGACGTAAAACCTAAAAACAGAAAGATAAGCGCGTTCGCTTCCGACGATAGCTTTATAAATTTGTGCGATTTCGCAAAAGTAATTCACGCGAGTTACGATGAGCATTGCGAAAGGAATAATATCGAACACATTGAGGCGGATTTTGCGTCTCTTCCGCTCGAATTTAAGGTTTCGAATATCAATCAGGCCAAGTCTTATGCGTATAAGCTTGAACTTATAAACTGTTTTTACAGCAGTAAGGAGTTGGATTATCCGATCGTAAAAGATTTCGAAGATAATATCGCGGGTGCGCTTCATTCCGACAATCTCGGTTTTTTATGCCGAGAGGAACATGCGCGTTGGGTAAAAGAAAAACTTGCCGCGGGCTGGAAATACGGAACGGATTATCATTCGACTGCGGAGCGAAACGCAAAGAAAATCCACAAAGATATCGTTCCTTACGAGGTTTTGACTCCTCAGGAACAGAGTAAGGATCGGTTGATGGTAAATAATATCATACCTCTTCTCGACAGAGTCGGAAACGGGATAAAAATTTACAGATATCGTTCGGGCAGAAAGCCGGACCTTGTGATTGCGGGTACGGGGCACAGATACTTTAACGACGACAGAGAAATTCTTAAAAAACAGGTCAAAGAGATTTTGAAGAAATATTCGGACGATTACAACGTCATAGTTATGACTTGCTATGCTATGGGGTCAGATTGGCTTATAGCGGAATGCGCCTGCGAATTGGGACTTACGACAAAAGCCATAATTCCTCTTGATTATGAGGATTATATAAAAGACGTCAGAAAAGACGCCGAAGCAAACGGCATTGCTTTTACCGCCGACGACGAAATGAAAATGAGAACGCTTCTCGCTCAGACTGTCGTTTGTAAAACTATCGAAGATAAAAAGTACAGATATTTTGAAGCGAGTAAGTATCTTGCCGAAAAATGTGACAAACTGATAGCTTTATGGGACGGAAGGGAGCTTCCTCTTGTAGATAAAGACGACAATCCTATAAATCGCGGCGGGACGTACCATACGATAAAGCTTGCGCGCGATCGCGGATTAAAAGACGGAACAGACATTTTCATCGTAGATTGTTTCAGATAAAACGGTTTAACAGGCTGAAACGATAGATATACCAAGGGAGATTTAATATGGAAAATAATACGGAACGCAGAAGATATGTTTTTATAAGTTATTCGTCTAAAGAATTCGACGTTGCTTCAAAAGTGTGTTTATATTTAGAAAAAAACGGCATTTCCTGTTGGATTGCGCCGAGAAATGTGGACGCAGGGGGGGATTATCCGTCGCAGATCGTTGCGGCGATAAAAAATTGCGAGATGCTTGTTTTACTTGCGTCCGAAAATACAAACGCTTCCGGGCATGTCAGCAACGAAGTGAGCATAGCGTTTGACAATAAAAAAATCATTATACCTTTTAAACTGCAACATTTCAATTTTACGGATGAGTTTTTATACTTTTTAGGACGTAAACATTGGATAGAGGCGAGTAACGATATCGATTCGGCAATGATTCAGCTTAAAGATACCGTTGTGTCTCTTTCCGATAATTTTTCGCACTGTTGCATAACGAGCGTTGGGGATAACGAAAGATACAATCCTGTCTCCGGAAGAATGAACAACACTTATGAGCAGGAAGAGGAAACGACTTACGACAGAGATTCGATAGTGGAATTGATAATCGAAAAGACCAAAAAGTATCCGTACAATATCTATTCAAAAATTTCCACAGAGGAAAAATATAACAAATTTATCATAAATGCCGTCAGTTTATTCAAAGAAACGCTTACCGCGTTTTATCACAACAGACCGATTAACGTATCGGATAATATAGTTGATTTAGTGGTAAAAGAGTTGTCGGATAATTCTGATGTTGCGATACAGGTTCAGGGACTTCCCGGAAGCGCGAAAAATATGTTGCTTCAGCTGGTTTTTTATAAAATGCTTAACAATTTTAAAAACGGAAAGTCGGAATGTCTCCCTGTTTATTTTTCGGCAAGTTACTACGAAAAGTTAAAATACGAACCTTATGATGTGGCGAAACAAATGCACGATAAACTTTCGGAAGAGTTTGCGGAGTTTTTTTCGTATGTAAAAAAGAACGGTAATGTTAAGCCTGTTCTTTTAATCGAGGCAATTCGCGAGCATAACGTCGCTAAGGTGTCTCCCGAAAATATCGTTTACGATTTGTGGCGTGGATTCGGGAAATTTAACAGAATATGCGCTGTTGACGTCGGGCTGATTAAAAATCGTTCGAGATTAAAAAGAATTATTCCTTTGGTCGGTGATAACAAAGGGTATTTTTTCGTTACGAAACAGGTTCCTGTCGAAAACAAAGAGGCTGCCTATAATTTAATAGAAAGCGTTTTTAAAATGTACAATTACGAACTCGATGTGAATAGTACATATAACTATATTAAAAAATTTAAATTTTATGCAATCGATATATTCTTAGTTAGATTGATAGCAAAGGAAATGATGTCATCTTACGGTCAGGATGAAATAAGATTAGCGGACATTTATGAAAAACTTGCTTTATCTGAGTTGGACGGAGATGCCGAGCGTCTTAAAAATATATCTGAGGAATTGTTTGATTATATTTTCGATCAATCGTATGTCATAAACTCTTCGGAATATAACGCCGCAATGTGGTCTCTGCCGCATAAACATAATACATATCTTGAATTTTTAATCGCCTATTACTTTATGTATAGGATTGAAAACTATAAAAATTATAACGAGCATCGTTTTTTTGCAACAATGCTTACGGATGTATCCAACCGTTTTATGGTTTCGTTTTTAAAGGATAACTATTCATTGCAAGAAACGTTGCTTGAATTTATTTCCGATAATTACGAAGTTTTTAATGTGCAACAAAAGAGTAATGCGCTGTACTGGCTGGGAAGATTAACATATAAAAATCTTGCAAACGAAGCAGTTACTATGCTTACAAAAGAATTTGCAAAATATAAATCCATTGTAAAAACGAATAATAAGTATTCACAGGATAATTGCAACAACCATTTCTTATTCAGGGCGGCTTGTACCGGATTGTTATTTCAAGGTCAGGCAAATATGATGGATGAGTATTTGTGTATCGTAATAACCAACGACGTAGCGAATGCTTTAAACAGGGGATCGACTATCGAATATTACGGTGACAATTACCAAATGGTGGCTCATGACGCATACTATTTCGATACCGATTTAAGTACGGGAGAGCAGGCGATAAAAATATTGTGCGGGCGTATAGAAAACGCATTATACGGATATAACGGTAAATTTATAGAAACTAATCTCGTTACTTTGCTTACTTTGCTGCAGGCAAGAATTCAGAATGTAAAATCGGAAGTAAAATTCAACATAAAACCATATGTTATGAAAGCTCTCGATTATCTTACGGATTATCAATCAAGACCACAGAATGTGGTCTCTCACAAGCTTTTATATTATTTTAAAAGCGTCGAAGAGGATTTGCGTGTTTATGTTGAAAACGGAGCTTTTGATATCGGACCGCTGATTTACAACAGATATAGAAATTTGAGACAAATAAAACGCTTTCAATGGGTTGAATTCGGAATAGACGATCCGGAAAGCGTATCGGAACATTCTTATAGCGCATGGATGTTGGCTATGTTCTTTTTACCGGAAGAACATCATTCGGAAGGCTATAACAAAAGAGAAATTCTCGATATGCTTCTTGTTCACGATATGGCAGAAGCGGCCTTAGGAGATCAAAAAACAAGTTTATCCGAAGATAAGAAAGACCTTAAAGAACAGAGCGAGGTCTTGAAAAAGTTGTTCTTAAAGGGAACCTATCCTTATATAGCTAATCTGACATATTATTACAATGTGTGGACCGGATATTATAACGGGGTGAATACAAATGCAAGAACTGCTCGGGATATAAACTTATTGCAGTCGATTTATACTTTTTGCGAGTATTATTGCGCCTATCCGAATAAATTTACCCGAGAAGATGTGAATAATTGGATGAAAGAAAAAAGCAAATTAAAAACAGAGCTTGGTTACCAGTTGTTTGACAGATTGATAACAAATAATCATGAATTTGTAAAAGCGCTTGGTTTAAATAATTAAGGGGCATAACTTTGAAAAAGGACGTATCCCAAGACATTGTTCAGAAATAGTGTCTTTTCGGCGTTAGATAATGAAAAGCGTATTTGTTTAACGGAAAATCGTCTGCAAAAACATTTGAAAAAATGTTTTTTAGGTTTGTCAAACATATGAGGCGGATTTAAAAAAAATGTTTTCTGTATTGACAACGGCGTAATTACTTGGTATTATAATCAAGAATTAAATAATTATTTGTTTTTTACAACTAAATCGATAAAGACTGGGGTAGCCGCCGATGAATTTAACTTTTTAACGCAAACGACAATGGTTTTTTGGACTGTTTTTCGTTTGCGTTTTCTTCGGAATTTAATTTTTGCAATATACTTTTGCAACGACCTCGGATTACCACCCGAATCGCGTATGGGATATTTATAATTTGACAACGGGGTATTCGCAACATTATGAATATGACAGTAACGGTTATATTTCAAAATATGTAAACAACCAGAACAGAGATAATTATACTTATACCTACGATAGCGCGGGCAGGCTTATAAGCGACGGAACATATACTTACACTTACGATAATTATAACAATCTTATAAGGAAAGCCGATATCGGCGCGTATGAGTATACATATAATCAAACGGTAAGAACTGTAATTCGTTTGTACCTCGAATAAAACGCTTTACGCCGCGCGATAAGCGTAAATTCGGATATAAAACGAAAATAATATTAAAAAATTCAGGAGGAAAACTATGAAACAAACAATAATAAACGAAGTGTTAGGCGAAATCGTGTATGAGGAAAGTCCCTGGACGGGCAAAAAATCTTTGTCCGTAAACGGAAAACCGCTCGATAAAATCGACAAAAACACTTTCAGACTCGATACGGGCGAATACGCGGTTATAAAAGGCTCGTATCTTATGGGCGCGAAACTTACAATCGGAAATGAAACGATAAGACTTTCGGAATCGGTGAAATGGTATGAAATAGCCATTGCTGTTCTTACGTTTATGATTTCGCTCGTATGGGGAAATTCGCCTACTTTGGTTAAGATATTCCCGATGGTCGGCGGAGCAATCGGCGGCGCATTGTCATGCGCGGGCGGGCTGCTTTCGCTTGTATGTATGAAAAAAGTTAAAAACCCGCTCGTAAAAATTCTGATAGGTTTGGGATTTTTTGTCCTTACGGTATTCGTTTTATATTTGGTCGCCGTGGCTATTATTTCCGCGATGGCTTGATTGGGGAGCGGGTAATCAAATCAAAAAACTTAAAAAACGGAAAGTCGGTATTTCGGCGCGGATTTAATCGGATTGCCGTTATTTTACGAAAAGCAAAGAAAAAACGATTGAACGCTTGATTTTTTATTGTTGTTATGATAAAATTAACAAGCGTCAGTTTAAAAATAGCTTTTACACGAATTTCAAAGTCTGTTACGCCGCAAAAACGGAGTGGATTTTAAAGCTCGGGCGCGGCGGAGATTATTCGAAAATGAGGGCTTTATTTTTGGTGATTCACGCTAAAATAAGCCGTTAATCGACTTATAGCGTGGTTTTATTGAGAAATTATAAAAAATGGAGGATTTAATGAAAGCTTTTTTTGCAAAATTAAAAACAAGACTTTATGCAAGCAGGCTTATGCGCGTCGCGTTGGCGTTATTCGTGATAGCGACGACGGGACTTGTCGTTACCGCTTGTACGAAGAAAGAATGCCGGCACGATTACAAAGTCGCGGTAATTGTCGAGCCGACCTGCGTAGAACAGGGGTACACGACTTACAGATGCCCGAAGTGCAGAGCCACGAAAAACGAAGATTACGTTCCCGCTCTCGGGCATAATTTCGTTGACGGCGAGTGCGCTCGCTGCCACGCGAAAGAAACGCACGACGAATCCGAAAGCGTAAGTGATAGCGAAAGCATTTCCGAAAAAGACAGAGATTTTTACGCGAATATGCTTACTTCCGTCGCGAATACGAACGGATACGTTTTCGAGGTCGAGGGACTTGAAATAACGGGATATTTAAAAACCGAAGTTCGCGACGCGGACAATAACGCCGTAAGCAACGTTATTTTCTCTTTCGAAAAAATCGAGGACGCAATCGAAATCGATGTCGAAAAGGCTGTTTTCTCGCTTGACGAAAACGGTAAAATAATCGGTGTTTTAAGTTGCTCTATGACCGTGAACGGCGGCAACGAGCAGTTCCTGAGCAATCAGAAATACGATTTCAGCGTTATTTTAAAAGACGATATGTTTTACGCCGAAACCACGATCGAGGATCGTTACGACGAAGACGACGCGCTTAATAGACGTTGGACGAAAATGCCTCTCGACCAGGTTACGTTTATTTTCGGAACGAATACGGGAAAAACTATTCTGAACGCGTATAACGCGTTGAGTTTTATCGGCGCGAATATCGAAGAACTGAGAAACGTTATCGGAGATTTTACCGACTCGGCTTACGGCGTTCAGAAATTCGTTTTAGAAAATTTCTTCGCGAAAACGGAGATCGAAGGCGGTTATAAATTCCGTTTCGATCCGAAAAGCATCAAAAAGGCGATAGACTATATTTTCGATAATACCGTAAACGAAATAATCGACGACATGTTCGGCGAAGGCGCTGCGGCTAAATTATCCGCGTTCGTCATCGCTTCGCTCGATAAAACTTTGGACAACATTCTTATCGATCTGAAAGCTCTCGGATTCGATTACGCAAACATTCTCGAAACCTTGGATAACGTCTACTTTAAGTTTACCGGCGCGGAAAAATATTTCACGAACGCCTTAGAATCCGTTCTCGGACAGTTCGACGGAATTAAGCTTAAAGCCATTATCGCAAACGCCGTCAATATAAACGAAAACGACGTATCAGCGGTAGCCGGCGAAGTTCTGGAAATGTTCAAAACGCAAAGCGTTATGGAAGTAATCGCGTATTTCGTAGCCGACCGCGAAGACGGGCAGACTATCGAAGAAGCGGTTGCCGAAGCCCGCGAGTATCTCGTTTCCATTGCCGAAAAAGCGGAGGACGTTCTCGGGACGGACGCGTTCGGATTTAATACCGACGAAGACGGAAACATAACTTCTTTCTCTGTTTGTTCTAACGAATGGCAGCTTGACAGCCGTAACGATCAGAACGGAAATTATTTCGAGTACAAGAGAACGGTAATCGACGGAAAAATCGATATAATTCCGGGCGAACTCGGCGATATTTCGGAATACGAAACCATTATTTCGAAAATCGAAGATTACATACGCGTTCAGCCGAATACGAGAATGACCGCCAAAGTTTACGGAGCGGCGGCGATAGAATTCGTGGCGGACGAAAACGGAGAAATAACCGAGATTAACGTACTCGAGACTTCTCCCGATCTTCATTCTCGCAGTTTCAGACTTATCGGTTATTACGGACTTTACGATTACGGATATTGCGGCGGCTGGATAAACTACGAAATTTTCTTCGAGGTTTATGACGAGGTTACGAAAGAATCCGATATAGAATCTGAAAGATTTTATTATAATGTAACGACGAAGGTATTGACGACCGACGCTCCTCAGTATCACGAATACGAGATCGTTCCCGAAGAGTCGGATTACGTCTGCGGCGGGCATAAAACGCTTAAATGTTCCGCATGCGGGAATAAAATCACCGTTAAACTCGCGCATATAGGCGAACTTAAAAAGAGTTACAAACTTGCCGTCGAGGGCAGCTCCTGCGTCGACGGAACGATTATCATAACGACTTGTTCCGCTTGCGAAAAGGTTGTCGACGAATCGTTTGTTTATTCGTCGAAGCATTACTATGAAGCATCGGGCGCCGAAGAAATCGAAATTCCCGGCAAAAACGAAGATTGTAAATTCAAGCTTTACGTAAGCGAATGTATTTGCGGAAAACAGATTATCCCCGAAACTGTCGGACACAGAAGCGTAAGTATGGTTTTCTGCGAAGACGGAATTACCGAGGAGCAGGGGCAGATCGACGGCGTGTTTATGCCGGGAACTTACCGGGAAAAATACGAATTGCTCGACAGCGGTTACAAATACGTTTGTTTTGATTGCGATCTCGCGGTTTACTATGAAGTTAAATGGATTAAAGCCGAAAACTGCACGATAGAGCTTACGGGCATATTAAGATACGAACACGGCGAGGATAGCGGAATACTAAAAACTTACCTTTTCGAAACGCATACGTATCACGATTACGAGATTACTACGAATACGAACCCGAAGGAATATTCGATAGAGAGCGTTTGCAAAAATTGCGGAAGTTATTTCAATCAGAGCGTAAAGGATTATACCGACGACGACGGCATATATCATAAGGAAGAAATCGTAAAAATTCTCAACAATATAAACGACGGCAAAAATCGTTCTGCAGAGCAGAGATCGATAATCGCTTCGGGCGATAACTTTTACAGAGAGGAGTATTACTTTAAATCCGTCGGAGCGGACGACAAAATTTTCGAGATTTCGCGTACGTCCGAAAGCACGTTGTATGAAGATATTCCCGAGGAATTAGATATCGGCGTAAAAACCGTTACGAACGATAACGGCGTAAAAACCGTAACGATTATCGCGAGAAAAGAAACGTCGGATAAGTCCTACGTTTTATACGAGTACAGAGAAGAATCGGACGGCACTTGGGTAAAAAGAGAATATGCCTACGATTTCGCGGCGGGCTGCCGTTATACGGTCAGGATAACTTACAGCAACGGCGCAACCCGCATAGAAAGCGGAACGGATCACGATACGGAAAACCGTACGATAACGAATTCTTCCTGTGCCGCAGACGAAATACATGCGGAATATTGCCGTATGTGCGAACAGATCGTCGGAGATCCCGTCGTTTCGAAGGCTTCGGGACATGAATTTGTTACCCGTGATAAAAACGGCAATCGCATCTGCTATAAGTGCGGAGCTTTGGAAGACGTAGGAGACACAGTGATTAAAGGCGTTACCCTCGAAGACGTAACAGATTATGAAGACGGCGAAAATTACCTCGTCGCATACAACGGTCTTCGCTCCGATGATTTTGTTTATACGGTTGTTCTCAGAGAAAAATGGGGTTTGGGTTTGGAGAGAAGAGTTATCGCGCTTATTATCGGTGAGGATAAATACTTTACCGATTCCGAAAATAAATTAGTCGGCGTGAATAAAGCGGCGGCAGACGCAGCCGCGAAAGCGAAGATTAAAGAACTCGGGCTTAATGCGGACGATTACTATCTTACGATATCCTTCGAAATTCCGTACGGAACGGAAACCGCCACCGTTTACAGAGAATTCAAACAACCGCCTTTAACCGAAGGCGCCGTAACGGGCGAATGTTATTATACAATCGTCGGGGACGGCGGCGTGCTTGTCGAAATCACGATAATGTTTACCGAAAACGTGACTATGGAAATTGTGAGTCTCGGAAAAGCGGACACAAAAGCCTCGCTTTATAACGAAAACGGCGAGTTTCTCTTGTTCGACGACGACAGCGGATACGGCAGCGGAAACTTTATGATAACATATACCTTCGAAGCGGGAAAAACTTACGCGCTCAGAGCGGGGTATTATTCCGCCGACGCGGCGAAAGGTGAGATATTGCTTTCTTTCACGAAAGTGAAAACGCAGATCGTCGAATAAAAGTAAACGTTTGGCGGGGTAAAGATTAAGTTTTCAGCGGGTTGTCGGATAAAAAGCAACTTCATTTATCTTGCGGCACGCCTTAGAAAAAATAAAATAAAAAATCGACGTCCGACGCGAAATAATTTGAGATTTTGCGTCGGACGTGTTATAATAAGCTTATGAAAATTATATTTTTGGGCGACAGCATCACAGAGGGCGTAGGCGCGTCTTCGGAGGAAAACAGATACGTTAATAAGGTTGCCGAAATCTGCGGAGCGGAAACCGAGAATTTCGGCGTTTCGGGAACGAGAATAGCAAGGCAAAAAACGCCTACGATATACAAAACTTTCGATTACGATTTCCAGATGCGTTCGGAAGTAATGAGCAAGGACGCGGATATGGTATTCGTTTTCGGCGGAACGAACGATTACGGTCACGGCGACGCGAAAATCGGCGAGCCGACCGATACCGATCCTTACACCTTTTACGGCGGACTTAACAACCTTATAAAAAGGCTTATCGGAATATACGGCAAAGACAAAATTTGTTTCATTTTGCCCTCGAGAAGATTTAACGACGACAATCTTTACGGAGACGGAAGCAAAACAAAACCGTCGCTTCCGCTTAAAGGCTACGTCGATATAATAAAATCCGTTTGCGGAAAAAACGGGATAGATTACATCGATTTATATTCGGACGGTTTCCCGAGACCTGAAACAAACGTCGGCGACGACTTCACGATAGACGGACTTCACCCGAACGACAAAGGGCATTTGTTTATTGCCGAAAAAATAAAAGAATATTTACAGCGAAAAAAAATTTCTTAATGCTGAAAATCGTCGGAACGGATTTATGAACGTTCCGATTTTTATGAAAAAGGGAAAATCCCCAACCGAAATTTTTTTTGTTAAAGTGAGAATTTCGGGTGTTCCCGATCGTATATATAACGAAAACTTTATAACAAACGCACATCAACGCATATCAACATATATCAACGCGTATCGGACGCAGGCAAAAAAAGGAAGTATGAGCAGAATAAAACTCAGACGATTGCTTTCAAAGCTGAAAGAGGGAAAAAAAGAATATTTCGAAGAGTTTTACGCACTCACCAAAGGCGCGGTGTGGTACGTCGTCGGGAAGTACGTCAAAGAGAGGTTTTTCGCCGAAGATATTTTGCAGAACGCATACGTTTCTTTTCTGAACAATCTTGCGTCGGTAAAAGAAGATCCTTTGCCGTACCTTTGTTCGATTGCGAAAAACAAGGCTCTCGACAGCATAAAAAAAGAGGCTAAAATCGATAAATCGCTCACGCCCGAGGATTTGAATTCCGCCGCTTCCGACGTTTACGAAATCGAATACCCGTTGCTTGAAATATGCAGAAAAAAGTTAAGCAAAGAGGAGTTCTTTATTATAGAAAACACGGTTATATACGGGTATACGAGAGTCGAGGTTGCAAAAATGCTTGAAAAACCCGTTTCAACGGTGAACAGGCAGTACAACGCGTTATTGAAAAGAGTAAAAACGTTAGCCGAGGAGGCGTATCGATGAGAAATTTCAGGAAAATCGAGGAAGAATTAAAAAACAATGCGCCCGATTTAAGCGAAAAAATTTCAAACGGCGTAAATTGGAACGAAATAGCCGCAAAAAACGGCAAAGAAAAATTGTCGGGAAAAGGACTTTTCCGTTTTCGACTCGGGCTTTCTCTTGCTGCCGCGGCAATGGCCGCTGCCGTAATCGTTCCGCTTTCCGTTTATTTTTCGGGAAGACAGCCTTATGTTCCCGCGCCGGTCGCCGTCTACGATATCGTTATAGACGTAAATCCGAACATTTCTTTTTCGGTCGGCGAAAACGATATCGTTACCGCTCAGAAAGGGCTTAACGAGGACGGCGTCGTATTTCTGTACAACAGAAATTACATCGGCGAAAAAGCGAGCGAGGCAACACGCGCCGTGATAGGAGATATGAAAAATAAGGGTGTTATTTCGTCCGGGAGCGTTGTCAGACTGTCTGTTTTCGATCATAAAACGAGAGAAATCAACGACGAAGCGCAAAGCGAAATCGAAAAATCGCTTGAGGGAATTCTCGGCGCGGACGTAACCACGTTATTTTTATCGGACGAAGAGCTTGATAAGATAGAGGATTATTACGAAAATCACACCGTAAAGGAAAACGATAAAAAACTGATAGAAAATTTCAAGAATAAGGTTTTGAAAATCGCTTCCGAAAAATTGTCGGATATTCGTACTCTTTTAGAAGTTTTCGGCAAATACGACGGCGAAGAAATCGTTTTATCCGACGAGGATAAAAAAATCCTCTTTGCGTTTATAGAAAAATATTCCGCTAAACCCGATTTCGACCCGAACGGAACTGTTTCCCGCGACGATCTCGAAGATTTTACGGAAGACCTCGAAGAAATTTCCGAAGATATCCGGGAAGCGATAGAGGAAATCGGAGAAAAGGAGAAAGAGGGAGACGTTTCAGAACTTGTCGAAGAGCTTGTCGATCTGGTTAAAGATTGCCTTTGGAAATAAAAATAAAAACTTTTTAAAGATTTTTTTAAAAAGCGAGAATTTCGGCAACCGTCAATCGTATATTTAACGAAAGCTCCCTCGCGGACGCTTAAAAAAACTATCAGGAGAAATAAATTATGAAAAAGACATTATTCAGCTCGATTGCAACGTTATCCCTTGTTTCTGCTTTATCGCTGACAGCGGTTGCCTGCGGGAATACCGCATCGAACGGCGGAAGCGAAAAAAACAGCGTTTCGGGTAGCGAACAGACCCAAACGTTCACCACAAGCAACGATTTCTTCGCGATATCCGCTGTTTCCGGCGCGAATTTTCTGATTGACGAAAAATCTGTCGCGGAAACTTGTGCGGAGTTCGCATTTATGGCGGATAAAGAAATGGGGACAAGCCGTCCGTCGGATTTCACGGACGAAAACGTGTCCGAAATTAAAAACGTGCTTGTTATGTTTGAGGCGGCGATAGGCAACAACGTGTCTTCCGAAGTTGACAACAATACCGAAACGGACGGGGAATATTCCGCGTATACCTATAAAATGACGGTAAATTACGGCGGCGAAAACGCGGTTATGTATTATAACGAAACTAATGTAGAAACAAAAACGGAAGAGGACGACGGCGAGAGTTCGACTGAAACTTCCGCAACGCTTGTCGGTGTTCTGGTTGTCGGCGAAAACGCGTTCGAAACCGCGGGAAAGAGAAAAGAGGAAATCGAGGCTGACGAGAAAGAATTCGAACTCGAACTTGCCGTGAAAAAAAGCGAAACGAATTTCGTCGTATTCACTTACGCAACGGAAAACGAAAAAGGTGAAAACGAAACCAAATATGAGTGCGAAATTTACGAGGACGGCAAAAAAATTCAGGAAACCGAATTTAAAATAGAGGAAAAAGACGGCAAAACCGAGATAAAATTCGAGCTGGAAAAAGACGGGAAATCCGACGGGGTCGAATATAAAATCGTTCGCCGTTCCGAAAATAAATTCGACATAAAAAGAGAAATCAACAACAAAAAGTCGTATATTCTTGCGGAAAAACTCGCGGACGGATATGTATTCACTTATTCAAACGGATATTCCGAACAACTTTAAATATCTCGCTATAAAAAACTTTCTCAATTAAAAAAAACGGTTCTTTCAAAAGAACCGTTTTTTTTTTTAAGATTCAGTCAATAATTTTTCAAATTCTTTGGCGGCGACGGATAAGGAAAAATCGGCGCGTTTTATAAGGCAAACTTCGCGCGGGGCAATTGTTTCTTCCGTTTCGAGCCTGAAAACTTCGCCGTTTGCGATTTCCTTTTCGGCAAACGAAGCGGGGATAAATCCTATCCCTAAATTGTTCTTAACGATCGGCAAAATCTGATTTGACGTGGAAACTTCGATGTCCGGCAAAAATTCGAGCCCGTATTTTCCGAATATTTTTCTGTAATATTCGTAAGTTTTGCTTGTTTTGTTAAGGCTGACGATACAGTGTTTCGTAAGCTCTTCCAGCCTTACTTTTTCACCCGTGAGATATTTGTATCTTTCCCCGCAAACGACGATATCCTGAAATTTCTTTATCGGAACGGATTTCAGGGATTTATCGAGGTCGAAAGGCGTTGCGATAAGCACGAAATCCACCGCCTGATTTTTAACCGCGCCGATAGCCTGAGCGTTGGTAAGATTGATAAGATTGAATTTGATTTTAGGGTATAAAGAATGAAACTTGCAAAGCGCGGAAAGCAGAACTTCGTGCAGGGCGGTTTCCGAAACGCCTATTCTTAAAATTCCCTCTTCGAAACCGTTATAACGCGAAAGTTCTTCCTCTGCGGCGGCGATCTGTTCGTATGCGATAGAAACTCTCCTATATAGTTTTTCGCCCTCGGGAGTCAGCGTAACGCCTTTGTTAGAGCGCGTGAACAACACGCATCCGAGATCCCGTTCGAGATTTTTTATCGTCCTCGTAACGTTGGGTTGTTCGGAGTATAACGCCTCCGCCGCGGCGGTGATATTGCCGTATTTCGCTACGAAATAAAAGGTTTTATAGTTTTCGAAATTAGTGTTCACTTTGACTTTTCTCCATATCAAAAATAAATGGCAAGCATTATAAATATATATTTTACAGATATCTACGAAAGGATTATACTGTAATGCGTAAGATATGTCAAGGAAGTTTTATGAAAAAGACAAAAAATGAAATTTCGCAATCTATGCTAATGCTCGTATTCATTATAATATCGGGCGGATTGCAGGACGCTTATTCTTATTTTTGCCGCGACGGCGTTTTTGCGAACGCGCAGACGGGGAATATAGTGTTTTTAAGCGTTAATCTGGTAAACGGAGATATGGCGGGCGTACTGAAATACCTCGTTCCCGTAGTGTTTTTCGCGCTCGGAGCGATTCTCGCAAAAACTCTCTTTTTCCTGTTCGACAAAAGAAAAGTATTCTGGAAAGAGGTTGTTCTGCTTGTCGAATCGGTTACGCTGTTGGCGGTCGGGTTTATGCCGCAAAGTATGAATCTGTACGCCAATGCTCTCGTATCTTTCGCTTGCGCGATGCAGGTGCTTTCGTTCGACCGGATTTACGGCAACGATTTCGCAAGCACGATGTGTATCGGAAATATCGTTCGTATGTCGGGTTCGCTCGTTACGGCGATCGCACAAAAAGATAAATCGGCATTAAAGCGTTTCGGATTGTATCTCGCAGTCGTCGCGATATTCGCCGTCGGCGCGGGCGCGGGGTATCTTCTGCAGAAAGCTTTCGGAAACTATGCGATTATGTTTTCCGCCGCGCTTACGTTTATAGCGTCGCTCGCGTTTATCGGTAAAGAAAACGCCGATAAAGAGAACGGGGCAAAAACGGGGAAAGCGGAAGCCGAAAAATCTGATACAGACGAGGTGAACTTATGAAAAAGAAAAAAATAATCGTTCTCGTCACGGGGCTTATAATCATAGCCGCGCTTCTTGTATGGATATTCCTTATCCCCGCGAAAGAAAACGGCGAGAGTATAAACGGAACCATGCGCGACGAGGTTCTGCACGAAACGAACAAGATAAATCTTTTCGGGCTTGAAGTAAATCCCGGACTTATTTCCGCATTTACGGTAACGGGCGCGATATTTGTCTTTTCGCTTATCGTAAGGATTTTCGTTATCCCGAAATTCACTTACGTTCCGAAAAAATTCCAGCTCGTTTTAGAAACCGCGGTCGGTACTTTCGACGATATGGCAAAGAGCAGCAGTCCCGGCAGAAACAAATTTCTGGGAGCGTACATTTTTACGGCAGCCGCCTATATATTCATAGGAACGCTGTTCGAGCTTCTGGGACTTCAGGCTGTAACGACGCTTAACCGTTCGGTTTCGCTTCCCGCGCCGCTTGCGGATATAAACGGTGCGATAACGATGGGTTGCGTATCGTACCTCGTGATTCTGGGCGGGGGAATAGTTTCCAACGGTATCAAAGGAGTAGGGAGAACTTTAAAAGATTTCTCGCTGCCCATATCTATGAGCTTTCGTCTGTTCGGCGCGCTTTTGTCGGGTGCGCTCGTAACCGAGCTTGTGTATTATTTCTCGGCGTTGTCGTTCGTCCTGCCCGTCGTGGTCGGCGTTATGTTCACGCTTTTGCACGCGCTCATTCAGGCTTACGTTTTAACGATGCTCACCTCTCTTTTCTACGGAGAAGTTTCGGAAAAGAAAATGATAAATATAAAAAATAAGAAAGAGGTAATAAAAAATGCTTAAAATTTTCAAACGTGTTTCATTGATTCTTTGCGCCGTTGCGCTTTTGACCGTTATCGTCGTTCCCGCGGTGAAATCCGTTGCGTATGCTACAAATAACGAACAAGCCGAAGCGGTGACTTATGCGGAAAACGAAGTTGTAATCCCGGCAGAAACCGAAACGTCGGCTACGGAAAATCGGGACAATTCTAAAGGAAGCAAAGCAATAGCCGCGGGTATCTGCGTCGGTCTTGCGGCTGCGCTCGGCGCGCTTGCAATGGGTATTGCGATAGCTAAGTCCAACGAAGCGATCGCCCGTCAGCCCGAAGCGACTTCGCAGATAAAATCGGGTCTTATGCTCGGTCTGGTATTCATAGAAACGGCAATAATTTACGCGCTTATAGTTGCAATCCTCGTCATATTCGTATTGTAAGGTGAAAGTTATGTATAATCTCCTTTTAAGCGGAATCCCGCTGAATATAGACTGGCGGCAGATACTTCTGCATTTGCTTAACCTCGTCATTCTCTTTCTTATCCTTTATTTTTTACTTTATAACCCCGTGAAGAAATTTATGGAAAAACGCAAAAAATATTACGAAGAACAGGACGAGCGCAGCAAAGCGACCCTTGCCGCGGCAGAAAAGAAAAAAGAGACTTACGACGAGCTTTTAAGCAAAGTCGACGAAGAAACTGCGGAAAAGAAACGCCTTATAATAGCCGACGCGAGAGCGGAAAGCGAAAGGATTTTAAAGTCCGCCGAAGAGGACGCTTCCGACACGCTGAAAAAGGCGAATATAAAAGCGGAAGAGGTAAAAAAGCGCGCCGAAGAAGAGGCGAAAGAAGAACTTTCGGACGTTATAACGAAAGCCGTGAAAGAGAAAATCGAGGCGGCTTGCTCGGTGGACGGATTTATATCGGAGAATATAAAAAATGGCTGATAATCGTGTTATAGGCGAGTTTTTGTCCGTTAATGAACCGACGGCGGAAGAAAAAATTAAGCTCGCCGAATTCTTTCGGACAAAGCTCGATCGCCCCGTCGATATCGTGTGGGTTAAGGACGAAAGCGTAAAAAAAGGCTTCGTTCTGAAAATTCTTAACGAGGTCTACGACAACACCCCCGAAGGACTTTTAAGAAGCCTTAAAACGGCGATCGACGAAACGGATAAAAGCGGCGATTACATCTCGCTCGTGAAAGAAACGGTCGGAAAATGGAAGCCGCGCGCTTTGCCCGAGGAAATAGGCAAGGTTTGTTCGGTTGCCGACGGCGTTGCCGAAATCGAGGGGCTCGGCGGCGTTAAATACGGCGACATCCTCGCTTTCGAAGGCGGCGAAAAAGGACTTGCGCTCGACCTTTCCGAAAAGAAAACGGGTTGCGTTCTTTTCGACGGCGAAAACATAGTCGCGGGCGAAAACGTTTATAAAACGGGCAAAACGGCGGGAATCCCCGTGTCCGAAGAAATAATAGGAAGAGTAGTGAACGCGCTCGGCGAACCCATAGACGGGAAAGGCTCTTTTGCGGCAAACAAATATATGCCGATCGAAAGTCCCGCGCCCGCCATTATAGACAGAAGCCCCGTAAATAAGCCGCTCAAAACGGGTATTTTAACAATTGACGCGATGTTCCCGGTCGGTAAAGGTCAGCGTGAACTCATAATCGGCGACCGTCAGACGGGAAAAACGAGCGTCGCAACCGATACGATACTCAATCAAAAAGGCAAAAACGTCATCTGCGTTTACTGCGCGATCGGACAGAAAGCAAGCACGGTGAAGAGAATAGTGAAAATGTTCGAAGAAAGCGGCGCGCTCGATTACACCGTCGTTGTGTTTTCCGCAGCGTCCGATTCGGCTTCGCTTCAATATATCTCTCCGTTTTCGGCTTGCGCCATCGCCGAATACTTTATGAACGAAGGGAAAGACGTTCTTATCGTTTACGACGATCTTAGCAAACACGCCGTGGCTTACAGAACTCTTTCTCTTCTTCTCGGCAGAAGCCCGGGGCGTGAAGCTTATCCCGGCGATATATTCTATCTCCATTCGAGACTTTTAGAGCGCTCGGCTCATTTAAGCGAGAAAAAAGGCGGCGGAAGTATGACCGCGCTCCCGATTGTCGAAACGCTCGGCGGAGATATTTCCGCTTATATTCCGACAAACGTAATTTCCATAACCGACGGACAGTTGTTCCTCGAAAGCGAGTTGTTTTTGTCGGGACAACGCCCCGCGGTGAACGTCGGTCTTTCCGTTTCGAGAGTCGGAGGAAGCGCGCAGACTAAAGCTATGAAAAAGGCGGTCGGCTCGCTTCGTCTCGAGCTGGCGCAGTACCGCGAAATGAAAACGTTCGCTCAGTTCTCAGGCGATCTTGACGAGTCGGTGAAACGCCAGTTCGAATTCGGCAGAGCGCTTACCGAAATTCTCGTGCAACCGCTTCAGAGACCTTATCGCGAATGGGAAGAGGTAGTAATTCTTGTCGTATCGCTCGCTAAAATCACGACGGGTCTCGGCGTGAAAGAAATACGTCCGTTTTTCGGCAGGTTTTTACCTTATTTCGAAGAATGTCGCATCGACGTGATATCGAATATCGAAAACGGCAAAACGCTGTCCGACGACGATAAGGAAATAATCGTTTCGGAAGCGAAAAAGTTTTTATCCGAAAACAATGTCTGAAATCAACGAAATCAAAAACAGAATAAAAGGCGTTGCGGCAACGCAGAAAATCACTAACGCGTTGTATCTCATTTCTTCCGCAAAGGTAAGAAAAGCGCGGGAGGAACTCGAAAAAACATCGCCTTATTTCAGAGGGATAAGAAAAGAAATAAAATCCATTTTCAAAACGGTGGATCATATCGAAAGCAAGTATTTTTATCCCGAAAACGACCATATGCAAGACGCGGCTTGCGGCTATCTCGTAATCACGGCGGACAAAGGAATGGCGGGCGCGTATAACCATAACGTTATAAAACGCGTGGAAAACGAAATAAAAAAGCACGAAAATTCCAAACTTTTCGTCGTGGGCGATCTGGGCAGAGAATACCTTTCGGCGAAAGGATATAACGTAGCCGAAGATTTTTCTTTCGAGGCTCTCCGTCCGACGCTCGCCGTGGCGAGAAAAATCGCGGATATTCTCCTCGATGGGTTTATCAACGGCGATTATTCGAAACTGTTTATTCTGTATACCGATATGGCGGACGGCGGAATAATAATCAAATCGACGAGAATACTTCCTTTCCACACCGCGGAATTCATAGCGGAAAAAGATAAAATCAAAGAGGAATTCGAATTCGTGCCTTCGCGCGAGGTGGTTCTGGATAACCTCGTTCCGAGTTATGTATGCGGTTATGTGTACAGTTCGCTCGTGGACAGCTATTGCGTCGAGCAGAACGCAAGGCTTGTCGCAATGAAATCCGCAAGCGACAACGCAAGTTCGATTTTGTCGGATTTAAGCCGCGAGTTTAACCACGCAAGACAGAACGAAATCACGACGGAAATCACGGAAGTGTCTTCGGGCGCGAAATTTCAACGGAGTAAGAAAAAATGACGGGTAAAATAACAAAAATCAACGGATCGGTCATAGAAGCGACGTTCGAAGAGGGAACTCTCCCGAAAATAGACGCCGCATTAAAAATAACGACCGACGGGAAAATAAAATACGCCGAAATTGCGGCGCACGTAAACGAACGCACGGTAAAAGCCGTAATGCTTTCCGAAAGCGAAGGGTTGTTCGTGGGGCAGAGCGTCGAGGCTCTCGAAAACGGTATAACCGTTCCCGTCGGCAAAGAAGTTCTGGGAAGAATGTTCGACGTTTTCGGCGACACGATAGACGGCGAGCCGCCGCTTTCCGAAAATATCGAGCGCGCGAGTATTCACAGAAAACCGCCGAAATTCGTTTCGTTGTCTCCGTCCACGGAAATTCTCGAAACCGGCATAAAAGTCATAGACCTTATCGCTCCTTACGCAAAAGGCGGAAAAATCGGTCTGTTCGGCGGCGCAGGCGTAGGCAAAACCGTTCTTATTCAGGAACTTATTCATAACATCGCAATGGTTCACGGCGGTTATTCGGTTTTCGCGGGCGTCGGAGAACGTTCGAGAGAGGGTAACGAGCTTTTCGGAGAAATGAAAGAAAGCGGCGTTTTCGATAAAACCGCGCTTGTTTTCGGACAGATGAACGAAGCTCCCGGCGTAAGACAAAGAGTGGCTTTTTCGGGTCTTACGATGGCGGAGTACTTCAGAGACAAGGAACATAAAGACGTACTCTTTTTCATTGATAATATTTTCCGTTACGTTCAGGCGGGCAGCGAAGTTTCTGCGCTTCTCGGAAGAATGCCTTCGGCGGTCGGCTATCAGCCCACGCTTGCGGAAGAAACGGGTAAACTCGAGGAACGCATTACTTCCACGGAAAACGGATCGATAACTTCCGTACAAGCCGTTTACGTCCCTGCGGACGACCTTACCGACCCCGCTCCCGCAACAACGTTCACACACCTCGACGCAACGACTGTTCTGTCGAGAAAAATCGCCGAGCAGGGAATTTATCCCGCCGTCGACCCGCTCGAATCCGCGTCGAGAAACCTCGAAGCCGATATCGTCGGAGAAAGGCATTACCGCGTTGCGATGAAAGTCAAAGAAACGCTTGAAAAATATAAAGAATTGCAGGATATAATCGCGATTCTCGGTATGGAAGAGCTTTCCGAGGAAGACAAGAAAAGCGTTTACCGCGCGAGAAAAATTCAGAAATTCCTGTCGCAACCCACGCACGTCGCCGAAAGATTTTCCGGGCTTAAAGGCGTGTATGTAAAACTCGAAGACACGATCGACGGGTTTGAAAAAATCGTAAACGGCGAAGTCGACGATTTGCCCGAAAACGCGTTTTTCAACGTCGGAACGATAGCGGACGTTTACGAAAAAGCCGAAAAAATCAGGAAAGGTGAAATCTGATGGCAGTTTTTTCTTTAAAGCTTCTCGCCGCGGACAAGGTTTTTTATGACGGGGAGTGCGCCTCTCTCGTCGTTCCCTCCGCGGACGGACAGTACGGGATTCTCGCAAATCACTGTAACGCGGTTATCGCCGTCATTCCGGGCGTTGCGGAAGTTAAGGCGGAAAACGGAGAAAAAATAGTGGCGTTCGTCGCTTCGGGGATTGTGAAAATCGAAAACGGAAAAGTGCTTATGCTTGTCGAATCGTGCGAAAACGCGAAAGACGTAAACGAAGCCTGGGCAAAGAACGCGCTTAAGGAGGCGAAAGACGAAATCGCGAGAAAGGAAAGTCGGTTTAACGTTTTATCGGCGGAAATCAAAATCGCCCGCGCGCTTAGCCGAGAGGGAATCGAACCCCATCAAGCCTAAAAGCCGTCTTTTTTGCCTGTTGCGGCAAATCTTTGCTTGAAGTACGGTAAGTACGTCTGCGCAAATCTTCGTCACAACCGCCTAAAAAATACGGCTTTAAGGTGCTACGCATTTTAACGGCGAAAAATTTAGAAAAATCAAGGCAAACGAACGCAATCATACTTGCTGTATTATAAGTGAGTTTAACGCCGATTTTGCAAATTTTGCGCCGTTAAAACTTAATGTGGTTCGAATACCTCTCGGCTAACCGTTTAAAAGCCAAAGAACACGTAAATTAAATGACGAATTTTAAATAAAAACGCTGAAAATACGATAAAACGCTTGCAAAAGACTTGGTTTTATGCTAAAATCAAACTATATTCCGAGAGATTTTAAATTGACGGCTATATGTAGTCGGTAGTTTGAAATCGCATATGGGGGTATAGCTCAGTTGGTAGAGCGCTTGAATGGCATTCAAGAGGTCGCCGGTTCGACCCCGACTATCTCCACCAAACAAAAAGGACTGTCCGCAGGCAGTCCTTTTTGTTTGGTGAGAAATAGAGAGGGCGCGGCGATAAAGCTAAGCGCAGACAGTCCTTTTTGTTTGGTGAGAAATAGAGAGGGCGCGGCGAACTTGTTAGCCGTCTATTGTTGACAGACTTCTATAAAGCCTGACAGACTTCTATAAAGCCTGACAGACTTTTATAAAGCCTGTTAATGATGTTTTAATCGTATTTTATATCTTTTTCGTTCTGTTTTTATAAATCGGTTGAAAAATAAAACGAATTGTGTTACAATAATTCTATGAATATCAAGAATTTCGCGACTTGTAAATCAGTCCTATTTTTCAAAAAGAATTACGGTTACTTTTTTATTCCGTTATTCGTTATCGCGGTATTTCTGATCGCTCAGGCGAGCTTCGGGATTTATCCGTTCGGCAGCGCGGTTATGTCGAGTTACGATATGCTCGCGCAGGAAAATCCGTTCATAGAGCATTTTTTCTCGGTTTTAAAAGGCGAAAGCGGATTGTTCCACACCTTTTATATCGGCGGGGGAATGGATATGTTCGGTTCGCTTGCGTACTGCACGATAAGTCCGTTTTCCTTTATATTTCTGCTCGGGGGCGAAGGTCGTACTTTCCATATGGTCAGCTTCGTTCTTCCGCTCAAAGTAGCCTGTTCGGGTATTTGCGCTTTCTGGTTCGTCAGAAAGTATTTTAAATCCATTCCCGATTATCTTGCCGTGGTTATGGGGCTTTTATACGCTTACGGCGGATATTTATACGTTGCGAATACTTATATCGTCTGGGTCGACCTTTCGATTTACGTTCCCGTTATGGTCGCGGGATTTATAACCCTTATTCAAAAAGACGATTTAAGGCTTTTCGTCGCGGGGCTTGCGTGTATGATTTACGCGTGCTTTTCGATTGCCTGTTTCTCGTTCTTTCTGCTTTTCCCTATTCTCACGGCATATATATTTTTTTGCGAAAGTAAAGAGGAGAGAAAGCATAAGCTTACGAGAATGTGTTTCGGGTTTGTTCTGGCTGTGGCAATCGCTTTGCCGCTTATGTTCCCCGCGCTTTACGCCTACACGAAAGCGGGCAGAAACACGGGTATATTCTCGGAGATTTTCAAGGTCCTCACGAAGTCGAATCTCGAAAAGGGGCAGCTCGTCGAGCATATTTACGAAAAATTTACTTATATTTTCTGTAATTCCACCTTTATTTTTCTCGGTGCTTACTATTTCGTCTGCTCGAAGAAAGGCGATAAATTCGCGCTTTTTTCAATCGTGGCGTTTCTTATTCTCATTTTGCCGTGCGTGGTGAACGAGAGTATGCTCCTTCTCAATATGGGTTCGTATATGTCCTACGCGCTCCGTTTCGGTTTTCTTATGGACGGATTTGCGCTTATTGTAGCCGCGAAAGGTCTTACGATGATTATCGAAAAGAGGAGAGAAAAAGAAGAGCCGGACGTTGCGCCGCGCGCTGAAACAACCGAAAAATCCGAGGGCGGAGAAACGGTAAAAACCGAAGATAAAAAGGCGAAGACAAAGGCTTATATCGGCGCAGGCGCGATATGTCTTCTCGTTATCGCGGGCGTGTTCTTCACGTTCAGATTTTTCAATTTCATTTACGACGGGGAATATAAAACGAGCAGTCTCGTTTCGGCGTTTATGAAATGGACGTCTATGAGCGAAAGCAATATGCCGTTCGGGGATTTCTTCCCGATGTTCGCTCATTCCGAGGGCGGTCTCGAAACCACGATAATATTGTTTTTGGTGGTTACGATAGTATTTTCCGTAACGCTCATTCTCGTTAAATATCTCAACGTAAAGTTCAAGGATATCGCGTGCGTTTTGTGCGTTCTGTCTCTTTCGCAGACGGTGTTTTTCAATTTCTCGCTCGTTAAAGGCGACCGTCAGGGCGGATCTATGGAAAACTATTCGGCGTACGGTGAGATCGTAAACGGCGTAAACGAAACTTACGGTGAAAATTATTATCGTTACAAAAACTACAAATACTATATTTCGTCCGATTCGCCGCTTGTTCACCACGGCTACGCGCAATCGCTTTTCAGTTCTATGGCAGACGCGAAAAACATTACAGTACAGAAGAAATTCGGTTATGCGGGCAACGGGCAGAACAGCACGAAAACGCATAACGGCGGAGTATTCTCCGATGCGGTCGTGGGATATAAATATATCGTTTACAACCTTTACGACGGCGACGAAAGCAACGCAAGTGGCAAGAGTTATTACAAAAAGACGAATATTTACGGTTTTGAAAAACCGTGCGCCGAAATAGTCGTAAACAGCGGCGACGGCGGAAAGAGAGTTTATTCCGTAGACGAACCGAAAGGCGACTACGAGGGTCTTGTTCCAAAAGCCGACATAACGGTGGCGATAATCGCCGAAAAAGGCGGGTATAAATGCCTTATAAACGGAAAAGAATTCTATTTTGCCGAAGCCGCCTCAACGGTTAAATCGGTGAGAGTGGTGGGACATCGAATTTCCGCCGATCTTAAAAGCCTTTCTTTGAACGGCGATGATAAAATGAACGTCATCGAGTCCGAGAAATGGAAAAAGAGCGGTTCGGGATATAAAGTTTCGGGCGAATCTTCCGCGTATATAATTTTCAACACGAACGATTTCGAAAGCGCGGAAGCGACTTTCAATTACGGCAAATCTTCGAGCGGCTCGAACGCGTTCGTCGCGCTCCGCATTTATCTCTACGACGGCAAGGAAATAACCGTTCAGATAAACACGCCGAAATATATCGTTTACGAAAACGAAAACGTACTCCCTATGTGCGCCGTCGTGGACAGCGGCGAGCTTAAAGTTCCGGGAGACAGCGACAGCAGAACGGAATCGGAAGTCGCCGTGTACGACTTTTTAAACGGTTCGGTATCGGGAAAGAGCAGGATTACCGCTTCCGATATCCCCGCGCTTAAAACCAAACTCGAAGAAAACGCGGTCGACTATAAATTAGCGAAAAACGAAATAATAATTCCCGAATTTACGGCGAAAAAAGGGCAGTATCTTTACCTTAATTACGTGGATCTCGAAGGGTACGAAGTAAAAGTGAACGGCAAAAAAACCGAGCTTATCGGAAACGACCTCGATTTTATGATAATCGAACTCGAAGAGGGCGTGAATAACGTTACGATAAAGTATAAATCGCCTTATTACAAATACATCTTGTTCGGAATAATCGCGGGCGGACTTATCGTCGCGCTTTATATGACGCTGAAGAAAAAAATGCCTTTCGTTCTCGAAAAAGCGGAAATAGTCATTCCTTATTTGGCGTACGCTCTTACGACGGCTCTTATCGCATTCTTCCTCGTGTTCCCGATGTTTGTGTTCCTGTATAAATTCTTCTTCAAGTATCTCGGAATGATATTCGGGTAAACGTTTTTAAAAGCCGCGGGCAAAAATAATAGCAGCGAAAAAAATAGTCGCGGGCAAAAAATAATAGCAGCGGAAAAAAATAGTCGCGGGCAAAAATAATAAGAGATATAAATAAATATTTTAGTTTAAACACGTTCAGTCGATTGCAAACGGAACGCAAAAGTAATATAATACTTCTGTTTGTTTTCGGGGAGGTTACAACGCTTATGAAAGACAAATACGTAAGCCCGCTTTGCGAAAGATATGCGGACGAAAAAATGCAGAGGATATTTTCTCCCGACAACAGGTATTCAACCTGGCGTAAACTCTGGGTCGCGCTTGCTGAAAGCGAACAGCAGCTCGGACTTTCGATAACGGACGAGCAGATAGCCGAAATGAAAGCGCATATCTACGATATCGATTACGACAAGGAGAACGAGTTCGAGAAAAAGCTTCGTCACGACGTTATGGCGCATATTTACGCTTACGGCGAAGTTTGCCCCGAAGCCCGCCCGATAATCCATCTCGGTGCGACGTCGTGCTTTGTTACCGATAACACGGATATAATTCTTATGCGCGAGGGGTTACGCGAAATAAAGGCTCTTCTCGTGAACGCGATAAAAGCCGTTTACGATTTTGCGGACGAATATAAGGATCTCCCGATTCTTGCTTACACGCATTTTCAGGCGGCTCAGCCGACGACGCTCGGCAAACGCGCAACGCTCTGGCTTAACGACCTGGCGGAAGACTTGAAAAGGCTCGATTTCGAGCTTTCGGCTCTGATGTTTTTCGGTTGCAAAGGAACAACGGGTACGGGCGCGAGCTTTCTTCAGCTTTTCAACGACGAAGAAAAGGTTTTCAAGCTCGAAAAGCTTATCGCGGAGAAGTTCGGTTTCGATAAAATCGTTCCCGTTTCGGGGCAGACGTATTCGAGAAAAATCGATTCTTACGTGCTCGGCGTGTTGTCCGATATAGCCCAGTCCGCGGCGAAATTTTCTTCAGACATAAGGCTTATGTGCCATATGAAAGAGGTCGACGAGCCGTTCGAAACGAATCAGATCGGGTCGTCCGCAATGGCTTATAAGAAAAACCCGATGAGAAGCGAACGCATAGCTTCGCTCGCGAGATACGTTATGATAGATAGTTTAAACCCCGCGATAACGGAAGCTCAGCAGTGGCTCGAACGTACGCTCGACGATTCGGCGAACAAGCGCATTTCCGTTCCCGAGGCGTTTCTCGCGACGAGCGGAATTCTCAATCTTTATATAAACGTAATCTCGGGCTTAAGGGTTTACCCGAAAGTAATAGAGAAAAATCTCAACAGCGAACTTCCATTTATGGCGACGGAAAACGTGCTTATGTATCTCGTCGAAGAAAAGGGTTTCGACAGGCAAATCGCGCACGAAAAAATCCGCGTTCATTCTATCGAGGCTGGGCGCAACGTTAAGGAAAAAGGCGGCGATAATGACCTTATAGACCGACTTTTAAATGATGATGAACTTCATCTTACGAGAGAAGAAATCGAAAAAACGATGAACGCTCACGGCTTCTGCGGGCTTGCGAAACGCCAGACGGAATTATTCCTTATGGACGTAAAAAAAGATATACTCGACAAAAACGCAGACCTTTTAGGTCTCAAAGCCGTGGTGAACGTCTGATAAAGGCGCGGCCCGGCGGCGAAAAAAATACGACAAAAATTTTATTAAATACAGGAGATTAAGTATGCTTACATCAATCGTAGGTATCAACTGGGGCGACGAAGGAAAGGGCAGAATGGTTGACCTTCTTTCCGAAAATTACAACGTTATCATCCGTTATCAGGGCGGAAATAACGCGGGACACACCGTAGTGAACGAAAAAGGCAAATTTGCTCTCAATCTTCTTCCTTCGGGAATTTTAAGAGACGAAACGGTAAACGTTATGGGTCCCGGAATGGTTATCGATATAGAGCACCTTGCGGGCGAGATTGAAAAGCTCCGCAAAGCGGGCATAGAAATCACTCCGAAACATCTTAAAATAAGCGATAAGGCTACCATTTGTATGCCTTACGACAAACTTCTGGACGGACTCGAAGAGGACAGACTTAAAGACAGAAAATTCGGCTCGACCCGCCGCGGAATCGCGCCCGTTTATTCGGATAAATATATGAAAAAGACTTTCCGTATGGGCGATTTGAAGCACCTTTCCTCGCTTAAAGGCAGGGTTGCCGATATCGTGGAATGGAAAAACCTTCTTGTAACCGCATACGGCGTTCCTCCCGTTAAAGCCGAGGATATGTACGCCTGGCTCGACAAATTCGGAACTCCTTTCGTGGATTACGTCTGCGATGTGGGCGAATATCTCGATAGAGCCGTAAATGAAGGCAAAAACCTTCTGTTCGAGGCTCAGCTCGGCGCGCTCCGCGATATTGATTTCGGTATTTTCCCGTACACTTCTTCGTCCTCGACGATCGCGGCTTACGCTCCTATCGGCGCAGGTATTCCCGAACACAAACTCGATAACGTCGTAGGCGTTATGAAAGCTTATTCCACCTGCGTAGGCGAAGGACCTTTCACTTGCGAAATGTTCGGCGACGAAGCCGAAGCGCTTCGTAAAGCCGGCGGAGAATACGGCGTTGCGACGGGCAGACCGAGAAGGGTAGGCGGATTTGACGTTGTCGCGTCCCGTTACGGCGTTAAAATTCAGGGCGCAACTTGCATCGCGCTCACCAAAATCGACATATTGTCGTATATGAAGAAGATTCCCGTATGCGTTGCGTACGAAATCGACGGCAAGAGAGTGGAGAAATTCCCGTTCGGCGAAGAACTTGAAAGAGCTAAACCGATTTACGAATACCTCGACGGGTTCGGTACCGATATTTCCGAATGCAGGAAAGCCGAAGACCTTCCCGAGAATGCGATTAAATATATACGTTACCTCGAAAAAGCAGTCGGTTGCAAGATAAAATACGTTTCGGTCGGAGCAGAACGTGACAGTTACATCGAACTTGACTGAGCAAAATAATAAAGAAAATAAGAAAAATAAAAAGCCGCTGCTGCCTCTTTTCACGGCGTGGCTTTTTACGCTTATCGGCGGCTATCTGAGTGCGTACGCTTATGTTCTTCTGGACGGCGTATTCGCGAATATGCAGACGGGCAACATTATAAAATGCACGATTTTTGCTATAGAAGGTAAGCCTTTCGGCTATCTTCTCCTGTCGATTGCGGCGTTCGTTTTCGGCGTTGCCGTTGCGGCGGCTCTCGGAAAAGCGAAAGCGGGCAATTTCATTTCGATTTCTGTCGAAGCTTTTGCCATAGGCGTTTGCGTGATACTGGCGGGCAAGGGCGACGATAACAAGCTCGCCCTGAACCTTATCATATCCTTTTCGTGCGCTTTGCAGTATGAATTTTTCCGTATGGTCGGCGAAAGCGGTTTTACGTCGGTTATGTGTACCAACAATTTGAGGCTTGCAGTTCAGAACCTTACGCTCGGCGCGATAGAAAGAAACAAAACAAAACTTTTCGAGGGCGTTTATTTTCTTTCGTTCATGCTTTTGTTTGTGAGCGGCGTTGTAGTCGGAACGCTTTTGTCGGAAGCCGCGGGATATATCGCCGTAGCGTTTGTGTGGATTCCTCTTGCGGTTATTCTCGCGCTGCAGATTATAGACGGGCAAAAACACAATAAAAAATAAGCGGTTAGCCGAGAGGGATTCGAACCACATTAAGTTTTAACGGCGCAAAATTTGTAAAATCGGCGTTAAACTCACTTATAATACGGCAAGTATGATTGCGTTCGTTTGCCTTGATTTTCCTAAATTTTTCGCCGTTAAAATGCGTAGCACCTTAAAGCTGTATTTTTTAGGCGGTTGTGACGAAGATTTGCGCAGACGTACCGGGCGTACTTCAAGCAAAGATTTGCCGCAACAGGCAAAAAAGACGGCTTTTAGGCTTGATGGGGTTCGAATCCCTCTCGGCTAAAGTCGGAGTACCGATGGGTAAAAACGAGCTTAAAAACAAAATATTCGTCGTATCGGGCGCGTCGTCGGGACTTGGCAGGCTCATTGCCGAAAAACTTATCGGAAACGACTGTGTGGTTTTCGGTATCGGCAGAAGCGAGGAGAAATTCCGTAAATTCAAAGAGAAGTCAGGCGAAAAATCCAAGTTTTTTCACGCCGAAATTTTCGACGTTACCGTAAAGGAAAACTGGTTAAAGCTTGCCGCCGATATAAAGGAAACTTACGGACATATCGACGGAATAATCAACTGCGCGGGCGTTTTCCCGCCGTTTAAAAAGGCTACGGGCGTTTCTTCGGAAGACGCCGAAAAGGTTATGAAGACCAATTTTTTCTCGGCGGTTTACGCGATAGAAACCCTGTTTTGTCTTACGGAAGGCGTTAAAAAACCGATAATCGTGAACGTGTCGAGTTCGTCGGCGTTATGTTCGATCGTCGGAACTTCGGCGTATTCTGCTTCGAAATCGGCTTTAAAAGCTTATTCCGAAATTCTCGGCGAGGAGTTAAGGGGAAAAGCGTACGTAGCTACGGTTATGCCGGGGTTTGCGCGTACGGATATTTTCCGTTCGCAAAACACTTCTTTCGAAGAAAATAAGTTGCTTTATAAAATGAGTATGCCCGCCGAAAAAATGGCGAATAAAATTTTCAAAGGCATAGAAAAGGGTAAACGGCGAATGATTTTCGGCTTCGACGCGAAGCTTATGAATTTTTTTTATAAGTTAATGCCGAAAACGACGACGAAAATCATTTGTAAAATTCTCAAGAAGTCCGAATTGAAACTTTTTGAAGATATATTTGATTAAAATTCAAGCGAGGACTTGCGAAAAGCAAGTCCTTTTTTCAGTCTATATGAATAATATCGATTTTTTTATTTTTACTATTCGCATATTTTATGGTTTGCCAAGTTCCGCCCTTTTTCCCGCCGTTCCATACAGCAAGAACAATATCTGAGCAATCGACCATATATTTGTTGCGAGCGAGCATACAATAACTGAAATAATGATCGTTTACAAGTGTGATTTTATCTGCGTGTGCAATAATATTATTATAGCGAACAATTTGCATTTTGTTCCACATTTTTGTTTGACATAGGCAAGGAATTGCACATTCGAGTGTAATTAGCTTGTTTTTATCTTTAAATTCAAGGACAATTTCGGCAAAATCCATATCGACGCCGAGAGCCATTCCCGAAATAAAATTTAAATATCCTAATTTAATGTAGTGTTTAATATATTTTTGAAGTGTTTTGTGATATTTCATATATTCAGTTCCGTTTGTTTTATATCCCCAGGGTAACTTTGCTGGACGATGACCTGTTATACATACTGTCTTCATACTATTTATCTCTCTTTTTTATCGATATTATAGCATAATACAGGGCGAAAATCAAGCAAATACAAAATATAGGCTCAGTATTTTAAAAATCAAAAAGAGTATACTAAATCTTAGTTTAGTATATGAGGTTATTGTATGACTATTGCGGAGGCGTTGTCTGTAAGGCTTACCGAACTGATGAATGAAAAACATCTGACGGCTTATCGACTTTCTATGCTCACAGGCGTAAATCAGACAACCATTGCCGATATTAAGAAAAAACGCAACAATTCCGTTAATCTTCGCATTATTTTCGAATTGTGTCAAGGGTTGGGAATAGAGATCGTCGAGTTTTTTGACAGTCCGTTATTCAAAACGGACAACATAGACGTTTAAAATCAAAGGCTGTTGCGAGAGTGTATCCGCGACAGCCGTTTTTATATTTTACAACAAAAAAGGTTACATTTCTGTCCTTTACGGATAGAGTTGTAACCGTTTTTTACGTGTTTTTATAAATTTAAACGATTTTCATGTCGAACTCGTTGGTTCTGGTCTTCGCTGCGAAATCGAAAATTTCCATAGCGGTAACGTCCTTTAAAAAACAATCTTTCGCCACGCCCGAAAGCTTTTTGAAATCGCTTTTTCTCGTCAGCATAGGCACGTCGTTTTCGCCTTGCAATAAAGACAGAATTTCCGTTTTATTTTTGTCTACGGCTAAAATTTTCAGATACAGTTCGGAGTTTAAGCATCGTCTTACGAGTTTTTCGTCTATCCCGAGCATATTTGCGAGAAGTATGCGGTTAAGCCTTGTTTTCGTGTAACGCTTGGTTTTGATTTTGTCCACGAGGCAGGTCAGACAATCGCAATCCCTCGTCAAAGCCTTGATTCTGTTTTCAAGCCCCTCGGTGCAGTCGAGAACCTTTTCGAGCTGTTCACCCGTAGATTTTATCGCCGCGTAAAAGATAAGGTCGTCGACCGACGGCAAAACGTCGGGGAGATCGTTGTAAACGAAATCGGGCACGCACTTTTTCACCTTTTTCTTTTTTCCTTCGGAAATCGCAAGCCTTATCGCCGAAGCGGACGAAATTTCGTCGTACAAAACTTCATCGTTATATCCCGCGCCCTTTCGGATTATCGGTTGCAAGTCGATGTCGGCTTTGCTCTGAATAACCGCTTTCGCGTATTCGATGCCCAAAATATTATTCGGGCTTTTCAGAAGGTCGAAATCGAGGTTTTCTATATTCAGCTTTTCCAAGGCGTTGCATTTGGCTTTTATCGCGGTAACGCCGGTTTTCAGTTCTTCCTTATATAATTTCTTAAATTCCTTGCTTTCGGTGAGCAGGGCGGAAGCGGTGGAGATTATTTTTGTTTTTTCTCCGCTTTCCGTGCCGAAACAAAGAAATTTTTCGCCGCTGCAGTAATTTATGAGTTTTATCGCGCCTTTGGCGAAAATCTCGGCGTTTGCCGTGGCGAAAACGGTCGGAAGTTCGATAACGGCGTCCGCCCCCGCTTTAACGGCGTGAATCGCTCTCGTGTACTTGTCCATAGCGGCGATCTCTCCGCGCTGGGTGAAATTTCCGCTCATAACGATAACGACGTAATCGGGGTTAAGTTTCTTTCTGATATATTCGAGATGATAAAGATGTCCGTTGTGAAAGGGGTTATATTCGCAAACGGCAAAACAAATTTTCAAAAGTCGCTCCTTTCGATTGATATTTATCTTTTTTTGGTGTATAATGCAATTATAAACTTATAAATATATATTATACCATCGGGGCGAAAATATCAACCTTTTTTGAAGAAAGATATTCCCGCGGGTAAAAAAAGGAGCTTTGAAATGTCAAAAGTTTTGGACGACATCAAAAGTAGAGCGATAAAACTCAATAAACACATCGTTCTTCCCGAAGGGGAGGACAAAAGAGTAGTCGATGCTGCCGCCGTTTCCGTAAAAGAGGGCGTAGCGAGAATAACCCTTCTCGGCAATCCCGACGAGATAAAAAAGAATAACCCCGAAATCGATCTTTCGGGCGTTAATATCATCGATCCGAAAACTTACGAAAAGACCGAGGAGTACGCTCAGCTTTTAACCGAGCTTCGCAAAGCCAAGGGTATGACGATCGAACTTGCGAGAGAAACTCTTGCCAAGGATTACACTATGTACGGCGCGCTTATGCTTAAAGCCGGCGACGTAGACGGTATGGTATCGGGCGCGTGCCACTCCACGGCAAACACTCTTCGTCCCGGTCTTCAGGTTATCAAAACCGCAAAGGGAACGCCTATCGTTTCGGCATACTTCCTTATGATTGCTCCCGAGGGAGGAAACAAATATTGCGAAGACGGCTGCTATATTTACGCCGATTCGGGTCTCAATCAGAACCCGACGAGCGAAGAGCTTGCGTTCATCGCTCAGTCTTCGGCAAAAAGCGCGATGGCTATCGCGGGCATAACCCCGAGAATAGCTTTCATTTCTCACTCCACGAAAGGTTCCGCAAAACACGCGGACGTAGACAAGGTTACGGCGGCTGTCGCTAAATTCCGCGAAATCTGTCCCGAATATCTTGCGGACGGCGAATTGCAGTTCGACGCGGCGATCGTTCCCGAAGTAGGCGCGAGCAAAGCTCCCGGATCTCCCGTGGCAGGTCACGCGAACGTACTGATTTTCCCTGACCTCGACGCGGGCAACAGTAACTATAAAAACACCGAAAGACTTGGCGGTTTCCAGGCTGTAGGACCGCTTTGTCAGGGTCTTGCGAAACCTATAAACGACCTTTCGAGAGGTTGTCATATGGAAGATATCGTCGCGGCGGTCGCTATAACCGCTTTGCAGACGCAAATCGATTAAAATAATATAAACGGGGTAACAATATGAAAATTTTAGTTATAAACGCAGGCAGTTCGTCTCTTAAATATCAGCTTATCGATATGGCAACCGAAAAGGCGATCGCCAAGGGCGGCTGCGAAAGAATAGGTCTCGACGGGTCTTTTTGTAAACATAAGGCGAACGGAAAAGAGCAGGTTATAAACGCTCCGATGCCCACGCATAAAGAAGCCATTCAGGTAGTTCTCGACGCGCTTGTCGATAAAAATTACGGCGCGATTTCCTCTATGAAAGAAATCGACGCGGTTGGTCACAGAATAGTCCACAGCGGTGAAGTATTCAATGATTCCGTTCTTTTAACCGACGACGTTATGAAGACGATCGAAGGGCTTTCCGAACTTGCGCCTCTTCATCAGCCCGCCAACATTATCGGCGTAAGAGCTTGTCAGGCGATTATGCCCGGCGTTCCTATGGTCGGCGTATTCGACACGGCTTTCCATTCCACGATGCCCGAAAAGGCTTATATTTACGGTATTCCTTACGAAGCTTATACCGATTACAAGATCAGAAGATACGGTTTCCACGGAACGAGCCACCG
Organism: uncultured Clostridia bacterium; assembly: GCA_934271735.1. Taxonomy (GTDB): domain Bacteria; phylum Bacillota; class Clostridia; order Christensenellales; family Borkfalkiaceae; genus UBA10281. The sequence goes on along the minus strand of CAKQSB010000002.1, from coordinate 124,280 downwards.
TTTCGTTTCGCAGGAAGCGGCTAAATATCTCGGGAGAGAAGGCGACGCGAACTTTAAGGTCGTAACGATGCATCTCGGCAACGGTTCGTCCATTTCCGCGGTTAAAGGCGGAAAGAGCGTCGATACGTCGATGAGCTTCACACCGCTCGGCGGCGTTCCTATGGGAACGAGATCGGGCGATCTCGACCCCGCTATCGTAGAGTTTTTGGCTGAAAAATACAAGATGACGCTTGCGGAGACGCTTACATATCTTAACAAAAAATCGGGCGTTGCGGGATTAAGCGGAGTTTCTTCCGATTTCAGAGATTTGACCGTTGCTGCGGAAAACGGCAATCACAGAGCGCAGCTTGCTTTGGACGTGTTCTGTTACAGTTGTAAAAAATATCTCGGAGCTTATGCCGCGGCAATGGGCGGAGTAGACTGCGTGGTTTTCACGGCGGGTATCGGCGAACACGACGGAGCGGTAAGAAAAGCCGTCGTTTCCGATCTCGGGTTTATGGGAATTAAAATAGACGAAGAGAAAAATGCGCATATAGGCGACGGTATCTGCGACATAACCGCAGAGGGCGGAAAGGTCAAAGTTCTCGTAATTCCCACCAACGAAGAGCTTGTTATCGCCCGCGACACCGAAAGACTTGCAAAATAAGATAAAATTTTCGGATAAAGTCTTGAAAAAAAATTGACAACGGAAAATAAATAATATATAATTGTAAGGCTATATATGGTTATAGACGTAAGAAAATTAAAAAACAGCGGTAAAGACGGGTGTTCGTTCTGTTTCGAGTATTTGCCGGACAATTCGCTTATAACTCTTCCGTGTTCTTCGTTTAAACGTCCCGTAACGGTGACGGGCGAACTCGAGCTTGCGGGAGATAAGGTATATGTGAACGGCGAAATTTCGTACGAACTCGAAACCGAGTGTTCGAGATGCGGAGAAAAGACCGAATATTGCGGTTTAACGCATTTCGACGAAGCGTTTTCGGACGATCCGAACGATAAAGAAGAGGATTTTTTTCCTTTTTCGAGAGGTCTGGTCGATTTAACGAAAATGGTTTGCGATTCGCTTGTAATATCGTTTCCTTACACGGTTTATTGCGAAAAGGATGAGAAAGAGAACGAAAGCGAGCAATAAATCTTAGCCGTATTTACCGAAAGAATTAAGAGAGGTACAAAACAATGGCAGTTCCTAAGCATAAGACTTCCAAAATGAGAGCAAGAACAAGATTTTCCAATAACTCCAAATTGACCGCGCCGACTTTGGTTGCGTGCCCTCAGTGTCACGAGCTTAAAGCTCCGCACAAGGTTTGTCCTAAATGCGGATACTACGACGGAAAGGCAGTTGTCGCAACTGATAACGCCGATTGATCGAAAAATGAATAATTAAGGCGAATAGCTTTGCTATTCGCCTTGTTTTCGTAGAATAAAATGTAAGTAAACGGGCGGTAATCGATAATATCGGCGGTGTAATCATTTGCTGTTTTATCGCAACGCGTTAACGTTTCCGCACGTCTGGTTTTCGGCAATGGAAAAAAACGAAAAAAAGAAAAACATAATAGGTAAAGCCCTTCTTTTTTCCGCAACTTTGGTTTGGGGGAGTTCTTTTGTCATCTTAAAAGATACCCTTACCGAACTCGGTAACGGAAACTTTACTTTTTTTATACTTGCGGCAAGATTTTTGATCGCAAGTCTTATTTTCGTACTTTTTTCCGTCAAACGTTTTTCTGTGCTTAATAAAAAAATCGTCCTTCACGGAGCGGTTTTAGGCACGGTTTTGTTTATGGCTTACGCCGTGCAAACCGTCGCTTTAAATTACACGACGCCGTCAAAAAATGCCTTTTTAACCGAAACCTATTGCATACTCGTGCCGTTTTTGTCTTGGTTGTTCTTCAAAAAACACCCGTCGAAAAAGAATTTCGCGGCGGCGATTATGTGCCTTTGCGGAGTTTTGCTGATAGCGTTTTTCGGGAAAACGGAAAAAGCGTCCAACGAAATACTCGGAGACGGACTTACCATTTTCAGCGGTTTGTTTTATGCGCTGCAGATTATTTTCATATCGCAGTATTCCGTCGACGATGACACCTTGCTTTTATTGACGTTCGAGATTTTGACCGCGGCGGTCTTGTGTACGCTCACGTCGCTTGTCTGGGAATTTCCCCGCCACGGCGCGGAATTTTCGTTAAGCGCGGAAGCCGTATGGAAGATTTTATATCTCGCGGTTATCGCCACGGGTTTTGCCCAGTTTGCGCAGATGTACGGGCAGAAATTCACTTCCGCGACGACGACTTCGATTATAATGTGTTTCGAGGGCGTTTTCGGTGTAATGTTCGAGTTCATTTTCGGACAGAACAATCTCAACGGATTTATAATTGCGGGATTTTCGATTATTTTAGTCACGCTTATTTTTAACGAAACGGATTTTGATTCGGTTAAAAGAGCGATAGAGAAGAGGAAAAACGGAAGAAAAATCCGTGAGGGAAACGGAGAAACAGAAGATTATGAAACAAAAGAAGATACAAAACGCTGAAATAACGCTCAGCGTAACCGACGATTCTGATTTTTTATCCAAATATTCGCCGAGCGATAAACCCGTTATTTCGTCCGAAGTGGCGGAGTTTCTGGAAGATTCCGCAAGGGAATTCCATCCGAAAGCGGAGATAAAACTCACAATAAAAGGCGACTGTGTGGACGATAACGAAAAACCGATTTACGCCGAAGCGATAAAGAATTATTTCGAACTTAAACGTTGCGAAACGGAACGCGATATACGCAGAAAAACGTTTGTTTCGATAATTTTCACGATTATAGGCGTAATCGCGCTTGCGGCTATGTTTCTTTTAGACGCTATTTTCAAAAACGAAATCTGGACGGAATGCGTAGATATTTTCGCCTGGGTTTTCATCTGGGAAGCCGTCGACCAGTTTTTTATCGAAAGAAGCGGGCTTTTAATGCGCAGAAAAAGACTTGAAAATTTCGTAAATATTACAGTCGAATATAAATAAAACTTCGGAGCGGTCTTTACAAATCCGTAACGAAATTCGTTCCACCGTGTTCAATTGTTTAAATTGTTTAACATATAATTTACAATTGTTTTAAGGACATTTATATGAACATATGATATAATGACAAAATGAAATTTTAATAAGGACTATTATATGGAAGAGGACATCGTTTCCAAAGAGGTAATTTCTTCAAAAGAAGAGGTTTCGCTTGCATATGAGAACAAAAAGCAGATTTTCAAAGGCGGATTGCTCGGAATTTTCATAGGTCTCGCGATAATCGTTCCCGGCGTAAGCGGCGCGGCTGTCGCGATAATTTTCGGACTGTACGAAAAATTGCTTTACGCCATAGGCAACGTTTTCAAAAAATTCAAAAAGTGCTTTATGTTTTTGCTGCCGATAATAATCGGCGGCATTGTCGGAATAATCGGCGGATTTTTCGGGGTAAAACAGCTCCTTAATTTGTTCCCGTTCACGGTAATCGCGCTTTTTGCGGGGCTTATGTTCGGTTCGTTCCCCGCGATTTCCGACCAGATAGAAGATAAATCGCGTACGCCGCTCAGAAATATTTTGTTTATTCTCGGCATACTTATTCCGATTGCGTTTTCGGTGATTTCCGTCGTTTCGGGCGGAACTCAGCGTTCGCTCGAAAATCTCAGAATATATCATTATATAATGTTTATCGTTTTGGGTTACGCTATAGCGATAACGCAGATCGTTCCGGGGCTTTCGGCAACCGCGTTTTTAATGATATTCGGCTATTTCACGCCGCTTATGAATTCCGTCGGGTTCGGACTTTTGCAGAATATTCCCGTTCTTATGGTTTTCGTTTGCCTTCTTGTCGGGTTTATCGCAGGTCTTCTGACGTTTTCCAAAATCCTTTCGGGAATACTTGAAAAACACAGAACCAATTCGTTTAATCTGATAGCGGGACTTTCGCTCGGCGCGGCGATAACGATGTTTTTCAATCCCGAAACTTATGCGGTTTACGTAAGTTGGGCGGAAAACGGTTTGCCCGTAATCGAATTTATTTGCGGGGTAGTTCTGTTCGTTGCGGGAATTTTCCTTGCTTATAAACTCGTTAAATACGAAAGAAATAAAAATATAGATTAAATAATTTCGCCGACCCGTTAGAAACGGGTCGTGTAGGAAAGGATAAGAATGTTTGAATTTTTATTGCCCGCGGATTTGTTTTTTCTGAGAATAGCGGACGGATTGCGTTCGGGCTGCGGGGCGGTTTTAACGCCCGTTTTCAAGGCGATAACGCTGAGCGGAAATATGGGTCTGATTTTCATAATCGCCGCCGCTGTAATGTTGATTTTCGGCAAAACGAGAAAAACAGGAGTTTCCGCGCTTGTCGCTTTGGTTTTCGGCTTTTTATTTACCAATATTATACTGAAAAACGTTGTTGCCCGCGGTCGACCTTTTTCGGACACGACCTCGGAATTTTACGTGGTGTGGAAAGCGGCGGGGAGTTTAACCGAAAGCGGCTATTCGTTCCCGTCGGGGCATACCACGGCAGCTGCCGCGTTCGGAGTTTCGTTGTTTATGGCAATGAACAAACGCTATTCGTGGGCGTTTCTGTTTATTCCCGTCGTAATGGGGTTTACTCGGATATATTTTGTCGTGCATTACGCTTCGGATGTTTTCGGCGGGCTTGTCGCAGGCGGAATCTCCGCAATAATTTCCTATTTTATTGTCAAAGCGATATATAAAAAATTAAAGAAAACATAATAAATGCGGGCGACCACATGTCGCCCGCATTTGTTTATAAAATTGCCGGAGTAATTATCAATCACCCCTTATTCTGTATTTAAAAAAAGTAGGGGCGATCATCGATCGCCCGCAAATAAACGTAAATTATATTATTGTCAACCGAGCATATTTACCAGAAGTCCGGGAACGATATTGCCCGCTTTGTAAATTTCGAGACGCTCCGTCATATTCTTTTCGATTGCTTCCATTTTCGTAACGGGGAGTTTGTAATTCGAAAGGTCGATAGCTTTGTTCGACAAAATATTGATTGCGGCTTCCGCGTTTCCGTAACCGTTGGTTACGCACACGTTGGTAAGCTGCTTGTTCATCGCCGTGCCGAAAGGAACTTTTAAGTTTGGTGCGGAGTAACCGACGAGCGCGACCGTTGCGGACGGCGCTGCGACCTTATACGCAAGTTCCGTCGGAATTCCAGAACGGGTGAGGTAAACAACCTTTTCGGCCATTCTTCCGCTTGTAAACGAAGAGATTTCTTTGTCTGTTCTCGGCGATGCTTTAACGGTGTAGTAAATTCCCGATTTTTTCGCGAGAAGAAGTTCGTTGTCGTCGTTGCCGACCAAAATGGGAACGCCCTGATAATAAATAATAAGCTGAGCGATTATCGAGCCCAGGACGGACGATCCGAAAATCGCCACGTGCTGACCTTTTTCAATTGAAAGTTTGTCGATTGCGGAAACGGCAAGCGTTACGTAATCGAGAAAAACAGCATCATCGTCCTTAACGGTCTGGGGGAGGGGATAAACCTCGTCCGAATCGAGAACCGCAAAGTCCTTTAAAAAACCGTCCGAGTTACGACCCGCAATTTTGAAATTGTAACATTTTTCGGGTTTGCCGTTAGTGCAGTGATAACATTCGCCGCAAGCTTTAACGGGGGAAAGGAAAACCCTCACGCCTTTATCGAGATAAGGCGAAGGCTGACCGAGTTCGGTTATCTGCCCGACAGCGGCACGCCCCGGAATGATCGGGAGCTTCACCGATTTTTCGTCGCCCGCGAAAATCGCCACGTCTTCTTCGGTAATAAGCGCGCGGGTGAGCTTTATCTTAACGCTGTCCACCCCGCTTAAACTTTCGATTTTATTGATTTCACCGATTTTGCCCGGTTCGGTTATTTGCCAACCTCTCATTGATACCACCTTCGGAGCAATCTGCCCCATTTACTTCATTATATAGTAATCTCTTTTATTTTGCAAGCAAAAAACCACCAAAATAATTAAGAAAATTTAGTCATTTTTGATTTAAACGTTTGACAACGTCATAAAAATAAGTTATAATAATATAGCATTAAGTTCAGTGAGGTGAAAAATATGAAAGCGGATATTCATCCTAAATATAAAATTGTCACCGTCCAGTGCGCTTGCGGAGAAAAGTTCGAAACGGGAACTACCAAGAACGTTGACGTAATCAAAGTCGACATTTGCAGTAAATGCCATCCGTTCTTCACCGGCAAGCAGAAACTTGTCGATACAGGCGGACGCGTTGATAAATTCAAGAAAAGATTTGGTCTTTAATTTTTTGCCTTTTATAGGCAAAATAACGAAATTTTGCCCTATGGTTTTATCCTTAGGGCTTATTTTATATCCGGAAATATCGGGTATAAGGTTCAGCCGCGAGCGGCTCGGGCTTATAATAAAATTCCCGAACGATACAAATTTTCGGAACGGTATATAAATGAGAGATAAAAAAGTTAAAAAAACTTCCATAGGCGGGCAAGCCGTTTTAGAGGGCGTTATGATGCGCGGCAGAACGGGCATCGCCACGGCGGTAAGGGATTCGGACGGAAAAATCCGTATAGAAGCGGAACGAATCACCCCGCCCGAAAAGAAAAATTTCTTCGTAAAACTCCCGATTATAAGAGGGGTAGTCAATTTCTTCTCGTCGCTTGTTACGGGTACGAAAATTCTTATGCGTTCCGCCGAGGTTTACGGCGGCGATGACGAAGAACCTTCCAAATTCGAAAAATGGCTTGCAAAAACCTTTAAGATCGACATAATGGACGTCGTTTTATTCTTCGGCGTTGCGCTCGGGCTTGTCTTTTCGATAGCTCTTTTCTTTATTTTGCCGACAATTCTCGGGAACCTGTTCAAAAACGCTTTCCCTGAAATGAACCTCGTCCGCAATCTGGTAGAGGGACTTATAAGAATAGCCGTTTTCGTCGGTTATATATTCTTTACGTCTCTTTTAAAGGATATAAAACGAACGTATATGTATCACGGCGCGGAGCATAAAACGATAACGTGCTATGAAAAAGGGCTTGATTTAACCGTCGAAAACGTTAAAAAATGCAGAAGAGTACACGACAGATGCGGAACGACGTTTATGTTTTTCGTTATGATCGTAAGTATTTTGGTGTATTCGGTCGTCGGCGCGCTTATCCCGGTGATAAACGAAAATATATGGATTAAAATTTTGTCGAGAATAGTTTTGTTGCCGCTTGTTGCCGGGCTGTCTTACGAGCTTTTGAAGCTTCTTGCAAAAACCGACAGTCCGCTCGTTTATCCTCTCAAACTTCCGGGGTTATTGCTGCAAAAACTTACCACCAAAGAACCGGACGACGGTATGATGGAAGTCGCGATAGCGGCGTTCAACAAAGTTCTGAAAATGGACGAAGATCCGAACGAACCCGAATGTAAATTTGTCTGCCCGGAAAAAGTTTCCTCGGTGAAAAACGAGCTTTGCAAAAAATTCGAGGAAAACGGCGCAGATCCCGTGGACGCGGAATGGATAATTTCTATCGTTACGGGCGTTAGGAGAAGCGAACTTAACGGCGACGCAAAAGTCAAAGCGTCGGATATCGATAAAATAAACGAGCTTGCCGAAGAAAGGCTTAAAGGTAAACCGCTTTGTTACGTTCTCGGCAACTGCGATTTTTACGGCTACGAAATAAAGGTCGACGAAAGAGTGCTTATTCCGAGACCGGAAACGGAAGAACTCGTTTCCGAGGTTTTGAAGTGTGTAAGTAAGGACAGTTCCGTTCTCGATTTGTGTACGGGCAGCGGCGCGATTGCCCTTGTCGTGAGCAAAAAGAGCGGCGCGAAAGTCACCGCGACGGACGTTTCAGAGGGCGCGTTAGAGGTCGCCAAAGCGAATTTCAAACTCTTCGATGCCGACGTAAAAACTGCGTTAATCGACTTATACGGGGACTTAACCGATAAATTCGACGTAATTGTGTCAAATCCGCCATATATAAAAACGGAAGATATCGAAACTCTGGACGGCGTTGTTAAGGACTACGAACCGCATATCGCTCTCGACGGCGGCGCGGACGGTCTCGATTTTTACAGGCGTATCTGCGCGGGCGCGAAAGACAGGCTTAACGAAAAAGGACTGTTATTCCTCGAAGCGGGAATAGGTCAGGCGGAAGATATAAAAAAGATGCTCGAAAACGATTTCGAAGTGGAAATCATAAAGGATATTTCGGGCGTTGACAGAATAATAAAGGCGGAACTTAAATGAACCGAAAACTCGATGAAATTTACGAAAGATACGAAAAATTAGGCGAGCTTTTGGCGGATAGCGCGGTTTTGTCCGATATGACGACCTGGAAAAAGTACGCGAAAGAGAGAAGCGATATCGAAGAAACGGCTTTGAAGTACGGCGAATATAAGTCCGCCGAAGAGGAGAGAGAAAACCTCGAAAAAGAGCTGAAAACCGAAACGGACAAGGAAATGAAAGACTTTCTTGAAGCCGAAATTATCGAGTGCAGAGGAAAAATCGAAACACTTAAAACCGAGCTTAAAGTGCTTTTGCTTCCCAAAAATCCCGACGACGACAAAAACGTTATCGTAGAAATCCGAAGCGGGGCGGGCGGAGAAGAAGCCGCGCTTTTTGCGAGAGATCTATATCGTATGTATTCCCGTTACGCCGAGAAAAACAGGTGGAAAACGGAAGAAATCGATATAAACGAAACCGAACTCGGCGGAATAAAGGAAGTCGTGTTTTCGATAAGCGGCAAGGGCGCATATGCAAAACTTAAATTCGAAAGCGGCGTTCACCGCGTTCAGCGCGTTCCCGAAACGGAATCGCAAGGTAGAATTCAGACTTCGACGGTAACGGTAGCCGTCCTTCCCGAAGCTGTGGACGTTGAGATAAATATCGATGAAAAAGACCTTAAAATCGATACTTATCGTTCTTCCGGCGCGGGCGGGCAGCACGTAAACAAAACGGAATCGTGCATACGTATGACGCATTTGCCGACGGGTATCGTCGTTACCTGTCAGGACGAGCGTTCTCAGCTTAAAAACAGAGAAAAGGCGATGAAAGTTATGAAAAGCCGCCTTTACGATTACTATAACAGTCAGTATCAGAGCGAATACGCCGAGAACAGAAAAAATCAGATAGGCACGGGCGACAGGTCGGAAAGAATAAGGACTTACAACTTTCCGCAAGGGAGAATCACCGATCACCGTATCGGTTACACCGCTTATAATCTCGACGAATTTCTTCTCGGCGATATCGATGCGATGGTCGAAGCATTAACGATTGCCGACAGAGAAAAGCGGCTTACGGACGAAAACGATTAAAATTTACGCATAAAGAAGATTACATTTCCGCCCGATAAAGCCGAAACAGGCTTTAAAAAGTAGACAAACGCGGCGGTTTGTGATATAATCGTTAATCGTCGAGAAGGTTGTACGGTTGCGGCAGAGAAATCTGACGAGGAAAGTCCGAGCTCCACACGGCAGGATGCCGCCTAACGGACGGTGAAGGTGACTTTAAGGAAAGTGCAACAGAAAATTACCGCAAGGGAAACCTTGTAAGGATGAAAAGGCGAGGTAAGAGCTCACCGGCGTTTCGGAGACGAGACGCGCTGTGTAAACCCCATCCGGAGCAAGATAGGGGCAGTCCGCAAGATAGCCGGTCGGGACTGCCTGCAAAACGTCGCTAGAGCTTATCGGCAACGGTAAGAGTAGATAGATAACCGTATTAAATGACAGAACTCGGCTTACAGACCTTCTCGATTTTTTTTGAGACTAACCGCGGATATTTTCCGCGGTTTTTTATTTTCCTGTCATACTTTAATTAAGGGTGTCGGCTAAATACTTTACAAAATGTTTAAAATATTATATAATCTATCCTGGAATTATGAAAAATTTTATTCTTGCAAGCGGTTCGCCGCGAAGAAAAGAGATATTATCCCGCGAGGGGTACAAGTTCGAAATAATCCCGAGCGATAAAGAGGACGCGTTCGATAAAACCTGTTCGGCGAAAAAGTTTTCGGTAAGGTGCGCCATAAGTAAGGCTGCGGACGTGTATTCCCGCTCCGGCAAACAAGCCGTCGTACTCGGCGCGGATACGGTCGTTTCTATAGACGGCGAAATTCTCGGCAAAGCCGCGGACAGAGACGAAGCGGAAAAGATGCTCAGAAAACTTTCAGGCAAAAAGCACGTCGTGACGACGGGTTACGCCGTTTTAACCGAAAATTTTTCGGAAACGGGGAGCGTGGATACGGAAGTTATGTTCAACGAGCTTTCGGACGAAACCATAAACGCGTATTTAGACAGCGGGCTTTGGAAAGGGAAAGCGGGTTCGTACGGAATACAGGACGGTTTTCCGCTTGTCAAAAGTTTTTCCGGGGACAGAGACAATGTTGTCGGTTTGCCGATTTCGGCGATAAAACCCACGCTTGATCTGCTTCTTTGAATTTTGAATTCCGACCGCCGGAAACGGTCGGTTTACTTAATTTACCCGAACAAAATAAATACCTACTCGAACGGACGATACAGGAGAGTATTTTATGAGAGGAAACATAATCGCAGTCGATATGGGGTCGGTGAACACCGCGATATACCAGCTCGGCGCGAACGTCGTTTTGTTTGAACCGAGCGTGGTTCTCATCGACGAACAACAAAAGAAAAAAGTTAAAGCCGTCGGAAGTGAGGCGAAAAGGCTCATCGGAAAAACCGCGGGCAAAACTTCTACGGTTTTCCCGATAAACGAGGGACTTATCGTCAACGAAAAAATCGCGGCGCTGATGCTCGAGAATTTCTTGAACAAAATAACGCTCAAAAAGCTCAGCCTTCGCCCTCAGGTGCTTTTATCGGTGCCTTGCGGTCTCGATAACGACGAAATCAAAAAATATCTTAGGGTTTTCGCCGCCGCGGGCGTGTATTCGGTTGACCTTGTGGAATCGCCTATTTTAACGGCTTTGGGTCTCGGCGTTCCGATAAGCGAATCCAACCCCTGTTTTCTGGTCGATATCGGCGGAACTTCGGCTAATATCGCCGCGGTTTCGCTCGACGGAGTGATCGCGGGTGTGAGCGTGAATATGGGCGGAAGAAATATCGACGCGATGATTATGAAGCATATCGAGGAGTTTTTCAATCTCAAAATCGGTACGCTCACCGCGGAATCTCTGAAAATTCAGGTTGCCAGTCTTTATGAAAACGACGGTGCGAGAACGGTTGTCAGCGGCAGAGACGCAACGAGCGGAAAACCTCGTTCGGTTTCGGTTTGCTCCCAGGACATTCTGTTCCCCGTAAAGATATTTTTCGATAAACTTTTTGAGGTTATTGAACTTGTTCTCGCAAAACTTCCCGCAGAGGTTTCGGCGGAAATCCGCAGAAGCGGCGTTTTCTTTGCCGGCGGAACGAGCAGAATCCCCGGGCTTGACGATTATTTCAAAGAACGTATGGCTATAAGAGCGAATATTTCGGACGACCCTGAAATCGCTACCGTCGTAGGCGGAGGAATGGTTGCGGGCAACTCCGCGCTTTTGAAGAAGATTAAAATCGTTAAACGATAAAAATGTGGGATAATCGACTTATAGACCGGTTTTTCGGTTGTGATTAAATAATATGAACAAGATAAATTACGATTTCGAAATGAAAAAAGAAATCGAAAAATTTAACGGAGAGAAGAAAACTCTTTTGCTTCACAGTTGCTGCGGACCTTGTTCCACGGCTGTTATAGAACGGTTAGAACCGTTCTTTTCGGTTACGATTTTTTATTTCAATCCGAACATTACCGAAAGCGAAGAATACAATTTAAGGCTAAACGAACAAAAAAGATTTCTGAAAGAAGCTTACGGAGACAAAATTAAGATTATCGACGGAAGATATAAATCCGTCGAGTTTTTCGAAAAAGTCAAAGGTCTCGAAAAAGAACCCGAGGGCGGGGCTCGCTGCAAAGTGTGTTTTGCTATGCGCTTAGAGGAAACGGCTAAGGTCGCGCAAGAGGGCGGCTACGATTATTTTTGTTCCACGCTCACGGTAAGTCCGCATAAAAATGCCGATATAATTAACGAAATCGGCTTGAAAATCGGTGGAAATTCGTCGGCGAAATACCTTGTGAACGATTTCAAAAAAGAAAACGGCTACAAACGCTCGATAGAGCTTTCCAAAGAATACGAACTTTACAGACAGCATTATTGCGGGTGTATTTATTCGAAATATCCGCATCTCATAACGGATGAAAATCAAACGAAAGAATAAAACGGTATTCGTTTCCGCAACTGACGGAAGGAGAATAAAATGAGAATAATTACGGGAAAACACAGAGGCAGAACGCTTAAAGAGTTCAAAGGCAGGGACATTCGCCCCACGTCCGACAGAGCGAAAGAGGCACTGTTCAATATCATTCAATTCGACGTTGCGGGATCGCATTTTCTCGATTTGTACTCTGGAACGGGCGGAATAGGCTTAGAGGCGATTTCGCGCGGAGCGGAAAAGGTCGTTTTTGCGGATAATTCCAAAGAAAGCGTTAAACTTTTGAAAGAAAATCTCGCATACTTAAAGGAGAAAGCGGACGTTTACGAGGGCGACGCGCTTTCTTACGTTTCCGTAACGAAAGAAAAGTTCGATTTCGTCTTTCTCGATCCGCCTTACGCCATAGACGCCCGCCCCGTCGTAAAAGCCGTAGGCGATAACGGTTTGTTAAACGACGGCGGACGGATCATTTACGAACATTCCGGCAAAAGCGCGGGTGAAATCGAAGGGCTGAAACTTGTCGACACGCGGGTTTACGGTATAGCCGTGTTTGATTTTTACGAAGCAAATTAGGGGAGTAAGGTGAGGGTATTAAAGCGGCTTAAGGAAATTAAGGAGAGTTAAAATGAAAAAGTGCGTTTTTGCGGGTACTTTCGATCCCGTAACCAAAGGGCACGAGGAAATTATAGCTAAGTGTTCCGACCTTTTCGACGAAGTTATCGTCGCGATTTGTGTGAACGTCAATAAAACGACGATGTTTTCCGTTGAAAAAAGGCTCGAATTTCTCAAAAAAACCTGCGCCAAATATAAAAACGTGAAAGTTTTGTACCACGAGGGGCTTTTGGTTGACCTTTTGCAGAAAGAGGGCGCGAAGTATAACGTGAGAGGCTTAAGAAACGGCAGGGATTACGAGTACGAGAACGAAATGAATTTCGTAAATTCCGAGCTTATGCCCGAAATCGTCACGATATACATTCCTTGCAGCGATCTTAACGTTCAGGTCAGCTCGTCGGTTGTCAGAGAACTTCTGAAATTCGGCAGAAGCGCGGACAGATACGTTCCGAACGAAATCGTCGGGCTGTTATAAACCTTGCAATAATTTTAAGCCGCGAGTGTGTGTTACTATTTTCTTTCAGAAAAATATATGGTAAAACGCAAGACAAAAAACCGCGGCAAATAAAGTCTGAACGGCTTTCGCCGATAAAAAACAGCTTATTTTAACGCCCGCTTTTTTCAGAAAACTTATCGACTGAGCGAGGACGGAAACACCGCCGAAAGCGATAAGCATAGATGCAAAAGTGAGGCTATAAGTCGATAAACCGCAGTTTGCGAGCATTTTGCAACCTCTCGTGCATTCGATAAGTCCATACGAAAAAGCTTTCGAAAGTTCGGGGTTTCCCGTCAGGAATTCAACGGCTTTTAAGAGTGGGAAAAGAAGATTGTTATTCTCGGCGATATCGGCTAAAACGTAAAACACACAGATAAACCCGCCGACGACGGCAATCGAAACGACCGAAGAAAAAACGCAGTCGTAAAGCGCGTTGTTGCTTTTCTTTTCACTGATTTTCGGGATGAAGTTTCTTGTTTCGTTCGGTTTGGATTTCCGTACAAAACGAAAAACAACTCCGACGGCTATAGCGGAGAGAATATGTATCAGAAGCAAAAATCTTCCTGCTTTTGCCGAGCCGAACATACCTGTTCCGACGCTCCCCGCGATAAAAAGCGGACCGGACGTTGAGCAGAACGCCGACATTTTCGTCGCTTCGTCCTTGTCGATAAGTCCGTTTTCGCCGAGATCTCCTATAATTTTCGCGCCCACGGGATAACCCGATAAAACGCTCATCAAAAAGGCGTACGCGGCATAACCGCCCGTTCCGAACAGAACATTGCAGGGTTTTTCGAGCAGTTCCGCCGTCTTTTTCGTCACGCCTGTTTTCGAAAGAAGCGCAGTAAAAAAGAAAAACGGCAAAAGAGACGGCAAAACGACAATTGCCCAGAGTTTTATCCCCTCGAAAGCCGAAGAAACGTAAATTTCCGGGCGGAATAAAATTACGAGTATACACGCCGACGCGAAAACGGCGACGATAAATCCGAAAAATCTGTTTGCGGTAAACGCGACGAAAAATTTCTTCATATTTTATCATACTGCTATACCGCACGAAAAATGAAAGAATTTTTATTCCGACATACCGTCGACGCAAAAAAGAGGAAAAATGTACGATATTTTCGATGTTATAAACGAAGAAAAAAACAAATCGAACGCCCCCTTGGCGGAGAGAATGAGACCCGTCTCCCTTCGCGAGTTTTTGGGGCAAAGCCATATTTGCGAGGATAACAGTCTGCTCAGAAGGGCAATTTCGCTCGATAAGGTGGGCAGTTGTATTTTCTGGGGTCCTCCGGGAACAGGTAAAACCACGCTTGCGAATATTATAGCCAACTCCACAAGCGGCAATTTCGTCAAGTTGAACGCTGTATCGAGCGGCGTTGCGGACGTTAAGAAAGCTGTGGACGAAGCTCGGGAAAACCTTAAACTTTACGGCAAAAAAACTTATCTTCTTCTTGACGAATGTCACAGATTCAGCAAGACGCAGTCCGACAGCCTTCTGCCCGCAATCGAGCAGGGAACGATTATTTTTATCGGCTCGACAACCGAAAATCCTTACGCGGCGATGACGCCCGCAATAGTTTCGCGATGCAGAGTTTTCGAGTTTAAAAGGCTGGACGACGAAACGGTAAAAAAAGCTCTTTTAAGAGCCGTAACCGACAAAAAACGCGGCTACGGCGAACTTAATCTCGAGGTTAAGGACGAAGCTTTAAATCATATCGCCTCGATGAGCGGCGGAGATTTAAGAACGGCTTACAACGCTTTGGAACTTGCCGTTTTAACAACAGAAGCCGATAAAGACGGGAAAATTACGGTTACGCTTAAGGACGCGGAGCAGTCAATTCAGAGAAAAGCGCTTTCATACGACGAAAATTCGTATTACGATATGTTAAGCGCATTCTGTAAATCGTTAAGGGGCAGCGACAGCGACGCCGCGCTTTATTATGCCCATCGGATTATTTCGGGCGGCGGCGACCCTCTTCTGATTTTCAGACGGCTTCTCGCTCATTCCGCCGAGGACGTGGGTATGGCGGACCCGAGAGCGCTTATAGTTTGTTCGAGCGCGATGACGGCGTTTCAGAATATGGGTTATCCCGAAGGCTTGCTCCCTTTGTCCGAAGCTATAATCTACGTGTGCGAAGCTCCTAAATCAAACTCGGTCGTAGTTGCGATGGACGCGGCGCGCGCGGCGGCGGAAAGCACCAAGGACGATACCGTTCCCATGCACATAAGAAACGCGGTTTTCGGAGATAAAGAGGCTAAAGCCAAGAGCAGAGAATATAAATATCCTCACGATTACGGCGGCTACGTCGAACAGCAGTATCTCCCCGATTCGCTTAAAGGCAGCGTTTTTTATAAACCCGGCAACAACGGATTTGAAACGGAAGTTAAAAAAATGCGCGAAAAACGCGGAAAGTAATTCTTTCGGAATAAAAAAACAGCACTTTCAGAACGATGTGAATATCCTTCGCGGTAAGCGGAGAAAAAACGCTTTACAAACATTCGACAATGTGTTATTATTTATAAAACGAGTCGCTTTTGCGATTTGTCGTAAACATAGAATAAAATAAAATGAAATAAATATAAAAGGGGTTTTTATGCGGGAAGAAAACGTGATAAAAGAAGAAGAGAACATTCTTTCGTTTGCGGACGTATTTGCCGTAATAAAGAAAAGAATAGTTGTCTTTCTTGCGATCGTTGCCGTTTTTGCGGCGATCGGCGCAGTTTATTCATACTTCTTTATGGCAACCGAATACACGGCTACGGCTTCTCTTTCGGTAAAAGTGGAATCGGAATTCGGCAAACCTACGAAAGTTATCAAAGGTCCGGACGGAAAGGAATACACGATTATCGACAACAGTAAAAACGAAGCCGAAAAGAACGCGCTTTCTTACGCTTCCACGATAGCAAGCAACGCGCTCGCGTTTTTCAACTCGAATAACGATGTGGTTTATCTCGGCGCGAAAGAAAGATACGACAAAAACTATCTCGAACCCGAAGCGAAACCCATAAAGCTCGATTCGGTTAAAAAAGGCTTGTCTTGTTCGAGCCAGTCTTCGCAGATTTTTCTTTCGTATAAATCGACGATTAAAAATCCCGAAAAAATGCTCGGGTGCATAATAGAGTCTTTCCTTGAAACGATTAACGCGAAAGACGGCGATAAGGCTGTTTTCGAGGTTTATTCGGGCAGAATAAGCGTACTTTCCGAACCTCTTTTGCAGGAAGCGCCGAGGAGATTTAACAGAGTAGTCAAATACACGCTCGTGTTCTTCGCGGCGGGCATTGTCGTTTCGCTTTGCGTTGCGGTTATAATCGCTTTATCGAAAGCAAGCAAACAACGCGCCGATATAAACTAAAAACGAATTTAACAGCGGACTGTAAAACACTTTGCAAAAAACGTAAAAGACCGCTGAAAAGAAATGTGCGCCGAATGTCGGATACTCTTAGTGAATTTTGAAAACCCGAATCAAACGGAGTAAACAACGAATTTGTTAATGGACGACCAGGAAATTCTCGGCCGTCCTTCTTTTTGTTCGTTAGCGAGATTTATAAGAGCTTGAGGGAAGATAATATTTCGTAAAACGAAAAACACTTCCATAAAAAATCATAAACGTAAAAACACCGAGGATATGAACCAAAATGAAAAAACATATTAAAAAGATAAGCAGGTTTTTAATAACGGCGCTCGTTATTGCTGTTTGCGGCGGCGAGACAATGATGTCGCACAAGACCTTCGCCAATGCCGAATATAAGATCGAAAGCGCTCGGAACTCATTGTTGGCAAGCGGAATACAAACGACTCAAATAGAACTCGGGGCGTATATAAGTCTCGGTAAATATAACGGAAAAAGCGTTGTCTGGAGATGCGTCGGCATTGACGAAAAAGGCTGTCTGATGCTTGCCGACAATGTAATCGATACGCTTCCTTACGACGCCATGACAAACGACAACAGCCGTACAAAATCTCATAGCCGCAATTATAAGCGCGACACATACGGTTCTAATTATTGGAAAGACAGCAACATGCGCTCGTGGTTAAATTCCGCGGCTATCGCCGGCGAAGTGCAGTGGTTGTGCGGCAATCCGCCGAGGGACGGTTATGTTGACGGCAATGCTTACGAGGATAAAGCCGGATTTTTGAACGACTTTTCAAAAGCGGAGATAGCAGCCATGAAGACTGTCACTCAACGCTCGCTTGTATCGCACCCCGAATACAAACGAGGGATTTATGACGGTGACGGTCGCTCAGATCTGGAATTGAATTATGATATCCGGAACGTTGCAAATAACTTTGAAAGCGCATACGGCGAAAATTCAACCGAAAAAGTCTTTCTTCTCGACGTTAAGCAGGTCAATACCGTGTGGAAAAATTTCGGCGATTATTATATAGGAAAAAACGAGCAGGGTATGGGCTGGCCGTATTGGCTCAGAACACCGGTATCCGATTGTAACCACGATATGCGTTACGTTCACAATAACGGAACGATAGGCAGAGAGTCGCCGCAACGCAACTATATCGGAGTCAGACCGGCATTTTATCTTGATGCCGATTATTACGTGGCGACTTCGGGCAACGGAACGTCGACAAACCCGTATAAAGGATCAGCCCCCGACAAGAAGGAGGACGATTATACCGTTGCCGAGCCCGATGATGATCCGAATCGGGAATGGGACGTAAGCACGGAGCAGAAACTCACGCTTACTCTCGGTCCGAATTACTCTGCCGACGGTAAATATTCAAATCCCGTAATTCCCGTATATACCATTCAAAAGACGAGAAGCGACTCGGAAAACATGGTTATCGTCATTTGTGGCGAAGGATACACCGAAAATCAGCAACAAAAGTTTATCAACGACGTAAAAAAGGTATGGAGCGGCGCTATGCAATACGAACCGTATCGTAGTTATGCCGATAGGTTTAACGTCTACGCTCTTTGCACGGCTTCGGAATCAAGTTTCGAGAATGGCGGCAGTACGTTTTTCGACGTAGTCGTAGGCTCTAACAATTCTTCGTTGATATCGACAAATATGGGCAATCCCTGGAAAAACCATATTTTCGAAAGATGTATAGGTCCTGCGTTTATCGAGCAGATACACGATGCGCATATTCCGAACAAAACAGAACCGGACAAAATGTTTTGGGACGATAACGAGCAATATCCGCCATACTATTATGTGCATAATTATATCAGCCAGTTTGCTTTGATTGTTAATACAACCCGCAACTTCGGTGACGCATATACAAATCTTCCGTTTGGTTTTCATTATTTTATAACTCCGTCCGACAGTTATCGTGCGCCGCAGACTTTTGCGCATGAGCTCGGACACGGATTGTTAGGTCTTGGCGACGAGTATATGGACAGGGTGAATGAACAAACGGATGTTACTTCGCTTAACGTTGCCTATAACGTCAACCCGGATCAGGTAAAGTGGAAAAAGCTTTTAGGATTCAGAAAAACTTATTCTTGTCCTTCGCAGTCATACGGCAATGCTTTTAACTCAAGTTATGAATGTCTTATGCGCGACACCAACTATCAGTTCTGTGAAGTATGTAAGTTGCAAGGTTACAAGCGATTGTCTCAACTTGTCAGCGGTAAAAGTCTGTATGTGGCAGACCCCGAAGTCAGGAAATATACAGGGCGGTATTCTGCGTCGTCAGACTTTGCGGACACGACCTATAACGGATATTATAATTTTGCAAACTATCGTAACGGAGTATTGCTAAGCGGCGCCGACAAAAACAAATTCGGCATCGGTATGGCCGGCGAAAAAATCGAACTGCGAACTATTATTCAGAATCTTTCGGATACCACTGAACGTAATATTACTATGAAAGTTTGGATAAAACGTGCCGACGGCAGCGTTGCAACCACGGTCGGCGGTCAAAGAATGGAAGCGACGCAGACGTTTATTATTCCCGTGTGGAGCGAAAAGAGCAAATTCTGGCAAAAGGGGGCTTTGGGGTATGACGGCAGCGATTTCAATTCGGGGTTGGAAAGTTGCTCGATGATTTATCAAATCCCGTCGGACGCGGTTCTGAAAGACGGAGACGTCGTTGCCTTTGCGGTAACCGACGAAAACGGAAACGTGCTTGCAAACGACAATACCGAAACTCAGACTTACGCAAACGTTAATATCGAGTACAGGTTTGAAGACGGCAGCGAAATACCCAATGCTCCGAAAGCCGTAATACCTCTTGCGGTCGGAAGTATGATAAACTGGACAGCCGCACCTGAACTTTTCGGTCATACATTAAGCAAAGCGGAAGGGCTGAATCGGCCGGTAAGCGGGAGCGGACAAACCGTAACGTATTATTATACAAAACAAAACAGCGCTCATATTCACGACTGGGGAGATTGGATCGGCAACGGAAACGGAACGCATACCCGCACTTGCAGGAAAGATAGCAGCCACACCGAAACGGCAAATTGTTCGGGCGGGATCGCAACTTGCGAAAACAAAGCGGTTTGCTCGGTTTGCGGCGCGGAATACGGCAAAAAACTCGGTCACGACTATGGCGAAGTAAAATATACCTGGACGGGTAACGACGCTTGCAAAGCGGAAAGAGTTTGCAAGCGCGATAACGCTCATATCGAAAGCGAAACGGCAACCGCAACGGCAGAGGAAATCAAAGCGGCAACCTGCAAAGAAAAAGGCAGAATGAAATATACCGCCACGTTTAAAAATGCTGCGTTTGTGGCGCAGAAAAAGGAAGTCGATACCGATTTTGCCGAGCATACCTATGGAAATTGGATAGACGAAATCCCGGCGACAACGGAGGAGTTCGGAACGAAAGGGCATTACGAGTGTTCTGTTTGCGGAAAATATTTTGACCGGAACGGTAACGAAATCGCAGACCTTGGAATTGCGAAAATCGGTACGCATAATGTAATAATAAACGGCGAAAGCAAATTCTATGCGGAAGGCGAAAGCGTAACCGTAACGGCTGAAGATAAAGACGGCAAGGTATTCAAAGGCTGGAAGGACGCAAGCGAAAAAATCGTGAGCGTCGAAAAGAAGTATACCTTTACCGTAGCGGGCGAAACAACTCTTACCGCTGTGTATGAAGATAAGCCCTCGGGCGGTAGAGGATGTAACGGAGCAATAGTCGACGATAGCGGCAAAAGCGGATTTTCGGGCGGTTTGTCGAAGGAACTTCCGATATGTGCCATACTTGTCGGATTTGTAATTCTGCGATTTGCCGTTAAAAAAATTCGCGGTTAAAATCGCTGCGATAAAAGCGTCGTCAATAAAAAAGAAATAAGGTAAACCGATAACAAAGAGCCGTTCGCAGTCAATACGTACGGCTCCGATTCTAAAAAAGTTGTTAATATAAAAGATTTTTTTCGGTTTGCGAACCTTGCAGCTTTCCGAAGAGGTGAACGTTACCGAAGAATAAGCGATGATCGGCTTTAAAAAAAACTGCAAACCCAATCGGAAAGGTCGGGTTTGCAGTCTTTTTATATAATTAAACTTTTTTTAATTAAACTCTTTTTTAAAATTTAAGCTTACGAGCCATTAAAACACCCATAACGGAAGCCATCATAAGTCCTCTTGTCCAACCCGAAGAGTCTCCGAGACAGTGGAGATTTGCGATGTTTGTGTTGAAATCGTCGTCCATTTTGATTTTGTTGGAGTAAAATTTCAGTTCGGGCGAATAAAGAAGGGTTTCGGGGCTTGCAAAACCGGGAACCACAACGTCGAGCTGTTCGATGAAATGCAGAATGTTGGTAAGCGTTCTGTAAGGCATAGCCGCCGTAATATCTCCCGCAACCGCGTCGGGCAGAGTGGGTTTAACGTTGGACTGACTAAGCTCCTTTTCCCAGGTGCGCTTTCCTTCCAGAATATCGCCGTAACGTTGAACGAGAATATGTCCGTTCGCAAGCATATTCGTGAGTTCGCCTATCTTTTTCGCGTATTCGATCGGTTGATTGAACGGATACGTGAAGTTGTGCGAGCAGAGAATGGAAAGGTTTGTGTTGTCCGATTTTTTGTCTTTATATGAGTGTCCGTTTACAACTGCGAGGTTGTCGTCGTAATTTTCCTGCGCAACGTAGCCGCCCGGGTTCTGACAGAAAGTCCGTACTTTGTTTCTGAACGGAGCGGGGTAGCCGATAAGCTTGGATTCGTATAAAACCTTGTTTATCTCCTCCATAACCTCGTTGCGAACCTCAACTCTCACACCGATATCTACGGTAGAGGGCTGATGTTCGATTCCGTGCGCCGAACACATAGTTTCGAGCCATTCCGCGCCCCTTCTTCCGGTGGCGATTATGGTCTTTTTCGAATAAATGGTTTCTTCTGTTCCTTTAACGGAAATAATCGCGCCGTTACAGGCACTGCCGTCGATAACGACGTTTTTGCAATCGGTATTGAAAATCATTTCAACGCCGTTCTGGATAAGATATTGTTCGATAGCGTAGTAAATATCCTGCGCTTTTTCCGTACCGAGGTGACGAATGGGGCAATCAACGAGTTTAAGCCCCGCACTTATCGCCTTTCTTCTTATCTGTTTGATTTCTTCGGGGTGGTCTATGCCCTCGATTTTCGTATCCGCGCCGAATTCGAGATAAATTCTGTCAACGTAATCGATAGTATTCTGAACGAGATCGTGACCGATCTGATCGGGAAGAGAACCGCCGACATAGCTCGAAAGCGAAAGTTTTCCGTCCGAGAAAGCTCCCGCGCCCGAAAATCCGGTGGTGATGGCGCAGTTCTTGCAGTTCATACAATGCCCGGTTTTTTTCTTCGGACAAACTCTTTTTTCAATCGCCGAACCTTTCTCGACGATGGTGATTTTTCCTTTGTAGCCGTTGCGGATAAGTTCTAACGCCGTGAAAATTCCGGCAGGACCTGCTCCGATTATCAAAACGTCGGTATTCATAATTGTCTCCCGTAAAAGTTTTCGTAAAAAAGTTTTTACGACAAAGTATATCACGCTTTCATAGGAAAGTAAAGCAAAAACTGTGACGGGTAAGCGAAAATTATTATTTTACCGAAAAGCGGAAAAAAGACTTGAGAAAAACGCTCGCCGCGTGTTAAAATGAATATATGAGCGATTTTGAAAACAGAATTAACGAATTGTATGAAAGAAGTTTTTCGAGAAATATTTTTACGTTCACGGATTTTTTAAGCCCGTCGAAAGCGGAGGAAATCGAAAGAACGATTGATAAAAGATACGTTACTTTTTTCGGCGGCAATGAGTTTTCGGAAAGAACGATGGCGAGATTCGGCGATAAGGACGAACTCGGTTACGAGGAAGAATTTCCCGTAAAACTCCTTAAAATATCCACAACGGCGGGCAAATTCGCAGTTCCCGTAACTCATAGAGACGTTCTGGGCGCAACGCTTAATCTCGGTATCGAACGCGATAAAACGGGCGATATTTTTATCGACGGGGGAAATGCGTATATCTACGTTCACGAAAGCGTAGCTCCGCTTATTTTGTCGGAACTTAAAACCGTTTCGAGAAATCCCGTTATCGTGACGGAAACGGACAGACTGCCCGAAACCATTCACCCGAAAACCGAGGAAACGGAAATCAGCGTCGCTTCGAACCGCGCCGACGCGGTGATTTCGCGGCTTTACAATTTTTCGAGAGAGGAAAGCTCCGCGCTTTTCAAAAGCGGATTTGTTGCGCTTAACGGCAAACAGCTCGAAAAAGGCGAAAAGGCTTTAAAGGGCGGAGACGTTATAACCGTGAGGGGAAAAGGAAAGTTCGTGTTTGTATCCGAGGGCGGAACTTCCAAAAAAGGCAAGCTTTACGTAAAATTAAACGTATATAAGTGATTTTTCTTAATATAAATAAAAATACGGCGGTCGGGCTTTTTAAAGCCCGACCGCCGCTTAGTGTTGTCGGTTAAAAATTTATTCGCAGTCGAAAATACATTTCTTTTCGATAAATTTTCCGAAATCTTCTTTCCATTTTAAGTGCAGCTCGCTTTCGTCCCATATGGGCAACGCGGATTTATCCATAAAAACCGCTATCATTAAATCATATCTGTTATCTCTCGGAATAACGTTTTCTTTTATCTCGATTTTTTCGATATACGGAATATTGCCTACATTTACGAAAAGTTTTTTCGCCGCTTCGTTCAATTTGTTTTTATCTTCGTTTTCTTTCCATTTAACGATTATGTGATGTATCATTTTCTCTCCTATGAAAAAAGACAGATTGCAAAAAATTTCTTTTAAGTAAATGAAAAACGATGGTTTGTAAGCTAGCTTACAGACCATCGTTCTGGTGCGGTCGACAGGACTTGAACCTGCACGAGAAAGCCTCATAAGATCCTTAGTCTTATGCGTCTGCCAATTCCGCCACGACCGCATAAATACCAATCAAGCCGCAAAGCCTTGCAACTCAACCGATATTGCTCAGTTATAATACTATTTTTTAAAAAACTTGTCAAACGTTTTTAAGCGGTTTTTCAAAAAAATTACAACATTTTTTTAAAAAACCGCAAACGGGATTTATTTTCGCTTTCAACGGGCTTTTATTACATAAAAAGAAGTTATTTTTTGCCGTAAATTATCTGTTTCGCGTCCTTTAATGAAGCTTCGGCTTCTTTCGGCATAGGCGTAGCCGTCTTTCTGTAATCGTGGTGATCGCAAAATTCGTCGATGGAATTTTCGAGTCTGTCGAGCCTTTTTCGCATTGACGAATATAAAACGTCCAGATATTCGCCTTGTTTGCCGCCCGCTTCGGAAGAGTTTTCGATAAGCTTCGCATAGTGTTCGAGACAAAATCCGTTGCCGCCCTCTATACGGGCTTTAAAATTCGGATCGTCTCTGTAAACGTGCGAAATGGTTTTGTAATATCTCGTCATCGTGTCGTCGAGATACTTGCAGATAACGCACGTCCGATTTGCTTCCAGTAACTTTTCCGCCTGTTTCTTTGCGGCTTTGCCGTTCGCGGGCTTGTAAATAAGCTTGTCCGTTTTCTTTTTAAGACGGGTGGAAATTTGCAGAGCAAGTCCGAGTTTCGAGGGCATAGAGTAAAGTTTGTCGAAATGACTTTCGCAAAACCCGAGTTCGTTGACCTCTTTTCTCGTCGAATCTTCCATAACGCCCTCGCCGAGATATTGTTCGGTGAGCCGTTCGTTTATAACGTTTCTGATTCTGCAAAGGGGGCATATATTTCCTTCGTCGAAATGCTCGTAAATGAGCATAGTTCCTATATGATAACCCATATCGACCTCCTTAATCGAGCCTTCCCGTGAGATGACCCTCGGGGTTAAGCCCGTTAAAATCCGTCTGACGTAACGCCTCGTAAAGAGTAATCGCGACCGAATTGGATAGATTAAGGCTTCTTAAATTCTGCCACATGGGAATTCTCAGCGTGTTGTCGTAATGTTCTTTTAAAAGGGGTTCCGGCAGTCCGTGTGACTCTTTTCCGAACACGAGAAAGTCGCCGTCTTTAAATTTAATGTCGGAATAAACTTTTGCGCCCTTGGTGGAGAGAAAATAGAAATTCGCTTCGGCGGAATATTTTTCGTAAAGCTCGGCAAAACTGTCGTAATATCTCACGTCGAGATATTGCCAGTAGTCAAGCCCCGCGCGCTTTAAGGTTCTGTCCGAGATCTCGAAACCGAGAGGTCTCACGAGGTGCAGAACGCTGTGCGTTGCCGCGCAGGTTCTTGAAATGTTTCCGGTGTTCTGCGGAATTTCGGGTTCTACAAGTACTATATTGAACATAATTTTCCTTTCGGTTCGCCTTTAATGTCGGAATGTGTAAACGACGGCGACCGACCTGCGGCAAAGCGGATTATGTAAAACTCGACATATTTCGATACGCCAAGCCTGAAAATCGCCGCCGCGGTTATTTATTGAATTTTATTTTTGTCGTTTTGAGCGAAAAATCGAACAGGGGAGTAAGTTCGAAAACGTCCTCGTCGGGAGAAACAATCTCGCCTTTCACGTTCGAGCATAACGCTTTGTCGTTGCAAACGAGGAGAATCGGAAAGCCGAGCAGATAGGAGTATGCCCTTAAAAGGACTGTATTTATCTCGCTTGCGTCGCCTTTTCTTATAACGACGACGAATTCCGCGCCGCAAACCGCGAACGATTTGAAAAGTTCGTAGCGGTAAAGATCGTCTCCGATAGCCACGGCGAATTTGCCTGCAAGCGTGTCGTAAAGTTTTCCGTGCGCGCCGGGCATATACGGACTTGTATCATAAGAAACCGTCATATCGCTTATGCCGAGCAGTTTTCCGCAATCGAAAATTCCCGCGGAGTGTTTTATAATGCCGTAATTATCGGTGTCGAAAGCCGAAATAAGCGTTTTCCGAGTGTTTTCGGAGTAAGCGGCAAGGTCT
The DNA here is from genome assembly GCA_934271735.1 of uncultured Clostridia bacterium. Lineage (GTDB taxonomy): Bacteria > Bacillota > Clostridia > Christensenellales > Borkfalkiaceae > UBA10281. The sequence goes on along the minus strand of CAKQSB010000002.1, from coordinate 98,668 downwards.
TTGAGTTTTGTCGTTTCGCCCGCAAGTTCCTTTCTGTATTTAACCGTTTCCGGACCGTTGAAGCCCATAACGATAAGATTGTAATCCTGATTTCTGCGCGCTTTTTTTATAACCGTCGAGCCGCAATTTATAACTTTCGCTTTCATATTGTCCCTCCTGTTCAGTTTATTCCGATTAAAGGGGGAAATGTTATAAAAACGTCGGGGTAATTTTGTTTTTATTTGCCGTGCGTAAACTCGTTATCGTGCGTAAAACTCGCGGACGGCTTTTTTGAGTTCGTCCGAACTTGTGATTTTAAGCGCGGCTTGTTTGAACGCCGCCGAATTTTTTTCGCCTTTTATGTATAAGCAGAGTTGTTTTCTGAAACCGACGGTCGCCCGTTCGTCGTCGAAGTGTTCTTTGAGCATATCGATATGTCTGCATATGAGCCCGACTTTATCGTTGTTATGCGGAATATTTAAAATATCGGCGAATATCCACGGGTTTTCGAGCGCGCCGCGTGCAATCATAACTCCGTCCGCGCCTGTTTCGTTCATTAAAACTTCGGCGTCCTTCGCGGTAAAAATTCCGCCGTTGGCAATCACGGGGATTTTAACGGAGCGTTTCACTTCGGCGATTATATCATAGTTTACTTCGCCCGCGTAAATTTTCTCTCTCGATCTTCCGTGAATGGTAATCATATCCGCGCCGCCTTGTTCCAAGGCTTTGGCAAAGTCGACGGCAAGCGGCTTGTCGTCGTATAACCCTGTACGGATTTTACAGGTAATCGGCTTCCCGCTTTTTTTACATTCCGAAACGATTTTTTCGGCTAAAGCGGGGTTTTGCATAAGAAAGCTGCCTTCGCCGTTATTGAAAATTTTGGGCATAGGGCAGCCGAAATTTATATCGGCTATCTGAAATTTTTCGAGATGTTTCGATTCGAGCGCGCGTCGCATAATTTCGGGATCGTTACCGAAAATCTGCACGCATTTAAGCTTTTCGTTCGGGGCGGTGATAAGCAGGTTTTTCGTGTTTTCGTTATCGTATAAAAGCCCTTTGCAGCTCACCATTTCCGTGAACGTAAGCCCCGCGCCGTAAGAAAGGCAGATCGAGCGCATAGCGTAATCGGAAAATCCCGCAAGCGGAGCTAAAAACACATTGTTTTCGGTTTTATAGTTCCCGATTTTAATACTTTTTAGCTTCATTGTAATATTTATCCAGTTCTTTTTCGGAAAGCTCTTTCATATTCTTTCCGTCCTTTAAAACAAGTTCTTCGGTCTTTCTGAAACGTTTCAGAAATTTATCTGTCGCGGCGTTTAAAGCAAGTTCGCCGTTCACGCCGAGAAGCCTTACGAACGAAACTACGGCGAAAAGAAGATCGCCCGCTTCCTCGTAAATTCCTTGTTTGTTCTTTGCCTTGACCTCTTCGAGGACTTCGTTGAATTCTTCTTTCACCTTATCCGCAACCTGTTCTACGGACGAGAAGTCCATATTGTATTTGCCCGACCTCGAGCCGACTTTATGCGCTCTCAAAAGCGCGGGGAAGCTCTTCGGAACGGATTCGAGATATTCCGCTCCGCTCGAAAACCCTTTTTCTGCTTGCTTGTTTTTCTCCCACACGTCGAGAGCCTGAGCGGAACTCGAAGCGTGATCTTTTCCGAAAATATGCGTATGTCTCGAAATCAGTTTGCGGCAAATCCCGCTTGTAACGTCGGATAGAGTATACGTTTTGTCTTCCTCGCCGAAACAGACGTAGAAAAAGGCTTGCAAAATAAAATCTCCGAGTTCTTCGATAATTGCCTCGTCGTCCTTTTTTTCGACCGCGTCGAGGAGTTCGTAAGTCTCTTCTAAGGTATTGCTCCTTATCGTAAGCGGCGTTTGAGCCTTATCCCACGGGCATCCGTTTTCGGAGCGCAGGACCTTTAAAATATCGTGAAGGTCGGTTAAATCGAACCTTTGTTTTTGCGTTAAAGGTAAGTCTTTTATAACGAGCGCGGACGTTTCGTCGAACTCGTTTCCGTAGTCCGATTCGTAAAGCTTTATTTGCTTAAAATCGCCGTTAAAGAACTTATAGCAGGGGATTTCGTCTCCGAAGATATCGGATAACACAAGTTTCACGTTCGCTGCGATAAGCTCGGAATCGATATCGTAAACGACGAGCGGAAGGCTCAATCTGCCGCTATCTATATCGTACGCCGAAAGGGCGGTGTACCTGCCGTAAACCGCCGCTTTATCGAGATAATAGTCTGCTTTCGAAACACCCGGGATAATCTCGGCGTCCGGTCTTTTTTTCAGGATTTCCGAGCAGGAGATATCGTCTTTTACGTCTCCCTCGACGAGATAGAGAACGTCCTGCGTTTTCGCCGCTTTCAGAACTTCCGCCGCGAGGTTTTTCGTTAAAGTTGCAAAAGACCTCGATTTAAGATAAATTCTGTCGAGCGATTCGTATTCGAATCCCAAGGTTTTCAGCCATTCTCCGAGCCTCGTTTCGTCTGTTCTGAGGATTATTTTGTCAGATTTTTTTATCGCTTCCAAGGTTTTCAGCGACAAATCGCCCGGCGTTACGCCCGCCCCCGCAAGAGTCAGTTTCATTTTGTTCGCTCCTCGTTTTGTATATAGAAATAATATATACCAAATCGGTGAAAACTGCAACAAAATAACAGAGTATATCGGAATATAATATACCGAAAACGTTTAAATTCGGGTTTTTCAGAAGGAAAATCTGGGTTACGGCTTTCACTGCGAACCCTGCGGCAAGGCTTATCGCGGGCGCATAAGGTTTTCCGCTTGCGACCAGAACGGACGTTTCCGTCTGAATGACAGATAGTAAAACCACGTTTATCGAAGAAAACACGATAAGCCCCGATAAAATCTTTTTGCTTTCAACGGAAAGCCCCGAAAAAAGAATTTTTATAATCAGATTGGGAAAGAACGCGATAGCGGCGAAAGCGAGCGCGGATAAAAACAGAGTATACGAAAACGCCTGAACGACTATGTTTTTCGCGTCCGCGGTTTTTCCTTTCGTGTTAGCCGAAGTTAAGCTCGGCAGAACGCTCGCCGCAATCCCGTAACAAACCGCCACGGGCATACCGATTAAAGATTCCACACTTCCGGAATATAATCCGTATAAACCGTTGGCGTCTTTAGCGTAACGGTTTAAAATATTTATCGCCGTGAAACTGTCGAAAACCTTTGCGAGCGGCAGAACGCAGGAAGTCAAAGCGATAGGCAAAAGTTGCCCTATAAGTCGTTTAACGGGGTATTTTTCGTTCAAACAGAAAGTTTTATCGGGATATCTTCGGAATTTCGCGATAAGATAAATCAAAGCGCAAAGCTCGCTTAAAGAGACTGCGAAACAGGCGAAAAACGCGCCGCTTTGCGGAGTGGCGGAGAAAAAGCAACAAAGCAGAAGCCCGGCTCCGATTTTAACCGTTTGTTCCGTGACCTGAGAAAAAACAGTCGGTTTCATATTGTTTTTGCCTTGAAAATATCCCCTCAGAACAGAAATCGCGCTTACGAAAACGAGTGACGGCGCAAGCGCGATATATGATAATTTTGCCCGGGGGTTGCCTTGTAAATCCGACAGTATTCCCGAAAAAAAAGTCATAAACAACCAGCCTAAAAAACCTGTCGGCAAAATGAGAGCGAAGGCTTTTTTAACGACCGCTTCGCCGTTTTCGCCCGAAGCAACTATTTTCGTTATCGCGTTCGTTGCCGCCGCCCCCGAAAAAGTCATAAGTATGAGGTAGAGCGGGAATGCCGTCTGATAAATTCCGAGTCCGTCGGCTTTCAGAATGTTATTGAGCGGTATTCTGTAAAATGCGCCGAGAAGCTTGACGATAAGCCCGCCGACGGAAATAATCGCGGCGTTTTTTAAAAGCGGATTAAGCTTTTTCATTAGAAAATACGGTAAATTCGCTTAAAAATGAGCCGCTATAAATTCGGCGGTAAGCATTGCGAGGTTTATGTCGGATGAGGTTATAGGGCTGTCTTTCGTTTTGTCCGCCACGATAAGCCCGCCGATTACTTCCTCGCCCGATTTAACGGGCATAAAAAGCTGGTTTGCAAAATTCAGTCTGTCTCCGCCGATAAGGTCTATCGGCGCGCCGCCCTCCGATCTGTTCACGACGAGCGTTTTCTTCTTGCCGAGCAGTTCTTCCACGGCTTTGGAAATTTTGTTCCCGACGAGTTCTTTTGAATTAACGCCCGCCGCCGAAAGGTAATTCGATTCGTCGCAGACGATAACGGCGTGCCCCGTGCATTTGGCTAAGCTTTCCGCCGCGCAATCGAGCGAACCGCCGAGCGTTTTCACGGGCGAATATTTTTTAACGACGAGCAAATCCTTTTCGGTGTAAATTTCCACGGGGTCGCCCTCGTTCATTTTGAGAGTTTTTCTTATTTCTTTAGGTATAACGACTCTTCCGAGTACGTCTATTCTTCTTACGATTCCTGTATCTTTCATAATTCGACTCCTTATTCTCGCAGACGCTTTGCGGATTGAAGTTTCGTAAGCCAAAACGCAATCGCCTGTTATTACCGTTAGTTTATCGCATAATAACCGAATTATGTAAATTTTTTAAAGATCAGAAACTTTCGGGCAGTCCTTTGATTGTTTTCGAACGATTCCGTCATTTCGCCGCTTTCACGCGTATTCATATTGCCGATATATGTTAAATCTTATCCTAAATTTGTTAAATAGTGTGTTTTTCAAAAAAAAGTATTGACTAAAAACTATAATATAGTTATACTATAAACAATTCGGGGCGCACGCCCTTGCAATAAGGAAAAACAATATGAAGATGACGTTTCGGTGGTATGGCGAAAACGATTGCATACCGCTTAATTACATCAAACAGATTCAGGGAATGACGGGGGTTGTTACCGCCGTTTACGACGAGCCTGTCGGTAACGTCTGGAGCGTCGAGAAGCTTGAAAAACTCAAAAAACTCGCGAATGACGCCGGGCTTGAAATGGAAGTTATCGAGAGTATTCCCGTTCACGAGGATATAAAACTCGGTCTTCCGTCGAGAGACAAGTATATCGAGGCTTATAAGCAGAATATCATAAATTGCGGCAAAGTCGGCGTGAAATGCGTTTGTTACAACTTTATGCCCGTATTCGACTGGTTCAGAACGAACCTTTATTATAAGCATACCGACGGTTCGACGTCGCTTTCCTATAGCGAAGCCGATTTTAAAAAGCTCGATAAGCATAATCTGCGTTTACCCGGTTGGGACGAAAGCTACACGCCCGAGCAACTTAACGGGCTTTTAAAAAGCTACGAGGGAATGACTCACGAGAAACTTTTCGAAAATCTCGTTTATTTCCTTAAAGCCATAATGCCCGCCTGCGAGGAAGCGGGGGTAAATATGGCTATCCATCCGGACGATCCGCCGTGGGATATTTTCGGACTTCCGAGAATAGTCGGCAGAGAAGAGGATTACGACAGACTTTTTGCCGCCGTCCCCGATCCGCATAACGGAATAACGTTCTGCACGGGCAGTCTCGGCGCGGGCAGATTTAACGATTTGCCGAAAATGGCTGCCAAATACGCCAAGAGAATTTATTTCGCGCATTTAAGACAGCTGAAGTATACTTCGGAAACCGATTTTTACGAAAACGGACATCAGACGAGCGAGGGTAACGTAGATATTTACGCTATCGTAAAAGCTCTTGTGGAAAACGGATTCGAAGGTTATCTCCGTCCCGACCACGGAAGAAACATCTGGGGCGAGGATGCAAAGCCCGGTTACGGACTTTATGACAGGGCGCTCGGAGCGGCGTATTTGCAAGGCGTTTTCGAGGCAGTAACAAAAAAATGAATAAACAATGAGGTGTAAAATGAAATTACCATTCGACATAGATTTAACAAGTAAAACGGTTGTGATAACGGGTGCGGGCGGAATTATCTGCGGAGAATTCGCAAAAGCTCTGGCAAATTGCGGAGCGAACGTAGCTTTGCTCGATATAAATTACGACGCGGCTGAAAAAATCGCGAACGAAATCGGCGATAACGCAATCGCTATTCGTTGCAACTGCCTTGATAAGGAAAGCATTTTGTCGGCTTACGAAACGGTTATAGAATCGTTCGGCAAAGTCGATATTCTCATTAACGGCGCGGGCGGAAACAACCCGAAAGCAACTTGCGATAACGAATATATGTTCCCCGATACGGAAGGCGTTAAGGACTTTTTCGCTCTCGACGAAAGCGGACTTAAATTCGTTTTCGATCTTAACATAACCTCGGCGTTTCTCGTAACGCAGGTTTTCGCGAAAGGTATGGTAAAAACGGGCGGAAACATAATCAATATTTCGTCTATGAACGCTTATCGTCCGCTTACCAAAATTCCCGCGTATTCTGCGGCGAAAGCGGGCGTGTCGAACTTCACTCAGTGGCTTGCGGTTCATTTTGCGCCGTGTAATATCCGTTGCAACGCGATTGCGCCCGGATTTTTCGTAACAAATCAGAACAGAGGGCTTTTGTTCAACGAAGACGGAACGCCCACGCCGAGAACGGGTAAAATTCTCGCGGCAACGCCTATGCGCAAATTCGGAGAAATAAGCGATCTTATAGGTTGCCTTCTTTGGCTTTGCTCAGATGAAGCGAGCGGTTTCGTAACGGGTACGGTAATTCCCGTCGACGGAGGATTTTCGGCTTACTCGGGAGTATAAAAAAATTAAACGACTTCCGAAAACTCATTTCGCGGTCTGAGGGGAAAATGATGAAAAAGACGTTGTTTATCAGTGGAATAGTGCTTTTTGTCGTTACTGTGATTTTATTTGTGTTTTTTATAGGTACGGTTGTTTGGATCCTTGATTCGAGAAAAATCGAAGTGCCGGGAGGAATGTATTCGGCAATATTTTCCATATTGTGTTATTTCGGTTATTTTTATCTTTATGAATTGAGTGGATTTATTACCGAGATAGTACTATTGAAAAACGCAATCGACAAATATACAAAATACAGACTGTTAAGTTTAATCTTGGCTATCGTTTGTTTATGTATGATGGTGGCAGGATTTATTTGCAGCGCTATATTATGGTAACGGCTGTTTATATCTTGCGGCATTTGCAGGTTAATTTTTAAAAGAGGTTAAAACAATGGATAAAATAATACCCGTAGTGGTAATCAAAGAGTTGGCGGACACCGAAAAGACTTTGTCCGCTTTGAGAGAAGGCGGCATAAACACCGCCGAAATAACGTTCAGAACGGCTTGCGCCGCGGAAGCGATAAGCCTCGGAACTTCGCTTTTCCCCGATATGAATATCGGCGCGGGAACTGTTATTAACGGTCAGCAGTGCGTCGAAGCGTTGAACGCCGGCGCGAAATTTATCGTGTCTCCCGGTCTTTCCAAAGAAGTCGCGGAGATATGTACGGCAAACGGAATCGATTATTTCCCCGGCTGCGTAACGCCTACCGAAATTATGGAAGCTCTGGAACTCGGGCTTACCACTTTGAAATTCTTCCCGGCGAACGTTTACGGCGGACTTAAAGCTTTAAAAGCCTTGTCCGGTCCGTTCCCGCAGGTGAGATTTATCCCCACGGGCGGAGTTGATCTGACAAATCTTAAAGAATTTTTGGAATTCGATAAGATTTACGCCGTCGGCGGGTCGTTTATGATGAAAGGCGACATAGCCGAAAACTGCAAAAAAATCAACGAAATTTTAAAAGAGGTGGAATAAAAATGAAAGTTGTAACGTTCGGAGAGGTAATGCTCAGGCTCGCTCCGGAAAATTATCTCAGATTCGTTCAGAGCGAAAAATACGAAGCTACGTTCGGCGGAGCGGAAGCTAACGTCGCGGTAAGCCTTGCAAATTATGGCGTAGACGCGGCGTTCGTAACAAAACTTCCCGCGCACGAAATAGGTCAGGCGGCGGTAAACAGTCTGAGAAAATTCGGCGTGGACACGACCAAAATCGTCCGCGGCGGAGACAGAGTCGGCATATATTATTGCGAAAAAGGCGCGAGCCAACGTCCGAGCAAAGTTATTTACGACAGAGCGGGTTCGGCTATAGCCGCGGCAAAAGCAGAGGATTTCGACTGGGATAAGATTTTCGAGGGAGTGAATTGGTTTCATTTCACGGGTATAACTCCCGCTCTTTCGGACGAAACCGCAAAAATAACCCTCGAAGCATGCAAAAAGGCTAAGGAAAAGGGTATAACGATTTCCTGCGACCTTAATTTCCGTAAAAAACTCTGGAGCAAAGAAAAAGCCGGTAAGGTTATGGGCGAAGTTTGTAAATACGTCGATTATTGTATCGCTAACGAAGAAGACGCGAAGGACGTTTTCGGAATCGAAGCGGACAATACCGACATCAACACGGGCAAACTCGACAGAAACGGATATATATCGGTTGCTAAAAAACTTACCGAAAGATTTAATTTCAAAGGCGTTGCGATTACTTTGCGCGAAAGCCTTTCCGCAAACGACAACAACTGGTCGGCAATGCTTTACACGAACGGCGAAGCGGTATTTTCGAAGAAGTACGCGATGCATATCGTGGACAGAGTCGGCGGCGGAGACAGTTTCGGCGGCGGACTTATCTATTCGCTTTTAAACGGATATGACGCTCAGAAAACAATCGAATTTGCTGTTGCCGCCTCGTGCCTTAAACACTCGATTGAGGGCGATTACAATATGGTCTCCGTAGCGGAAGTGGAAGCTCTTGCGGGCGGAAACGCAAGCGGAAGAGTTCAGAGATAAAATTTACCGAATATATAATAAACATTGCGCCGCGGAAATATTTCGTTTCCGCGGCGCGTTTTTTAAAAGTTTAAGTAAAATTTTAATTTTTCCAGTGCGAGGATTTCGCGCCTTTCAGCCTGAATTCGGAAGGCGTCATACCGATTTTCTTTTTAAAAATTCTCGAAAAGTACATATTATTCTCAAATCCGACCTTGAACGAGATTTCTTTTAAATTAAGATCGGAATATTTTATCATATCCATAGCTTTTTCGAGCCGCCTGTTGATTATGAACTGCGACGGCGAAACGCCCATATGCTTGGTGAATTTATTCGAAAAATAAACTTTGTTCAGCGCGGCGACGTTGGCAAGTTCTTCGACGGTTATGTTGCGGTCGAGGTTTTTGTCTATGTAAGAGACGATGTCGAGCATCTGAATCATATCATCGTTCAAGGTTATGTTCGGCAAAAATTTGGAAATGAGAATCTGCATTATGCCGTTTATTTCAAGTTCGGCTTGGGGTGTGAGGGGAGCTTTCGCCTGTTCGAGCATATATTTTTCGAGTACTTCGAAATAATGCTCGTCGAATTCGTCCGCTTCCACTTCCGATTTAAGTTTAACCGCGTAAAAGAAATTATAGACCGACTCGTCGAATTGAAAATGTATAAAGTGATGGCTTAAAAAATCCTTGCATTTTCCCGTAAGAACGGAATGGCTCGGGATAAGATAAAGCCTTCCTTTTTGCAGATGAATGGTCTTTTCTTTCAAAATAATGTCCGCTTCGCCGTCCGTAACGTAATATAAACGCTCTCTTTTGTAAAAAAAGACCTGATTTTTCCAGAAATCTCCTACCGTTGCGAATTCCGCTTCGGTAACGGAAAACGCCGTATTTTTCAAAAAATTGAGTAATCTGCTCATATTTTTACCTCTGAAAGCATTATATCATAAAAATTAAATGCGGTCAATCGTTTTTCTAAAATCTGTGGTTTGTGCAAACTATCGTATCTTTTATGTATTGATATGGCGCGTGTCTTATGCTAAAATAATTCAAGAATAGGATTAACGACGGCGAATGTTAATCCGAGGGAGAATAAAATGAAAAAAATCAAAAAAATTCTTGCCGTTATGTTTACACTGGCATTTTTTGTCGGAATTCTGCCGTCTTGCGGAGGAGGAAACGATATGTCGGATAAACCTAACAGCGAATCGGGCGCGTCTGAAAGCGAAAGCGTTGAGGACGTCAATAAAACTTTGCCTAATTACGTCGCCCCTGACAAAGCCGAATATGCTTTCGGCGAAAAAGAAACGGTAACTCCGTTTTACACGGGAAACGTAATATACAACGAATCGGTGCTTCTCGTTATGGGGGAAGACGGGGTAGCGAAAGGAAATCTTCAGTTCAAGCCCGTAAAAATTCTTTCGATAAGAGATTACACGCTTAAAAAAGAATACGACGTTGCGGATTTCGAATTGACGAACAACACGCTCACGGCGAAATCGCCCGAAAAAACGACGTATCTTACCGAAAATAACCTTGCGGGGATAGAAATGCCGGAGGGCTTCTATCTTAAATCGTCCATTTCCGATATTTTAACGGACTGCGTTTTAATGGCGGGCGCGATTTATTCCGAAAGCCCGTTCTATTACGGAAAGCAGATTTACGTAAGCTATGTTTACGACGCCAACGACCTCGATTTCGATTTGTACGCGAATTATAAAACTTCGGGTCTTCCCAAAACCAAAGCAAAACTCGCTTTCGGCGACGATCTTAAAATTTGCGCCACGGGTGACAGCGTTATGGAAGGCTGTTCTTCGAGCAAAAAGTTTAACCGAGAACCGTTTATGGAAAACTTTATGACGCTCACCGTCGATGCTTTAAATGCCGAATACGACGGAAACATAACCCTTTCCAATCAGGCTGTAGGCGGAAAAACTTCGGGTTGGGGAGCGGAAGACGCTCAGACGATAAGGCTTGCCAACGAAAAGCCCGACCTTCTTTATATCCATTTCGGTATAAACGATCTCGGAAGTCAGGTTTCGGCGGCTTCTTATTACGATAATATAAAAAAGATTATAGACGACGTTCAGGCAGTCAATCCCGAGTGTGAAGTCGTTCTTATAAAGGCTTTCAACGCTAACCCCGATATTTACGATCAGAGCGGCTTTGAAAGATATTGGAGAAAACTCGATCAGCTCGCCGAAGAAAACGAAAACGTTTATACGCTCGATATGTTCACTCAGTCGCTTTCGCTTATCGGAGCGAAAGGCTACTATGCGGTAACGGGTAACGGAATAAACCACGTAAACGATTTTTCCGCAAGACTTTACGCGATGAATATGATATCGCAGCTCGTTAAATTCAAATAATCCGAAAAGCGCTCGGATAATTCACCGAATTTTGAAAAACAAAGGTATACCCCTTTGTTTGCGTCCTGTCGCGAACAAAAGCTCTTAACGGCAAGTTGTTCAGGATAGGTCGCAGGTAGATATTTTAACAATATAAATCATTTTCTTTAAACAAAAAACTATTTTAAGATAAAGGAGAAAAAATGAAGAAATTATTAGCAATTCTTTTAGCAACGATTATGACCGTTATGCTTGCGGTTTCCTGCGGCGGTGGCGGCAACAACAGTACGACTGACGACAGTCAGAACAGCGCGGGCGGCAGCGAATCCGCAGGCAGCATCGAAGTCGACGACAAGAATATGTCGGCAACTCTTACGATCGGTATTCCCGGAACTAACGACAACGAAAGAGCGATGATCGATTGTCTTATCGAGGGATTCAACAAAGAATATCCCAACGTTAAGCTTTCTTACAAAACGCTTATGATAAACACTTACGGCAACAACATTCAGAGACTTGCCACAGCTAAAAACCTTCCCGATATCATCTGGACGAACTCGCCCGATATCTACGAAGTTTACGGCTATATGGAGCCTCTCGATAAGTACATATCCGCAAGCGACGAAGCGGGACATTTTGGCGAAGAGGGTTACGCAAACTCGTTTTACACCGAATACTTCGATATGGGAAAGGTAAACAATGAAATTTATGCCGTTCCGAGATCGTGCGACTGCGTCGTAACGTTCTATCGTAAGGACTGGTTCGAAGCAGCGGGCGTAGATATGACAAAAGTTAAAAACGGCTGGACGTGGGACGATATGCTCGAAGCTTGCGAAAAGCTCAGAGCCTGGCTCGATAAACCCGAAATCGGAATGAGCGGCGTATACTGCTTAGAGCCCAACCTTACCTCCTGGCTTTCCACGAACGTTCCTATGCTTTCGTCTTTAGGAAACGAAGTTATCGACGAGAACGGTAAAAACGTTGTAGACGGCGAGGGAACAAAGGCAACGCTCGAGCTTCTTCGCGATATGGTATCGAAAAGATACATTCCCGATTCTCAGGTTACCGTAGGAAGCGGATTCGAGCAGGGCTCCTGCGCTATGTACTTCCAGTCTATGGCGATTTCTCAGCTTGCCAATAAAGCCGTATTCAAAGACAAAAACAACCTTGATCTTGTTTCTTTCCCGCTTGTAGGAAAGAGCGTGAACGGCGAAAAGAATTACACTGATGCTAAAATCGGCGCGGGTATCGCAGGCTACTGTATTTCCAAAACTTCCGCAAACAAGAAGCTTGCGTGGGCGTTCCTTCGTTACCTTCTCAGCAATGACGGGCAGCAGGCTATGGCTCTTCACGGACTTAACCTCGCTTCGATCAGAAAAGACCTTTCCGATCCTAAGGTTGCAAACTGGGGTAAAGGCTACGAAAACCTCAACCTCGAGGCTTACACCTGGGGTTCCGAGTACAAAATGTGCCCCGAGTTCTTCAAATACGCGCCTATCGCGGCTAAGAAGAGCATCGACACAGCCGTCCGCGAACTTTTCAACGACGGAACCAATATGAAACTTACCATCGATAAAGCTATATCCAACTGTAAAAAAGCAATCGACGATGCTTTCGCAGAAGCAGAATAATCCGGAGGCGTACGGTGGCTGACTTACAGAAAAACACTGACGCGAAAAATAAAAGAGCTTCGGGCTTTAAAAGATTCTTCAAAGACAACTACGTGGGGTGGCTTTTCAATCTGCCCCTCGTAGTCGGAATAATCGTTTTCACGCTTATTCCCGTTATTTTCTCTTTGATAATGTCTTTTTACGAGTCTCCGCAGTTCGTACTTTCCCCGTCCGACTGGATGGGGACGTTCGTCGGTTTTAAAAACTACATAAAGCTTCTCAAAAGTTCGCTTGCGGGTTATATCGCTAAAAACACGTTTTTATACGTGATAATAAGCGTTCCGTTGGGGCTTGTGGTATCTTATTTCCTTGCGCTTTTGGTTAGCAAGGAGCAGAAAAGAGGCATAAAAACCTTCCGCGTGCTTTATTATATGCCGTGCATGATTCCTGCGGCGGCTGCAGCTGTTATCTGGAAAAAGCTCACTGCTTTGGACGTTCAGAGAACGGACGGCACGCTTTTCCAAGGTTTGTTCAACGAGATAATCGCGTTTTTCGGCGGTACGCCTTTCAAGTGGCACGACGAAGAAGATTTCAGAGCTATGCTCTCGATAATCTTTTACGGGCTCTGGGGCGCGGGCGGCGGAATGCTTTTATGGCTTTCGGCGTTCAAATCTATCGATAAACAGTACTATGAAGCCGCGGATATAGAGGGGGCTTCCAAATTCAGAAAGCTTGTTTCGATAACGCTTCCTATGTCCACGCCGATGATTTTCTACAATTTGATAATGTCCGTTATAGGCACGATTCAAAGCACCGTTCCTTTAACTTACGGGCACGACGGCGGCATCGGAAGGAAGGACGCGCTCAATATGCTGGGCCTCAGAATTTACTATCTGTCCTTCGGCGGCGACGCTACGTCATACGGAAGAGCGAGCGCGCTTGCCTGGATAACCTTGCTTATTGTCGGGGTTTTAACGGCTATTCTGTTTAAAACGAGCAAATGGGTATTTTACGGAGACGACGTATGACGGAAAATATATCTTATAACGACGCTCGCAGAGAAATAGAGCAGTTGCGCACAAAAGCCCGCAGAAAATCGATAGCCTTAAATTCGATTCAGTACCTTTTAATGACGGTTCTTGCTGTAATTCTTCTCGTACCGTACGTCTATATGATAAACAGAAGTCTTATGACGGCGGAAAACGCGAAGTACAGCTTTGACTTTTTTACGAAGGACTGGCAGTTTTCAAACTTCGTTACGCTTTTTTACGACACGACGGTTGAAAGCGGAAGTACGAATCCGAGAGCGTATCTCGACGGTTTGAAATACACGATGATAATAATCGGTTTCAACCTTATAGCCGTTCCGTTCTCCGCTTCGCTTATAGCGTATTCGTTTGCGAAGCTTAAATGGAAGGGCAGAAACACGATGTTCTTCCTTATGCTCGGAACGATGATGCTTCCCGCGGCTGTAACGCAGCTTCCTCTTTACGTAATGTATTCAAAAAGCGGAATCTTCGGAAACGGCGGCTTCAACTGGCTGGATACGATTTATCCTTTTACGATACCGAATCTTTTCGGCGGCGGCGCAGTATATATCTTCCTTATGAGACAATATATGCTCGGTATCCCCAAGGATTTCGACGACGCTGCTAAAATCGACGGCGCGAATACATTCCAGAGATACTTCTTTATAACCCTTCCGCTTTGCCAGCCCGTAATTCTTTACGTTATGTCGCAGGTGTTTATAAATTACTGGGGCGATTATTACGGACCTATGGTATACTGCGACGGCGGTGAGCTCAGAACGCTCGCACAGGTCGTATATTATTCGACAAACTCTACCGACAGAGTCGGCTCGATAAAGGACAATATCGTTATGGCGGGTGCGGTGTTTATGTCGATAATCCCCACGATAATTTTCGCGATATTCCAAAAGCAACTTATCGAAGGCGTTGCGATGTCGGGTATTAAGGGATAACAAACGGACAAATAGAGTAAAAAATTAAACGCTTAAAATAATCCGTTTTGATTGAGGGTTTAAAAAATGATGAAAAAAATAATTTGTATTTTAACTTCGCTTTTGCTTCTCGTTTTTGCCTGCGTCGGTTGTAACGGCGGAGGGAACAGCGGCTCTTCCGATAAAGGAAACTCCGTTTCGGAAAGTGAGAGCGCAAAACCGCAAAAAAGGTATGATAATCGACTTATAGACGACTTTTTGTATACCGATGCCAACCTGTCCGCGATAGACGACAACGGCAGAGTGTTTCAAAAAGGCGACGAGAAAAACGGCAATCAGGTAGGCATTTTCTATCATATGTGGCACGGAGTTCACGAAACGCCGGGCGAGGTGCTCGATTTAACGAAAATTCTTAAAGAAAACCCGGATTACCTCAAAAGCGATTATCTTTCGGTAAATTCCAAGAAGTTCCATTACTGGGGCGAACCGCTTTACGGTTATTATTCCTCGCTCGATCCGTGGGTTTTAACCCGTCATATAGAAATTATGATGCTTATGGGCGTGGATTTCCTCGTTTACGACTACACGAACAGCGTGGTTTACGACGAGCAGGCGGATCTGATGTTTTCTATTCTCGAATCGTTCGCGGAGCAGGGTTTCAACGTGCCTAAGGTGACCGTTTACACGAACACCAACTCTCCGGCTTGTGTTCTCAAGGTTTACAGAAGATATTTCCAAAGCGGCGCGCCGATGTCGAAATACGCCGATCTCTGGTACGCGCCGAACGGCAAACCTCTTATTATAGGCGTTAAAAATCAAAGCGCGGGCGGGGATCAGGAACTTTACGAATATCTTACAAGCGAATTCTTTGATTTCAGAGAATCGCAGTGGCCCGACGGGAAAACCACGGTTACCGACAAAGAAAACGGTTTCCCGTGGATGAGCTGGGAATATCCGCAGGAAAATTACAACGGATATATGAGCGTTTCGCTCGCTCAGCATCCCGGCGCGGCAATGAGTAAGGGCAGTATGAGCAACTACGGTCGCGGTTACGATTTCGACCTTTGCGAAAATATCCCCGAAAAAGCCGCTACGGGAATAAACTATGAGCAGCAGTGGAGAACGGTACTCGAAAATAATGCCGATTCTTCGAAACAAAAGGTAAACACCGTTATGATAACGGGTTTCAACGAATGGATGGCTCAGAAACTCGACGACGGTAACGACGCATATTTCGTCGATACGTTCTCGGAAGAATATTCGAGAGACGTCGAGATGATGAAAGACGGCTATAAAGACAATTTCGTGGTTCAGACGGCCATAAACGTAAGAAAATTCAAGTATAGCGAAGGCGTGGACTACAAGTACAGAAAAGTCACGATCGATATCGGCGACGAAACTTTTGCCGACTGGGATAAGGTTCTGCATTGTTATAAGGATCTTTCCGGCGACGCGATCGCGAGAAACTTCAGAGATTGTTTCAGAACGACGGTTTACGAGGACAATTCGAACAGAAACGATATAAGCGAAGTTTACGTTGCGAGCGACGATGAAAATTTGTACGTAAGGGTAGTCTGCAAGGACGATATAACCGCCTATAACGGAACTGACAAAAATTGGATGAATCTGTTTTTGAGATCGAAAAACGCTTCCGATAAAACTTTCGGCGGCTTCGATTACGTTGTGAACAGAACGCCGGACGGCGAAATTACTTCGCTCGAGCGTTCCGTCGGCGGGTACGAATGGGAAAAAGTTGCCGATATTAAATATAAGGTATCGGGCAAATCGATTTCCTTCGAAATTCCGCTTTCGGCTTTAAATCTTACGGCAGAAGAACCGACGGTATGGATAAAAGCTACCGATAACGTCACTATTTATGACGATATTCAGGATTACTACGTAAGCGGCGATTGCGCGCCTTTGGGCAGATTCGCCTATGCGTATTGAGGGAAAATATGAAAAAAATACTATGTTTGACGATTGCCGTGATTTTAGCATTATTCGCGGCAGCAGGGTGCGGAGATATGAGCGGAAACGATTCCTTATCCGATAGTGAGAAAAACGAAAGCTTGAACGAAAGCTCTTCGACGATGCAAGACGGAAGAATTGATGACGACAGAGATTTAACTCCTGCGGAGTATACTTTATTAAACACCGTCGGTACGGATGCTCTCGGCAGATATTTCAACGAGGCGAGCGGCTATAAGAGCGGCACGAGATACGTAGGCATATGGTATTCGTTGTGGCTCGGTCAGCACGCGTATATGCAGTCCGCTATCTACGATAACACCAAGCTTTTAGCGACGAAAGAGGGAACGGCAGCTCTTAATTCTCAGACCGACAGCGAGCTTTCGAAAATGGGCGAATTTCATTTTTGCGCGGAGCCGCTTTACGGTTATTACACGATGTCCGATCCGTGGATAGTAACTCGTCATATGGAACTTCTCACTATGGCGGGCATAGATTACCTTTGCTTCGACACGACCAACGCCGCCGTTTATGCGGACGTGGCTAAGCTCGTTATCGAAACGCTTATAAAGTTCCAGAAACAGGGCTTTAAAGTTCCTAAGGTAATGTTCTATACCAACTCCAAGAGCGGAACGACTGCTCAGAAGATTTACGATACGTTCTATCAGACGGAAAAGTACGACGATATCTGGTTTTCGCCCAACGGCAAACCTCTTATCGCGGGTATAACGACGGACAGCCGCGGCGCAAGCGATCAGACGCTTAATCCGAGTTATAACGATTACATACCCGAAAAACTTTCGAAAAGATTTGAAATAGTTGAATCGCAGTGGCCGCAGGGCGCGATCGAGCACGAGAACGCCATTCCGTGGATGAGCTGGCATTATCCGCAGAACATTCACGAAAATTACAGGTCGATAAGCGTTTCGGTCGCTCAGCACGGACCGACGATTCAGTTCAGCGACATGTCGCCTCAGTCCAGCAAGGGCTATAACTATAAAACGAATAAGGTTGAGAATTTCGTCGAGGGAAGAAACTTCGAGAACGAATGGCAGACGGTATTCGATTATGAAGCCAAAGGTCAGTCGGTCAAACACGTTATGGTGACGGGTTGGAACGAATGGATGGCGATAAAGAGCTGGAACGGCGTTAAAGGCACGTTCTGCGACGTTTATAATAACGAATATTCGAGAGATATAGAGATGGGCGCGGGCGAAGGCGGCGACAACTTCTATATGCAGCTTATCCGCAATATAAGAAATTACAAACTCACCGATCGTAAGAAGTATAAATATCGCAAGATGACGATCGATACTTCAAGCGAGGAATCTCTTTTCCAGTGGGATACCGTCAGATCACATTATGTGGATTTCTCGGGCGACGCGATAACGCGCGACGCGACCGACGCGGTAGGTAAAGGTCATTATTATAACGACAGCAACAGAAACGATATAACGGACGTTAAAGTTGTTCACAATAATACTAATCTTTACGTTTACGTAAAAACCAAGGACGCGATAACCCCGTATAACGGAACGGATAAAAACTGGATGACTCTTTTCATCGGCGCGGGCGAAAACGCGAACGGTTTCAACGGATATAATTTCGTTATCAACAGAAGCCCCGAACAAAACGGAAAGACTTCTATCGAAAGAAGTACGGGCGGTTATAACTGGGAAAACGCGGGCAAAGCCGATTACAGCGTTTTCGGGAACGTTATAGTTTACACGATTCCGCTTGCTTCGTTAAATCTTACGGCGAACAACTGTCATATTCTCTTCAAGGTTACCGACAACATTCAAAAACCCGACGACATTATGGATTATTATATATCGGGCGACGCAGCTCCGATAGGGAGGCTCAGTTATTCTTATGGGTATTAAAAACAGATTACTTTGCGCGGCGGCGGCGACCGTTTCGGCAGTTCTGTGTTTTTCGGCTTGCGGCGGTGGCGGGAGTTCCGTTTCCGCGGGCGATTCTTCGGGATCGAAAGACAGCGCGAAAGAAAGCAGCGCGCCCGCGAGAGAATATCACAATTATCCCGTGTACGACGCGGTCGATTTTTCGCTCGATTTGTGGCAGAAACAGGAATTTAAATATTGCCCCGAATACGATAGAAAAGAAGACGATTGCAACATAAAAGGCATATTTTTAAGAAGCGATTACAAAGGCGAGGAAAGTTACGCTTTCGGTTATCTCGGAATCCCCGAGGGGACGAAAGAAAAAGATAACAAACCTGCGGTTCTCCTTATTCACGGCGGTGGCGGAACGGCTTACTATCAGTGGGTAAGAGAATGGAACGACAGAGGTTACGTTGCTCTCGCTCTCGATATGGAAGGGCATATTCCCAAGGAAAGCGGCACGGTGGACAACGCCCCCGCGGACTTGTACGTGAAATCGGAATATCCCGCTCCTCATAACCAGAATTACGCCGACGCGGACAATCTCCCGATAGAGGAAACCTGGATGTATTACGCCGTTTCTACGGCTATCCGCGGAAATTCGTTCCTCAGAAAACTCGACTGCGTCGACAAAGACAAAGTCGGAATATGCGGTATAAGCTGGGGCGGCGTTATAACTTCGATAACTTCGGGTTACGACGACAGGTTTGCGTTTTCCGTTCCGATTTACTGCACGCTCAACAACTATGGTTCTACGGGAAACATTCCGTCTTATTACGTAAACCACGCGAACGCGCTCGTCTGGGACGACGACACGGGTCTTGCCGCGGTAAGCACGCCGATTTTGTTCCTTGCGGGCATAAACGACGTAAACCAAGCTCCGCACACCGTTTCGAAAACGGCTTCGCATTGCAAAAACGCGAGAATTTCGCTTGTTAAAGGCTTCTTACATTCTCACGGGCACGCAATCGGCAGAAACGAACCTTTCGCTTTTGCGGACGAAATAGTTTTCGGAAAGAAGACAATGGTCACGTTTGAAAGCAACGAACTTGACGAGACGAATAAAACGGTTAAAATCAGCGTTCCCG
Source organism: uncultured Clostridia bacterium (assembly GCA_934271735.1). GTDB lineage: Bacteria > Bacillota > Clostridia > Christensenellales > Borkfalkiaceae > UBA10281. The sequence goes on along the minus strand of CAKQSB010000002.1, from coordinate 79,131 downwards.
AGGGAGTTACCGTTTCGAGATCGGGTCTTGTTTCTACTGACGGCGAAGGTTTAACGGGCGCTTCGGGTTGGGAAGTGAATTTTTTCAAATCGGATAGCGAAACGATCAGCTATGAGCTTCCCGAGGGCAAAACGACTTATTACTATTTCTACGTTGAAACGAGAGACGGACTTGTTAGCTCGACTCTTATAGCGGAGAACAAATAAAAACAGGAAAATACGGATAAAACCGTAAAATCAGGAAAAATATAAATTTCATAAGGAGGAATTTATGAAAAGAAAACTTATGGCTATAGCGCTTGCTTTAATGCTTGCGCTGTCTATGACTGCATTTGCCGTAACGGCTTTTGCGGACGAAAAAACACCAAACGACGAAATAACCGCCGTCGATTACGAGAATGCCGCAGGCGGTTACGGAATGGCTTTTATGGCTAAAGGCTTCTCCGTTGCAGGTTCATATTGGGCTAGTATCGGAATGGAAAACTACGTGGTAGTAACCAGAGCCGACGGCACGGTAGTATCCGGTGTGACGGTAGAATGCTGCGGATCGCAAGTCGCAATCGGCAGAAATCAGAATATCGTTCCCGCTACGGGCGATTCGATTCGTTTTAAAGCCGGATTTGAATACGGCGCTTGTTATCTCGGCGAGGACGCCTTGTTCATTTATAACGGAACTTCTTTCGTCAAGCAGATGCCCGAATCGGCAATTTCCGAAATTACCGTAACGGCAATCGGTTATAATGAAAGTTGGGGCGGACCTACCGTTCAGTTCGAAGTATCCATTGCCGATGCGGGAGCTTACGGTATGTACGCTTCGGGAGACAAGGCTCACCTTTCTTACGTAAACGCATACGGCGAAGTCAAACCTCTTGCCGATTGTACGTATATCGGTTCTAAAAACTTTATAACTCGTCTCGCTGAGGATTTGAATATGACAAATAAGTATAATCCTATGGTCGGCGATATATTCACCGTTCAGAAAGGATTTATGCTTACGCAGTCCGATAAAGGCGAAAGAGTAAACGCGGATTGCGCGTATATCTATAACGGACAGGGCTTCATTCCTTACGTTGCCGAAACTCATAAGGTTACGAGCTTCGAAATAACCAACAGCGCAGAGAATAACCTCGTTTATATCGACGCAACTCTTCAGCTTGAATACACCGCTAACGAAGGCGCGATTTACACGCCTAAGTTCACATCCTCCGCTCCCGAAATCGCAACCGTTTCCGAAACGGGCGTTATAACGGGCGTTGCGGCAGGCAATGCAACAATCACCGCAAAGGTCGGCGAAATCGAAAAGAGTTATGCCGTACAGGTTAAAGCCGCTCCCGTTGTAACGGGCGTACAGTTCGGAACGAGCTATGATATTCTTGTTCCCGTCGGCGCAACCGAGGTAAAGATTCCCGAAGATTTCACCATATTAAAAGTTTATAACGACGGAGCAACAAGCACGCCTATCGCTTTAACGAGCGAAAACTCGCGCTTCAAAACAGCCGTAGACGCTTCTGCCGTTACGGATACCGCAACTCAGGCGACTATAATCGTTACCGTTGACGGAAAAGAATATGAGCTTACCGTAAACGTAAAGCTTGTTCCCGAAATTACCGTTGAAAGCGTAAACTACGTTCCTTCGGGTTGGGGCGCTCCTACGATAGTCGTTAAATTTGTTCTCGCAAATAACGCCGCTTACGGAACTTACGCTCCCGGCGACCTTGCAAATCTTGCTTACGTAAACGCTTACGGCGAAATCAAACCCCTTGCCGATTGTACTTACGTAAACGACGGACATTTCATTTCTCGTCTTGCTGAGGCAACCGATCCTTCTCCTGTAGGCGAATATACTCCTATGAAAGGCGATATATTTACGATCAAACAGGGATTCACCTTAAAGAGCGGACATAATGCGGAAGGAATGAGAGAAGAAAAGAGATATATTTTCGACGGAAGCGTATTTATTCCTTATGTTCCTGCAACTCACGACGTAACGAGTTTCGCTATCGCTAATAACGAAGAAGAAAACACCGTTTATATCGAGTCTCTTCTTGAAATCAGATGCACCGCTAACGAAGGCGCGTTGTTCACTCCAAAATTCACTTCCTCTGATGAAGCTGTCGCAACGGTTGACGTGAACGGCGTTGTAAGAGGTCTTACGACGGGTACGACCGTAATCAAAGCGGTTGTCGGCTCGTTCGAAAGCTCTTTCACCGTAAACGTTAAACCCGCTCCCGTTGTAACGGGCGTAAAGTTCGGAACGAGCTACGATATAGTAACCGAAAAGGGTGCGGAAGCTAAAATCCCCGATAACTTCACGGTTGTTAAAATATTCGACGATGAAACCACGAGCGCGCCTATCTCTCTTACCGCGGAAAACGCAAGATTTAAAGAAACTGTAGATACGAGCGTTGTTCCTGCGATAACGGGCAAAACTCTCGCTAAGATCGTCGTTACGATCGACGATACGGAATACGAACTCGATATATTCGTTCGTATTATCGAAGTGGTAGATCTTAAATTCACCGAAGCGGCTGTCGTTGAATGGTTCGGCTTCGCAACGTTCGTTGAATATCCGAACTGCACGACCAACAAAGCGAACTTCACGAGCGAAACCGAAATCAAGGTCGCCGATCTTGAAAACTATCTCGATCATATCGAATATCTCAGAGACGGCGAAAAAGTTCAATTCGGCTCGTATCTCTTAGGCGGCGGAAACATCGCGTTGTTCCCCCCGAGAGCAGACGGCGGTTCCGATCCGATCGATATCGATAACTTCTTCGAAACGATGTACAAACAGGGCGACGTAATCAAACTTATGAAAGGTCTCACCGTTTACGGGCACAGCGGAGTTACCGACGCGGCTAACGGAACTTGGAGCAATAAAAACGGTATGCTTTACAGAGAAGCCGTTTTGCAGGAAGACGTTATGTTCAGATTTGCGGGTACGGGCTGGTCGCTTTACATTCCTTACACCGGAATCGAAGTCGAGAGCGAAGAAATAGAAATCGCGCTCGGTTCGAAGAATTCCGTCGTAGGCGCAAGAAGAGTTCCGTCCAACGCTACGAGCGGTACGTTTAAATATGTTTCGAGCGACGAAACCGTATTGACCGTTTCCGAAAACGGAAAGATCAACGCGTTGAAAGTCGGCGAGGCGATAATTACCGTAACTCTTTCGGGAGAAGAAAGCGTCGGCGATAAGGTTGCGACCGTTAAGGTTAAAGTAACCAACAAAATCGTAAGCTTGAAGATAACCGAAAAACTTATCTTAGAACCCGGAACGACCGAAATCGACCTTTCCAAGGTTAAGGGCGTTTACGAATACGGCGACGGATCGACGGAAGAAGCGACCGACCTTGCAAACGCTATGGTCGTAGGTTTCGACCCCGAGGAAAAAGGCGAGCAGGTGTTGACTATCAGAGTTAAACACAACGGAGTTAATTACACCGCAAACCTTATCGTCGAGATAAGAGAAAAGACTGAAGAATCCAACGGTTCGAACGGCGGCAAAAAAGGCTGCGGTTCGAGCGCTGCGGGTGCTGCGGGACTTTCCGTTCTCGCCGCGGCAATGGTTGTCGTTATCGGCAAAAAGAAAAGATAAAATAACAAACTAAGGCGAAATACGCTTTTACGCGGGTTTCCCTCCGCCGTTTTAGCAAAACGGCGGAGGGGCTGCCCGAAATTACGGCAAATATGTTGAGGATAATAAATTTTAAAACTGAATACCGGAGCAACCCTCTCGGTATAGACAATAAAAAACCGCGTTTTTCCTGGCAGTTTTCGGAGAATGCCGAAATAGAAAGCTATAGAATTACCGTTTACGGCGACGAAAAATCCGTCAAGGAAAACAACCCGGACGTCTGGGACAGCGAATGGCTTCCTTTCAAGGACGTTTTTGAAATTGAATATAACGGCGCGCCGCTTAAATCTCATTCGAGATATTTCGTTACGGCAGAGGTTAAGGATAAGGCGGGTAAAATTTACTCGGGCGACGTCGAAACCTTTGAAACCGCGCTTTTCGATATAGAGGACTGGAAAGGCAAATGGGTGGCGATCCCCGTCAATTTTAACGGCGGAACGCTGCTTTTCAGAAAGAAAATAACGCTCCCGACCGACAAAAAAATCAAGAGGGCGAGAGCTTATATCTGCGGAATAGGATATCACGAATTTTTCCTTAACGGTAAAAAAATCGGCGACGAAGTGCTTAATCCGTCTGTAACGGAGTATGCGGAGAGAGTGGAATACTGCGTTTATCCTATGGATGATCTTCTTCCAGGAGATAACGTCGTCGGCGCGGAACTCGGTTACGGGTGGTTCGGCGCGAGAAAGCTCAACGCTCAGTTTTACGTCGAGTTTGAGGACGGCACGTATTTCGAGGATCATTCCGGCCCCGGAAACGGTTGGTGGGTAGGCGGAAGCCCCACGATCGAAAACGGAATTTATTCGGGCGAGGTTTACGACGCGAGAATAGAGGAAAAATATCCGTTGAACTGGGCGACGCTCGATTACGAACCCACCTGGGCAAACGGCTGGATGTACACGATCGTGACCGCCGCTCCGAAAGGAAAACTCGAAGTTCAATCCATAAACCCCATAAAGGTTATGCGTACGTTCCCCGAAAAATCGAGAACGGATATGGGCGGAAACGTTTTCATCTCCGATATGGGCGCAAATTTCGCAGGCTGGGTGAGAATTAAAGTCAAGGGCGAAAGAGGCGCTGCGGTAACGCTTAAGTTCGGCGAACAGCTCGACGATAAAGGTTACGTAAATCAGCTTAATCTCCGCTCCGCAAGATGTTCGGATAAATACATTCTTAAAGGCGAGGGAGTAGAGGAGTACGCTCCGAGATTTACTTATCACGGCTTCCGGTTCGTTCAATGTAAAATAGAAGGAAACGCCGAGCTTATCGAAATTACGGGCGAACATGTTCACAGTTCGTGCGAAACGGTCGGTTCGTTCGCTTGTTCGGACGAAACTCTTAACAGACTTCACGAAATAGCCGTTTTAACCGAGCAGAACAACGAACATTCCATTTTAACGGACTGCCCGCAGAGAGACGAGCGTTTCGGCTGGCTTAACGACCTCGGTTCGAGAGTTTATCAGACGATTTACAATATCGATATGTCTCGTTTCTTCCCGAAGTTTACAAGAGATATAACCCATTCGCAGACGGCAAAAGGCGAAATCGCGGACACCGTTCCGTTTTACACGGGCGGAGTTCCCGCAGACCCCGTTTGCGTGATTTATTTGCTTATGGCGACGTATTGTTACCGTTATTACGGCGATAAATCGGTGTGCGAAAACGAATACGAGCATTTAAAAGCATGGGTAGAATATCTTAAAAGCAGATCCGCCGATTACATAATGGATTACTATTATTACGGCGACTGGGTTCTTCCTTATCCCGATAAGGTTCAGCCCGACAATATTTTTGTTTCCACGACATATCTTCACTGGCATCTGAAAGAAATGAAGAAGATTGCCGAAATCGTCGGGAATAAAGAGGATATCAAGCTTTACGAAAAAGATATCGAGCTTTCGAGAAAGGCTATCAACGCTAAATATTTCGACGAAAAGACCTGCAATTATTCCCGCGGAACGCAGAGCGAAAACGCAATCGCGCTGTCACTCGGTATCTGCGAAGAGAAATATGCGGAAAAGGTTGCGAAGAACATTCACGCCGACGTCGTCGAAAGAAATTATCACTGCACGAGCGGAAACGTAGGTTATCGTCACGTATTCTATATGCTCGCGAAATACGGCTACGCGGAAGACGTGATTAAGATACTTAAAAACCCCGAATATCCCGGGTGGGGATATATGATTGCCAACGGCGCGACGAGCGTGTGGGAGAGATGGGAATACGGAATGACCAACGAAATGCACTCTTTCAATCATCCTATGTTCGGCAGTTACGACGCGTTTTTGTATAAATTCCTCGGCGGAATAGACGTAGACGAAACGGCGTTCGGTGCAAACAAAATCTTGATCGAACCTGTATTTGTAAAAGACGTGGATTATGTAAAAACGTCATACAAAACGGTAAGAGGACTTGTTAAATCGGAATGGAAGAGAAACGGAAAGGAAATCGAAGTGCATCTCGAGGTTCCGCCGTTCACGGTTGCAAGCTTTATCTCGGACAGCGGGAAAAAGGAATTTTCCGCGGGCGAGTATAATTTCAAAATAGCCGAATAATCGACTTATAGACTAATATTTAAAATGTAATGATATATTACGGGAGGTAAAAATAATGAAAACTGTAAAAGACAAATATCTTGTTGTAGGCGCGGATTTCGCGGGATTTCCTTTGAAAGAAGCGGTTGTCAAGCACCTTGAAAAGAAGGGTTGGAAAATCCTCGATCTCGGCGTTAAGAAGGACAGCGATCCTAACGATACCGATCTTATGTTCCACAGAGTAGGTTTAAGAGTCGGCGCGATGATTTCCGAGGGCGAATACGAAAGAGCTCTTTTGTTCTGCGGTACGGGTATGGGAATACATATTGCGGCAAGCAAATGTCCGCACGTTCACGCAGGCGTTGTAGAAAGCGTTCCCGCGGCGAGAAGAGCGATAACTGGCAACGGCGTAAACGTCCTCGCAATGGGCGCGTTTTACGTAGCTCCGGCAATGGGTTGCGACATAGCGGACGCTTATCTTTCGGCAACGCTCGGCTCGGATCAGACCTGGTGGCATAATTTCTACGAATTCCATAAGCTTGCGATCGACGAACTCGAAGCGTTTAATTACGAAGAGTATAAGAAGAACGGCTTCAAGGTAAATAAACTCGGCGATTACGACCTTGTTTTAGAGGATAAGCCCGACGATATAAAATAAGGCTTACAAAACGATAAAAACATTGATGACGGATAAAGAATTTTTTAAACAATTAAACAGTATTCCTCGCGCCGAGTACGCGCCCGTTCCGTTCTGGAGCTGGAACAACGACATTGAAACGTCTGAAGCGGAAAGGCAGATCGAGGAGATGAAAGTCGCCGGTTACGGCGGCTTTATCATTCACGCGCGCGCGGGGCTTACAACGGAGTATCTTTCCGAAAAGTGGTTCGAAGTTGTTTCCGCCTGCGTGGAAAAAGCCGAAAAAGAGGGACTTTGCGTCTGGTTTTACGACGAGTTCGGTTATCCGAGCGGTTTTGTGGGCGGAGAGCTGTTAAAGGACGAAAAAAACCTCGCGCCTTATCTCGAATGTGAAAAAATCGATAAATTTGACAAAACCGCGCTCGCTTGTTACGAAAAAGTCGGCGAGGATTTCAAAAGAGTTTACGACACTTTCGAAAAAGGCGAATATTACGCAGTCTATAAAAGACTTTCGCCTTGTAACGTCGATATTTTAAATCCCGACGTGGTGAGTTTGTTTATCCAAAAAACTTATGATAAGTACTACGAGAGATTTAAAAAGTATTTCGGCAACGTCGTAAGGGGTTTTTTCACCGACGAACCGCAATATTACCGTTATGCCACGCCGTATTCGCCCGCGGCGGATAAGGAATTTGAAAAGAAGTTCGGTGAGGATATAAAGGACGGTCTTATTTATCTTTTTTACGATTTCGAAAGCGGATATCGGTTCCGAACGAGATACTATTCCGTGCTTAATAAGCTTTACACCGTCAATTACTATAAGCGGTTGTACGACTGGTGCGACGAAAGAGGGGCGGAGCTTACCGGGCATACCGTCGAAGAACCGCATTTGTTCTCGCAAATGTGGGGTTCTGCCGATTCTATGCCGAGTTATCTTTACGAGCATATTCCCGGCATAGATCATTTGTGCCGCGGTATGGACGGCGTTATGGACGAAATTCAGGTCGAAAGCGTAGCCGCGCAGACGGGCAGAAAACAGATTATGAGCGAAAGTTTCGCATGCTCCGGGTACAGCGCGGATTTAAGAATGCTTAAATATATCGGCGATTACGAGTATGCTTTAGGCGTAAATTATCTCGTTGTTCACCTTATGAATTACAGTTTGCAGGGCGGTGGCGCGAAAGATTTCCCGCAGACTTTTTCCCGCCAGGATCCGTGGTGGGATAATTATGCGGATTTCTTGAAATATTTCACGCGGCTCGGCTACATTTTCGCCGAAACGGAAGAAAAAGCCGACGTTCTCGTCGTTCATGCGATAAGAGACGTATATCTTACGTACGACCGTTTCAAAGATAAATCTTCCGTGGAAAAAATAGAGGATGATTTTTATAAGTTTTCAAAAGACCTTGCCGAGAACGGAGTTCAGTATCATTATCTCGACGAATCTATTGCCGAAAAAATCGGTAAAGCGGAAAACGGAAAGATAACGCTCGGCGAAAAATCTTACGGAACGGTTATTCTTCCGAACAGAAGGAGTATTAAGAAATCCACTTACAATTTGCTCGAAAAATTCGTCGGGCAAGGAGGAAAGCTTTGCGTTACGGGCGAATTTCCCACGCTTTGCGACGGCGAAAAGGCTGATTTCAACAAATTGAACGGTAGCGTATCTCTTGAAGAGATTATCGGAAACAACAAGACCGTTAAAGCGGACGGAAAAGTACTTGTAAGAAAAACATCGGGGAAACTCGGCGATTTTATCTTTATTTTAAACACCGAGGAGACTAAAACCGTTACCGTTGAAGTCGACTTCTCTTACGGCAGAGCGGACATTTTAACCGAAAAAATCGAGAAGACGGGCGGAAAAATCACGCTCAGACCGCACGAAAGCGTGTTGCTTAAAAAATACGATTTCGCTGAAGAAGCCAACGTTTATTCCGAGACAAAAGACGTTACGGATAAGTTTGTTCTCGAGAGCATAACGAAAAACAACCTTATCGTCGATTTTGCCGAGGCGTCGTTTGACGGTGTGCATTTCGGCAAGAAAAAACATATCGAACAGATTTCGGACGAGCTTATAAGGACGAAACATATAGGCGAAACCTATCTTAAATATCGTTTTAGCGTTAGCGAAAAGCCGATTAAGCTTAATCTTCTCGCGCAGAACAACAACTTGTCCGAAATAACGGTAAACGGTAAAAAAGTCAATATTTCAGATAGCGATTTCGACGTTAAATTTTACGATGCGGATATTTCCGAGGCGACTAAAACGGGCGAAAACGAAATTGTTTTCAAGATAAATTATTATCAGTCGCCCGTGGTTTACGATACGTTATACGGCGAGGGGATAACCGAGTCTATGGTCAATATGTTGGTCTATAACACGATTATCGAGCCGATTTATGTTCAATCGAATTGTTTTCTCGATGAAAATTTACGTATCGGAAAGAGCAAACTCCCGCTTGAAAGCGCGGCGTTTTCCAACCTTACCGAGAACGGATATAAGTTCTTTGCGGGTAAAGCGGAAATCGTCGGCAAAGTGAATCTTAAGGGCGAAAGCCATAAAATAAAACTTATCGGAGATTATATCAGCGCGGACGTTTACGTAAACGGAAAGAAAACGAGCGGTTGCGTACTCGATAACGAGTGTGTTTTAAGCGGCGCAAAAAACGGCGAAAACGAAATCAGAATAGTGCTGAAATCTTCGTTAAGAAATATGTTCGGTCCGTTGCACTTGAAAGGCATACAAGAGGATTGGGGTATAGGTCCGGACGCGTTCACGTTCCCCGGGAAGTGGAGACACGGAATACCCGATAATTTCACGGCAGATTATACCGTCGTTCCGTTCGGAATAAAGAAAATAGAAATCGAAAGCTGATTATCCTGTTTTTCGCGTTGCGTTTTTATTTGCTTTTGAGCGGAATTTGTTGTATAATCTTTTTATGAAGAAAAAGAAAGACGATTGGGATAACGGAATGACGGTCGCGAGAATGGACGGTAACGAACTTCCCGCATACAGACGAGCGATTTATTCCGCGCGCCCCAAAAGAGATAAAAACCGAAAAGCAAATAAAAAGCAAAAGGAAGAAGTGACGAAAAAGGAAGAAAGGGCAATGATAAGCGGAATGTTTGCCGCTATGCTACCGAGAATTCTCGTAATTTTTCTCGGATTTTTCCTCACGTATTTGCTAATAAGGCTTTGGCTCAGATGATTTTAAGATGATTTGTATTTAATTCAGATGATTTGTATTTAATAATGATAAACGACCGAACTCCGTGTAAAATAAGCAATTTGCCGGTTTTTTAAAAAAGCGAATATTTCAACTGAAAATTATTTCACAAAATTCTCACATAAAATAATTGACAATTTCGCAAAAGTACAATATACTGAAAATGCAAATAGGTGAGAAGCTTATCTGTAAAACGAAAAATGAATACGGCAAAACCGTTGTGAGGCGGTGACGCAAAGCCAAGGAACTTTTAACGAAAGAAAGTGCGCCCGGTTGCAATTTGTACTTATAAAAGTACGTTTTGCAATCGGTTTTTTTATTTTCATTCGGGGAAAGTCCGCCCGGTTGCAATTTTCTGCTCATACTTAAGTTATGAGCGTCGGTTGCAACCTTTTTTCGTTTTACGGGGGAAAGTGACGAGCTTTATTGTAGAAAAAAATTATTTAATGGAGGTTCTCACAAATGAGACAAACACAAAACACCAAAAAAGATAACAGAAAATCTATTTTCGTTATCGCGCTCTTACTTTTACTTGTTGCCGTAATCGGATTCGGCGGCTACACAATGTCTAAGTACATTTCGAGCAAACAGAAAGAAGGCAAAGCAAACGTTGCTAAATGGGGTTTCACCGTTTCTACCGATACGACCAAATTGTTCGGTAAGAACTATGTTGCCGGCGTTGTATCTAACACGACCGCCGATGCTGCAACTCTTTCGGCAAAAGCTACAGGTACTTACAATGTAGTTGCTCCCGGACACAGCGGTTCTATGACTTTCACCATCGCAGGTTCTGCTGAAGTAAAAGCACAGGTTAAAATTTCTGTTACGAAAGGATATAAAGATATCGTTCTTAAATATAAGAAAGGTGAAACAGCCGGAACGTATAACCCCGTTGTGTGGACTCTTACCAAAAAAGGTGTAACCGATCACATCGCTCAAGGTACTCTTGAAAATATTGTTGAAAAATTACCCGCAACAGCGACTTATAATGCAGGCGATGCCGCAATCAACGATGAATATACGATTTCCTGGGCTTGGGCGTTTGAGAATAATGAGATCGCTGATTCCGATGCACTTGATACTCTTCTCGGTTGGACTGCAAGCGGAACGACTATTCCTACCGATTATGGTTTCACCGTTGAAGCCGGAACTAACACTTCCATTGCTTTCACGCTTAACATTTCCGTTGAGCAGGTAATGGCTTAAAAGTCTGAACAAAATCATTTTGCTGATTTCGGGCGAAAAGCCCATATGTCGAACGCTTGAGCGCTTTGCGAAACCTTTTATAAACAATACTTAAAAAAAAGATAACGCAAAAGCGAAAAGCTGTTCGATAAATCCGTCAAGCCAAACGGAAACAAAAAATTAAAAACAGAACGGATAACGAAACCCGTTCGGAGTTGTACATATGAAAATAAACGCAAAATTCACAAACCAACCCGTAAAACGACCGTTAAGACCGTTTTTCGGGGCAAAAAGAGTCGTCGATAAAAGCGGCGCGTTGTTGTGTTATTTGCGTGGCAACAAGTTGTACGACTTAAATCATGTTTGTTTCGCCTCTTGCAAACGCGTCGGTCGCGCCGAAGAAGTCGACCCGGTCGACGCGTTCGTGACGGAGGGGAAATATCTGTATCAAAGGGGAGAAATAACCGGTAAAATAAAAAGAGATTCGTTTTATCCGATACTTCTTTTTCTTTTACTTTTATTAACGGTTTCCGTAATATCGCTCGTCGTGATAATTCGCGAAAACATACCCGTTTTAAAGGAGTTCACGGTTGTGGATACCGACGGAGAATGGAGCGCGACGGGAGATATAAATATATTCGGAAACAAAACGATCAAACCGGGCGATAAAGGCACGTATATGTTTATGATAAACAACCCTAACGCCTCGGTTCTGAAATGTAAAATCAGATTTAAATACAATTACGAAGATTCCGCATTACTTCCGCCTATAAATTATTCCTTGATTTCGGAGGGGCAAAACTTAGAGCTTACCGAAAACAAAGGGTGGTTTGAAACGGGTAATATGATAATAAATATCAAAAGTTCGAGATCCTGTACGATCGAATGGGAATGGAAATTCGAAAGCGGCGACGACCACAAGGACACATTGCTCGGTGTTTCGGGTAAGAAATACACGACAACCATTGAAGTAATCGCCGAGCAAGCTTAGCAAACGGACTAAAACGCAGATTTCGGAAATACAAAGCAACCGAAAACAAAGGAGCGAGCGATTATGCAGACAAATGAAAAAAAGAAAATAACATTCGGAGATATTTTGTCTTTAGCGGGCAAAATTCTTTTCGGAGCTGTGATCGCTTTGCTCGTATTCGTCGCGGCGACGCTTGCTTACGATAAATATGTTAAAAAGTCGCCCATACCGTCCTTTTTCGGAAGATCGGTTCTGATTGTCGCGACCCCATCGATGTCGGGCGCGATAGAAGCGGGCGACACGATAATAATCAAAAAAAGTCCGACCTACGAAGTCGGCGACATAATAACTTATTTCCCTGCGGGCGATACCGTTTCCGTAACGCACAGAATTGTTCGCAAAGAGGGCGAAAAGTTTTACGCGAAAGGCGACGCCAACGTAAGCGAGGATCCCGATCCGATTTTCGCGAGCCAGATTGTGGGCAAAGCGGTGGGGAGAATTCCTAAAGCGGGAATAATCCTCGAATGGCTCAAAACCTGGCAGGGTATAGCGTTTATGGTAGCCGTAGGCGCGCTGATTGTCGCATTGATTATGGTTTGCGGCGAGCAGGACGAAATCGAAGACGGAATGCTCGAAGCCGACGATATCGCGACGATGGAGGGCAATCGTCGCGATTAAAAGAAACGGAAGCAAAAAAGATATCAACCTTCTTCCTTTGGGCAGAGCGAAACGGTGGATTTCTCGGGCAACAGCCTTTCGATAATTTTCGTCGGTAATTCGATAATAAACAAAACGGGGCTTGTGATGCGGGCGGACGACGGAATTCTTTTTGCGGCATTGTGAGTTGTTTTGGTTGTTTTCGCTTGTGTTTCGGTATTCAAATTCGTATTTTCCGATAAAAAGGAACTTGTGGGTGTGTATACCGATTTTGTTTTGTCTCACGACGGCGACGGAAAAACAGTCGAAGGCACGGAAAGATTTTCGGGTGACGGCGACGGCAAACTTGTATTTGCGAGATAAAGGAGAACGGAGATGAAAAAGTACGTTATCAAAAAATTTATCATAGTCTTTCTTGTTGCGGTAATCGTTTGCGTTTCCGTTTTCGCGATACTCTTCGGAACGGGCAAAACTTAATCGGCTTACGCAAACGTAATCGTTCCCGACGGCGACGAAGTTTCGGTTTACATTTCGGGAAACGACGTCAAGAAAACGGAAAACGGGAAAAATTATCTCGTAACTCCGGACGCGGCGAGCAGGGCGGAACAAGCCTTAGCTCCGGTATAAATATTGTTTTTCCGATATTTATGCGTTCAAGCATCTGAAACAACCGTCCGAATCTTTGGTTGTGTACAAGGAAAGCTTTTAAAGGCTTGCAAAAAAAATTATATGTTGATATAATAACGGTGAGCTCGCGCTTGCCGTTATTTTACGCTAAAGAAAAAATTAGAAAACGAGGGATTTTGATATGTCGGAAGATTACAGGATTACAACCGAAAATAAGGTTAAAACCGAAATGGAAATACTCGGCAACGTGTTTTCCGCGGTAAGATTGCTTTCGGAAGACGAGGTTGGCGCGAGAACGAAAAATTGCGAAAGCAAGCGCGTCGTGGGGGATTGTTTCGAGGTGTGGAACAGACGTTCGGCTTGTCGCAACTGTATAAGCTATCGCGCGCTGACCGAAAAACGGCAGTTCACAAAAATCGAAAAGACTAAAGAAGGCGTTTTTCAGGTGATAGCGGACTATCGCGAAGTAGACGGAAAGCCCTGCGTTATGGAAATGATAATGGGGTTCGACGAGAATATAGTCGTCGATTACGCGGATGAGGACGGATGCGCCGAACCTCTTGCGAAGTATTTCGAGAAAACATATACAGACGTCTTAACCGAAACTTATAATCGCCGTTATTACGAAGAATTTCTGGCGGGGGAAGAATTAAACGGCGGCATCGCGATGATCGATCTCGATGATTTTAAACTTTATAACGATTTATTCGGTCACGGTGTAGGCGACGCCGTGCTTAAAGCCGTCGCAGCGGCCGTGAAAAGCTGCGTGCGTTTTACAGATAAAGTTGTACGCTACGGCGGAGATGAATTTCTGATCGTCGTTCCCGGCGTTAAAGAAGAAGCTTTCAGAAGGTGTTTAAGCGATATTTGCGACAGCGTCAAGGCAACCGTCGTGGACGATTATCCCGCCATTAAGCCGTCCGTTTCCGCGGGCGGAATCGTATGCCGCGGAGAAACGATTAAAAACGCCGCCGTTAAAGCCGACGAATTTATGTATATCGCAAAACAAAAAAAAGACTGCGTTATTACCGAAATAAAAAGAAACGACAATCCGGACGATTTGCTTCCGAGGAAAAAGCGGGTGCTTATCGTGGACGATTCCTCGCTTAACCGTGAAATTCTGTCGAGTATTCTGAAAAACGAGTTCGAAATTATCGAGGCTGAAAGCGGAGAAGAAGCAACCGCGCAAATCGAACGTTACGGCGCGGATATTTCCGTCGTTCTTCTCGATCTCATTATGCCCGGTATGAGCGGGTTCGGCGTTCTCGATTATATGAACGAGCGCGGGCTTATGTCGGATATCCCGGTTATAACCATAACGGGCGACGAATCGAACGATTCTATGCGTCTCGCTTACGAAAAAGGCGTTTCCGACTATATAACCCGCCCTTTCGACGCGAAAATAGTATATAGGCGTGTTTCAAACACGATAAATGTTTATTCCAAACAAAAACAGCTGCTTTCCGAAATAAAACGCGAAATGCGGGTTAAAGACAAAAATCGTATGATGACCGTAGAGATTTTAAGTCAAATCGTCGAACACCCGGAAGAAGACGGCGGCGGAACGCACGCGGAGCATATGACGGAGTTCACAAAGCTTATTTTAGAGCGTTACGTCACGAAAAAAGAAGCTTACGGCGTTAAAAACGACGAAATTTACGCTATTTCCACGGCGGCGGCTTTGCACGATATAGGAAAAGTGAGAATAGACCGTAAAATAGTCGATAAAAAAGGTAAACTCACCCCCGAAGAGTTCGAAATAATGAAAACTCATACTCTTCTCGGCGAGAAAATGCTCCTTAACATAAAAGTATTCGAAAAAGAGCCGCTCATAAAGTACGCGCGCGAAATTTGCCGTTACCACCACGAACGGTTCGACGGAAAGGGTTATCCCGACGGACTTAAAGGAAACGAAATTCCGATTTCGGCGCAGGTTGTTTCCGTTTGCGACGTTTACGACGCGCTTATCTCGAAACGTTCTTACAAACCCGCTTATTCGCACGAAAAAGCGATGGGAATGATTAAGAACGGGGAATGCGGGGCGTTTAATCCGCTTATTTTAGAGTGTCTCGAGGAGTGTTCGGAAAATTTTAAGAAAATAGCGAACAAGGAGAATTTTCCTGATGAATAGATCTTTTTTACGTAAGGCGGCGGCTTTCATAACGGCGCTTTTTTCGGCGTTGATTTTGCTTTGCGGTTGTGGCGGCGAGTCTGCCGAAAACGAAAACAATCTTCCCGAGCTTGTTATCGGGGTCGACAATTATAAACCGTTCGTTTATCGCGACGACAACGGCGAGTTTGCAGGGCTGGATGTGGAGCTTGCGAGAGAAGTGTGCAGACATATCGGTTATAAGCCCAGATTCGTGCATATCACGTGGAGCGAGAAGCAATTTTATCTCGCGCGCGGCGAGGTCGATTGCGTGTGGGGTTGCTTTTCTTTAACGGGCAGAGAAAACGAATACTCGTGGACTTTGCCTTATATGAACAGTCGGGAGGTTGTCGCAGTCCGCGAGGATAGCGAGATTGTCGAGATTTCCGATCTTGAAAATAAAAGAATCGCGGTTCAGGCAACAACTAAACCGGACGAGATTTTTTCGGGCAGAGCAGGCGTAAAAATAAACATCCCGAAAATAAAGCAATTGAACTGTTTTTCGAATATGTCCTATACTTTTGCCGCTTTGAACAAAGGTTATGTCGACGCGATTGCGGGGCATGAAACCGTTCTTTTGGAATATATGAAATCGAGTACGATGAAACTTCGGATTCTCGACGAGACGCTTCTGGATGTTCGGGTCGGCGTTGCGTTTCTTCGCGGAACCAATGCGGACATTATAGAAAAGACGAATAAAACTTTTTCATTATTGCAAAACAACGGCTATTTCGCAAATTTATTTAATTCTTACGGGCTTAACCCCGATTTATGCGTGGTGAATTATGATTAAGAAAAACAGCGATTCCGGAATAGGAATCGTCCATATCGCTTCGTTCATACTGGTAGGGCTTATAATAGGTGTTTTCGCAACGCTTATAACGACGGCGAACGATAAGAACTACGCAAAAGAACAGATGAATGCGGTCGGCACGTATGTAAAACAACAGTGTATCCGTTACGAAGAGCTTTCAAGCGAAGATACTTCCAGGAGTTTGTTTGACGTTTCCGATAAAGCTTTTGCAATAAGGGGCATGATAGATTTCGAATCGGACAATCTCGATGCCGAAATTCGATCGTTTGCGGAAGGTAACAGGCTGAACGGCATTTTTGTGACTTTTTCGGATAAAGAATCGGCGGCGGGCAAAGTGATTGCGTTTTATTCCGACGGCGACGAAGACGCGACTACATGGGAAACCCTTTTCGAAACATACGGCTCTGTTTCCGGCGATCTTTTCAAAAGTTATTCGGAAAGATTGAAAAAGAACGGCTATTATTATGATTACAGTATGGTCTCCCGTAACGACGGAAACGGCGTTGTTTTGTGTTACAGACGTCATTGGATCGAAGAGGTCGAAGACGACAGATTTTCGGTCGCAACGCTTTTAAAAGGATATGTTTTCGCTTCCGGCGGAACTGTTGTCGTTACCGACGGCAATGTTGTTCTTGCCGCAAATATCGGCGGAGTGGTAGGCACGCTTGCTCAGGATTGTCCGATTGTACGGAAGTTAAGAAAAAGCGACGCTTTTAACGAACTTACCTATATTGAAGACGAAGGAATTTATTACGGAATAAGATCTCAGAGTCGGGAATTATACATTTACACATATATGCCTAATTCCGACGTTTTCAGCGGGCGTTCGGTGATTATTCCTTACCTTCTCCTGTTTTATCTTCTCGCCGTTTCGGTTATCATAACCGTAAGAGCTATGATTATCCGTAAAAAACGCGAAGAACAGGAAAAACGAGACGAAGCTTATCGTATAGAAAAAGAAAAACTCGCAGCCGAAGCAATCCGCGCGAACGAGGCTAAAACCGACTTTTTAAGACGAATGAGCCACGATATACGAACGCCGATAAACGGTATTCGCGGAATGGTTAAAATAGGCGAATATTATTACGATGATCCCGAAAAACAACGCGAGTGCCGCGAAAAAATCTGGAACGTTTCCGGATATCTTCTCGATCTCGTAAACGATATTCTCGATATGAACAAACTTAATACAACCGAACCGGTCTGGAAAGACGAATATTTCGTTATGTCGGAACTTCTGGAAGAAGTCGAAACCTTCACGGGCGTACAGGCAAAAGAAGCGGGCATTTCGATGTTCGTCGAGCGGCACGATATAATTCACGACAACGTTTACGGTGGAAAAGTTCAGCTGAAACGTGTTTTCACGAACCTTATCGTAAACGCTATAAAATATAACAAACCTAACGGAAAAGTAACCGTTTCGTGCCGCGAAACGGGGTTTAACGACGGTATGGTTTCTTTTGAATATAAGTGCGTCGATACGGGTATCGGTATGGACGAGGAGTTTTTAAAGAAAATGTACGAGCCTTTCGAACGCGAAAATCAGACCGACGGAACGGTTCTCGAGGGCGTTGGGTTAGGTCTTTCGATAGTTAGAAAAATCATCGACAGAGCGGGTTGGAATATATCCGCCGAGAGCAAAAAGGGCGAAGGAACGACGTTTATCGTAAACATAACGTTAAAAGCCGTCGAAGCCCGCGACAAGGTTTTATCCTTGCCCGTTACGGACGAAAAAGGCAGACTTAAAGGACTTAATATTCTCGTTGCCGAAGATAACGAAATCAATTTCGAAATCGTGGAGTTTGTTCTTAAAGTTGCGGGGGCGAATATCATTTCGGCGAAAAACGGAAAAGAAGCCGTGGATATTTTCAACGCAAGCGAAGTCGGCGGCATCGACGCGATTTTAATGGATGTTATGATGCCCGTTACGGACGGTCTTACCGCGACGAGAGAAATAAGAGCCTCGGATCGCGCGGACGCGGAGATAATTCCGATAATCGCGATGACGGCGAGTGCGTTTGCCGACGACGTGGAAAATGCCCGCGCGGCGGGAATGAACGCGCATATAGCCAAACCGATAGACGGTGATAAGCTTGTGATGTGTATACAAAGATTAGCTAAAAAAACTCGGGGGGGGGGTAGAAAATGACGCTTAAACAGCTTTATAATTCTATCGGCGGCGATTATGACGACGTTGTGAAAAGGCTTATATCCGAGGAGCTTGTTTCGCGGTTCGTCGCGAGGTTTATCTCTGACGAAAGCTTTTCTTTGCTTTATGGAGGAATGAATGAGCAGAACGCCGAACAGGCTTTCAGGGGCGCGCATACGTTAAAAGGCGTAGCGCAAAATCTCGGGTTCACGGCGCTCGGAAAATCCGCGGCGGAATTGACCGAGGTTTTACGCGGCGGGTCTTTTACGGCGAACGCGAACGAGCTTTTTGAAAATGTAAAAACCGAATACGAAAAAGTCGTTTCGGCAATAAAAGAATATATAAAAGTCTGAGAATAAAATCAAAAGCCCGTTTCGTTGAGATAATGGCGAAACGGGCTTTTCTTTTGCGTAAAATGCCGTTTTGTTTTCGATGATATTATACAAAATGATATTACACAATGGGCTTGTCGGTAAATTTGTTACCGAAACGGTTAAAATTTCATATATAGTTGTAAAAAAATATTTTTTGTGTTAAAATATATTCAGGAGTGTGTCGAAATCGGCACAAAGTTAAATTGAGCAAGTATTACGCCGTTAAAGGTAACGATGAAAAACACCTTTTCACCGACTGGGATTCCTGCAAGGAGTTCCTCGCCGGCAAGAAAGGTTATAAATACAAGAGTTTTTCCTCGAAAAAGGAAGCCGAATGTTATTTTTCGGGCGAGGACTACGCCGAAAACGCCGTTAAGGAAGATATGAACAACGGTTATGCCGTTGCGTATACGGACGGAAGCTATGAGGAGTCGACGGGAAAATATTCGTTCGGCGCGATTACTTTTTTGCCGGACGGGCGGCAGTTTTCCTTTTGCGACAGCGGAAATAACTCCGAATTTCTTTCTTCGAGAAACGTTGCGGGAGAAATTCTCGGCGTGCTCGAAACAGTGAAATGGGCTTTTTTAAACGGTTGCGACAAGCTTAAAATTTATCACGACTACGAAGGTTTATCTGCTTGGGCGGAAGGTCGCTGGCAAGCCAAAGGCGCGGTTTCGGTCTATTATATGAACAGGCTCAAAAGATACACGGGCGCGCTTAAAATCGTTTTCGAAAAGGTAAAAGGGCATAGCAACAACAGTTACAACGAAGCCGTGGACAAACTTGCGAAAGCGGCTTTGTTCGAGGGAAAAAAACAGGTCGTTACGGGCATAGGCTGCAAAATAAGCGGCAACGGTGAATACGAACCTCTTTGCGAATATATTTTCAAGCAGACAAAAGGAGTGAAAACGACTCTCGGCGACGATTATTGTCTGTTTGAAAACAGGGGGAAAAAACTTACCGTTTACAGAAAGAAAGGTGTTTTAACCGTGTGCGGAGACGGCGGACTGTTGTACGTTCACGCGATGGGTTATTTCTATCGTAACACGACGATCAGCAGCGTTAATCGACTTATAGAGAGGTTTTTCGATGTTGATTGCGAAACGGAATCGGTTCGCGGCGGTATTGAAACCACGCAGTTTCTCGCCGAACATACGGACACGAAGAACTATGCGCCTTATATTGTTTTCACGCTTATCGATATCGAAAAACGGATAGAGGGTACTTTGAAAACAAAAGGGTTTGCGGGCGATAAAATTTCGCGGGCGTTCGTTAAAAAGGACGGAGAGTTCAAAGCGGTGATTCCGTTCAACGGAGCGGAAAAGATTGAAGAACTATATTCTTTCTTTTACGATTACCGAACAAAGCTCGACGACCTTATTTTCACGGAAAAAGAATGTCTTGCGTTTTGCGCTATGGCAAGAGGTTTGTAAAAGATTATCTTGTAAATGATTATAAGGTTTTAGTGGGGCAAAATAGCCTGGCAGGCAGAATTAAGATTTTTAGCTTTTGATTTTCTTAAAAAGGAATTATTACAATGGATAACGAAATAACGGGACTTATAGATTCCGTAAAACAAAGAACGGGAATTATCGTCAGAGTGTATCTCGAAAACGGCGACGACAGTTATTCTCCCGTCGCGGGCGAAATGATAAATCGCGCCGAGGGGAAAGTCGAGGGGGTTAAAAACGAACCCGAAAAAGGAAAAACGTATTTTAAATTCCGCCATAGGTCGGACGAATATGTCGGCTATGTGGACGATAACGCGCACGAGGGCGAACGCGTTGCGGGTATAATTTCGGTTATGCTCGAAAATATCGGCGGAAAAGACATTCCCGTAAGCAAAAAGGACTCTCTCAAAAACGTGCTTTTAGGCGAGTTCAATTCCTTGCAGGCACAAAAGTATATGAGGAAATTCGGCGTGCCTGACTTGCCTTGTTCTGTTTACGTTTTTAACGTTCAGGACGGGATTTCTTCCGACCTTATCGATTTTTTGGAGAATTTCAAGTCCAACGCTCTCGATCTTGTCGTCGCGACGGACGAAATTTCCTGCGCTTACGTTCGTTTCAGCGACGGCGCGACGCAGGAGAACGAGTTTCAGTCTCTGACGGATTACGCATACCTTATGGCTCAATCGATAGAGGAAGAACTCGGAATAAAAGTAAAAATCGGCGTGGGCGGTACGGTGAGTTCGTTTTCGGACAGCGCGGTTTCCTATAAACAGGCGACGATCGCCTTGAGAATGAGCGCGCTTTTCGAAATGAAAACGGTAGTTGCGACGTATAAGGAATATGTTTTCGTGAAAATGCTCGAGGATTTGCCTAAGTACAAGCTCGAAGAGTTTCTGGACGTTCTTTCCGAACCCGACACGAAAAGCGTTTTCGCCGACCCGGAAATGCTCGAAACGGCAACTGAATTTTTAAAAGCCAACCTCAACGTTTCGGAAGCTTCGAGAAATCTGTTTATGCATAGAAACACGCTTATGTACAGGCTTGATAAAATCGAAAAAGCCACGGGTCTCGATATCCGTAAGTTTCAGGACGCAATGACGTTCCGCCTTATGGTAATTCTTTATAAGCTTATCGGCTGATATAATTTCGACCGAACACAACATTATTTACAAATATATATGCTCGCCGTTCGGATTTCTCCGATCGGAAAGGAGAGGAAAATGCAAAAAAACAAATCGGAATCTCAGGCAAAAACGACAAGGATAATTATTTCGGCAATAGTTTTGGCCGCCGTTATGGCTGTCTCGTTTTTCGCCGGGTATTTTTTGCGCGACATAACAAACCCCGAAATGGTTTCGCTCCGTTTTATCGTCGAGAAATATAAAAAATATTATCTCGAGGAATCCGACGATTTCGTTTCGATTATGGGTAACAGCATAATCGACAGATATTCGGAGTATATGACTAAGGAAGAGTACGAAGCCGTGGTGAAAAGCGCGGCGGGCAGACGAAAAGGCATAGGCATTTCGTATAACAAAGATACGCTTTCGATAAGCTCCGTCAAGGGAAATTCTCCTGCGGAAAAGGCGGGAATAGCCGAGGGCGACGTTATCACGGGTTTAAAAAAATCGGGCGAAGAAGAATTTATCGATATAACGAATTACGAAAAGCTTGCCGAATTGTTCGACAAAATAACGGACGACGAGCTGTTTTCGCTCCGTCTTTCGAACGGCGGAAAGGAAAAGGTATGCGAACTTTCTTTCAGAGATTATCAGGAAGCATACGTTTTTTATAAGGATAACGGCGGAGATTACCGTTTTTCGAACGAAAACGGCGAGGATTTATCCTTGAAACTTTACGGAGAGGGCAACCTTGATCTCGGCGAAGACACGGCATATATAAAATATTCGGGGTTCAACGGCAGGGGAAGCGATTCGAAAGTTAATTCGTCGTCGTGGCAGATGAAAGTCGCTTTGCAGAAATTTAAAGAGAACAAAAAAAGCAAACTTATTCTCGACCTCAGAAACAACGGGGGCGGATATATGGATATCTTAGAAAATATCTCCGCGCATTTTATAGATTGCGAACACGGCTCGAAAAAACTTGTTGCGAAAGCAATTTATAAAGATAATTCGGAAAGCAGATTCTATTCTTCGTCCGTCGATTATCCCGATTACGGTTTTGAAAAAATAGTAATTCTCGCAAACACGGGTACCGCATCCGCTTCCGAAGCGTTAATCGGGGCGATGCTCGATTACGATACGAACGGAAAAGTAAGCGTGGTTCTTTCGGCAAGTGCGGGCGGGAAAAACGTTGCGGAGGCTGATCCCGAGGAGATTGTTTACAGATCTTACGGCAAAGGCATTATGCAGACGACTTATGTAAATCCGCTCGGCGGCGACGCGATAAAGCTTACCACCGCGAAGATTTACTGGCCCGTATCGGATTTATCGATTCACGGCGTGGGCGTTTGCAAAAGCGCGCTCGGCATTTATGCCGACAGAATTTACGAGCCGACTTACGAAATCGGAACAGATTACGAATTGAAAAAAGCGATCTCGCTTATGTAACGATTTTCGGATGTTTTCCGATAAACCGATAAGCGAAATCGCGATAAGTTCTTTTTTCTGCCTGCGCCGTACGCGAAGAAAAATCAACCCGTTTCCGAAAAACAGGTGGGTGTCTTGCCGGATAAATTCGCTTTCCCGTCAATATAGGTCCGATTAACCGCGACCGCGGGCTTAACGTATTATCGTCGGACGAACGGACTCCCTTATTTGATTTGTGGATCTAATTAACTTCCGTTTCGAACGCCGCAGAATTATTGATTTTGTTTTTTGCGATTGCAAACTTAGCAATCGTATCTTTGCGACTACTATATTATATCAGAAAATTCCGCATTTATGCAAACGTTTTGAAAATGAAATAAAAATTTTTTACGCCGCCGCGAGTTTTTTAGGACGGCTGCGATAAAGAGGTAATTATGAAACTAACCGTGCTCGGAAAATACGGACCGTTCCCGAAAGCGGGCGGTGCGACGAGCGGATATCTGCTCGAAGCGGAAAATAAAAAGATGCTTCTCGATCTGGGGTCGGGCGTTTTTTCTGAATTTGAAAAATTTGTTGCGCCCGAAACCGTGGACGCGATCGTTATCACGCATTTTCATTTCGATCATTCGTCCGACGCTTTGATTTTCGCTTACTACCTTCAGCAACTCGAAAACAGAGGTCTGTTCGACAGGAAAATCAAACTTTTTTGTCCGAAATCCGAAACCCCGCTTTGTAAGGCGATTTGCGACTTTAAGTATTTCGACGTTCGCTACATAGAAGAAGAGGAGTTTTCCGATATCGGGCTTAAATTTTCTTTTTACCCGATGAAACACCCCGAACTTTGTTACGGCGTTAAAATTTCGGACGGGGTAAGCGTTTTTGCCTATACGGGCGACACAAACGAGTGTCCGTCGGTGGAAAAACTTTTTAAAAATTCCGATCTCGTTTTAGCCGACGGCGGACTTTTGGAGCGCGACAGAAAAGAAAATTCGCCGCATTTAAGCGTTGAAAAATGCGTAGAATACGGTAAAAAGTTTAACGTAAAAACAATTATTTCGCACATCAACCCCTTGTATAGCGAGGCTGAAATTTTAAAAAGCGCAGGAATCGACGAAAGATGGAAGATAGCCGAAGAGGGGAAGTCTTACGATTTTTAAGAAAACCGATAAATTTCAGACCGATTTTATTCTGCGCGCTTTCTTTCGCGGCGGGAATATTTTTCTTCGGTAAATTCGGCGCGGATAAAGTAAAAGCGTCGTCGCTTGCAATCATAGCCGTTTTAGCCGTGATATTCGTCGCGTTGCCGTTTTGCGTCAAAAGCCGTTTCAAAACTTATCTGATTACTTCGGCTTTCTGTCTGATATTCTGTTCGCTCGGCTTATTTTCCGCAAACGTTTCGCTTAATTCTTTTGAGAAAGGAGCGTTCGAAAGCGGAGATTATTATGTTTCGGGCGAAGTGGAATTTGTCAGAGAATACGACAATAACGCGCGTTTCGTAACTTTGAAGAATTGCGTTTATAACGGAAAGAAAGGCGGGAAATTATACATAAAATATTTTCCGAAGAAAGTTAAGAAATACGACCTCGTGAACGTTATTTGTTCGGCTTCTCCTTGCGACGAATATTCGGGCGACGGGTTATCGTCGAATGTCTTTTACGGCGAAACGATGATCGCTTCGGGCGCGACGTTTTGCGAGGTGGCGGACAGAAGTAAAAGCCTTTGCTCGCGTTTCGCAAAATTTACGGACGATATTTTGTCCGACGGGTCGGACGAAGAAGAATTTGCGGTTGCGCGGTCTCTTATCAGAGGCGACACCGATAAAATGGGCGAAAATATCGAAGCTTACAGAATGAGCGGCGTAGCGCACGTGTTCGCCGTTTCCGGTATGCACGTAGGTCTTGTCTTTGCCGCGCTTTCTCTTGTTTTCAGGTTTATTCCGGTTAAAAAGATAATCAAAAGTTTGATAATTTCCGTCGTGCTTTTCTTTTACGCGTATCTTTGCGGAATGACGGCTTCGTCGGTGAGAGCGGCGGTTATGTGTTCCGTGGCGGCAATAGCGAGTTCTCTCGGAGAAAAGAGGGACAGGATAAATTCCATAGCGATTGCTCTTTTTATCGTGCTTGCGATAA
Source organism: uncultured Clostridia bacterium (assembly GCA_934271735.1). GTDB lineage: Bacteria > Bacillota > Clostridia > Christensenellales > Borkfalkiaceae > UBA10281. Next base: position 54,046 of record CAKQSB010000002.1, on the reverse strand, counting down.
ACCCGTTTGATTTATTCTCCGCGGGTCTCGTTCTCTCGTTTGCGGTAAGTTTCGCGATAATTCTTCTCGTCGCTCCGATAAAAGAAATTTTCTCTTTTGCGCCGAAAAGAATTGGGGATACGTTAAGCGTGCTTTTTGCCGCAAATTCCGTTTCCGCGCCGCTTTCGGTTATGTATTTCGGGTATTTCCCGCTCGTTTCGTTCGTGACGAACATCGTTGTTCTTCCGCTCGTGAGCGTAACGTTTTATTCTCTTTGGATAGGGTTGATTGTTTGTGCGATTTTGCCCGTTAATCGACTTATAGCCCTCTTTATACCGAGTAATCTTATAAAATTGATGTCGGGATTATGCAACGTGTTTGCGAATTTTCCGCTTTGCATAACCGTGTTCCCCGCGTTGTTTGCCGCGGTGTATTTCGTCGCGCTTATTGTTGCTTCGGATTTTATAAACGACAGACGGAAAACCAAAATTTATTCGGCGGTGTTCGCCGTGGTTTCGGTAATCGTCGCAACGCTCGCTTCGCTTTGAGGTTGTTTCGATGCGGCTGAATTATCGCATTGAAATCAGACCGGAAGTGTATCGAAAAAACATACCGCGGATCAAAATTGCATAAACGACATTTAAATTGTTGATTTTTAAAAATAAAAATGCTAATATATTGATTATGAAATTCAAGGAACTGAAAAGAAGCCTTTCGTCGGGCGCAGAAAGGATTTATCTCGTTAGCGGAGAGGACGCGTTTTTCGTGTCTTACGCATTGAAGCTTATTTGCGAAAGATGCCTTTCCGAACCCGATTTAAATCTTACCGTTTTCGACGGGCAAGAAGTTAAAGGTAATCCCGATAAGCTTATTTCCGCGCTTGTCAGCTATCCGTTTATGAGCGAAAAAAGAGTTGTCGCGGTCAAGGAATATTATCCGCTCGCCGCAGATATCAAGGCTCTTTCGGGATACTTCGAAGATCCTTGCGAAACCACGGTTTTCGTTATTTGCAATTCAAATCCGTCCGAGAGTTTGGCAAAACAGAAAAACGTTACTTTCGTCGATTGTTCAAAGGGCGACAATCTTCTCATTTCGGGTTGGATAAACAACAGAGTCCGCTCGGAAGGTTGTACCATTTCTTCTCTCGCAACGGCAAAACTTATCGATTTTTGCGACGGCGATATGACGAGAATAAACGGCGAAACCGAAAAACTCATAGCGTATTCGGACGGCGGAGAGATAAGCGAGGAAGTCGTGGACGCGCTTTGCGTTAAGGAAACGGAGTATAAGCTTTACGAAGTTGTAGATTTCATCGCTTCGAGAAGATACGACAAAGCGTACGAAACCTTTATCGAAATGCTCGATTCGTCGGGAGACGGGCAGAAACTTTTCGTTTCGCTCTACTATCATTTCCGCAAGCTTTTGTTCGCTGCGTTATCTTCCGAGAGCGACGGCGCGCTTGCCGCTCATCTCGGCATAAAAGAATACGCGGTGAAAAAAGCCCGAGAACAGGCCCGTAGGTTTTCGCCGAGACGGCTTAAAGCGGTCGTGGATAAGCTTTCGGAAGAAGATTCGCTTTTCAAACAGGGCAAAATCGAAGCTCAATCGGCAATGTGGAACGGGATTTTAAATATTCTCGTGGGATAGCCTCAGGTTAGTCTGCGAGGAGTAAAAATTATGAGAAAAAGCATAAAATCCGACTGGGTTATAATACACTATAGGAGAGAATATGAAAGAAATACTTGAAAAAGTGGCGGGCATTTTCGCTGCCGACGTCGCTTCGACCACGCTTACGATAATTCTCCTTTTCGCGTTGTTTTTCTATCTGATAAATCTTTTGCAGAGGAACAATGCGAAATGGATGATCGCGGTTATGTTTATATATGTTGCCCTGACGGGCGTGTTGTTTATTCTTTACGATAAAGAAAAGCAACCGTTCACATATCTCGCCATCTTATCGCCTTTCGTTGTGATTGTTTTCGTGCTGTTCGCAACGGAAATCAAAAGGGATATCTGGGATTTCGGCATTAAAAAAGCGGGCGAAACAAAGCACGTCGTCAAAAATAGCACGGCGGCTCAGAACGTCAATCATTATATCGACGAAATCGTCAAAGCCGTTCAGAATATGTCCAAAAACGACGTGGGCGCGATTATAATTCTCGCAAACGGAAATATGCCCAAAACAATTATCGACAGCGGCGTTATCATCGATTCCGAAATTTCCGCCGCCCTTATCGAAAGCATATTCTTCCCGAAAACCCCGCTTCATGACGGAGCTATGGTCATAAACGGATCCAAGGTTCACGCCGCGGGTTGCTTCCTTCCCTTATCGCAGGAAGTAAATCTTCCGAAGGAACTCGGAACGCGTCACAGAGCTGGTATCGGCATAACGGAAACGATAAGCGTAACGGCTCTCATCGTTTCGGAAGAAACCGGTATTATTTCTATTGCTCAGGGCGGAAAAATCAAACGTTACGTTGATTCGGAAATGCTCCGTCAGATGCTCAAAGAGTACTACTGGCAGGAACTCCTTGACGAGGAAGACTGATAAAAACGATAAAGAGAGGTTAATATGAACGGAGAACATAAAGACAAAACTTCAACCAAAGTTTGCAGAGCGATAATTTCGGCTGCGCTTGCCGCCGTACTCGCCGTATTCGTTTTTCTGGTGATGAACTATTGATTAAAGTCGCCAAATTCGGCGGAACATCGATGGCTACTGCGGACGCCGTCCGCAGAGCCGTCAAGATTTCCGAAAGGAGCGGCGAGATAAAAGCCGTTGCCGTTTCCGCCGGCGGAAAGGTGACGAATGAAAAAAAAATTACCGACGAACTTATTGCCGCGTACCCAAAGCTGTGCGAGGGCAAAAGCGAAGAGGCGGCTTTAAAAAAAATCGAAGAGAGAATTTCCGCTCTTTGCGGGGAATTGAATATCAAATTCGATTTGCATAACGAACTAATGAAAATCGGGCGCGAGGAAGAAAAAACCTCATCGCCTGATTTTTTAATTTCCAGGGGTGAATATTTATATTCTAAAATTTTTTCCGCCGTTTCGCTTCGTCCGTTTGTCGACAGCGCGGAAATAATTCGCTTCGGAAAAGAGGGTAAGCTCGACGTCGCTTTTTCGTCTTTTCTGATAAAGGAAAAATTCGTCGGAACGGGCGGGTTCGTCACGGGCGGCTTTTACGGCTCGGACAGAAACGTCAATATAAAGATTATGCCGCGCGGCGGAGGTGATATAACGGGCGCGCTTTTATCTTTGGCCTTAAAGGCCGACGTTTACGAGAACTATACCGACGTTGACGGCGTTCTCCCGTTCCCGCCGGACTTATTGCCGAAAGAATACGCTTTTTTAAAGAAAAAAATCCGTCCTTTGAAACAAATTTCATTTGCTCGAATGCAGAATCTTTGCGACTTTTCCGTAAATGTTCTTCATCCCGACGTTCTGAAACTTCTGAAAGGGCAGGGCGTAGACGTAATAGTAAAAAATACTTTTAACGAAAGCTCGTCGGGGACGCTACTTAGCGAAAACGCCGCTTATAATGACGGCGAATTTTATTTCGCGGCGGATAAATTCCGTAATGTGAAAAGAAATTTAGAGCAAAGAGCCTTTGAAACTCCCGTTTACGAAAAATTTTTAAAGGCGGCGAAAAATATCGTTTTGCCCGACGATTTTGTATTTTGGTTTTCTTTGTGTGACGAAAGCGAGAAAATAATTCTCAATCTTAAAAATAAGTTTAAAACGGTCGTCGCCGAGGGAAAACCGGGCTTCGCGTTATCTGTCGTTGAAGCTGAAAAATCACTGATTTTATCGGAGATATTCGGGCAAATTGCCGATAAAAATTTTTTATCTCGTTATCATAATGCCGTCACATTGAAGTGATATCATAAATAACGTAAAGAGCAGTAAGGTTCTTTACGTAAAAACTGCTTACCCTAATCCCCCTTAAAATACAAACGGAAAAGGCGATCTCGAAAGAGATCGCTTTTTCCGTGTAAACGTATTTTTTGCATAAAAACGCATTTACCTAAAGCAAAAACATATCTTTATATGAATTCGCGACGAAATTTCGTTGACTTAGTCCGAAGATTATTATATAATAAATCAGTACGTTTTATCTTGGGCATATAGGCGGCATTTTTAAAAACGGAGAATTTTTGCATAAAAGTCCGAATTTTCTTTTCGGATCTTTACGGAGAACGTACTAAAATCCAAAAAAAAGGAATCGGACGAAAGAAAAGCTTTGATCCGATTCGGAGATATAAATGCAGACGATAACAATCGGCGGAAAAGAATTTGCGGGTATGCTTTCGGGCGGGGCTTTCAAACTCGCCGCATACAGGCAGGATATAAACGATCTTAACGTGTTCCCGATACCGGACGGAGACACGGGAGATAATATGCTTATGACGCTCGGCTCGGGAGCGGACGCGGCGAAAAAAGCCGGGAACGATCTCGGGGCGGTTTCCAAAGCCGCGGCGGAAGGAATGCTTCTCGGCGCGAGAGGGAACTCGGGCGTTATTTTATCGAGAATTTTCGCGGGGATAACTTCGGAACTCAAAGGGCTTGAAAAAGCCGATTTCGAAGATATAAAACGCGGAATGGAAACGGGCGTTACGAGCGCGTACGGCGCGGTATCCAAACCCGTAGAGGGTACTATTCTTACCGTTTTTAAAGACGCGGTAAGATACGCGAACTCTATGGACTGCAAAGGCTTGGAAGAATATTTCGAGGAACTTCTCGGCGAAATGGGACGTTCGCTCGACAGGACGCCCGATCTTTTGCCCGTACTTGCCGAGGCGGGTGTTGTCGACAGCGGCGGCGCGGGGCTTTATTACATATTCGAGGGAATGAAAGACGCTCTCGAAAGAGGTGAAGATTACATCGAAGAAAAAAGAGCAGAAGTTATAAAAACGGCTCCCTCGGTAGATTTTTCGCTTTTCGACGAAAACAGCGTTCTGGAATTCGGTTATTGCACGGAGTTTTTGCTTCGTTTGCAGCGTGCGAAGACGGACGTTGAGACGTTCGACGAAAACGAGCTTATAAATTATTTGAACGGCGTGGGCGATTCGGTCGTTTGTTTTAAGGACGGCAGTATCGTAAAGGTTCACGTTCACACGAAAGACCCCGGCGGTGTTTTGCGTTATTGTCAGAACTTCGGCGAGTTCCTTACTTTGAAAATAGAAAATATGACCCTTCAGCACAGCGAAGCTGTGACGAAAGGAGATAACGCGCAGGCGAAACTTGCGAAAAAGAATAATCACAAAAAGAAAACGGGCATTGTCGTTGTCGCCGCGGGCAAGGGGTTAAAAGAAACTTTCCTTTCGCTCGGGGTTGACGAGGTCGTCGACGGCGGACAGAGTATGAATCCGTCGGCGGGCGATATGATAGCGGTGTTCGATAAGGTATACGCGGAAAGAATTTTTGTTTTCCCGAACAACAAAAACGTTGTTTTAACCGCCGAACAAGCCGCCGAGCTTTACGACAAAGCGGAAATAATAGTCATAAAAACAAAAACGATCGGCGAAGGCTACGCCGCCGTATCTATGATGGAAACGGACGGAACGACGGAAGATATCATAGACGGCATAAAAAGTTCGGTAGAGGGCGTAGTGACCGCCTGCGTATCGAAAGCGAACAGAGATACGGCGATGAACGGCGTGTCTATAAAAAACGGGGATTATATAGGTTTCGTCGGCGATAAAATTTACTCGGACGACGAGGACAAAAACCGCGCCGCCGAAAAACTTCTCGAAGCGGCGGGAGCTTCCGAAAGAGGGCTTATGCTTGTTTTCACAGGCGAAAACACGACCGAAGAGGAAGCCGAAGAAATTAAAAATCACATAAGCGAGCGATATCCCGAAACGGAGACGATCGTTATCGAAGGGAATCAACCCGTATACGACTATATGTTCGTACTTGAATGATAAGGAGAAAAAAATGTATACGATTTTTACAGACAGCGATTGCGATTTTACACCCGTAGAGGCTAAAAAATACGGATATAAACTTATCAGTATGCCGTTTTCTATTGACGGAACGACTTATTTCCCGTACGAGGACAGCGAAACGTTTGATATGAAACCGTTTTACGATAAACTTCGTAACGGAGTTCTTCCCACGACGAGCGCGGTTTCGACGGAGAAATATAAACAATATTTCCGTCCGGAATTCGAAAAAGGCAATGATATTTTATACGTTCACTTTTCGAGAGCTATGTCCGGAACGTTCGACGCGATGGACGAAGCTTTAAGAGAACTTAAAGACGAATTCCCCGAAAGAAAGTTTTATGCCGTGGACACGAAAGGTATAACCATCGTGAGCTATAATATAGCAAAAGAAATCGGCGAAATGTACGTAAAAGGAGCTTCGCCCGAAGAAATAATCGCATGGGCGGATAAAGAGGTTTTGCATTTCGCGCAGTATTTCTTTGCGAACGACCTCAAATTTTTCCGCAGAAGCGGAAGAGTGAGCGGCTTTTCGGCAACGATGGGAACGCTTCTCGGAATCCGTCCGATAATTTATATGAACGACGAAGGCAAAATGGTAAGCGTCGGCAAGGAAACGGGAAAAGCGAAAGCTATAAAAAGGCTTCTTTCCTGCGTCGACGAGCTTGGGGATAACGTTAAAGACCATTCGATAATAATAGGTCATACGGACGCGCCCGATATAGCTAACGAAATTGCCGAAAGTTTAAAGGAAAAATACGGCGCGGACACGGTGATAGAAATTATCACGACGAATCCTACTTCGGGCGCACATTGCGGACCTAACGGAGTGGGAGTTTCGTTCCATGCGAAGCACCGTTAATCTGAATTTTATATGGTAGAAATAAAAAAAGTAGAAACGAGAGCGGACAGAAAAGAATTTATCGATTTTCCGCTCAGAATGTATAAGAAAAATCCTAATTTCGTTCCGCCCTTATATAGAGACGAAAAAACGATTTTCAAGGACGATTTCGTTTATAACGACACGTGCGAAACCGCATATTTTCTTGCTAAAAGAAACGGCGTGACGGTCGGCAGAATTTCCGCGATCTTACAGAAAGCTTCCAACGAAAAGCATAACGAAAAAAGAGTAAGATTCACGAGGTTCGATTGCGAAAACGACGAGGAGGCCGCAAAATTGCTTTTCAAAGCCGTTGAAGATTTCGCTTTGGAAAAGGGAATGGACACGGTTTGCGGACCTCTCGGCTTTTCCGATCTCGAAAGAGAAGGGCTTCTGGTCGAGGGTTTCGACGAACTTTCTACGTTCGAAGAGCAGTATAACGCCGAGTATTACGGCGCGTTGATCGAAGCTTGCGGGTATAAAAAGGAAGTAGACTGGGTCGAGTCGAAAGTTTATCTTCCCGACGAAGACGAGATCGCGAACATAAAGAAAATGTCAGATTTCGTAATGAAAAGATACAATCTTCATTTACCGAAATGCAAATCTACGGCGGAATTTCTCGATAAGTATGCCGACGCGTTTTTCGGGCTTCTCGATATAGGCTACGAAAATATTTACGGTACGGTTCCGTTTACCGACGGAATGAAAAAACTGATGATGAACAATTTCCGTCTCATAATCGATATAAAACACGTTACGGTTGTTCTTAACGATAAAAACGAGCCTGTTTGTCTCGGAATTTGCTTTCCGTCTCTTGCTAAAGCTTTGCAAAAATCACAGGGAAAACTTACCCCTGCGGGGCTTATAAGAGTTCTTAAAGCAATCAAAAAACCCGAAATAATCGATCTCGGACTTATCGCCGTCCGCCCGGATTATATAAATTGCGGAATAACCGCGATAATCGCCGCGGGTCTTGTCGATATTTTAAAACAGGACGGAGTTAAATACGCGGAAACGAATCTCAATCTCGAAGACAATTTCGCGATTCAGAATTTGTGGAAGAGGTTTAACGCAAGGCAACACAAACGCCGTCGTTCGTACGTAAAAGTTTTGGAGAATTAAAGTGATAAAAATAGCTGTCGATTGTCTCGGCGGAGATCACAGTCCGTCGGCAAACGTAGAGGGAGCTTTGCTCGCTCTTAAGGATTTTTCGGATATTTCCGTGGTTTTATACGGAGACGAAAAATCGATAAACGCGGAGCTGAAAGATAAAGATTATCCGAAAGACAGGGTAGAGATAGTAAACGCGCCCGAACAGGTTGACGGAAACGACAAACCTATAAACGCCGTAAGGCTGAAAAAGGAGTCGTCGATGATTCGCGCGATAAAAGATTTAAGAGAAAACGAGGATGTAAAAGCTCTCGTTTCGTGCGGAGCGACAGGCGTTCTCGTCGGCGCGTCGATTTTAAGAATAGGTCGCCTCGAAGGCATAAGAAGACCCGCATTTTGCCCGATTTTACCAACGATGAACGGAAAAATTGTCGGCGTGTGCGACAGCGGGGCGAATATCGAAACAACGCCCGAACAGCTCAGACAGTATGCCGTTATGGGTAGCGATTATCTTAAAAAAGCGTACAGAATAGAAAATCCGAAGGTCGCGCTTTTAAACGTCGGGACGGAAGAGGAGAAGGGGGACGATCTTCGCCGCGAAGCGTACAAGCTTTTAATAGAAGAACCGAATGTCAATTTTGTCGGAAATATGGAAAGCAGAGATTTACTTTCGGGAAAGTACGACCTTATCGTTTGCGACGGTTTTTCGGGCAACGTTCTCATTAAAAGCACGGAAGGAGCGTGTCTCGAAATGCTTAAAAGGTTGAAAAACGATATAAAGTCGTCTTTTCTTAGTAAAATCGGTGCGCTTTTTATGCTCGGAACATTCAAAAAAGAGAAAAAGTTTATGGATTACAGAAATTACGGCGGAAGCGTGCTTTTAGGGCTTGAAAAAGTAGTCGTTAAAGGTCACGGATCGAGTAACGGAGTCGCCGTATATAAATGTATCGAACAAGCTTATAAAACCGTTATCCGTTAAATTTTTTGCGGACGGGCAAGACGGAAAAATAATTATATATAGTCGCCGTAGCGGCGAAAAAGGAGAAAAAATGTTTGAAAAAGTAAAGAAAATACTTGTCGACGAGCTTAACGTCGACGAAAGTCTGGTAACCCCGGAGGCAACGATAAAAGGAGATCTCGGTGCGGATTCGATAGATATTCTTCAGCTTTTAATGACGCTTGAAGAAGAAAGCGGAATAACCATTCCGGACGAAAAGCTTGCCGGCTTTGAAACGGTAGGCGATATCGTCTCTTATCTCGAATCTCTTTAAAAACTCGCGAGCCTTCCTTTTTATCGGGAAGGCTCGTAATATCTTTAGAAATACTCATTTGCAAAATTTACCGAGGGAAAAGCTTATAAAGTTTACAGGCGATTTTCGGCGGACACACAAGGCTAAAACTATGAAGATACGGCTTTCGGAGCATTTTACTTACAAAAAAATATTCAGATTTGTTTTACCTGCGATTTTTATGATGATAATAACGTCGATTTACGGCGTTATAGACGGGTATTTTATATCAAACTACGTCGGCGAAACGGAGTTTGCGTCGATAAATTTCATTTATCCTTTCATAATGATTCTCGGCGGAACGGGATTTATGATGGGTACGGGCGGAACGGCGCTTGTTTCGAAAACTCTCGGCGAGGGGAACGAAAAAAGAGCGAACGAACTTTTCTCGATGATGATTTTGTTCGCAATTATCCTCGGCGTGATTTTAACGGTTGCGGGAATTTTGCTTATAAACCCGATTTGCCGTTTGTTAAAAGCAACGGAGGCGATGACGGAGCACTGCGTTCTTTACGGAACGATAGTTATTTCTTTCACGACGTTTTTTATGATGCAGGGCATTTTCCACAGCTTTTTATCGGCTGCGGAAAAACCGCGAATGGGGCTTGTCGTAACGATAATCGCGGGCGTAACCAACGCGCTTTTGGACGCGCTTTTTATCGTCGGTTTCAAATGGAAACTTGCGGGCGCGGCAATCGCCACGGGTCTCGGACAGGTTGTGGGCGGTCTTGTGCCGTTTATTTATTTCTGCCGTCCGAACGACAGCAAACTCAGATTTAAAATAACCAAACTCGAGTTTTCACCTATAATAAAAGCCTGTACGAACGGCTCGTCCGAGCTTCTTTCCAACATTTCGTCGTCGATCGTAAGTATGCTTTACAACGTTCAGCTTATGAAGTTTTACGGCGAAAAAGGCGTTTCGGCTTACGGCGTTTTAATGTATGTGCAGTTCGTTTTCCTCGCTATAGAAATAGGTTATTCGATAGGTACTGCACCGATTATCGCGTATAACTACGGCGCGCAGAACATAGGCGAGCTGAAAAACGTGCTGAAAAAGAGCGTTATAACGATGTCTGCCTGCGGTATATTCTTAACGGGGCTTGCGGAGGGATTAAGCGTGCCGTTGTCGTACATATTCGTAAGGAACAACAAAGAACTTTACGATCTGACGGTTTACGCGTTAAGATTGTTCTCGTTCGCGTTTCTGTTCTCGGGGATAAACATTTTCTCGTCGAGTTTTTTCACTGCGCTCAACAACGGACTTGTTTCGGCAATTTTGTCATTTATGAGAGCGCTTGTATTTCAGGCGACTTTTGTATTTCTTCTTCCTGTTCTTTGGGGCAGAGAGGGGATATGGTTCGCGTCGCTCGCAACCGAGCTTTTCGCGTTCATAGCTTCGGTTCTTTTCCTTATTTTTATGAGGAAAAAATACAAATATTAAATAAGTTATACGGAGTATAAGAAAATCCGATGTGAAATTGCAAGAAAAAAGCTTTTGTTAAAAAGCTATTTATGTTAAACTAATCAATACAAAAGCAGGTGTTTTATGATATTCGGAAAAAATATTAACAAGTATTATATAAAGTACGGGTACATATTGCTGTTCGGTCTGTTCGCGCTCGTCGCGGTGGACTATGCTCAGCTTGCGATTCCCGAATTATATAAATACGTAATCAACGGTATGGCGGAAGGCTTTAACGTTATAAACGGCGTACGCGTACCGTTCGATATGAATTTTGTCCTCGATAAAATCTGTCTGCCGCTCATAGTAGTCATCCTCGTTCTCGTAACGGGCAGGTTTTTATGGCGAATTTGCTTTTTCGGCGCGGCGGCAAAGGTCGAGGAGGATTTAAGGTCAAAAATGTTCGCCCGTTGCGAAATTCTTTCGGCGAGCTATTACCAGAAAAACAAAGTCGGGAATTTAATGTCGCTTTTCACGAACGACCTCGAAACCGTTCAGGATTGTTTCGGCTGGGGCGTTATGATGCTTTGCGACGCGCTTTTTCTCGGCGGTATGTCGCTTTATAAAATGATTGTCTTAAAGCCGATTCTCGCGCTTTTTTCTGCGATTCCGCTTGTGTGTATGCTTTTCGTGGCTATGATCGTGGGAAAATATATGGAGAAAAAGTGGGATATAAGGCAGGAAGCTTATTCTAAACTTTCCGACTTTTCGCAGGAGAATTTCTCGGGTATTGCCGTTATAAAGGCGTTCGTTAAGGAAGCCAAAGAACTTGCGGCGTTTAAAAAACTAAATAAGTATAACGAGGACGTGAACGTCGATTTCGTAAGATTTTCGACGCTTTTAAATATCGCGATAACTCTTTTCATCGAGTCGGTTATATGTATAATCCTCGGTTACGGCGGCTATCTCGTATACGTGGGTAAGTTCAACGTCGGCGAGCTTATGGAATTTATAGGTTATTTCAACGCGATCGTCTGGCCGATTATGGCTATTTCCGAGCTTATAGGAATGAAATCGAGAGGTCAGGCGTCTTTGAAGAGAATAGACGAGCTTCTTTCCGCTTCGCAGGACGTTAAAGACAGGGAAGGCGCGGAAGATATCGGCGAAGTAAAAGGCGAAATCGAGTTTAAAAACCTTACTTTCAGATATCCCGATACCGAAGTCGACGTACTTGAAAATGTTTCGTTTAAAATCAATGCGGGAGAAAACGTCGGGCTTGCGGGCAGAACAGGTTCGGGGAAAACCACGGTTGCCGACATTATTTTAAGAACTTACAACGTTCCCGACGGAACGGTGTTTATCGACGGAAAGGACGTTAACTCCGTCACGATAGAATCACTCAGAAAGAACGCGGCCTACGTTCCGCAGGATAATTTTCTTTTCAGCGACACGATAGAAAACAACATCGCGTTCGCTTCGGACAAATTCAGCGACGAAGCCGTCAGAAATTCGGCTATTCTCGCCAACGTGGATTCGAATATCGTAGAATTCCGCGACGGTTATAAAACTATGCTCGGCGAAAGGGGTGTAACCGTCTCGGGCGGGCAGAAACAAAGAATTTCCATTGCGAGGGCGATGATGAAAAACGCTCCCGTGCTTATTCTGGACGATTCGGTTTCGGCGGTAGACACGGAAACGGAAAAAGCCATTCTCGACAATCTTTACGAAACGAGAAAAGGGAAAACGACAATATTGATTGCTCACAGAATTTCTACCGTGAGGGGAATGGATAAAATAATTTACCTCGAAGACGGAAAAGTCGCCGCGGTAGGTACGCACGAGGAGCTTATGGAAACGTGCGAGGAGTACAGAAAAACCGTCGAACTTCAGCGTATCGAAGACGAAAAGAAAAAGGAGGGTAACGAAAATGCGTGAGTATTATCCTCTTATAGTAGTCGGCGCGATCGTAGGCGTTTTCTCGATAGCGTTTCTCTTTGCTTTTTTGTCGATAAAGGACAAAAAAGAAGCAATCGGATTTAACCGAAAAATGTCCGATAAAGAACTTATAGGCAGACTTATGAAGTATGCTAAGCCGTATTGGAAGAACTTTTTGTTCGTTATGATCCTTATGCTTTTCTCGGTTGCGTACGACGTTGTTTCACCCCTCCTCGTTTCCGATATCGAAAAGGTTCTTCAGACGGAATTCGAGCTTTCGGGATTGTTCATAAGAGTCGGAGCGTACGCGGGCATACTTATCGTTTCGCTTGTGAGCGCGTATTTCCAGGCGATAATTTTACAGAAAACGGGTCAGAAAATAGTTTCGTCTTTAAGAGAAGATATTTTCGTCCATATCGAAGACCTTTCGCACGCGCAACTTAACGCTATTCCCGTGGGAACGCTTGTAACGAGAGTGACAAACGATACAAACGCCATTTCGATGCTTTTTACCGGCACGATAGTAAACCTGGCGAAAAACATCTTCGTTGTAATCGGCGTTGTAGTCGCGATGCTTCTCCTTAATTACGAATTGACGCTTATGGTACTTTGTTTTGCGCCGTTTATCGTGCTTTTCACGGTGATATTCAGAAAGTTTTCGAGAATGTCGTACAGAAAAATCAAGGACGGCACGACGGGTGTGAACACCTTCCTTTCCGAAAATCTTTCGGGAATGAAAATCATACAGATATTCAACAGAGAAGATCGTAAAAAAGCCGAATTCGATAAAAAGAACGCCGCGCTCGCAAAGGCGAGACTGTCCGAAATTTTCGTTTTCGGTATATTCCGTCCGACGGTTTATATGCTTTACGTTTCGTCCGTGCTTTGCCTTATGTATCTCGGCTCGAAAGGTTTCCTCGAACATTCGTCGTTCTTGGGGCAGCAGATAACCGCGCCCGTAATCGTGGCGTTTTATATGTACATTTCGAAGTTTTTCAACCCGATACAGAACTTGGCAGAACAGTTCAATTTCCTGCAATCGGCTTTCGCGTCGGCGGAAAAGATCTTCACGATAATGGATATCGTTCCCGAAGTTCAGGACGAAGAGGACGCTATAGAACTCGAAACCGTCAAAGGCGAAATCGAGTTTAAAAACGTCTGGTTTTCTTACGTCGAAAACGAATGGGTTTTAAAAGACGTTTCCTTCAGGATTGCCGCAGGCGAAACGGTTGCTTTCGTCGGGGCGACGGGCTCGGGGAAAACCACGATTTTATCGCTTATTTGCAGAAACTACGATATTCAGAAAGGCGAAATTCTTCTTGACGGAATAAATATAAGACATATCAAAAAATCGTCTTTAAGAAGACATTTCGGACAGATGCTGCAGGATGTTTTCCTGTTCTCGGGAACGATAAGAAGCAACATCGTGTTAAGAGAAGAAAGCTTCACGGACAAACAGGTTAAAGAGGCTTGCAGATATGTAAACGCGGATAAATTCATCGATAAGCTCCCCGGCGGGCTTGACGAAGAAGTCAGGGAAAGAGGAAACAATTTCTCCGCGGGACAACGTCAGCTTCTCTCGTTTGCGAGGACTATTATCCATCGCCCCGAGGTTATGATTTTAGACGAGGCGACCGCGAATATCGATACCGAAACGGAAGTTCTCATTCAGGAATCGCTCGAAAAAATGATGAACATAGGCACGATGCTTATCGTCGCTCACAGGCTTTCCACAATACGTAACGCCGATAAAATTATAGTTATCAATAAAGGCGTTATAGAGGAAGAGGGCAGCCACGAAGAACTTCTTGCGAAAAAAGGCAGATATTACGCTTTATACGCAATGCAGTAAAATATCGTTTTCGGTGCGCCGCGCAAATTCAATGCGCGGCGCATTATATTTTTTTTTGTAAGACTTGCGCCTGTTTTCGCGGCGCGTTTTGTGAAAAAACGGGTGTTTTTCAAGAACAAATGTTCTTATTGCTTGTAAAGAAAGCAAATTTGTGATATACTATAGCCACAGGGGTTTTAACGATATCGCCTAAAGAGGTTTAAAGATGAACGATTTTGAACAGAATAATTTCAGCGAAACCGAAACTTCGGCCGCTTCCGATATAATTCCCGATATAACGAGAGATACTTCTTACGAAGCCGCTTATCGCGAATACGAGATGAAAAAACGTTTTAACCGTATGCCGCTTATCCTCGCTCTTTTGGGACTTGTGTTTTCGGTTTTTTACGGGTCGGGGATCGTTTTCGGCATCGTTGCGCTCGTTATGTCGATAAAAAGATATCGCATTCATAAATCCGAGCCGCTTAAATGGGCTTTGATCCTTTCGATAACGTGCATCGCTCTTTGTACGGCGTTTATTCTTTCGCTTTGCGGTGCGTGCTTGCTTGCCGTAATCAAGGAGAACGAACAGAAAACGCAGAGCCTTATTTCGTTATTGAAATACATTATCTGATATAAAAACCGAAACGGAGAAATTTGGAAAAGAAAATTTACGATTTGTTGTCGTATTTAAAAAGCGAGAGCAAGGGAAAATATTACCTGTTTTCCCGGGCGGAACTCCTTAAAAATTGCGGCGACGAAACTGTTACGGAAGAGGAATTGAACGCTTATATAGATTCGCTTATAACGTCCGGGTATATCGATAAAAAATACTCGGATAAAGACGATATGCTTATAAAACCGCTGGGGAAAAGTTTCACCGCTAAACCGGACGAAAAACAGCAGACGGGTAGCGACTTTGGCATAACGAGCGAGAAAGATAACGCGTTTTTTAAATTTTTCATAGCATTCCTCGGCGGATTTTCGGGCGCGCTTGCGGGGATTGCGGTGTTTGCCGCGTTATGCTGACGAGAACGGAAAGAACGGTTGCGAAAACCGTAATCGGCGTTTGCGGAGAGAGGGAGAGTTGTCTGGTGCCCGAAAAGGAATTTCTGTCCTTATGCAAAATGGGCGGAAAGGACTTGCCAAAACTCAGAAAAACCCTTAATTCCCTTTCGCTCGACGGATACTTCGATCTTATAAGATGCGTAAAGGATAAAGAAGAAACGCTGTGCTTTATTCCCAAACATAAACTTCTTTGTTATAAACGCGAAAGACGGGAAATCGCAAACGGCATCGCCATAAAAATTTTGCTTGCCGTTTTAGGTTCGGTAACCGCGTTTATAGTAACGAAGATTTTGTACGGATTGTTTTAAGACGGGTTGTTTTAACGATGGAAAAAAGAAAATTTATTTTACATTCCGAATATAAGCCGACCGGCGATCAGCCCGAGGCGATAAAAAGCTTAACGGAAGGGATAGAGGACGGATTAAGATCTCAGGTTCTCGTCGGCGTGACGGGCAGCGGAAAAACGTTCACTATGGCGAACGTAATTCAGAACGTCCAGCGCCCTGCCCTCGTTATCGCTCACAATAAAACCCTCGCGGCTCAGCTTTGTAACGAGCTCCGCGAGTTTTTCCCCGAAAACAGAGTGGAGTATTTCGTGTCTTATTACGATTATTATCAGCCCGAATCGTATATCCCGTCCACTGACACATACATTGAAAAAGACCTTTCCATAAACGACGAAATAGATAAACTTCGCCACAGCGCGACCTGTAGTTTAGCCGAGCGTAACGACGTAATAGTCGTTGCGTCGGTTTCTTGTATTTACGGTCTCGGCGCGCCCGAGGAATATTTCGCCTTAGCTGTTTCCATAAGAGAGGGCGACACGCTCGATCGCGACGAACTTATGCGTAAGCTCGTTGCCCGTCAGTATGAGAGAAAAGATATAGACTTCGCGAGAGCCTCTTTCCGCGTTCGCGGGGACGTGGTGGAAATTTTTCCCGCGTCGAACGACTCGGTGTATATCCGCGTGGAGTTTTTCGGCGACGAAGTCGAAAAAATAAGCGAGTGCGATTTCGTTACGGGTAAACCGATTTCTCGTTTGTCGCACGTAGCGATTTTCCCCGCGAGCCATTACGCCGTGGGCGACGAAAAAATGGAAGCCTCTTTGAAACGTATCGAAGCCGATATGAGAGAGGAAGTGGAAGCTTTGAAAAAGCAGGACAAGCTTTTAGAGGCTCAAAGGCTTTTGCAAAGAACGAGCTACGACCTCGAAATGATGCGCGAGATAGGTTATTGCAGCGGTGTGGAAAATTACAGCAGGTATTTCGACGGGAGAAAACCGGGAGATCCGCCGTTCACGCTTATCGATTATTTTCCGAAGAATTTCATAACTTTTATCGACGAAAGCCATATGACCGTACCGCAGATACGCGCTATGTATAACGGCGACAGATCGAGAAAACAAAACCTCGTCGATTTTGGTTTCAGATTAAAATCGGCTTACGACAACCGCCCACTCACGTTCAATGAGTTCGATTCGAGAATCGGGCAGACGATTTTTATATCGGCGACTCCTGCGCCCTACGAGCTTTCGGTTTCGGATAACAACGCCGAACAGATAATCCGCCCGACGGGGCTTTTGGATCCTTTGACAGAAGTCCGTCCGACGAAAGGGCAGATAGACGATTTACAATCCGAAATAGGTAAAGTGATCGCAAGCGGCGGCAGAATACTCGTAACGACTTTAACAAAGCGTATGGCGGAAAGCCTTACAGACTTTTTAAAGGAGCAATCGGTAAAAGTCAGATATATGCACAGCGACGTCGACACGCTCGAACGAATAGATATAATTCAGGAACTTCGCCGCGGCGATATAGACGTGCTTGTGGGTATAAACCTTTTAAGAGAAGGTCTCGATTTGCCCGAAGTGAAACTCGTCGCTATTCTCGATGCGGACAAAGAAGGCTTTTTAAGGAGCGAAACCGCGCTTATACAGACGATAGGAAGAACGGCGAGAAACTCCGAGGGAAGAGTTATTATGTATGCGGACGTTATCACCGATTCCATGCGCCGCGCGATGGACGAAACGGCGAGAAGACGTAAAATTCAGCAGGAATACAACGAAAAACACGGCATAACGCCCAAAACTATAATCAAAAAGATTTCCAACACGCTCGAGATATCCAAAAAGGCGGACGCGACGAAAGAAATCGCGGCGAAAGATATTCCCGACGAGATCGAGAAGTTGCAGGCGATAATGAAAATCGCGTCCAAAAATCTCGATTTCGAAAAGTGTATAGAACTCCGGGATACGATAGCGAAACTCAAGCAGAGGCTTCGGGCGAGTATGAAATAAAGTATGAATTAAACGTAAAAGCCGGTAAAAAAAAGAAGAAGCGAATAAAAAATGCAGAACTATATAAGAATAAAAGGGGCTAAGGAAAACAACCTCAAAAACATAAGTCTCGATATTCCGAGAGACAAGCTCGTGGTTTTCACGGGGCTGTCGGGCAGCGGTAAATCAACGCTTGCGTTCGACACGATTTTTGCCGAGGGGCAGAGAAAGTATATGGAAAGCCTTTCGAGCTACGCGAGAATGTTTCTCGGGCAGATGGAAAAGCCCGACGTGGAAAGCATAGAGGGGTTATCTCCGTCCATATCGATAGATCAGAAAACAACTTCGAACAACCCGCGCTCGACCGTCGGAACGGTTACGGAAATTTACGATTATTTAAGGCTTTTATACGCCCGCGCGGGCGTACCGCATTGTCCTGAGTGCGGAAGAGTTATAGAAAAAACCACAGTCGATTCGATTGCCGAAAAGGTTCTCGAAATGGCGGAGGGATCGAAAATTCTCGTAAACGCGCCCGTTGTGAGAGGCAGAAAGGGCGAATATTCAAAACAGATCGAAAGCTACAGAAAGAGCGGCTACGCGAGAATAGAAATAGACGGCTCGGTTTTCGATTTATCGGAAGATATTAAACTCGATAAAAACATAAAACATAACATTTCGGTCGTTGTAGACAGACTGATAGTCAAAAGCGGAATAAGAAAAAGACTTACGGACAGCTTAGAGACGGCGTTAAAACTCGCCGAAGGTCTCGTCGCGATAGAGTGTGACGGCAAAACCACGCTTTATTCGACGAATTACAGTTGTCCCGATTGCGGAATTTCGATAGAAGAAATCGAACCGAGATTATTCTCGTTCAACAATCCGTTCGGAGCTTGTCCCGAATGTAAAGGGCTCGGCTACACAACGAGGATAGACGAACAGCTTGTCATAGGCGATCCTAACAAATCTTTAAGAGAGGGCGCGCTGACGGTGACGGGCTGGAATCTCGACACGGGCAGAATGACGGAAATGTATTTCCGTTCGCTTTCCCGTCACTATGGCTTCAGTCTCGATACGCCCGTTAAAAATCTGCCCGCCGATATTATGCATATGCTTTTATACGGCACGGGCGGAGAGAAAATAAAAATGAGCTACTCCACGAGAACGTTTTCGGGGAGCTACGATTCGTCTTTCGAGGGCGTTATAAACAATCTCGAAAGAAGATACAGAGAAACGACGAGCGATTACACGAAGAGTGAAATCGAAAAGTATATGGTAAGCTCGCCTTGCCCCGTATGTCACGGGTTGAGACTTAAAAAGGAAGCTCTCGCGGTAACCGTCGGAGGTCTTAACATCGCCGAACTTTGCGATATGTCTGTCGTAAAAATAAACGAGTTTATCGACGGACTTGTTTTAACCGACACGCAGAAAATAATCGCCGCGCCGATAGTGAAAGAAATAAAAGCAAGGTTGAAATTCCTTACCGACGTAGGTCTCGGATATCTCACGCTTTCGAGAAGCGCGGGAACTCTCTCGGGCGGCGAGGCGCAGAGGATAAGGCTTGCGACGCAGATAGGCAGCGGACTTACGGGTGTTTTGTATATTCTCGACGAGCCGAGCATAGGGCTTCATCAGCGAGATAACGAAAAGCTTATAAAAACGCTGTTGCATTTAAGAGACCTCGGAAACACGGTTATTGTCGTCGAACACGACGAAGACACGATGAGGGCGGCGGATTATATAGTCGATATCGGACCTAAAGCGGGCGTCCACGGCGGCGAAGTAGTCGCGGCGGGCAGCATTGAAGATATCTGCAAAGAGCCGCGCTCGATTACGGGCGATTACCTTTCGGGAAGAAGAAAAATCGAAATCCCGCTTTTAAGGAAAGAACCCGACGGCAGATGGCTCGAAGTTTTCGGCGCAAAACAGAACAACCTTAAAAACATAAACGTAAAATTTCCCGTGGGTTTGTTCACGGCGGTAACGGGCGTTTCGGGCAGCGGAAAAAGTTCGCTCGTGAACGAGGTGTTATTACCGATAATGTCGAACGAACTCAACGGCTCGAAAATCCGTTACGGAAAGTGCGATAAAATCGAGGGCGTGAATTATTTCGATAAGGTGATCGCGATAGACCAGTCTCCGATAGGCAGAACGCCGAGATCGAACGCCGCGACGTATACGGGCGCGTTTACTTATATCCGAGAGATTTTCGCCGCTTCCAACGACGCGAAAGAAAGAGGATATAAGGCGGGAAGATTTTCGTTCAACGTAGCCGGCGGCAGATGCGAAAAATGTCAGGGCGACGGTATCATAAAAATCGAAATGCACTTTCTTCCCGACGTTTTCGTCCCGTGCGAACAGTGCAAGGGTAAGAGATACAATCATGAAACGCTCGAGGTTAAGTTCAAGGGCAAAAACATTGCGGACGTTCTCGATATGACGGTCGACGAGGCAGTGGAATATTTCGAGAATATACCGAGAATTTACAACAAGATAAAAACCTTGCAGGACGTAGGTCTCGGATATATTAAACTCGGTCAGCCCGCAACCACGCTTTCGGGCGGCGAAGCGCAAAGAGTTAAGCTTGCAACCGAGCTTTCCAAACGTTCCACGGGTAAAACGCTTTACGTTCTGGACGAGCCTACGACGGGGCTTCACAGCTACGACGTAGATAAGCTCATAAGCATACTCGACAGGCTCAGAGATTCCGGCAATACCGTTATAGTTATCGAGCATAATCTCGACGTTATAAAGGTCGCCGATTATATCGTGGATTTAGGTCCGGAGGGCGGCGAAGGCGGCGGAACGGTTATCGCGGAAGGCTCGCCCGAGCAGGTCGCCGAAAATAAAAACAGTTACACGGGGCAGTTTCTTAAGAAACTGCTCGGAGGGCAGAACAAATGATAAGAGACGAATATAACAAGAAAAAACAAACCGTAAAATTCAGCGCGAAAGAAGAGCGGAAGAAAAAAGAGCAGGGCGAAAGAAATTATTACGCGTCGCAGATACCGAAAATAACCGACATGTGCAAAGCATTATCCACTTCTTTTTTGATAACCTTTATATTTCTTTCGCTTGCTTACGCCGTAATTTTGTTTTCGTTCATAGTTTTATACGGAAGCGAAAAGCCGTACAGTACCGTTAAATTCGTAGTTTATTCGTGTTTATACGGCGCGCTTTTGGTCGGCTTTATTTTGTGGCACGCCGTCATAAAGCCCGCCCAGCTTCGCAAAGTCGAAAGATATAAAGTCGAAATAAACAGAATAAATGCCGAAAATTTAAAGAAAATGAGCTATCGTTACACGCCGAAACAACCCGAAAACGTTGCTAAAGCGGAAAATAACGATTAAAAAAGGTCGATAATAACGAAAAAACATACGAAACGCGTTTATTTTTATTGACTGAAAAAAATAAAAGTGTTAAAATAAATAAATGAGTGAGGCATAACATGAATTTTAATAACTATGAAATCGCTCTTATAACGGACGAAAAACAAAGAACTTACTTTTTAGGTTTTCACAGCTCCGCGGGTTATATCGTCATAACGAAAGACAAAACGTCGTTCGTCGTCGATAACAGATATTTAAAAGCGGCGGAAAAAGCTTTGAAGCCCAAGGGAATCGAAGTCGTTCTCGGCTCGGATTATTCTTTCCTTACGAAAGTAGCCGAGGAGAACGGATACAAAAAAGTCGCAATCGATTTTACGACGATAACGCTTGCGGAATTCGAGACTTTGAAAAAGCTCGGTTTCGAGTATGCGGACGCGTCGGCGGAAATCCGCGATCTTATGTCCGTTAAAACGGAAAAAGAATTAAAATACATACAAAAAGCGTGCGACATAGCCGAAAAAGCCTGGCTCGACACGATACCGTTTATAAAGGAAGGCGTAACCGAAAGAGAGGTCGCGAACGAACTCGAATATAACTTCAAGAAAAGAGGCGCTTCGGGAACTTCGTTCGACACGATCGTTGCTTTCGGCAAAAACGCAGCCGTTCCGCATCACGAAACGGGTAATACGAAACTTAAAAAGGACGAATGTGTTCTTATGGATTTCGGTTGTCTTTACAAAGGTTATTGTTCCGATATGACGAGAACTATGTTTTACGGAACTCCTTCGGAGGACTTTAAGAAAGCTTACCTTGCGGTTCTCACGGCTCATATGAAAGCCGCGGAAGGAATTCACGAGGGGATGCTCGGAAAAGAAGCCGATAAAATCGCGAGAGACGTTCTTTCTTCGCTCGGCTACGGAAAATATTTCACTCATTCGCTCGGTCACGGCATAGGCGTGAATATTCACGAATATCCTTACCTTTCTCCGAAAGGCGAAGCGGCGCTTAAAAACAATATGGTATTTTCGAACGAACCCGGCGTTTATATCAACGGTAAGTTCGGTATAAGAATAGAGGATAGTTGTCACCTCGAAAACGGAAAATACAAAACGTTTATGAAAGACGACAAGTCGCTCGTAATTCTCGGCGGCGATAAGATTAAAAGAGAAAAGCTTTACAAATAAGAAAAGTTTAAGGAGATTATTTTATGGTACTTGCAGGCGATTTAAGAAAAGGCGTCACTATCGAATACGAGGGAAAGGTTTACACCGTTGTTGACTTTCTTCACGTTAAACCCGGAAAGGGCGCGGCGTTCGTAAGAACGACGCTTAAGAACGTTGTAGAAGGAAAGACGTTGCAGATTACTTTCAACCCCACCGAAAAATTCGAAAACGCCGTCATCGAAACCAAGAAGATGACTTATTCGTATAACGACGGAGAATTCTATTACTTTATGGACGAGGAATATAATATGGAGCCTCTTACCTACGATCAGGTTGAAGAAGCTTTGAAGTGGATTAAGGAAAACGATCCCGTAACCGTCAAGTTCTATAAAGGAAAGGCTTTCTCGGTAGATTGCGAAAACTTTGTCGAACTTCTCGTAACCGAATCCGAACCCGGAGTAGCCGGCAATACCGCAACCAACGCAACCAAGAAAGCTAAGCTTGAAACGGGCGTTGAAATTCAGGTTCCTATGTTCGTAAACGAGGGCGAAGTTATAAGAGTCGATACTCGTACCGGCGAATATATGGAAAGAGTCAAGAAATAATTTTTCTATAAAAAAAGTCACAATTTCGGACGGCAGCAAAGCTCAAAATATGCCGTCCGATTTTTGTGTATTTAAAATTAAGCGTTTGATACGTTTATTTTAATGCGAAATTTTCGGAATAAGAGCGAGTAAGGAGTAATCGGTGATGAAAAGCGTTTTCGTAACGGGCGGTTCGGGCGGAATAGGCGAAAAGATTTGCGAGAAGTTCGCAAAAAACGGCTGTTTCGTCGGCGTGGGGTATAACGTAAATAAGGAAGCCGCGGAAAATCTGGCGAGAAAAATCGGCGGGATCGCCGTCAAAATAAACGTTTCGGATTCTTCTTCCGTAACGGAAGCGATAGAAAAATTCGCAAAACGTTGCGGTGAAGTGGACGTTTTGGTGAATTGCGCGGGTACGGCTCTTCCGATAAAAACGATTCTCGACGTTTCCGAAGAAGAGTATGACAAAACGTTCGACGTGAACATGAAAGGCATTTTTCTCGTTACGAAAGCCGTTTTGCCGCATATGCTCGAAAAAGGCGGCGCGATAATCAACGTTTCTTCCATGTGGGGCATAATCGGCGGCTCGTGCGAGGCTGTGTATTCGGCAACGAAAGCTGCCGTGATAGGCTTTACAAAAGCTTTGGCGAAAGAGTTCGCGGGCGCGAATATCCGTGTGAACGCCATAGCTCCCGGGTATATCGAAACGAAAATGAATTCCGCTTTTTCCGAAAACGATAAGGAACTTATTAAAGAAGATATCCCGCTTTCGAGATTCGGCACGTCGTCGGACGTGGCGGAAGCCGCGATTTATCTTGCCGAAGCGGAGTTTGTTACGGGAATAACGCTCAACGTTTCGGGCGGAGAAGTTATATAAGTAATTTAAACAAGTCGAAAGGGTCAAATGCCCATAGATTTCGGATAGAACGGGATAAAATAATCGATTATTCAGCCGAAAAAAGGGAAATTGCCGGATTTTGTTGTATAATATATATAGGTTAATATATAAATCTATATCGGGGGTTGCAATGAAAGAAAGAACGTTTTTAAAAGAGAAACAGTTTTTCTCTCCGTACGCGACTTTTTCGGACAATTCCAAAGGTCGTTTGAGATACGAAGAACCGTGCCCTATGCGCACGGATTTTCAGCGTGACAGAGACAGGATAATATATTCCAAAGCTTTCAGAAGACTGAAAAATAAAACTCAGGTTTTCTTTTCTCCCGAGGGCGATCATTATATGACGAGACTTACGCATACGCTCGACGTTGCGCAGATAGCCCGTTCGATAGCCCGTTGTCTCGATTTAAACGAGGATTTAGCCGAGGCGATTGCGCTCGGACACGATCTCGGGCATACCCCTTTCGGTCATTCGGGCGAAAGAGTTCTTGCAAAGCTTAATCCGAAAGGTTTCGAACATAACGTTCAGTCTCTGAGAGTGGTTGACGTTTTAGAAGATCTGAACCTTACGTATGAGGTAAGAGACGGTATCGTAGAGCATAAAAAGTCGGGGCACCCGCACACTCTCGAGGGTAAAATAGTATCTCTTTCGGACAGAATTGCTTACCTTAATCACGACATAGACGACGCGATAAGAGCGGGCATTATCACCGAGAACGATTTGCCGCAAAAGGAAAGAAAAATTCTCGGCGAAACTTCGAGAGAAAGAATAAATTCGATGATAACTTCCATTTATAAAGAATCGTACGGCAAGAACGACGTTTTGATGGAGGAAGAAAAAAAAGAAGCAACGGAAAAACTCCGCGATTTTATGTTTGAAAACGTATATATCGTTCCCGCGGCAAGGGCCGAAGAGGGGAGAGCCGGCGAAATGCTCGCCGAAATGTACGGTTATTTCAGAAAACACAAAGAAAAATTGCCCGAGTTTTACCTGAAACTTCTTGAAAGATACGACGAAGACACTGTTTTGTGCGATTATTTATCGAGTATGACTGACAGATATGCCGTTTATACATTCGAGGAAATATTCGTTCCGAAAAATTTTATTTTAAGATAAACGCGTTCGCAGCGCACAAGCATATCGCCGGCGGATAGCCACAGGTGATTGCGTTCGAACTCGGTCTTGCGTTGTGTTTTTGTCTAATACATCGTTGCGTTCGCGTGTTATACGTACAGTATTAACGCGCTCACGCGCCTTGTCTTAGCCTAAAAACGCAAGGCAAGACTTGTAGCCGAGAAGAACCTCTGATAAACTCGCCTTGAAGCCGTCTTTTCTATGCTTTACGGCAAATCCGCCCTCGTAGTATTTGTATACAACTTCTGTCGCCTTCGCCATAAATCATTAGAAAATACGGCTTCAAGGTTGCCCTATATATTAAGTCATCGATACCGCAAATTTTCAGGCGCGCCTTGCGATTAAGGCAAGGCGTTTCCGCGGGTTAGTATACAAATACAAGCCGTGGAAAGAACGAAGAATTAAGCGTAAGGCACGCCTGAAAATCGAGTTTAGCAGGGGTTCTTCTCGACTATCAACCAAAACGCCGATATTTTCGATGAATTTTGGCGAAGGCGAACGCAGATGTACTATACGTACTTCAAGCGAGAATTTGACAAAAGGCGCGGAAATAACGGCGTTTTGGCGGGTTCTAACACAATCACCTGTGGCTAAGGAAAAGAAAAATGGCTTTCGACGAAAAGTTTATAGAGGAATTAAAACTTAAAAACAATATTGTCGATATAGTGGGAAAGTACTGCGTTTTGAAAAAACGCGGCAGCAGCCATTGGGCGTGCTGTCCTCTCCCCGGACATTCGGAAAAAACTCCGTCGTTCACCGTGAACGAGGCGGGGCAATTTTTCAAGTGCTTCGGATGCGGCAGAGGCGGCGACGTTATAACCTTTGTCAGAACGATGGAAAACCTCGATTACGTCGGCGCGGTAAGATATCTTGCCGAAAACGCGGGTATGGCAATGCCCGACGACGACAGGGATTTCAAAAAACGCGAGTCGGACAAGCAGTCGAGAGACAGGCTGCTTTCGCTTATGAAGGACGCCGCGTTATATTACGTTCATAATCTTTCGAGCGAAAAAGCGCAGGCTCATAACAATTATCTTGCGTACAGAGGCATAGAAAAACGCACCGTAACCGCTTTCGGAATAGGCGCGTCTCTGGATATGTTTTCCCTTCCGGGATACCTCAAATCGAAAGGTTATACCGCAGACGAAATGCTTAAATGCGGCGTATGCCAGAAAAAGACGAGAGAAGACGGCTCGTCCTATATCTTCGACGCGTTATGGGGCAGGCTTATTATTCCCATTATAAACAATCTCGGTTCGGTCATAGCTTTCGGCGGAAGACTTCTCGAAAAGAAACCGAACTTCGCCAAATATAAAAACACGCAGGAAACGGAACTGTTCATCAAGAACAGAACGCTTTATAACATAAACAACTTAAAGAAAGAAAAAGCCGGAAACGGTCTTACGAGAATAATTATGGTCGAGGGGTATATGGATGCGATTTCCGTATACAACGCCGGCTTTAAAAACGTGGTCGCGTCGATGGGAACTTCGCTTACGGTCGAGCAGGCAAGGCTTTTAAAACGCTACGCAGGCACCGTGCTTATCAGTTACGACGGCGACGGAGCCGGGCAGAAAGCGACGGTAAGGGGACTTGAAATTCTTCAGAAAGAGGGTCTCGAAGTAAGGGTGGTGACTCTTCCCGACGGGCTTGACCCGGACGACGTGATAAAGAAATTCGGCGCGGAAGCTTACGGAAAACTGTTAGACGAAAGTCTGCCGCTCGTCGATTTCAAAATCCGGAACCTGAAAAAGGAATATAATTTGAACGATACGTCGGGTAAACGCAAGTACGTTGCTGAAGCGATCAAAGTTATCGCCGAAAGACCGACCGAGAGCGAAAGAGAAGATCTTTTAAGAAAACTCGGCAAGGATACGGATACTACTTACGAATCTCTTCGCCGCGACGCGGAAAGCCTTATTTCGGGCAAGACTCCCGAAAGAGACGAGCCGAACGAAATTCCCGAAAGCAAGGACGGAATAATCAACGCGGAAAGATTTGTTCTTTGCGCCGCGCTGTTCGATAAGCCGTATGCGAAAAGTTTTAATCTTTACGGGTACGAATTCGGCAATCCCGTAAGAAACAAAATCGCGGATATGGTAACCGAAAGCAGAGAAAACGGAACGAGATTATTTCCGTCTTCGATCTCTGCCGCTTTGTCGGAAGACGAGCTTGCGGAACTGAACGCGGTTTTATCGAGCGGCGACAACGTGTTCGGGAGCGACGGAGAAGAGAGATATTTTGCGGATTGCGCTTCGCTTATTATGAAAAGTAAGTTGGCAAGCGAACTCGCGCAGTTAAACGAGGTGTTCAAAACGGAAACGGACACCGCAAAAAGAAAAGAAATAGTTGCGGCTATCGCAAAAGTTACGGCGAAGCTCGCAAAATACTAACGGAGGATAAATTATGGCGATCAGCGACGAACAACTTCAGGAGATAATAAAAGGTATTCTCGACGAATGTAAATCCAAGGGGTCTATCGGCTCGGACACGCTTTGCGACAGGCTCGAAAAGTACGATACCGACCCGTCTCAGATAGACGAGGTTTACAGAGCGTTAGAAGAAAACAAGATAAAAATCATCGACGATTACGAAAAAGATAAAGAGCTTTACGAGCAGATTATCAAAGAGATCAGTATGGACGACCCCGTCAAAATGTATCTCAAAGATATCGGCAAAGTTCCTCTTCTTTCCGCCGACGACGAGATCAATCTCGCCAAAAAGATGATGGACGGCGACGAGGACGCGAAAAGAGCTTTGTCTGAAGCAAACCTCCGTCTTGTCGTTTCCATTGCGAAAAGATACGTCGGCAGAGGTATGCAGTTTCTCGATCTGATTCAGGAAGGCAACCTCGGACTTATGAAAGCCGTAGAAAAGTTCGATTATCAGAAAGGATTCAAATTTTCGACTTACGCAACCTGGTGGATAAGACAGGCTATCACAAGAGCTATTGCCGACCAGGCGAGAACGATAAGAATTCCCGTTCATATGGTCGAAACGATCAATAAAGTCGGCAGGGTTTCGAGACTTTTGCTGCAGGAATACGGCAGAGAACCCACTCCCGAAGAAATTGCGAAAGAAATGGGTATTCCCGAAGCGCGCGTAATCGAAATTCAGAAAATCGCGCAGGATCCCGTATCTTTGGAAACGCCTATCGGCGAGGAAGAGGACAGCCACCTCGGCGACTTTATCGAGGACGAGCAGAGTGCCGCTCCGACGGACGTTGTGGCGGGTTCGATGCTTAAAGAACAGCTCATAAACGTTCTCGACACGCTCACCCCGCGCGAGGAAAAAGTTTTAAGGCTTCGTTACGGTATCGACGACGGAAAACCGAGAACGTTGGAAGAAGTCGGCAAAGAATTCAACGTAACGAGAGAAAGAATAAGACAGATAGAAGCGAAAGCTTTGAGAAAACTTCGTCATCCGTCGAGAAGCAAGAGGTTAAAGGACTTCATTGAATAATTTACCGACGAAACGCTTAAGCGTTTTATACGGCGAGCTTAAAGGCGGAGGAGTGTTTGCGGACGTAGGTTGCGATCACGGCTACGTCGCCGAAAAAGCTATCGACGACGGAATTTTCGATAAGGTAATAATATCGGATATTTCCGAAAAGTGCCTGAAAAAAGCAAAAGAAAGGCTTTCGGAAAGCCATAACGGCAAGTTTTCGGCATATGTGTCGGACGGGTTCGACAATCTCCCGCGCGTTGACGAAGCTCTTATTTCCGGTATGGGCGGAGAGGTGATGACCGCAATGCTCGCGCGCCGCCGGGATAAGCCGCAAAGACTTGTTCTTCAGCCTATGAAAAACGCCGAAAAACTTCGTTTTTTCCTGATAAACAACGGGTATAAAATCGTGAGAGACTATACTTTCAAGGATTGGAAGTATTATCACGTTATCGTTGCGGAAAAGTCGGACGAAAAAGACGTTTACACAAAGTCCGAGCTTATCTTCGGAAGAGATAATCTCAAAGAAAAAAGCGAGGATTTCAAGGACTTTATCAAAGACAAAATAAATGTTTTCTTAGATGCGGCGAATAACGCCTGCTATCCCGAAAAAGAAAAACTCGAAAAAAAAGTTGCCGAATTAAAGGAAATATTAAAATGAATTTTCTTGATTTTTATAACGATATGCTGCGCCTTGCACCTATGGAGATTTCGGACAGATTCGTAGGCGAGGGCGCATACGACAACAGCGGAATAATAATCGAAACGGCGCGCGATGTAAAAACGGCGGTGTACTGCCTTGATTTAACAAGTAAAAGCGTGCAATTCGCTATATCGAAAAATGCAGACGTTATAGTTACGCATCACCCCGCGATATACCGTCCGATAAAAAATCTTTCCGCAAATTCGCCTTTGCTTACGGCGGCTAACGCCGGGATCGGAGTGATTTCGAATCATCTCAATCTGGACGGCGCAAAAGAGGGGATAGACTATTTGCTTATGAAAGGTCTCGGCGGAGAAATCGTCGGAATTTTAGACGATTTCGGTAACGGCGAGGGTTACGGAAGAGTAGGCGTATTCGATAAAACATTCGGAGAAATCACAGAAAATTATAAAAAAGAATTCGGCACGGAAAAGGCGTGGGCATACGGCGACGCCGAAAAGCATATAGCGAAGGCGGCGTCTTTTTGCGGCGCGGGACTCGGAGACGAAGAAGTGGAAGCGGCGGCGAAGACGAACGCGGAACTCGTCGTTTCTGCGGATATCCCGCATCACGTTCTTCTTCACGCGTTGGAAAGGGGCTTATGCGTTCTTTCCTGCACGCATTACGGAACGGAAAACTACGGAATGAAGAAGTTTTCGGAAAGTTGCGCCGCGCAATTTAAAAATATAAAAATTTATTTCTTCGACGACGAACGATTTGTTTAATATTCGAACGAATTCGTCGGAGGAGAAAGGAGCGAAAAAATGATAGATAAGTTACTCGAATATCAAAGCATAGACACAAAACTTCGTGAAATCGAAACGGAAATTTCCCAGAGCGAAGAGAGAAAGAAAGCCGTTTCGGCTCAGAATTTCTTGAAAAACGTCAACGATAACCTTGCGCTTCTGGAAAAGAAAGCTGAAGAACTTTCGGGCAAATACAACGAATCGGTATCCCTTTATAAAAGACTTTCCGAGGAAGTTAAGGAATACGACGAGTTGGAGGAAACGGACGATACCGACGAACTCGGTTACGTGAAGAAAAAAGCGCAGGCTCTTTGCGAAGAAATCGAAAATCTCGCAAACGGACTGGAGTTTCTTTCCAAAGAAATAGCGGGCGTTCTTAAGGAGTTTTCTCAGCTTAAAGCAAAAACAAAGGAAGCTAAAACTCAGTACAGCGAATTCGTCCCCAAATACAACGCCTTGAAAGCTTCCAAAGAAGGGGAAATGAAGAGTATTAAGGCGGAGCTCGCAAAAATAGAAAAGGAGATCCCGAAAGAGGATATGGAGCTTTACAAAGCGAAGAGAAAAGACAAGATTTTCCCCGTTTTGTATTCCGTTCAGATATTCGGGAAAAAACCGCATTGTTCGAGGTGCGGAACGGAATTCCCCATGGCGTGTATCGACACATTTAAAAAGGGTGGTCTCGTCGAATGCGATTCCTGTCACAGACTTGTTTATTATAAGGAAGAGAAATAACGTTACGGGCGAGGAATGATGAAACTTAACTATAAGAAAACGATTTTCGTCGGATTTGCGTTCTTTCTCATATGCGCGTTCTGGCAGGCGTATGACAGTATCGTACCGATGATGCTCGTAAATAAATTCGGACTAAGTCAGACGTTATCGGGCGTAATAATGTCGCTCGATAACGTAATCGCGATATTTCTTCTTCCTCTTTTCGGAAGTTTGTCCGATAAAACGAAATCTCGTTTCGGAAGAAGAACGCCTTACATAGTCATCGGAACGATAATCGCCGCACTTTCCTTTTTCGGGCTTACTTTTTCGGATAACGCTCAGCTCGCAAAGCTTGGCGCGGTTACGGAAAACGGCGGTTACGAAATGCTTTTCGACGAGAATTACGAAATTCAGAACGCAGAATACAGCGCGATAACCGATAAATATCAGCCGAAAACTTATTCAATAAGGGATTATGCGGCAAAAATCGTAAAAAACAAGCTTTATAACGAGCTTACCGAAGAAGAAAAAGAGGAAGTCCGCGCGTGGTATTCCGGCATAAACGCCGAATACAACGCCGATCACGACAAACCCGAAACCGTTTACGGCTACGATTCCGATACGAAAACCTATTACGCGTTATCTTCGGAAAAAATAAACGGTAAAACAGTTTATACAATGCCGGACGGCAGCGAAATACCGTCTCACGTGAACAAATCGAACGCGTATAAAAATCTGATAACGCCGTCGATAAGCGATTACGCGTGGCAGAAAACGGTGGAAAATCCGCTTACGCTCGTGTTTTTTGCGGGTCTTCTTTTAATAACGCTTTTCGCAATGGCTGTCTTCCGTTCTCCCGCGGTCGCGCTTATGCCGGACGTAACGGAAAAACCTCTTCGTTCGCAGGCTAACGCCGTGATAAACCTTATGGGTACGGCGGGCGGAATGCTCGTTCTCGTCCTCGGAATGGCTTTCGGAACGGGTAAAACGTACAATCAGCTTATGAGTTACACGCCGTTTATCGGCGCGGTGTGTCTTGTTATGGTCGCAGGTCTTCTGATGTTTATCTGGAAGGTCAGAGAACCGAAATGGGTTGAAGAAATGGAGCAGGCGTCCGTTGTCGACGGCTTGGAGACCGAAGAAGAGGCGGAAGTCGATCAGATTTCCACAAAAAAGCTTACAAAACCCGAACTGAGAAGTTTAATTCTTATTCTGTGTTCGGTCGCGTTATGGTATATAGGCTACAATGCCGTAACTTCCAAGTATTCGCTTTATGCGATGAACGTTCTCCATATGGATTATAACACGACCCTTCTCGTTGCGCAGGGCACGGCGATAATCGCTTATATCCCCGTGGGAATGGTTGCGCAGAGAATAGGAAGGAAAAAGAGTATTTTAGCCGGCGTGGTTATGCTTACGGCAGCGTTCTTCGGAGCGACGTTTCTTAACGAAAACTCGAGCATAATCGTTCTTAATCTTCTTTTTGCGCTCGCGGGTATAGGCTGGGCGACGATAAACGTCAATTCTTTCCCGATGGTCGTAGAACTCGCGAAAGGCGGAGACGTCGGAAGATATACGGGTTTTTACTACACTGCTTCTATGGCGGCTCAGATTGTAACCCCGATTTTGTCGGGCGGAATTATGGAGCTTGCGGGAAGCATGAAACCGTTGTTCTATTATTCCGCGATAGCGGTTGCTCTTGCATTCGTCACTATGTTTTTCGTTAAACACGGAGACAGCAAGCCGCAGAAAAAAACAAAGCTTATCGAGAATCTCGACGTGGACGATTAAAAATCCGCATATTGATTAAAAAAATTTGCAAATAAAACAGGCGAACACCGTTGAAACAAAGGTTGAAAAAAGCGATATCAGTATCGGCTTTTTCAGCCTTTTTTCTTTTGTTTTGGAAAAATAAACAGCGGAAACGTAAAAAGTTGTTTCGCTCGAACCGTAAACGGCGGAAGCGCAAAGCGATATGTAAGAATCAACGCCGTATTTCTCGAAAATTTCGCTTAAAACAGCAAGACTTCCTCCACCCGAAAACGGTTTTAAAATGACGAGCGGAGTTATCTCCGGCGGTATTCCGAGAAAAGAAAAAAAGGGGGCGAGGATCGAAATAAGTTTGTCGGAAATC
Source organism: uncultured Clostridia bacterium (assembly GCA_934271735.1). GTDB lineage: Bacteria > Bacillota > Clostridia > Christensenellales > Borkfalkiaceae > UBA10281. Next base: position 21,485 of record CAKQSB010000002.1, on the reverse strand, counting down.
CCGCTTACTTTAAACATTTCCGTCATTATGAAAATTGTAACGAGATAAGGAAAAATCGAAAAAACCAGCGGCAAAGCTTTGCCCGCGCCGACGGCGAAACTGTCGTATATTTTGATTTTTTTTATCGCCGAGTAAACGACAAGCGCGATAAGAGCGACGGGGATAACGAGCGAAACGTATTTCATACTTTGCGGCGGTTGCGTTTTTTAAGCAAAAAACATAAACTAAGTCCGATCGCCGTGCAGATTGCGGACGATAAAAGCGACGGCAGAAACACAAGCGACGGATTAGCCGAAGAAAACGCTTGTCTTAAAGAAATAACGGTCGTGGGGAGCAGTTGTATGCTGGTAGAGGCGAGGACGAATAAAGTAGCCGCGCCGTCGAAGTTTTTTCTTCCGCACATTTTGGTTGTTGCGGAAATCCCCGCGGGTGTGGCTATTCCTCCCATTCCGAGGATGTTTGCGGAAATGTTCACGGCAAGATCTTCTGTTTCGTCGTCGCTTGGGTCGGAAAATAATTTTTTTATCAAAGGTTTAAGTCTTATCGAGATTTTTTTGACTATTCCCGAATCTTCCGCAATTTGCAGTATGCCCGACCATATCGAGTAAATCACGATAAGGCTCATCGAAAGACTCAGGGCTTTCTGTCCGCCGTCCGTCATTGCGGAAAGAGCCTTGCCCGGCGAGAAAAAGGAAAATATAACGAGCGAAAGCAAGAAAATCAAAGTGAAAATTAAATTCATACTACAAGTTATGATAAAATGTGCGTTTTTATGTTTTACTTTTTCTCAAAATTATAATATAATAATATCATATAAAGAAATTTACGAAGGCAGGTCGCGTGAATGAAAGACAGATATTATATTACGACGGCAATCGCGTACACTTCGTCAAAGCCGCATATCGGCAACACTTACGAAGCGATTTTAGCGGACAGTATCGCGAGATTTAAAAAGAAACAGGGCTATGACGTCTTTTTTCAGACGGGAACGGACGAACACGGTCAGAAAATAGAAGAAAAGGCAAAAGCGTTCGGCAAATCTCCGAAAGAATACGTCGATATGGTTTCGGACGAAATCAAATCGGTGTGGAAATGCGTGAACGTCGATTACGATAAATTTATCAGAACGACCGACGCTTATCACGAAGAACAGGTTCGTAAAATCTTTAAAAAGTTTTACGAGCAAGGCGATATTTATAAAGGCGCGTACGAGGGTTGGTATTGTACTCCTTGCGAATCTTTCTGGACGGACAGTCAGCTTGTCGAGGGTAAATGCCCCGATTGCGGCGGAGAAGTAAAAAAAGCCAAAGAAGAGGCTTATTTCTTCAGAATGAGTAAGTACGCCCGGAAACTTATCGATTATATCAATTCTCATCCCGATTTCATTTATCCCGTTTCGAGAAAGAACGAGATGATGAACAACTTCCTTTTACCGGGACTTCAGGATCTCTGCGTTTCGAGAACGTCGTTCAAGTGGGGTATTCCCGTCGATTTCGATCCCGCGCACGTCGTTTACGTATGGCTTGACGCGCTTACGAATTATATCACCGGTATCGGTTACGACGTTGACGGCAACAGTTCTCCCTTGTTTAACGAATGTTGGCCGTGCGACGTGCATATTATCGGAAAGGATATAATAAGATTCCATACGATTTACTGGCCGATTTTCCTTATGGCTTTGGGGCTTCCTCTTCCGAAGAAAGTTTTCGGTCATCCGTGGCTTTTGCAGGATGGCGGAAAAATGTCCAAGTCCAAAGGAAACGTTATGTATGCGGACGATCTCGTGTCCGTTTTCGGTGTGGACGCGGTGAGATATTACGTGCTTGACGATATGCCTTGCGATAACGACGGGCTTATCGGCTGGCAGCTTATGACGGATAAAATCAACGGAGATCTCGCCAACGTTTACGGCAATCTCGTTAAAAGAACGATCGCGATGAGCGAGAAATATTTCGACGGAATAGTCGAACGAAGCGGAGTTACGGAACTCGTCGACGAAGAGCTTAAATCTCAGGCTGCGACGGCTTACGGGAAGGTTTGCGCTTTTATGGACGAGTTCCGTATATCGGACGCGATAGACGTTGTGTTTGCGCTTTTAAGAAGAGCGAACAAGTACGTCGACGAAACGGCTCCGTGGGTTCTTGCGAAAGACGAAGCGACTCATCCGAGACTTAAAGAGGTTTTATATAACCTTACCGAAACGATAGCGATTGCGGCTTCGCTCCTTGCTCCGTTTATGCCCGAAACTTCCGCAAAGGTTCTTTCGCAGATAAATTGCGAAGAAAGGGAGTATGCGGCGCTCGGTGAGTTCGGTCTTTACCCGGACGGCAACAAAGTTTCCGAGAACGCCGAAGTCATCTTTGCGAGACTCGACGGTGCGGAAGTAATTAAAAAAGCCGAAGAAATAAAGAATAAATACGCGGCAGCGGCGGAAAAAGCCGAAAAAGCGAAACAAGAAGAGGAAAAATCGGAAATAACGATAGACGATTTTGCTAAAATACAGTTTAAAACAGCTCTCGTAACGGCTTGCGAAAAAGTTGCGAAGTCCAAAAAACTTCTCAAACTTTCGCTTAAAGCGGGAAGCGAAACGAGAACGGTTGCAAGCGGAATCGCGGAGTGGTATGCTCCCGAAGAGTTAGTCGGCAAAAAAGTCGTTCTCGTATATAACTTAAAGCCCGCAAAACTTTGCGGTGTGGAAAGTCAGGGAATGATTCTTTGCGCCGAAAAGGACGGAAAACTTTCGATCGTTTCGCCCGAAAAAGGCGAAATTCCGGACGGAGCGACGGTGAGATAATGTTTGTCGACGCGCACGCTCATTTAACCGACGGAAAATACAACGGAGAGATAAACGAGGTTATCGTAAGATACCGGAATGCGGGGGTCGGAGCGGTAGTGAACGCGGGATACGATCACGAATCTTCAACGCAAGCTGCTCTTCTTGCCGAAAAATATGACGATATGTATTTTACGGCGGGCGTTCATCCGGACGAAGCGAGTACTTTCAAGGGCGACATACCCGAAAAAATCGCGGAGCTTACAAAAAAGAAAAAATGCGTGGGAATAGGTGAAATCGGTTTCGATTTTCATTGGAACAAATCGACCGAAAAAGAGCAGGAAAACGCATTTGACGAACAGCTCGAAATCGCAGCCGCAAGCGGACTTCCCGCGGTTATTCATTCGAGAGACGCGGCGCAGAAAACGTTTGATTTTCTTAAAGAAAGAAAGTCGCTTTTGAAAAACGGATTTTTAATGCACTGTTTCAGTGAAAGCGCGGAAATCGCGCGGGAATACGTTAAACTCGGCGCGTATTTTTCGTTCGGCGGAGTGATTACTTTCAAAAATGCGAAAAAAGAAGAGATCATAAGGGGAATCCCGTTCGACAGAATACTTACGGAAACCGATTGTCCTTATCTTTCGCCCGAGCCTTACAGGGGAAGTGTGAACGAGCCTTCCAGAATACCTGTCATTGCAAAAAAAATCGCCGATATAAAAGGCGTGGATTTAACCGAAACTCAATCGATTATCGAAACTAATTTCAAGAGGTTTTTCAGGATATAATAATGGATACGATTGCTTACGAACTTGACGGGAAACTTTATATCAACCTTACGAACAGATGCTCGAACGATTGCTCTTTTTGCGTGCGGAACGGGAAGGAATCCTATTTCGGCAACAAACTGTGGCTTTCCAAAGAACCTACGAGCGAGGAGGTGATCGCCGCAATTCCGCAGATGGATTACGATGAAGTCGTTTTCTGCGGTTTCGGAGAACCGACTTTCAGAATTAAAGAGATTATCGAAGTCGGAGCGGAGCTTAAAAAACGCGGCTATATCGTCCGTCTCGACACGAACGGGCAGGGCAACCTTATTAACGGCAGAGACATAACGGAAGACTTAGCCAAAGCCGTGGATAAGGTAAACGTGAGCCTTAACGAATGTAATGCGGAAAAATATTTCGATATCTGCCGTCCCGTTTTCGGCGAGGACGCTTTCGACGAGCTTATCGATTTCGCTGAAAAATGTAAGGAAAGAGGGCTTTACGTTACGTTTTCGGTCGTCGACGTAATAGGTGAGGAAGATATCGAAAAGTGCAAAGAAATCGCCGATAAAGCGGGAATACCGCTGAGGGTGAGGGAGTATATCAAAGAAAGCTGATGCAGATAAAAGAAATACTTTTAAAAAACGGCTTTCGCTTCAACAAACGTTTCGGACAGAATTTCCTTACGGACGACGCCCTTTTGGACGATATCGTGTCTAAAGCCGGCATAACCGCGGAAGATACGGTCGTCGAAATAGGTTGCGGGGGCGGAACGCTCACCGCCGCGATCGCAAGAAGAGCGAAAAGGGTTATAGGTTTCGAAATAGATAACAACCTTCGCCCCGTGCTTAAAGAAAGCCTTGCACAGTATCAAAACGTCGAGATAATTTTCAAAGACGTTATGAAAATGAAAACGGAAGAGATAGAGGATCTTTGCGGCGGCGAATTCTGCGTCGTGGCAAATCTTCCTTATTACATAACCACTCCGATACTTATGAAATTCGTAGAAGAGTCGACAAAGGTAAAGAGTATAACGGTTACGGTTCAGGAGGAAGTGGCGGACAGGCTCGTCGCGAAAGCGGGTTCGGAAGATTACGGCGCGATAACTGCGGGGATAGATCTTGTCGGCAACGCCGAAAAAATCCTGTATATAGACAGAAAAATGTTTTATCCTGCTCCGAACGTCGATTCCGCCGTGGTAAAAATCACGATGGACAGGGGTAAATATCCGAACGTAAACGCGAAAGCATATCGGGCGGCGGTCAGATGCGCGTTTTCCTCGAGAAGAAAAACCCTTGCGAACAACCTTATGCAATCGTTTAAAATGACGAGGGCGGAAGCCGACAAAATCGTTTCCGAAGTTTCGGACGATCCTCTTTCGAGAGGAGAAACTTTAACTACGGAAGATTTCGTTAAGCTTTCCGGACTTATCAAAGATAAAATATAAAGCGACGACATATTTAACATTTTTAAAACCTTTCGGCATATATTAAACTGAGAGCGTTTTAAGGAGGTTTAATATGTCGTTCTTTACTAATAACGCATCGGACAGATGCCCCGGCAGAATTAACGGTAATCCTGCGAACGGGCTGTGCGAAAAAGTATGTATAGAAGCGGAAAAAGTATTCGACGCCTGCATCCGTCAGACGCAGGAAGAAGGCGTAACGCTTGCTCTTACAGGCTTTAACCCCGCAAATCCCGTATATCCGCTTACGTTTTTAAGCGCGAGAAGCGTCGGAAACGAAGGAACTTTAACCAACGTGACCGTCGATCGTCTTCCCGACAGAGAACGTTTCGGCAGAGTTCAGGCTACGGTTACCATGCCTATGGAAGTTATTTACACCGACGCAAACGGCGTTCGCGGTACGGCTTCTTCAACGGTTTCGTTCGATATGGATATCGTTATGTACATACCCGAGCCGTCGATTATCCCTTACAGGATAAATTCGGTGGTTTCGATTGTCGCGCCCGATGGAATATACACGGATACGGCTACATTTACCGTTTCGTGCTGCGTTACAATCATTATGAAAGTCGTTATGACGGTGGAACTTCTCGTTCCGTCTTACGGCTACGCGACGATTCCGCAGTGTCAGGAATACACTCAGGATGTTTGTTCGGGATTTTTCGATCTTCCGATTTACCCCGGGAATACCTGATAAAAATATCAAAAGTCTTATTAAGCCCGAAGGTTCGCCTTTGGGCTTTTTATTCGTCGGGAATTGTCATAGGCACGCTATATCGCTTGATAAAATTTGTAAAATATGCTAAAATATCAACGGTAAAAGGAGAATTCGTCGTGAGATTTTTTGCCATAAGCGATCTTCATATGTGCAGCAAGGGTTCGAAGCCTATGGATATTTTCGGCGCGAAGTGGGAAAATTATCTCGAAAAAATTTTCGCGGACTGGAACGGTAAAGTTTCGGATGAAGACATTGTCTTGATCGGCGGCGATATAAGTTGGGCTATGGATTTACCCGAGGCCTTAGATGATATCTCCGCGTTGTATCCGTTAAAAGGCAAAAAAGTGTTCATACGCGGCAATCACGATTACTGGTGGAAAAGTATATCGAGGATAAGAAATTCTCTTCCCGAGGGTTTTTACGCGCTTCAGAACGACTGCGTTAAGTTCGGGAAAACGATAATCTGCGGAACGCGCGGTTGGTGTGTGGAAGGTTCTCCCGATTTCAAAGAACAGGACAGAAAGATATATTATCGCGAAGCGGAGCGACTTAAACTTGCTTTTTCCGCGGCGCAGAAAATAAGAGAAGAGGGCGACGAGCTTATCTGCCTTATTCATTATCCGCCGTTCAACGTCAGAAGAGAAAATTCGCTGTTTACGGATATATTCGAGGAAAACGGAGCGAGCAAAGTCGTTTACGGGCATTTGCACGGCAAGGATTGCAGAACCGACCTTAAAATACAGAAAAACGGAATAGAGTATTTTCTGACCTCATGCGATCAGACAGACAATAAACTGACTCTTATAAAGGAAGAAAAATAAAATGGAGAACAACATCGAAGAAAAAAAAGAAAAATCTTTTTCGTCAGTTCTGAAAAAACTTGCTTCGCGCTGGTTTATAGACGCTTTTTCGGGTATGGCGCAAGGACTTTTCTGCACGCTTATCGCAGGCACGATTTTATCGCTTATCGCAAAATGGATAGGCGATAACGCCGTAGGGAACAGTCTCGAAACGATAGCGAGCTTTGCAAAGACCCTGATGGGCGCGGGTATAGGCGTAGGCATAGCGAACGCTTTGAAAAGAGGTAAACTCGTTATGTTTTCGGCAGCCGTCGCGGGTTTTGTCGGCGCGTTCTCGGATAAAATAATAGCTTTGGACGCTGCATTAAAGCTCGGAACGTGCGGTAACCCGATAGGGGCTTACGTCGTCGCGCTTTTCACGATCGAAATTGTTTCGCTTTATGCGGGTAAAACAAAACTCGATATCCTTATCGTTCCGCTCGGAACTTTGTTTTTAAGTTATGCGGGTTGTTTCCTTGCGTATCCGTTTATTTTTCTTATCGGAAAACTCGGGGTTCTCATTTCAGAGGCTACGAAAATAACGCCGTTCTTTATGGGTATAATTATTTCCGTCGTTATGGGTATTCTTCTCACGATGCCCACGTCTTCCGCGGCGATATGGATTTCGGTTGCGAACGGAATTACGGACGACGCGATGCTTATCGCGGGCGGAGCGGCTGTTGTAGGTTGCAGTTGCCATATGATAGGCTTTGCCGTCGCTTCTTTCAGAGAAAACGGCGTTTCGGGGCTTATTTCGCAGGGAATAGGCACGAGTATGCTCCAGATACCGAATATAATGAAAAAACCCGCGATTATGCTTCCCGAAATAATTTCGAGCGCGATTTTAGGCCCGATATCGACGTGCGTTTTCGGGCTTAAATGCAATGCTTCGGGCGGCGGAATGGGAACGAGCGGTCTTGTCGGCGTGTTCGGAACGATCGAGGCGAGCGCGGGTATGAACCCCGTTCTGCTTGGTTTCGGAATAGCTCTTCTGATGTTTATTCTTCCCGCGGCGTTATCGTTCGGGTTCTCGGAACTCTTCAGAAAAATCGGGCTTATAAAATTCGGCGACCAGAAATTAGATTAAAAGAATTAAATCGAAAATCCTCTCATAAGCTTTTACGGGAGGATTTTTTTATGGAAAAAACAGTTCCGAATTTTACGATAGAGTATAAAAAATCGCTTGCCGCAGGCGGTATCGCGGACGTAACGTCTTTCAGCGACAGGGAAATAAGGCTTAATCTTATCGAGGGAGGAAAGGCGATAATAACGGGCGAAGCGATGAAAATAGTATGTTTCGAAAAGCGAACGGGCGAATTCAGGCTTGCGGGCGTCGTTTCCGGCGTTAAATTTTCGGCTGCGGCTCAGTCGTTCTTTAAGAGGTTTTTCAAGTAATGTTCGTCAGCGACGGGCAGATTTATTATTTTTTCGAATGCGTTCTTATAGGAGTGGTTTGCGGTGTTTTCTATATCCCGTTTTACGCATCGAAAAGATTGATAAGGAACAAATTCGCCGGAGTTTTTTCGGACATGATTTTCGCCGCGCCGTGTTGTTTTATATACGTGTATTTTTCGCTTAGGTTCGATTTTCCCGATTTTCGGATATATATGATTTTCGGGGTAATATGCGGTTTTTTGCTCGAAAACGAGAGTTTTAATAAAACGCTTGCGTTTTTTACCTTGAAATGGTATAATAAATTCGGGGAAAAGTTTGTTTTGAAACTACGGAGGAAGCGCGATGTCCGAAAGCAAATTAAAAAGACTCGTCGCCGCGGGAACGGCAACGGGTATAATTATGTTATTTATACTGATAATCGTGATGGCTTACCAGATCGTCGCTATGGGGAACAAAAAAAGAGAAGTAGAGCGGTTGCAGGCGGAAATCACGGAATTGCAGAAAGAAATAGAGAACGGCGAAAACGAAAAAGACAAGTGGCTCACCAAGTGGAAAATCGAAGAAAGAGCAAGACAGATAGGTTATATTTACAAAAATGACAACTAAAGGAAAACCTGAGAGTTACGGCGTTTTCGATATAGGCTCGAACTCCGTACGCGCGCTCGTTTATTCGGGCGGAAAAACGCTTTTCAAAGGACTTGTGACGACCCGTCTCGGCGAAGGGGAAAACGACAAAGGCGAAATAACTTTCGAAGCTTCCGAAAGGACGATAAACGGGATAAAAAAGCTTCTTGTCGGCGTAGTTTCCTGTTCGCCCGATAAAATTTTCGCGTTTGCCACGGAAGCCGTGAGGAGCGCGAAAAACGGAGACGAATTTGTCAGAAAAGTCAAGGCGGAAACAGGACTTACGGTCGACGTTATGGACGGCGAAACCGAGGGCGAAACGGGGCTTTCGGGTGCGGTAGGAAAGGGCGACGGCGGAATTATCGATATAGGCGGCGCAAGCGCCGAAATCGCCGTAAAAAAAGACGGTAAAAGAATATATTGTCATTCTCTTCCGCTCGGGGCGGTAAGGCTCAGAGATCTTTGCGAAGAGGACGAGAGTAAACTCGAAGAACTTATAAACGGCAGAATAGGCGAATACGGAAACGTACCCGCGGCGGATTATTTCGCTGTCGGGGGAACGGCTACTTCGCTTTGCGCCTGCTTTTTAAGGCTCGAAACCTACGATCCGGACAAGGTAAACGGAACGGTTTTAACTTACGGACAAGTAGAAGATGTTTATCGCGAAATAAAAAACCGTACGATAACGGAAAGAATAAACGAGCTTAAAATAAACGAAAAGCGCGCGGAAATTATCGTCGGCGGAGTTTATTTGCTCAAGAAAATAATGTCGACGTTCGGCATAAAAAAAATCACGGTAAGCGAAAACGACAATATGCTCGGATATTTAAGAATGAAAGGTCTTGCCGAATAAATTCGTCTTTAAACGAGGGAAGAAACAAAGGAGCTTTATGGAACAGAACAACAAAAACAGAGTGGCGAAAAATATTCTGATTGCCGTTTTATATGTGTGCGCTTTTCTGATTGCGATTTTTATTTCTTTCGCCTTTTCCGCAAGTATATGGATCAGGCTTCTCCTTGTTATCTGCGGACTTTTAATCGGTTGGACCGTTTCTGCGTTATTTCACGAACTTGGTCACGCTTTGGCGGCTAAACATAACGGTTTCGAAGTCGCGGCGTTTTCTTTTTTGATTTTCAGATACGATAAACAGGCTATAAAAAAGTTTTCGGTGTCTTTTAAAAACGATTTTCTCGGGGCGACGGACGTTATTCCCGTATCGAAAGAAAATATCGGTAAACATTACGCGAGAACGGTAGCGGGCGGAATAATCGGGAGCGTGGTCGCTTCCGCATTACTTACGGCGGGATTTATGCTTTCCATAGCTTTTGCCGCGCCTCTCGCCGCGATGTTTTTCTGCGGAATGCCTTTGTCTCTCGTGATTCTCGTTATCAACGCAATCCCCGGTTTCGTCGACGGAAACGACGGCTCCGAATTCGAAAAAATGCTGACGGATAACGACGAAAAAACAGCAACGATAAGACTTTTAACGATAACCGAAGAGTTGTACGACGGTAAATCGTACGCGGAAATCGACGAAACGTTGTTTGACGACGATCTTAAAATTTCTCCCGCGACGAAAACCCGTTTCGCCCTTTTAAAGCTCAGAAGAGCGGAGGAGATTTTCGATCCCAAAAAAATCGTGGAAAGCCTCGAAGAATTGCAGGCCGGAGAAGATTATCTCGACGACGAAGCGGCGATAGAGATTCTGTTCGCATATATCCTTATCGGAGACGAAAGCAAAATCGCCGAGTACGAGTATCTTCTCGATAAATGCGACACGCTTCCCGGGGCTTCGGGTATGCGTACGCTCGTGTATTACGCAAACCATAAAGGCGACGACAAATACGTTAAAGCGACCCTTAAATCGGCGAAAAAAATATGCGCCAAAGCCTACCTTAAAGGCGACGGAAAATTCAATACCGAGATGCTTTCCAGACTCTGATTTTAAAATAAAACCGACCAGCGGAGCTTATGCTCCGTTTTTTTATTTTACAGGTCGAAAAAAACATTAAAAAACGGTAAAAAAACGAACAATTTACGAAAATCGCTTTACTTATTTATAATAATATATTATAATAAGTATAAAGGCGATTTTGTCGCCGGGATAAATTATTCAGGAGAAAGCAATGGATAACGAAAACAGAGTCGAAAAGGATTACGGCGCGGATCAGATTCAGGTTCTCGAGGGGCTTGAACACATAAGAAAAAGACCGGGTATGTACATCGCTTCTACCGACGCGAGAGGTCTCCATCACCTCGTTAAGGAAATCGTCGACAACTCGGTCGACGAAGCTCTTGCGGGATATTGCGATACGATAACCGTCACTATAAACGAAGACGGATCCTGCTCCGTTATGGATAACGGAAGAGGAATTCCCACGGGTATTCACGAAAAAGAAGGCGTTTCCACCGTCGAAGTCGTTATGACTAAGCCGAACGCGGGCGGAAAATTCGGCGGAGGCGGATATATGGTTTCGTCGGGTCTTCACGGCGTAGGTCTTAAAGCCGTAAACGCGCTTTCGGAATTCGCTTCGGTCGACGTTTATCAGAAGGGTAAACATTTCCGTCAGGAATACGACAGAGGCGTTCCCAGAACCCGTTTGCAGACTCTTGAAGATTCTTCGCTTACCGGTACGAGAATTACCTTTAAGCCGGACGCGGAGATTTTTGAAACGACTGAATTTAATTACGACACGATAAGAAGCACTCTCCGCGATTTCGCGTTCCTCAACAAAGGATTGAAAATCGTTCTCGAAGACAAAAGAGAGGGGAGGGAAGCCCGCGACGAACTTCAGTATAACGGCGGTATCGTGGAATACGTCGAATACCTTAACAAAAACAAAGAGGTGATAAGCGACGTTCTTTATTTCGAAGAGAAATTCGACGCCGTTACCGTAGAAGTCGCTATGCAGTACAACGACGGTTACAACGAAAACGTAATCGCGTTCGCTAACAACGTAAACACCAAAGAGGGCGGCACTCATATAGACGGCTTTAAATTCGCTCTTTCCAAGCTTATAAACGACGCGGGCAAAAAGCTTAATCTCGTTAAAGACGACGATAAACTTTCGGGAGAAGACGTAAGAGAAGGACTCACGGCGGTTATTTCCGTAAAACTTCCCGAACCGCAGTTTGAGGGACAGACCAAAACCAAACTCGGCAACAGCGAAATGAGAGGTTACGTTCAGAAAGCTATGCTCGAGGGGTTGGGTTCGTATCTCGAAGAGAATCCCGCGTTTACGAAAGAAGTTCTTAATAAATGTCTCACGGCAAAGCGCGCGAGAGAAGCCGCGAGAAAGGCGAGAGAAGCCACGAGAAAAACGGCTTTCGAGTCGACTGCTCTTCCCGGTAAACTTGCCGACTGTTCGGAGAAAAACCCCGAACTATGCGAAATTTACCTTGTAGAGGGAGATTCCGCAGGCGGAACGGCAAAGCAGGGCAGAGACAGGCGATTCCAGGCGATATTGCCGCTCAGAGGTAAAATCCTTAACGTTGAGAAAACGAGAGTGAACAGAGTTCTGGAAAACGAGGAAATCAAAGCAATGATAACCGCTTTCGGCGGCGGTATGCTCGACGATTTCGACGTTTCGAAAATCCGTTACGACAGAGTTATATGTATGACCGATGCAGATGTCGACGGTTCGCACATAAGAATTCTTCTTCTCACGTTCTTCTTCAGATATATGCGTCCGCTTGTCGAGCAAGGGCATGTTTATATAGCTCAGCCCCCGCTTTACAAAGCGACGAAAAACAAAGTAGATTACTACTTCTATAATGACGCGGACAAAGAAAAGTTCTGTCTTGAAAATCCGCGTTGCGACATACAGCGTTACAAAGGTCTCGGCGAAATGGACAAGCAACAGCTTTGGGATACCACAATGAACCCCGCGACGAGAACTCTTCGTAAGGTAACGATTGCCGACGCCGTAGAGGCGGACGCGAACTTCAACCTTCTGATGGGAGAAGAACCCGAGCTTCGCAGAAAATTCATCGAAGAAAATGCAAAATTCGCTAACCGCGAACTCGATACCTGATGAGGAGGATAAGAAAAAATGGCTAAGAAAGAATTCGACCAGGCGCTTACGGATGAATTTAAACGTACGCTTGATATGACAAAAATTATCGATATCGAAGTCGATAAAGAATTAAAGCAAAGCTTTATCGACTATGCGATGTGCGTAAACCGTTCGAGAGCGATTCCCGACGTAAGAGACGGCTTAAAGCCCGTTCACAGAAGAATTCTTTATTCTATGAACGAACTCGGTTTAACGCCCGATAAGCCTTACAAAAAGTGCGCGACCATCGTCGGTGACGTTCTCGGTAAATACCACCCCCACGGCGACAGTTCGGTTTACGACGCTTTGGTTCGTCTCGCGCAGGACTTTTCGATTAACGTTCCGCTTGTAGACGGCCACGGAAACTTCGGTTCGGTCGATGGCGACCCCGCCGCGGCGTACAGGTACACGGAAGCGAGAATGAGCAAAATGGCTCTCGAAATGCTTCGCGAAATCGATAAAGAGACTGTAGACTTCTATCCGAACTTCGACGATACGAGAATGCAGCCCGTCGTTTTGCCCGCGAGATACCCGAACCTTCTCGTAAACGGTGCGGACGGTATCGCTGTAGGTATGGCGACAAATATTCCTCCGCACAACCTCGGCGAAGCTATCGACGGCGCGATTGCCGTAATCGATAACCCCGAAATCACGGTCGACGATCTTTTAAAATATATTCCGGCGCCCGATTTTCCGACAGGCGGAATCATTATGGGCAGAAGCGGTATCAGAAACGCTTACAGAACGGGCAGAGGAAGCATTATTCTTCGCGCGAAATGCGAAATCGAGGATTTTAACAACGGGACGAGGCAGAGAATAATCGTTACCGAACTTCCTTATCAGGTCAACAAGCAGAAACTTATCGAAACCATTGCAGACTACGTTAAGAACAAACGTCTCGAAGGTATTTCGAATATTAACGACGAATCCGACAGACACGGAATGAGAATCGTTATCGAAATCAAAAAGGACGCCAATGCGCAGGTTGTTCTTAATTCTTTGTACAAACAGACTAACTTGCAGGTTTCGGACGGTATAATTTTGCTTGCGCTCGTCGGAACAGACCCGAAGATTCTTAACATCAAAGAAATACTCACATATTTCGTAGATCACCAGATCGACGTTATCGAAAGACGTACGAGATATGACTTAGCGAGAACGAGAGAAAGAGAACATATCGTAAAAGGTCTCGTTATCGCCCTTGCCAATATCGACGAGGTTATCGCGATAATCAAGAGAAGTAAAGATAAGGACGAAGCGACCGCACAACTTAAAGACGCATTTCTTCTCGACGACAAACAGTGTACGGCAATCCTCGAAATGAGACTTCAGAGACTTACTTCTATGGAAGTGGACAAGCTCAACGAAGAACTTCGTCAGCTTGAAGCCACGATAGCCGATCTCGAAGATATTCTTCAGAAGCCCGAAAGAGTGAGAGCGATCGTAAGAAACGATCTCGAAGATATCAAAAACAGATATCCCACGCCGAGAAAAACCGAAATTTCCACCGATTACGCGGATATCGGCGAAGCCGATCTGATCGAAAGAGAGGACGTCGTTATTTCCATGACTCACACGGGTTATGTAAAGAGAATCGCGATGAAAGAGTGCAAAGCTCAGCGTCGCGGCGGAAAAGGCGTTACCGCGCATAAGACAAAGGATGACGATTTCGTCGAAAATATGTTCGTTTGCTCCACGCACGACGATTTGCTGTTCTTCAGCTCGCTCGGTAAAGTGTATCGCATAAAAGCTTACGAAGTTCCCGAAGCGTCCAAGGGGGCGACGAGGGGCAGAGCGATCGTTAACCTTATTCAGGTGGACAACGGCGAGAGAATAACGGCGGTTATTCCGAGAAAGGAAATCGTCGGCGAAGAACTCGAAACCGAAATCGACGAGAACGGCAATGAAGTCGTTACCGATAACGAAGCCGTGGAACAGGCGATAACCGAAAACGAGGTCGAAAACACGACTGATAACGCGGAAAATGCGGATTCTGCCGACGACGGCGGCTACATTATGATGGCGACCAAGTTCGGTCTCATTAAAAAGACGGCGATGTCCGAGTTCAATTCGATAAGAAAGAGCGGTAAGATAGCGATAAGCCTTGTAGAGGGCGACGAACTTATTTCCGTTCAGCTTACGACCGGCGACGACGAAGTTCTTATCGGTACGCACGAAGGTAAGTGCATAAGATTCAGCGAAAAAGACGTAAGAAAGATGGGCAGAGGAACGCAGGGCGTTAAATCCATCGTTCTTTCCGAAGGCGATTACGTTATCGATATGTCCGTAGTCAAACCCGACGACACAGTTATTACCGTTTCTTCGAACGGTTACGGCAAGCGTTGCAGCGTGGACGAATTCAGGCTTCAGTTCAGAGCGGGTAAAGGTATCAAAGCGGGACAATTCAACGAAAAAACCGGTTATCTCGTAGGAATCAAGCCTGTTCGCGAGGGTGAAGACATAATGATGATTTCCGACACGGGCATAGCTATCAGAACGAGCGTAAACGAGATTTCGCTTATCGGCAGAGATACTCAGGGCGTTAAAGTTATGAGGCTTGACGGAGCGCAGATTTCCACTATCGCCATAACTCCTCACGAGGACGAAGAAGAACTTCCCGAAGGGGAAGAGGGCGATGAAAACGCAGACGGAGAAGTTTCCGCAGAAGGCGCTGAAACCGAAACTTCGGGTGACGGCGAAGAATAATCCGAAATAATATAAAAAACGAAAGCCGGGCGCGTATTTCTTTTGCTCCCGGCTTTTTGATATAGAAAATAATTGACTAATCGTTTTGAAAAGAATATAATAGAAATAATTTTTTAAAGGAAATTATTTTATGACTTTGGATAATTTGGCTGTCGGGCAGTCGGCGAAAATCACCGCCGTAAACGGCGACGGCGCGCTCCGTTGCAGGCTTCTCGATATGGGACTTATTCCGAAAACAAGAGTTACATTGCAAAAAGTCGCTCCTATGGGAGATCCGATAGAAATTCATGTGCGCGGCTACGAGCTTACCATAAGAAAAGAAGAAGCCCAGAAAATAGAGGTTTCCGCGGAGGTGGAAAAATGATTTTTGCGCTTGCGGGAAATCAGAACTGCGGAAAAACGACTCTGTTCAACGCTTTAACCGGATCCAACCAGCACGTCGGCAATTTCCCGGGTGTAACCGTTGACAGAAAAATCGGCGAAATCAAAGGGCAGAAGTCTGTTTCGGTTGTGGATTTGCCGGGTATTTATTCGCTTCGTCCTTACACACAGGAAGAAATCGTAACGAGAGATTTCATCATTAACGAAAAACCCGACGGGATAATAAACATTGTCGACGCGACAAATATCGAAAGAAACTTATACCTTACGCTTCAGCTTCTCGAATTGAGAGTTCCTACCGTTATTGCATTGAATATGATGGATGAGGTAAGAGATAACGGCGGAAGTATCGATATAAAAAAGATGAGCGATGCTTTGGGGGTTCCTGTTATTCCGATAAGCGCGGCGAAAGGAGAAGGCGTTTCCGAACTTATCGATAAAGCTATCGAAACGGCAAAAACGCGTACTCTCCCCGGTAAATATGATTTTTGCGCCGAAGAATCTCCGGTGCATCGTTGTATTCACGCAATAGCTCACCTTATCGAAGACCACGCCGAAAGAATAAGCGTTCCTCCGAGATTTTGTACGGCAAAACTTATCGAAGGCGATGATAAAATAGCGGATAAATTAGGTCTTGATACCAACGAACGCGAACTTATTGAACACTGTATCGTTCAGATGGAAGACGAATCCGGATTGGACAGAAACGCGGCTCTTGCGGATATGCGTTATTCGTTTATCGAAAGCGTTGTCGACGGTTCGGTGGTTAAATGTCACGAGAGTAAAGGACATACAAGGTCGATTAAAATCGATAAGGTTTTAACGGGAAAATATACAGCGGTGCCTGTTTTCCTCGGTATACTTTTTCTAACGTTTTTCCTGACATTCAACGTTATCGGGAAATTTCTTGCGGATTTGCTAGAACTCGGTATTACGTCGCTTTCGGACGTTGTGGACAAAGCTCTTACGGCTTACGGGCTTAACCCCGTTATACACAGCCTTATCATCGACGGTATTTTCGCGGGCGTGGGCAGCGTTTTATCGTTCCTTCCGATAGTCGTAACCTTGTTTTTCTTTTTGTCTATTCTCGAAGATACGGGTTATATGGCAAGAGTTGCGTTCGTAATGGATAAACCTCTGAGAAAACTCGGCTTATCGGGCAGAAGTTTTGTCCCGATGCTTATGGGTTTCGGATGTTCGGTGCCCGCCGTTATGGCAACAAGAACGGTTTCCTCAGACAGAGACAGAAAAATGACGATTTTGCTAACGCCGTATATGAGCTGTTCGGCAAAAATCGCTATTTATGCCGTATTTACGCAAGCCTTTTTCCCGAAATACGGAGCGTTCGTTATGATGGGATTGTATCTTTTCGGCGTTTTGCTTGCCGTTCTGGTTGCGTTCATATTAAAATCAACGGCTTTTAAAGGTCAGCCCGTACCGTTTGTTATGGAGCTTCCAAATTACCGTTTTCCGTCTGCAAAGAGCGTTGCTTTGTTGCTTTGGGAAAAAGCGAAAGACTTTTTATCCCGCGCATTTACGGTAATTTTGCTTGCGACGGTTATTATATGGTTTTTGCAAAGTTTCGATTATAAACTGAATTTCGTAACGGACAGTTCGGTCAGTCTGCTTGCCTATATCGGCAGAGCGATTGCGGTTATCTTCCGTCCTCTCGGATTCGGCGACTGGCGCGTTGCGACGGCTCTTGTTTCGGGATTCACCGCAAAAGAAGCGGTTGTGTCGACATTAGCTGTTCTTTGCGGGACGAGCGCGGAAACGCTTTCTTCGCTTTTACCGACGATGTTTACGCCTCTTTCGGCAATAAGTTTTCTTGTCTTTACGCTTCTTTACACGCCGTGCGTTGCGACGATTTCCACAATCCGAAAAGAATTCGGATCATTCTGGTCAACGCTTCTCGTCGTATTTCAACAGTGCGCCGTGGCGTATGTGATGAGCTTTATCGTATATCAGATAGGTTGTTTGTTTGTATGAAACCTCTTGATTATATTCTCATCGTCGTTATCGCTGCGGTTATAGTGGTCGCGACTTTCTTTACAATCAAAAACGCCCGAAGCGGCAAAGGCTGCGGAGGGTGCGGCGGTTGCGGGAGAAACTGTTCGGAATGTCCGTATAAAATGCACATAAAAAAAGGCGAAAAGAAAGAAACCGATAAAGAAAACGACAAAAATAACAAATAAAAACAACTTTAAGCCGTGTTCGGACCGATTACTTGTCCGAGCGCGGCTTTTTGTAAATTTGTTAATCGTATGAAATATTTGTAATATATTGCAAAGAGGCTTAAAACGGTTTCCTTTTTTAAAAATTCGGTGTATAATAAAGATACTGGGGGAGGTTGGAAAGAAATTCGGAATATTTCGGCAGAAATTTCTTTCTCGGCTTCTTCACTCAATAAATTAACAAAAAAGAAAAAGTAAAAGCGAGGTTGAATAAATGAAGAAAATCGATTTAACTAAGTATGGCATTACAGGCGTTAAAGAAGTAATCCACAATCCTTCTTACGAAGAACTTTTCAAAGCCGAAACAGATCCTTCGCTCACCGGATATGAAAAAGGTCAGGTAAGTGAACTCGGCGCGGTAAACGTTATGACGGGCATTTACACCGGTCGTTCGCCCAAAGATAAATTTATCGTTGTCGACGATAACTCCAAAGACACCGTCTGGTGGACTTCGGACGAATACAAGAACGATAATCATCCCGCCACGATCGAAGCTTGGAAAGCGGTTAAGGAAATTGCGGTCAAAGAGCTTTCGAATAAGAAACTTTATGTTGTCGACGCTTTCTGCGGCGCAAATAAAGATACTCGTATGGCAATTCGTTTCATAGTCGAAGTTGCTTGGCAGGCTCACTTCGTTGAGAATATGTTTATTAAGCCCACCAAGGAAGAGCTTGAAAACTTTGAACCCGACTTTGTCGTATACAACGCATCCAAAGCAAAGGTTGAAAACTATAAAGAACTCGGTCTTAACTCCGAAACTGCGGTTATGTTCAATATAACAAGCAGAGAACAGATTATCGTAAACACCTGGTACGGCGGCGAAATGAAGAAAGGTATGTTCTCGATGATGAACTATTACCTTCCTTTGAAAGGCATTGCTTCGATGCACTGTTCCGCCAACACCGATCTTAACGGAAAGAACACCGCTATTTTCTTCGGACTTTCCGGAACGGGTAAAACCACCCTTTCGACCGACCCGAAGAGACTTCTTATCGGCGACGACGAACATGGTTGGGACGATAACGGCGTGTTCAACTTCGAAGGCGGTTGCTACGCTAAGGTTATCAACCTCGATAAAGACTCCGAACCCGATATTTATAACGCAATAAGAAGAGATGCGCTTTTGGAAAACGTCACGCTCGATAAGGACGGCAAAATCGATTTCACAGATAAGAGCGTAACCGAAAATACCCGTGTTTCTTATCCTATCGACCACATCAAGAACATCGTTCGTCCCGTTTCCGCCGCTCCCGACGCAAAGAGCGTTATCTTCCTTTCGGCAGACGCGTTCGGCGTTCTTCCTCCTGTTTCCATTCTTACGCCCGAGCAGACTCAGTATTATTTCCTTTCCGGATTTACCGCTAAGCTTGCGGGTACGGAACGCGGAATAACCGAACCCACTCCCACGTTCTCGGCTTGCTTCGGTCAGGCATTCCTTGAACTTCATCCTACCAAATATGCGGAAGAACTCGTTAAGAAGATGAAGAAGAGCGGAGCTAAGGCGTACCTTGTAAACACCGGTTGGAACGGAACCGGTAAACGTATTTCCATTAAGGATACCCGCGGAATTATCGACGCTATTTTGAGCGGAGCAATCGATAAAGCTCCCACGAAGAAGATTCCGTATTTCGATTTCGAAGTACCTACGGCTCTTCCGGGTGTAGATCCCGCTATTCTCGATCCGAGAGATACTTATGCCGACGCTAAAGTCTGGAATGATAAGGCTGTCGATCTTGCCGGCAGATTTATCAAAAACTTTGCGAAATACGAAGGTAACGCGGCAGGAAAGGCTCTTGTTACGGCTGGTCCTAAGATTTAATTTCGCTTGAATAAGCGGCTTGAATTTAAGCCGATAAAGTTTTGAACAAAACGGGTTCGATTATTTTCTCGAGCCCGTTTTTTGTAATTATAATAATATTTGTGTAAACCGATATTTCGGAGGGTTTTATGAAATACGCCGTTACAAATTGTAAAATTTTAAGCGGGAAGAAAGATATGGAAGTTATCGAAGGGTATTGTATCCTTGTCGATGACGGAAAAATTACCGCCTTACCAAAGCTGAGCGACGCAAATCTGAACGATTATAAAATCGTGGACGCAGGCGGTAAATTCGTTATGCCGGGGCTTATAAATATGCACGTTCATCTTGCGGGTAACGGAAAACCGCAGAAAAAGCAACGGGATAATGCAAAACTCGTTAAAAAAATTATGAGTAGCGGATTAACCCGCGCGATTGCTTATAACCTTGTTTGCGGTTTTGCGAAAAAAGAACTTTTAAGTGGCGTAACGACGATTCGTACCGTAGGCGGTCTTGCCGATTTCGACGGGCGTTTAAGAGACGACATTGCAGCGGGACGTAAGGTCGGTCCGAGAATTTTAGCTTCGAATCAAGGTTTATCCGTCCCCGGCGGGCATATGGCGGGTTCTGTTGCCGTTGCGGCGCACAATATCGATGAGGCTTTAAAATACGTCGATAAATGCAGAGAGCAAAACGTCGACCTGATTAAGCTTATGATAACCGGCGGTGTTTTGGACGCGAAAGAGAAAGGCGTTCCCGGGGAAGTTAAAATGTCTGCCGAAATGGTAAGAGAGGTTTGCGATAAGGCGCATAAGCTCGGATATAAGGTTTCCGCGCATGTTGAATCGCCCGCAGGCGTAAAGCTTGCGCTTGAAAACGGCGTCGATTCAATCGAACACGGCGCGAAACCGTCCGAAGAGATTATCGAATTATTTAAAGAAAAGGGCGCTTTTCTTTGTACGACTATTTCGCCCGCAATTCCTTACGCTTTGTTCGACAGATCACTTTCGAACGCTTCCGAAACGGAACAGTATAACGGTAACGTCGTATTCGAGGGTATTGTCGACTGCGCGAAAACGGCAATCGAAAACGGTATTCCGGTCGTTCTCGGTAATGATGTGGGTTGCCCGTGGGTCACGCAGTACGATTTCTGGCGCGAACTATGCTATTTCCACAAATACGTAGGCGTTTCAAACAAATTCGCCTTGTATTCGGCAACGGCTTTGAGCGCGGAAATGGCGGGCATAGGAGCTATAACGGGAACGATAGAGGAGGGAAAGTCTGCCGATATGATTTTTACGACGGAAAATCCTTTGGAAAATCTGCAAGCACTCGAAAATATCAAAACGGTTATCGTCAGGGGAAAAATTATCGACAACCCGAGAAATAAAATCAATAAAAAAATCAAGCGCGAACTCGATAAATACATTATTTAATTTGTAATTTTCGCGGCGGTTTTGATTGACTTGTTTTCGGTAAAGTGATATAATACAAACAACGAAAGAAAACAATTTCTTTTTCTCGCAAGATTTATAGTTACTTGCGGGAATTCTTTTTTTATTTTAACAGAGTAACAAGTTGGGAAAAAATCGTGAAAACAAAAAATGCCGCAGGTCGGCGCCTTTCAGGGATTGCCGTTTCCCGCAAGCGGGAGACTACGGCAAAAATTTGCCTTTCGGCAAATTGACGAACGAGTTCGCCCCCTCAATAACGGCACAAAAGAAAAGAGAAC
>CAKQSB010000001.1 GCA_934271735.1 uncultured Clostridia bacterium | reverse complement strand
TAAGGCATGCGGGTAATACCGTGTGCCTTAATTCTTTTAATATTTAACGGGATTCTTTTGTAAAATTGTGTAGCAACAAGCACACGCCACGGTTGCAAATCGGTGAGTTGAGTCGTTTTGTGTATTGATGCAACGATCTTATATTTACGATTTAATTTCTTGTTGTTTTTTGAATTCGCTGGGGGTAACGCCCATAATTTTTTTAAATCGTACGCAAAAATTCGGAATATCTTTAAATCCGCATTCGAGGGCTGTTTCGCTGACGGGTCTACCTTGCTTTAACAGATAGCACGCGCATTCGATCCGATAATTTATTAAAAATTTTATCGGCGTAAACCCGGTTACGCTTTTGTATAGTTTAAGCATATTGAACTTGTCCATAGATAATTGTTCGGCTATATCGTCCAAGGTAATGTCTGCCGTGTAATTTTCGACGATATAGTTCGTAATTTTATTGCAGACTTGTTCCGTAAGCGTTGCGTCCGATTTTTCCTGAAAGATTATCTTCGAGGCTATTTTATACAAAAGTTCATAGCCGAGAGAAAGCATCATGAGTTGGTTCAGATTGGTTTTCTTTTTTGAGATATCCGTCAATTTTTCAAAAACAGATACAATTTCATCGTCGTAAATATCTGAAATAATCGGGTTTTCGTCCGACAGTTCGATATACGACAAAAATTTCTCAAAACCGCTTCCGTTGAAGTGAACCCAATAGTAACTGTAAGGGTTGTTCGGATTCGCTTTATAGTAATGTTCTTTGTTGTTCGGAACAAGAAAAAGATCGCCCTTTTTAACGGTGTGCAGCGTTCCGTTCGTATAAAAGAAACCCTCGCCGTCGATGACGTATTGAATGCAGTAATCGTGACGCTCGTTCTTCATATAATCGAAGTATTGATGCGGATTATCTTTCATAAGTCCGAGTTTGGTTATAAGAATATTTGAAAACTTAACCGTAGAAAAATCCGTTATGTATGCGTCGATATCGATACGCGATTTATTCTGAGGAATTTTATTCATAAAAAGAGTGTAACAAAAAAAAAGAAAATTGTCAATTCGTAAAATACTAACACATAGCGAAAAAAATTGAAAGCGGCGAAAAATCCGATAATTATCTCGTTTTTTTTATAAAATATTCAAACAGCAAAAAGTCGAGCATACCAATATAACAAAAGAAATTCACAATTATGTCTATTGACTTTGCAAATTACGGCATGATATAATTTAAGTACAATTCGTATCATATACGGTAGTAAAATTTAAAAATTAAATTCGGTATAATTTGTTTTGTCGTAAAGGGACAAAGTTTTGCCGAAAAGGAGAAATTCAGATGAGCAAGTTTTTCAAGAAAGCATTGAGTTTTGTCGTGGCTCTTGCGACGGCGGTATGCGTTTGCGCTTCGTGCGGAGGCAACAACGGCGGAAACAGTGGCAATAGCGGGGGAGGCAAAGAGTCTCAAACGATTGACGAGGGCAAGACGACGGTGCGTGTATTCAACTATAAAGCGGGTTACGGCGACACGTGGCTAGACGAAATCAAAAACGCATTCGAAGCGAAATATGCGGACACTTCTTTCGAAGAAGGCAAAAAAGGCGTTCAGATTATTCCCGACAGCAGAATGGGGGATATGTCCGCCGCTCAGGCATCCGCAAGCGTGTATGACGTATTATTCCTCGAAAACGAAGATTTGGTGGCATATCGCAACGGCGGCGCGGTTGAAGATTTAACCGACATCGTTACCGCAACGGGTATCGACGGAAAGACGATCGAATCCAAATTGAACGACGTCCAAAAAGAGTTTTTCGGAAATAAAGAAGGTAAATACGACGCTCTTCCGCGCCATTACGGTACGACGGGCATCATCTACAATATAGATTTGTTTGAAGAAAAATCTCTTTATATCGGCAAAAACGGAGGTTATGTCGGTAAAGAGGGAAAGAGTGCGGGTCTTGACGGTATAGAAGGAACCGACGATGACGGACTTCCTACAACTTATGCCGAATTTTTCGATCTTTTGGACGAAATGGTGGTAAGGAACGTCGTTCCTCTTTGCTGGAACGGTAAATATTATCGGCATTACCTCGGATTCTTCTTTGACAGTCTGGTTGCCGATTACGAGGGTGTTGATCAGATGATGCTTAACTACAACTATTCGGGAACGGCAAAAGATCTTATCAAGATCGGTGCCGACGGAAAAGCGGTTATAAACGGCGGAGTTCCGGAAACCGAAAGCGTTGCCATAACGACGGCGAACGGATGCGAACTCGCGCGTCAGGCAGGTAAATATTACGCGATGGATTTCATGCACAAAATAATATCCGATTCGGACTATTATTATAAAGATTCGTTCGACGGAAGTTTTACCCATACGCTCAGCGAACAGAAATATCTTCAGAACGGATATACCAATCAGGAAAAGAAGATTGCTATGCTCTTAGAGGGACCGTGGTGGCAGAACGAAGCGTCGGCAATATTCCGGAATATGGCTGCGTCTAATCCCGCTTATTCGATGAATAGTCGCCGTTTCGGCGTTATGCCTCTTCCGAAGGCGACCAGCGAAAAGGCAACAGAGGGTAAGAACGTTTATTCCGACGACCTTAACACTTTCGTGTGCCTTAAAAAGGACTCGAAGAGATCGGCAGGCATAACCGACGCCGCTAAAAAGTTTATACAGTATTGCACTTCCGACGAAGCGCTCGTAATGTTTACGAAATCGACGGGTGCGCCTTTGGCGTATAGCGGATATATGACAGAAACGGATAAAGCGACGCTTTCGACGTTCAGTAAGAGCCTTATCGACCATGTCGAAAATTCCGATATGTATTATAGGGTGTCTTTGAATTCTTTCTATAATACGAACATCGACAGACTGTCTTCGGGCAATATATACGAAACGATAATCGACGGCGAAGCTTACGTTACCCCCGCTTACGGTATATATGAAACTTCCGACGAAGTAAGCGCGATCGGATATTTTGAAAATTACTATAAAACATTCAAAACTTACGAGTTCTGGAAATAATCGGGAAATCCTTCGAGCCTTGCGCTGAAAATACCGCAAGGCTCTTAGCGGATTAAGGAGAAAATATGTCAACGATAAAAAAGGCGAGAGTGTTTCGAAGCAGACAAAGTCTGGCGTTTTATATCGGGATTTTAGCGTTGCCGATAGTGCAATTTTTAATATTTTACATCGGGGTAAACGCAAATTCGTTTATACTCGCATTCAGGAAAATCGACCCGCTGGACTTTAAAAAGATAGAGTTCACGTTGGATAATTTTAAAGTTTGGTTTGTCGATAAGAACGAAAACACAAAACTTGTCGAAGCGATTAAAGTATCGTTTAAATCCTATGCGATAACCGTGTGCGTAAGCGTGCCGCTTGGTTTGTTTTTTTCGTATTATATCGCAAAGAAAATGCGCGGAGCAATGTTTTTCAGATTGATGTTGTTCTTGCCGTCTATTATTTCAAGTATAGTTCTCGTAACGGTATACAGATATTTTACAAGTTACGTTCTCCCGGATTTTCTTAAAATATTCGGCATAACCCCTGCGCATACGAATTTTGTCGATTATAAGACGACGAGATACGGGTTTTTGATGTTCTACAACTTATTTGTCGGCTTCGGCACAAACGTCTTGTTGTATTCCAATAAAATGGCGACTATTTCGCCGGAAATCCGGGAGGCAGCCGAACTTGACGGGGTAAATTCGCTTCAAGAATTTTTCTATATCGTTTTGCCGCAAGTGTTTTCCACGATGTCGATATTCCTGGTTTCGGGAATCGCTGCGATATTTACGAACGAACTCAACAACTTTTCGTTCTACAACTATAAACTCAACACGAACACCACAACGGTGGGCTTTTTGATGTTCCACAGAGTAAGACAAGCCGGTGCCAGAGAAAACTTGTATCCGCCTCTTGCGGCGCTCGGGCTTATGATAACGTTCGTTGTTATACCGCTTACGTTTATCGTGAAGAAACTACTTAAAAAGTTCGGACCGAGCGAAGACTGATACGGAGGAAATATGGTTAGTGCAATGAAAGTTAAAACTCGCAAAGCGCGTTTTTCTCCGCTGACGATAATTATGTTCGTCGTTTTGACGGTATATTCGATATTGCTTATCGCGCTTTTGGGTTACGCGCTTATAACCGCGCTCAAAAGACCGATGGATTTTTCGGATAATCAAGTGGGGTTGCCCGATCCGTGGTATTTTAAGAATTTTTCGTATATTCTGAAAAACGCGCAGATAAAGAAAGCGCAAGGCGTGGTGAGTTTCGGAAGAATAATCTGGAATTCGATATACTATTCGGTAGGATGCGCGCTTGTAAATACCGTCGTGCTTTTTGCGGTCGCATACGTTTGCGCGAGATATAAATGCAAATTTTCGAAGATAATTTATTCTACCGTTTTAATCGTTATGGTTATCCCTATCGTAGGTAATCAGACGTCCGAATTGCAAGTATCGATTGCGCTCGGCTTATACGATAAGATGATAGGAATGCTCGTTATGCGAGCGAGTTTTTTGGGCATATACTTTTTGATATTTTACGATATTTTCGACTCGATCCCCATTGCTTACAGCGAAGCTGCGGAAATCGACGGTGCCGGCGATATGCAGATAATGTTGAAAATATTCTTCCCGATGACTGTCAATACTTTCCTTACGATATTTTTGATAAGTTTTATCGGATATTGGAACAATTATCAGGTTCCGATGGTGTACGTTCCCAATTCGCCGACACTTTCGGAATATATGTTCTCCATAACGACTAACGAATCTCAGGGGGATTTTGTTTTTCCTCCCGTACAACTTGCGGCGGCGTTAATGCTTTTGTTGCCCGTCGTAGCGATATTCGTCGTTTTCAGCAACAAACTTCTCGGCAATTTATCTGTCGGCGGAGTTAAAGGTTAAAAATAAAATAAGGAGTGAAAGATGAAAAAAGAGAGAAAGATAATTACAATCTCGGCGCTCGTTTTTGCGGCTGTTATCGCCGTATGCGCGGCATTGTTTTTCAGCCCGAACGTAAAGGCAGACGCCGAAACGTGGGGCGAAACGCAGTTGCTTGACGTATACGAATACGGCGAAACGTTAACCGTTCCGACGGCAACCGTTACGGCTGACGGCGTGAGAAAAGAAGCGTCTCACATCGTTACCTTTCCGAACGGAAAGACGACTACGGCAAGCGTAATCGAATTGTCTGTTGCGGGCGATTACACGGTCGAGTATTTTGCCACGATAAACGGAGTAACTTACAAAACGACGAAAAAATTCGCCGTAAAGACCGTTGCATATCAAACGACCGCTGCCGCAAGTTCGGTTTCATACGGAAAATATACCGAATATGGGGCAAATTCCGAAGGCTTGCTCGTTCGTCTTGCCAATAACGACGCGCTCACGTTTACTAAATATATAGACGTAGCGAACATTACCAAGGCAACCGACCTGATAACCGTATTCATTACTCCGGACATTCGAGGCGCGGCGGACTTTAACAAGTTGATCGTAACGCTTACCGATTCCGAAGATCCGTCGGTTTATCTTACTTACCAGATAAAAAGACTTGTAAGAACGGGCAATATCGCGCTCTACACAAATTACGTCGTTGCCGCTGGTAACGGTCAGGATATGACGGGCTATGAATCGGGCGGAAAAATTCACGTAAACAACGAGTACGGAACCCCGATAAACAACTCGTTTACCGCAACGAAAAACGACCCGAAAATAGACGGTTGGAGTGGTCCCGTAATCGATGTTGCGCCGGACGTAAACCCGGTGAACCTCGCTTACGATTCCTCGGAAATTGCCGTTTATGTTCAGGGTAAACTTATTGCGGATATGGATAACACGGAGTTCTTCAGAACGTTATGGAAAGGCTTTCCGAGCGGAAGGGCGAAACTTTCGGTTTCCGCAAACGGGTACAACAGCACGACCGCTAACTTCTGTATTACCAGGATTGCGGGAATCAGCGCCGACGATTTGAAAAACAACGAGTTCAAAGACGAAGAAGGACCCGTTATAACAGTCGAATGCGACGACGAAAACAATATGCCCAAAGCCCGCAAAGGCTCGGCGTATCCCGTTCCGAACGCTTCCGCGAAGGACGTTTATTCGGGCGAATGCGCCGTTACCGCGAGGGTATACCGCAATTACAAAAAATACAATCAGATTTCCGTCGGAATAATTGACGGTAAGTTTACTCCCGACAGAATAGGCGATTACACGATAGTTTATACGGCTAAAGACAGTTTCGGAAACGTTACCGAAAAATTACTTTTCGTAAGAGCCGAAAGTGTGGTGGACGATATACAAATAACCTTACCCGCAACTTCGGACGAACTTCTTCTCGGCAATGAACTTATTGCGGCTACTCCTTCGATAAGCGGCGGAAGCGGAAAGGTAAGTTACAAGGTTTATATAGTTCATAACGGAATCGAAGAAGAGTATAAGGCAGGTTATCGTCCGACGGAAGAAGGCGAATATACCGTTAAATACGTCGCGGTCGATTATATCGGAACGACGGCGGTAAAATCTTACGTCGTGACAGCAAAAAGAAACTCTGAACCTCTTCTTATCGAAAAATACGTTCTGCCGAGAATTTTCGTTTCCGGTGCGGAATACGTTCTTCCGAACGTTATCGTAAACGACTATTCGTCCGGCAAACTCGTTCAGAAAGCGGCTTCGATCAAAGTTACCGATAAAAACGGCGAAAAAACTTATGCGAGCGGCGCAACGTTTACCCCCGAGATAGGCGCAAACGGAGATAAAGTAAAAATAGCCATCGTTTTCGCAAATAAAACGTTAAAAGAAGAAGCGATTCCCGCAATAATCGCAAAAACGGATTCGCAGATCAGAACGGATAATTATTTTTACGGCGCAGACGAAGTGGTAATTGCCGACGAAAACGGAAAGAATTACCGCAAAGGTCTTGGCATTCTTGTAAAATCGGCTTGCGAAAAATCGTCCTGGACTTTCGCAAATCCGCTTATTGCCGGGGTTTTATCCTTTAAATTCACAACGGTCAGCGGATTGACGAATTATTCTTCCGTGACGTTTACGATGACGGACGCTATAAACGCCGAACAGTCGGTTAAAATCAAAGTTTACACCGCGGCAAATTCAAACGTCGAATACGGCGGCAAAGCATATTCGGCTTCCTTTGCTCTTGCAAACGGCGCGGACCTTGCGTTCGATTATTCGGACGGCACGATGACTATTACGAGCGGCGGAAAGATTTTCTTAGCGAAAATCGCCGGATACGAAAACGGCAAAGCCTTCGAAGGGTTCTCGTCCGGAAAAGTGTATGTCGATTTTTCGGCAGACAACGTGACCGCTCCTTCGAGATATATAGTAGAAGAAATTTGCGATAACGTCATTTCGAGGGCGTTCGGAGATTATGCCGCCCCCATGTTCGTTCTTCCCGAGGCAAACGAAGGAAAACAGAGCAGAGGAACGATTTATACCTTGAACGCATGCCTTTGCGGAGACGTTTTTGCACCCAATTCCACCGTTACTCTTACGCTTTACGCTCCGAACGGTTCTGTAGTTACGGATAAAAACGGAAATAAACTTCAAAACGCTTCGCCGTTCGTCGCACACAGGTTTTTACTCGATTCTTACGGCACTTACAGAGCGGAATATACTATTTCCGAAAAAGATTGGGCGGGAAACGCAACTACGTATACTTTTGTCATAAAAGTTCCCGATACGGAGTCTCCGACGATTAAGTTTAACGACGGCGTTAAAACGGCGAAAGTCGGCGACGTAATCGTCATTCCGTCCTTCACCGTATCCGATAACGTAACGGCAAAAGCGGATATTTACACCGAGGTGTTCGTAATCAACCCGAACGGCAGACTTATTCGCCTTGAAAACGCTAATTCTATAAAATGCGAATATGCGGGCGAGTATACTTTCGTCGTGTACGCTACGGACATAATCGAAAGTATCGGCGCGGACGGCAGCGTTACCAAACAACACGGAAACGTGGCCATAGCGAGATATGTAATAACGGTTGGGGAGTAAATGTATGAGAGTAAATAAATTAATTTGTTTAATAATGGCTTTAATGCTTGCATGCTCCTTGTTTTTTGCCTGCGGAAAGAATAACGGCAACAATAGCGGCGATAGCGGCAGTGAAAACAATAGCGAAAGCGTGAAAGAAGAAAAACCGAACGGAACGGTTTCGGACGAAACGGAACACTACGCAACGGCTAACCGTTTGCATAACGTAAACGTGAATTATTCTTCACCCGTAAGCGAGTTTGTTCTGGCGGGAAAGACCGATTACAAAATCGTAACGACAGACGAATACGTGGTCGCAGCAAAATTCATCGCGAAAAACGTATTCGAGGCTACGGGCGTTCAGATCGACGTCGATTATTCGGGTAACGCCGACGCGGCAAACGGGAAATATATCTTTTTAGGTCTTGACGAAAAATCCGAGGCGGCGGGTATTGTAATTCCGTCGAAAGAAACGCTTGGGACGGCGGGATACTCCATAAAAACCGTCGGCGACGATGTTTATATCGACTTTTATTCCGCGGCGGGCGCGCAAATGGGCGCGATAGCCTTTTTGAGAGCGGTTCTGGGTTACGATATGTTAGCCGAAGACCTTATCGTGTATGAAAAGGACGGCGGCACGATGCCGAAAATGGACATAGAAGAACGTCCCGATTACGAATACCGTATCGCGAATAACAGAATGAGCGAGGACGCCAAATACGGTTACGGATTTACGACTCAAGTGACAATGCTCAGGAACGATTACGGCGACGTTCACAATATGTTCGGCTTTTTCGACGAAAGCGATCTTACCGAGAACCCGAAATGGTTTTCGAACGGGGCAACGTGGGATAAGAATAATCCTCTCGGCCAGCCTTGTTTTACGGCGCACGGCGACAAAGTTGCCTATGAAGCGATGGTCGAAAAGGTAAAAACGAGAATTCTGGAATACGTTGCCGCGAATAAAGACGTTATGAACGTGAGAATATCGCCAAACGACGTAACACACGTAAACAGTATAGGCAAATGCACCTGCACCGCCTGCTCGGCGAGTTACGCGCATTACGGCGATACGTTAGGCGGCGCGATCTTATCGTTTGCGAACGATTTGTCCGAAAAAATTCAAGCCGAACTTGCCGTTACCGAAAATGAAAACCTTAAAGGCAGAACGGTAAACCTTGTAGTTCTTGCATACGGACAGAACATCGACGCTCCGGTTGAAAAAGACGGCGCGAGATATGTTTTCGACGAAAACGGAAAGGGTATCCCGGTGACGAGGTACGACTTCAACGAAAAAGGAGAGGCAACGTCCGTAAAAGACGAAAACGGCAACGAAGTTAAACTCGTATGCGCCGACGGCGTGAATATCGAATACGCTCCTTCCGCCGCTAACTGGATTCACTCTTTCTATGAAGACCAGAACAGCGGTTATGCCGCAAGCCTTCAGGCATGGTTGGGGCTCGGCGGTAATCTTTATGTCTGGGCTTACGAGATAAGTTATTATCAGTATTTATATCCTTATAATAACTACAGCATTATGGTTGAAAACATAAGGTACTTCAAAAACAACAACGGAAACTATATTTATCCGCAAGGCACTTATGAAAACCAGAACAATTCCGCGTTTACGAAATTCAGAGAGTATATTAACTCTCACGCTCTTTTCGACGTGAACGTCAACTATAAGGACTTGAGAGATAAGTACTTCAAGTATTATTTCGGAGCGGCTGGCGAGAAAATGCTCGATTATTTCGATTCCGTGCAGATGAATCTTAAACTTAACGAGAATATCACGGGCGGAGCAACGCACAGTTTTAATCTCTCGAGAAAAGAGGTCTGGCCGGAAGAGGTTATAAACGGGTATATGAATTTTATTAACGAGGCATACGCCGCAATCGAACGTGCGAAATCGACCGACGATAAGAATTATGAGGTTTATAAGCAGCATATTATGATCGAATCGCTTTTCCCGAGATTCGTGCTCTGCACGACGTATGCGGAAAATCAGTCGAAATCCGATCTGGTCGAAATGCGCAAACAGTTCGTTACAGACTATTATGCGCTTGGAAACGTAAGCCATCAAGAAACTATAAATATAACAGAAATTTTCGTTAAGGAATGGGGAATATCATGATGAGTAAAAAATTCGGTAAATTATTAAGCGTAATCAGCTTAGTTTTGGTAATGTTCGTTTCGCTTTTTGCTTTGGCGTCATGCATGGACGACGGAGACGTCTCCGGAAGTGCAAGCGAAAGTATCGGCGCAAGCGAAAGTATCGGCGCAAGTGAAAGCGTTGGCGAAAGCGAAAGCTCCGAAGAATCGCAGAAACCTACTGTAAAAATCGCGTTGTCTGCAAAAACCGTCACGGTGGAAGAGTATAAAAGCGTAACGCTCGTCGCAACGGTAACGGGTTCGGACGAAGAAGTCGTCTGGGCGTCGTCCGATATCGACGTGGCAACGGTGGATAAAGGCGTGGTTTACGGCGTTAAAGAAGGCAGCGCGACCGTAACTGCAACTATCGGCGAAATCAGCGCGGAATGTTCCGTTGCGGTAACTAAAACTACGGTAGCGCCCGTGCTGAACGTGGTCGACGATATAAGCCTGGAAGAAGGATCGTCGTATAAAACAGTCGTCAAAACGCTTTGGGACGGCGAAGAACTCGGCGGTATCGAGTACGAATGGGTTTTGGCAGACGAGGACAGCGAAGTTCTGGAAATCGTCAAGGGTGAAAACGGCAAAGTTTCTTTCAGCGCGTTAAAGGCGGGCGAAGTCGTCCTTACGGTAAAGGCGACCGTCAGAGGCGTGTTTGTTTCGAAAGAAGTTAAGGTAAAGGTTATCGCCTCCGTTCCGTCAATCACTCCTTACGGAAACATAAAGGCTTATGAGGACGGTTATAAGATCGACCTTTGCACGTTGGCAAACGAAGAGAAGAAAGTCGAAGAGATAGTTTCGTTTACGGCTTCTTACAAATCGATAGATATTGAAAACGCAGAGATTACCTGGGGCGATTGGTCGACTGAAAACGTTACGAAAGTCGAGAAAGTCGAAAACGGTTACAAGTTCTCCGTGCTCGGCGCAGGCGAAGCGACCGTAGAAGGAAGTTATACTTTCGATGACAACACAATCGCAAAAGTAACCGTTAAAGTAATCGTTGAAAAAGCGGTTAAAACCGTTGAATTTGGAAAAGTTATAGACGTAACCAAAGATACGTCGATCGAAGTTCCCGAAGGCGTGGAAGGCGAAGTGGTAGAGCTTACCGTCGGCGGAAATGACGTGTTCTCGTCTTACGAAAACGGCGTAATAACGCTTAACAATTCGGCATTCCCGAAGTCCGCAAAAGAACTCGGCGCAAATATCGACGTCGTAATATCTACGGCTGATTGCGATTATACGTGCAAAGCGGACGTATACACTCTCGTTATCAAAACCAAAGAAGATTTCGATGCATATCCCGCAATCGCCAAAGCGAACGGAAACTTCGGCGTTGAAGGCGCAAAGGGCGTATTGCTCGACGGTTATTTCGTACTCGGAAACGACATCGTATATAACGGTCGTTTCGAATCCCCCACGGATACGGGCGAAATAGGAGCAAAAGGCGGTCGTTGGAACGACGCCGCGAATAACGGTTTCAAAGGCATATTCGACGGTATGGGTTACAATATCGAAGGGCTTCACGTCGGCAATGCAGGAAACAGACTTAACGAGGCAGGCGGATTTATAGGTTTCCTTAATAACGACGGCATAGTGAGAAATATATCCTTCACCAACGCAACCGTTGAAGAAAACAGCGGCTTTATTTGCGGCGTAGGCAGTGGACTTATCGAAAACGTGAGCATTTCTTTCAAGGCACTCGGCGTGGGTAACCCATCGACGAATATCGGAGATGAAAACACATACCCGCCTGTAGCCATGGGAGCGTTCTTCTCGCGTTCCGCAAGAGAGGGCGCTACGGTTAAAAACTGTTTCGTAGACGCTTCCGGTGCGGACGTAAAATATATTTATAACGAAACAAAGAAGGGCAGCAATCTTCGCCTCGGAACTGACGCAGGTAAGAATAACGTTGAAAATCTTATAATCGTTGCGGACAATCAAAAATATTTGACGGGTTCGGGCGCAATCGTAACCGCGTTGACTTACGATGGGCTTGCAAATGAAGATTGCGCAAAAGTCGTTGCCGCGCTTCCGAGCGATTACTGGACGGTTGTAGGCAATATTCCTTTCTTAAAACGTTCGGCGGATAAAATAGACGAAAGTTTGCAAATTGAGATAACCGTAGAAGGCGATGTGTACGCGGGTACGGACGTTGCGGTAGAAATTAACGAAAAATACTCGATAGTTTCAGCCGCCAACCTTCCCGAAGGCGTTGTGTTCGACGGCAAGATGTTAAAAATAGATAGCAGCGTTGTCGAAGGAACAACAATCACGATAGCGGCTCGTTCGGTCATAAACGGAACTACGGACGAAAAGACGATAACCGTTCTTGCCGCGGGCAAGGAGTACACCCTCGAAGAGAGACTTACGATCGACCTTAACGCAACGGTAGAAGACGGGACCGCTCAATCCGGAGCGGAAAATATCGCGTTGGATTTAAGCGGCGTATACAAGCCGCAAGCGGAATCGGAAGCAAAAGTTATAATAGACCAAGGCGAGTATGTCGCCATGATTTCCGCAGAAGGAATAGTGTCGTTTGCAAACCCGTTCGATATAAATAAGTACGGCGAATACGCCGTTAAAGTTCAGGTCGGCAGAGACGTTATAAACGCAAACGCTATAATCGTAACCAAGGTTATAACCACCAAGGAAGAATTCACTGCGGTAAACACATATGCGGCTGCTATGAATATGGACGGTTATTATATGCTCGGTAACGATATATCGGTTTCCGAACTCGACGCGAAAGAACATCAAATAGGTGATGCCTCTTCTCCGTTTGTCGGTACTATAGACGGAAACGGACATAAAGTAACCGTTTGGAATTTTTATGACAGAACTTATGTCAACGGTCCGTGGATTTTCGATTTCAGAGGTGTAATAAAGAATATTTCGTTAGAGTTTAAGTCTGTTGCAAAATACGCAAGAATTATTCGTATAGGAAACGGCGGAACGCTTGAAAACGTTTATTTATCTTTGAAAAAAACAGATTACGGCGACGGAGCGTTTATGTTCCAGCAATCTTGCGGAAAAATGAACCTTAAAAACGTAGTTGTAGATATAACGGAGATAACTTCCGCAAGCGGCTATACTATATTCGGTCAAGCAACCAAAGTCGACGGCGTTGTAGGCGGCGTGGAAGTAATGAAAGCGACGTTCACGAACGTTGTCGTTAAAACCAATTCTGCATTTGCAAACAGCATAGGTTTGGAAAATACGGACGGCGTTAAATCGGGTATTTACGTATCTTTCGCGGATACAGCGGCAACAAACGGAGTCGATTTCCCCGCCGAAGGATGGGACGAGACCTATTGGACCGTTTCGAACGGAAGCGTAACCTGGAAAAAGTAATGAAACAAAAAGAATGACGATCGGCGGAGTCGCGTTGCGGCTTCGCCGATAAAGGGTATTAAAATGAAAGTCATCAACAAAAAGCGTGAGAACGATTCTCGTTGCGTGCATCTCGATTTCCACACGTCAGAGCTTGTACCCGACGTCGGAGCGAAATTCGACAAGCAAAAATTTACCGATATATTAAAGAAAGCGAAACTTAATTCGATTACGCTTTTTGCAAAATGTCATCACGGTTGTTTTTATTATAAGGACAGCAAATTCTTTGTTCACCCTAATATGAAGGGAAGTCTTTTGGACGAGCAACTTTCCGCTTGCAAAGAAGCGGGAGTATCTGCTAAAATATATATATCCGCGGGTATCGACGAGCATATTTCTCGGCAGCACCCCGAATGGCTTCGCAGAGAGCATTACGGCGAAGATCAAAATCCGAACGATTACAGAAGGCTTTGTTTCAATAACGGGTATCTCGATATTTTAAAAGAACAAACGCGCGAAGTCGTTGAAAAATATAAGCCGGACGGAGTGTTTTTCGATATTATTTCCACTTGGCCGTGCTATTGCGATAACTGCCTTGCGGAAATGAAAAAGAGGGGCATTAACCCCGCCGTTCCGAAAGAGGCGCAAGTTATCAACGACGAAGTAAACGACAGATATTATAAAGAGATAGAAAAAATAGTCAAAAGCATAAGCCCGAAAACTCAGATAGTGCATAATATTCCCTATCACGTGTCCGTTCAAAGGGATATAGACGCGAACGACCAGTTAGAAGTGGAGTCCTTGCCGACGGGCGGTTGGGGTTACGATAATTTCCCCGCTGTCGTTTCATATCTTCGCCGCCAAGGCAAAAATATGGTGGGCATGACGGGCAAATTTCACCGCAGTTGGGGTGAGTTCGGCGGATATAAATATCCCGAGGCGTTAAAATTCGAGGCGGCTTTGGACCTCGCGTTCGGCACGGGCATGAACGTAGGCGATCAGATGCACCCGAGCGGAGTAATCGACGATTATACTTACGATATAATTTCGGAAACGTTCGATTGGTTTTCTCGTCGTCAGCCGTTTTCGGGCGGTGAGTTTTTGCCCGAACTTGCGCTTTACAGTCCGTTCCTCGGCGATTATACCGATCTGGACGCAAGAACGGGCGCGTCGAGAATATTATTCGAGGATAAATATCTCTTCGATATGATAGGCGAAAACGAAATAAGCGAAAAATATCCGCTTATCGTCATATCGACGGCAAAACCGCTTACCGATAGCGAGGCTGTAAAATTCAGGCAATATACCTTAAACGGCGGAAAAATTTTAGCCGAAGGTTTGGCGGCGGAAAGCCTTCAAAAGGCGGGGATAGACCTTGGATTTAAAAATATGACCGAGGACGAAGAAACGCCGTGTTATTTTACGCCGAGATATAAAATAAGCGCGGCAAACGGCGTGCCTCTCGTAATTTACGGAAAGGCATGGAATGCCGAGGTGACGGGTGAAGCGGTTTGCGATAAGTATTCTCCGTATTTTAAACGCAGCGGCGAAAAATTCTGTTCGCATGCTCAAACGCCTTGCGATTATGAAAAAAAATCCGCTGCCGTTACAGTCGGAAAGGACGGCGTTGCCGTATTTGCCGATTTGTTTAC
Organism: uncultured Clostridia bacterium; assembly: GCA_934271735.1. Taxonomy (GTDB): domain Bacteria; phylum Bacillota; class Clostridia; order Christensenellales; family Borkfalkiaceae; genus UBA10281. The sequence goes on along the minus strand of CAKQSB010000001.1, from coordinate 170,508 downwards.
GCTTTACGCTTCCGACGGCGGACTTACGGCAAAGGCTCTCATAAGTCCGCTTATAAGTCGATTAACTAACGAAAATAAGAAAATAACAACCTCGCTTCCGTCGTCCGGAAAAGTTACTCTTTACAAAAAAGGCGAATCCGAAATTCTTCATTTCGCATACGCAAACACAATGGTTCGCGGCGGAGGGAAAACGCCTGTGGAGATTATCGAGGATATAGTAACCTTGTCGAAAGTATCGGTATCGTTAAAGGATAAAAAACCGAAAAAATTGATATTGCAACCGTACGGAAAGGAAATTCCTTTCTCGTATAACGACGGAAGAATCGAATTCGAACTTAAAGACTTTAACTGCTATGCGGCGGTTGAGATAATTTTTTAACAAACGTATGGATCAGTTTATATCGATAGCAAATATAAAAACCGAAAAAAGGGAAGATCTCAGCGAAAGAGTTCCCGACGTTCACGAAGAAAAAATTCTTCCGCTTAAAAAGTCGGGCGATAAACTTGCTTTAAGGCGCGAAATTTCTGAAATCGGCGAACTTAACGCTCTTTTGGATAAGACGAGAAAACGTTACGCTCCTTTTCTTTCCGATTTGCATCCCGTAAACGCAGGATCGGCAAATAAAATCGAGATAAAAGACTTTATTGCGAACGGAAAGCCCATAACGATTCCCGATTACGGCGGCCCCGTAGGAAGCGCCGAAAAGGTTTACGAAACCTCGGTTACGATCGACAAAAAAGAGGGTAAGCATTATCGTATTTATTTTCAATCGGTCGATTATATTGCATTCGTGTATGTAAACGGCGAATGTGTCGGTACGCACGAAGGCTTTTTTGCACCTTTTTGGTTCGATATAACGCGGCAGTTAAAAAACGGCGACAACCGACTTAAAATAGTAGTCAAAAACGATTACACTTATCTCGGAAACGAACCCGAGTTCGGCGGCGCCGGCATACAGGGCGATAAAATGTACGCTTGTACGGGTCCCGGATGGGACGATCCTTACCTCGGTTGGCACCATTGTCCGCCCGGATTCGGAATTATCGGGAAGGTGTTCGTCGAAGAATGCGACGACCTTATCATAAACGATGTTTTCGTTCGTATTTTGCCCGATTATTCTTCCGAAGCGTGGATTGAAGTTTACAGTTTCACCTATGAAGAGAAAGCGATAGATTTATCGTTGTCGGTTTACGGGAAAAATTTCGATGCAGTGGTGGTTGAAAATCATAAATACGACGGCGGAGCAAAAAAGATAAAAAACAGACACAATCTCTTTAAAATTCCTTTCAGAATCGAAAATCCGAGATTGTGGAATAAAGAAAGCCCATGGCTTTATAAGGCGGTCGTTACATTGCAAGGCGATAATGCAGCTTGCGTTAAAGAAAGACATTTCGGCGTAAGGATATTTTCGCAAGACGTTGAAAACGAGCCGAAAGGCGCGTTTTATCTGAACGGCGAAAGGATAAAACTTCGCGGCGCGAATACTATGGGCTTCGAGCAGCAGAACGTGATGAAAGGCGATTTTAATCGGTTAATCGACGATATACTGCTTGCGAAAATTTGCAATATGAACTTTTGGCGCATTACTCAACGCCCCGTGCAGGAAGAAGTTTACGATTATTGCGATATGCTCGGCCTTATGGTTCAGACGGATCTGCCTCTTTTCGGCGTTATGAGAAAAACGAAATTCGCCGAAGGGGTTAGGCAAGCGGAGGAAATGGAGCGGCTTGTCAGGTCGCATCCGTCTTGTGTGGTAGATTCGTTTATAAACGAACCTTTCAAAGAGGCGCGCGGCGGATTGCACAGACATATGTCCAGAAGCGAGCTTGAAATATTTTTCTCGGCATGTAAGGGCGTTATAAATATAACGAATCCCGAGCGAGTCGTAAAAAGCGTCGACGGCGACTACGATCCGCCGTCGGAAGATTTTCCGGATAATCACTGTTACCTTTTGTGGTATAACAATCATGAACTTCTTTTCGGTAAATTCAACAAAGGTTATTGGCAACCGATAAAAAAAGGTTGGTATTACGGTTGCGGAGAGTTCGGCTCGGAAGGCCTCGATACGGAAGAATTAATGCGCAGGCGTTACCCCGCGGAATGGATAAAGGCGCCTTTCGATCCCGATAATATTTTTCGCGCGCAGACAGGGAAAAACTACTGTGTTTTCTATCCGAAACAACAAACAATGCAAGAGTGGATCGACGCAAGCAGGGAATATCAGGCTTTCGTTACCAAAACGATGACGGAGTTTTTCAGAAGAGATCGCCTTTGCGCTTCTTTTGCCATTCATTTGTTTATCGACGCATTCCCCGACGGCTGGCTTAAGGCGATTGTCGATTGCGAAAGAAAGCCGAAGCCCGCCTACTTTGCTTACAGAAACGCGCTAAAACCCGTAATTGTTTCTTTAAGAGGCGACAGACTTACTTGCTTTGCCGAAGAAACGGTAAAAGTCGAAGCGTTTTTGTGCAACGACTTAAACAGAGAAACCGTCGGAACTTTACGCTATTCGGTAGAGGATTCCGAGGGTAACACGGTGTTTAGCGGCGTGTGTGAGGCGCATGCGCCCGCATTCGAGCCTGTATATACGGGTACGATAGCGTTCACCGCCCAAAAGCCGAAAAACAGCAGAGAGAAATATCTCGTAAAAGCCGAATACGTCGATAACGAAAACGTCGAAATATTCAGTTCTAACACGTTCGCGATTGAAGTTTTCGATAAAATAGATTACACAAAAGACGACAATCTTGAAATTATAGAACTGAAAAATATCGGAGAATCGAATGTAAACGGACATTCCGTAAGGGCGTTCGATATGTATGCCGGCGGAGTGTATTTCGTCGAAGTTCCTCAAAACGATATTTTCGGCAATCTTTTGAAAAAAGACGATTTAAGATTTTTATATAACGCAAAAACGGATATGATCGATTATACCGCCGATTGCGCTTTTACGTCCGAGGGTTTTGTTCCGCTTATCGTTAAACCGTCGTACTGCGGCGTTGATTTCGGTAGGGAAGAAATCGTTTCTTACCGTAAGGACGGCGAAAAAATAACGGTTTTAACATCGATAAATCTTCGCGAAGAAAACCCATCGATAAAACTGTTTATCAAAGCTTTGAACGAAAATTTACGTAAAGCTATAGAAAAACATCGGAGGAGCAATGAATAAAGAAGAGATAGATCGCTTTCAGCAAATAGCGGGCGGAGGAAAGAAAAAACTCGACTGTGAGATTAAAAGAATGGACGAGTTGCCGCCGAAACACATAGAAAGACAACGAATCGAAAGTGGTGAAAAAGAAGACGTATTTATTCCGTCTTTCGATGAAAAGTCAGCCTATAAGTCGTTTATCGAAGAAAAAGCGAAAGCAACGGAACATTATAAACCGTTTTTTAAGGATTTTTCTTCGGCGGCTTGTTCGCCCGAAAAAATCACAGAGTTAAAAGAGTTTTTTTATCGAAAGGAAACGGAAGCCGACAAACTCGATTTTGCGGGAGTTCTCGCAGGCAATGGCGAGTGGGAAAAGATAATTCTTCCGAAATACGAAGGACCTACGGGAAAATGGAACGCTTTTTACAGACGGATATTGACCGTTAGCGGCAAGGAAGCGGGCAAGAGGTATCTGATAGATTTCGAAGCAGTAGATTATATTGCCGAGGTTTATCTGAACGGCAGACTGATCGATCGGCACGAAGGTTTTTTTTCTCCGTTCACGGTGGATTTAACGGAAAATATCAAAGAGGGTGAAAACGTTCTTCTCGTTGTCGTTAAAAACGATATAACGACTTCCGGCATAACAGTAAACGGCGTAACTCATTACGGCAATAAAATCTATGCCGAAACCCACCTCGGTTACGACGAACCCTATCTCGGCTGGCATCACTGTCCTGCGGGCGCGGGCATATTCGGAAAAGTCGAATTTGTCGTCGCGAACGAGAAACGAATTACCGATATTTTCGTATTAACCGATACGGACAATGCAAAAATAACCGTAAATGCGACGGTTGCCGCTTTCGACTTCAACGGAGATAAAGCAATCGTTGAACTCACGGTAGAGGGCAAAAATTTCAGGAGCGAAGCAGTTTGCGAAACTGTTGAAACCAAACCGTTTTCAAACGGAGAAAACTATATATCGAAGGTTATCGAACTTAAAAATTTCGTGCCGTGGACAACGGAAAATCCTTATTTGTATTCCATAAAAGTAACCGTAAAATCATCGGGCGGCGTTGTGTACGACGAAAAGAAAGAGCATTTCGGAATGCGTAAATTCGTTTCGGACGAAAATTCTTCCCCGAAAGGCGCGTTTTATCTTAACGGCGAAAGAATTATTCTTCGCGGAACAAACGAAATGGGGCATCTTCCGAGAGCTGTTATGGACGGCGACGACGAAAGGCTTCTGGACGATATAATGATAGCGAAAGTCGCGGGGCTGAATTTTTTTCGAATGACTCAACGCCCGGTATTCAAAAAGATATATGACTTTTTCGATATGACGGGCATGCTGTGTCAGAGTGATTTTCCGCTTTTTTCCTATCTTAAATATTCCGCGCTCGGCGAGGCTGCGAAGCAAATCGACGAAATGGAAAAACTTACCCGAAATCATCCTTCCGTCATCGTAGAATCGCTTTGCAACGAAACGCTTGACAGAACGGCGTGGGGCACCGAACAATACAATATGTCCCGCATGGAAATAGAAAGATTTTTCAACGCCGCAAAGGAAATAATTTTGCTCGATAATCCGACAAGAGTGATAAAGTACAACGAAGGCGATTACGCTCCGATAGAAAACACTTACGGAATAAGCGATTTTCATTGTTATACGTTCTGGTACGTTTCGCACGGTATGCCGAGCGGAAAACTCGATAAAGGTTATTTGCCGCCGATAAGAAAAGACTGGTTTACGGGTTGCGGTGAATACGGAGTTGACGGGCTTGACAGATTTGAACTGATGAAAAAATACTGCCCGAAAGAATGGCTTCCGCAAAGCGAAACCGAGCCGTGGTCGCCGCGCCCCGTTGCGAGGGAACAGTGTTACGTTCTTCACGGCGACTTTTTCCCCGAGCAAGATTGCGCGAGGGGTTGGATTAAGGCAAGCAGAGATTGGCAGAAAAAAGCGATAAAAGAATACGTTCATATTTTAAGAAGAAGAACGGATATGATAGAAAGCACTGCATTGCATTTGCTTATCGACGCATGGCCTTGCGGCTGGACGAAAACGCTTGTCGACGTCGAACGTATTCCGAAACCTGCGTATTACGCTTTTAAAGAGGCGAACGTTCTCACCCGCGCGGACGTGCGAAGCGACAGAAGAACGGTATATGCGGGCGACGAAGTCGTCAGCGAAATTTATATGTTCAACGATCGCCCCGAAAAAGTCGGATATACTTTAACCGCAAGCGTCTATTTGGGCGAAGAACTTGTTTCGACCTATAAAAAATCGGGCGATTGCGACGAAGTTATTCAGACGTATGTTGGCGAAATAGCGACGAAGATTCCCGATGGATATTGCGGCAAAATAGCGGTAAAGGTTCAAAGCGAAACCAAATACGGCGTAACTTTCGACGAAATGATTTATTTTAGCAAACCGAAAGTTGAAAAAGTCGATTTGCTGCCTGAAATTTACGGCGAAAGAGTTAAAGACGTCGCGAAAATTTGCGGAAACGACAAAACCGATAAAATAATAGTTTGCGACGGCGATTATTTCACCGCAAATCAGAGAGAAATCGAAAACAGAGTTAAAAACGGAGTAAAAGCGATCGTCTTTATCGATAAATCGCTTAACGTGATAGGCGACGACGTGATTTTCCCCGTTCATACGATCGCGGAAGAGGTTCGTGCAAACAATTTCGTGGCAAGAAGTAGGACGAGCAAATATACCGAGGAATTCGGGGAAGAGGATTTCAAAGATTTTTACAACGCCGAAAAAGATTACAGAGATTTAACCGCCTGGTTCAAGTTCGACTGGAAAGACTCGGAAGAAATTCTTTATACTTTCGAAGACTCGGACGACCCCGAGTATGCGCTTCACAAAAAACATAAACTCATATGCGCCGAGAAAAAATACGGCAAAGGCAGCGTGGTGTTGTCAACGCTGTCGGCGTTAAACGGTTGCATAGGCTACAATCCGACGTTGGATAAATTTTTAATCAATCTTATAGAAAAATAAACGGAAAACAAATATGAAAAAACTTAAAGCGGCGCTTTTAGGTGCGGGAAACAGAGGTTTGGTATATGCGGATTACGCGCTTTCCAATCCGAACGAACTTGAAATAATAGCGGTGATCGAAATCGATGACAATCGTCGCGCCGAAGCACAACACAGATATAATCTGCCCGATAAGTCGGTCTATAAGTCGATTAACGACTTTCTTGCCGATTGCATAGAGGCGGATTTCGTCATAAACGCGACGATGGACGAATCTCATTACGAAACGGCAATGAAACTTATTGCCGCAGGCTATGATATGATTTTGGAAAAGCCCGTCGTAAACAATAAAAAACAACTTCTCGAAATTCAACGCGCCGCAAACGAAAAAGGCGTGAAGATAGTCGTATGCCACGTTTTACGTTACGCGCCGTTTTATCGTGAAATCAAAACGCTTATAAACGGCGGTACGATCGGGAAGATTTTAACGATGGAGATGAACGAGCACGTATGGATCGCCCATTTCCTCGATAGTTTCGTTCGCGGAAAATGGAGTTGCGAAAGCGAATGCGGTTCGGGATTTTTATTGCAAAAATCCTGTCACGATACCGACCTTATTTGCTGGCTGCATAACGATTCCGAGCCGAAAAGAGTGTCGAGTTTTGGTTCGCGCGCGCTGTTCAATATGAAAAACGCCCTCGAGGGAGCGACGGAATTTTGCTATAATTGTCCGCATAACGATAAGTGTTTGTATTCCGCTCAGAAAGTTCACCTCGAATTCGATTCGATGCCGTTCCAGACGTGGGAGGGAATAGGAAAACCGCTCGACGAGATTACCAAGGAGGAAAAAGCGGAATACTTGAAAACTTCGCGTTACGGCAGATGTGCTTATCGAAGCGGCGGCGATATCGTCGACAGACAAACCTTGAACGTAGAATTCGAGGACGGCGTAACGGTTGTTTTCACAATGGTCGGCGGAACGAGCAAGAGCGGAAGATTTTTACATATCGTCGGCAGCAAAGGTGAAATAGAGGGGCATCTCGAAGAGGACAAGTTTATTTTAAGAGTTTTCGACCGTTCGGGCGATAAATTCGGGTATAAAGAAGAACTCGTCGACGTTTCGGCAAACGTTAAAAATCATTCCAAGTATGCGGGGCACGGCGGCGGAGATTATCTTCTCGTTCACGACGCGGTGGCGTATATAAGAGGCGAAAAACCGTCGGTTTCGGTTACCGATATAAACGATTCCGTCAACGGGCATTGCCTTGTTTTTGCCGCAGAAGAAGCGAGGAAAAATGTAAAAGTAGTAGATTTTAAGGAGTTTTTGAATGAAAACAAATAAGTATATAGATTCGCACGTACATATATCCATGGATTTTCCTTTGGGACAAAGCGTAGAAGCTTTCCGCTGGTTTAACGAGGCGGGGCATATCGAAAGGACAAACTTTCTCGCGCTCAACGCTCATACTTTTTTCCAGGAAACGCAACTCGATAACAGTAAATGTCTTTTTCTGAAATCGGCGTTTGCGCCTTACGGCTACGCCGGCTATTGCCTTGATTATACCAAAGAAAATACGCCCGAAGGATTTTTTGAACAGATAAAACTCGCCGTAAAAGCGGGGTTCGATTGCTGGAAAATAATCGAGGCAAAGCCCAATGCGCAAGGCGTGTGGAAGCATCGCGTAGACGACCCTCTGTACGAACCCGCTTTTGCATATGCGGAAGAGCAAAAATTCCCGATAATCGTTCACGTTGCCGATCCGATAGGAATGTGGCAGAACGAATATAAAGAGGGATATCTGAAAAAGGAAGAGTATCAGAATCAGATGTATAACGTGCTTAAACGTCATCCGAATCTTATTCTTACTTTTGCCCATTTCGGTTTTATGTGCGATAAGCCCGATTTTGTCGAAGAGCTTTTCAAAACTTATAAAAACGTTTATCTCGATAACGTTCCGGGGCCCGAAGAGTATTTCGTAATCGCCAAAAATCCGAAACCTTGGAAAAGGCTTATGGAAAAGTATTCCGAAAGATTTATTTTCGGCACGGACAGAGGTAACCACGGAACGGAAGGTTTTACGAAAGAGGAGTATTTTAAAAATTACCCCGAAACGGTTACTTACGAACTCAATATGCTTACAAAAGACGGAAAATACGACGGCAGACACCCATTCCCGGGGCTTGAAGAGCATTGGGGAACGGTTTTATACGGTCTTAACCTTTCCGATGAGGCATTCAATAATATAGTTTACAACAACTTTATGCGCATATACGGCGAACCGAAGCCTATAAATTACGAATGCCTTTACGAGATAGCAAAATACGAATTCGCACTGCCTTCAAAAAGTCCTTATTTAAAGAGCGATTACGAAATAATTTTAAACGAATGCCGCAGTCACGGCGTTAAAATTTAAGGAAAATGGAATTAAAAGTTAAAAATTTAACATTGGACGAAAAACTTACGCTTCTTTGCGGAAAAGAGCATACGATGAATATCGAATACTTCGACGGAAAGTTGCCGAAAATAACCATGTCCGACGGGCCTCACGGTTTAAGGTGCGTTCGGCGTGACGAAAACGGCAAATCGCATGCCGTGCTTGCCACAGCTATGCCGTCCTTAGGTGTAGTGGCAAACACTTGGAACCGTGATCTGGCAAAACTCGACGGCGAGGTGATTGCCGACGAATGCGTGGAAAATTCGATAGATTTATTGCTCGCGCCGGGGGTAAACATCAAAAAAAATCCGCTCGGCGGAAGAAATTTCGAGTATTTTTCGGAAGATTCTTTTTTGGCGGGTACTCTTGCAACGAGTTATATCGAGGGCGTGCAAAGCCACGGCGTGGGCGTAAGCGTTAAACATTTTTGCGCCAACAATTACGAGTCCGACAGAACGATGCAGTCGAGCGAGGTTGACGAACGTTCTCTCAGGGAGATTTACGTTAAACCGTTTGAAATGACTATGTCCGCAAAGCCGTGGAGCGTTATGGCGGCTTATAACCCCGTGAACGGCGTTTACGCTTGCGAGAACGAGAAGTTGCTAAGGAAGATTTTGCGCGGCGAACTTTGTTACGACGGGCTTATTTTGTCCGATTGGAACGCCGTGCATAACGCGTACAAATCGGTGCGAGCGGGGCTTAATCTTCGCATGCCGTTCGATAAGAACAATTACGACGATTTGAAAACGGCTCTCGAGCGCGGATATATAACCGAGGCGCAAATAGACGAGGCTTGCGGGTATATTTTGGAATTTTTGCAAAAATGCGCCGCAGCCGAAAAGAAATGTATTACGAAAAAAGAAGAAAGGCACACGCTTGCCGCAAAAATCGCAAGCGAGGGCATTGTTTTGCTTAAAAACGACGGCGATATTTTGCCGCTTAAGGGCGGTAAAAATCAAAAAATCGCCGTTATAGGCGCGTTTTCGGCGTTGCCGATAATCGGCGGCGGGGGTTCGTCCGCCGTTAAAACGTTTGCGAAAATCCCGTTTTTAAGCGAGGCTTTAACGGATAGATGTTCCGCAGAAGTCGGTTTCGAAGTAGGGTTTAACGGCGTTGCGTACAGCAATGCGAAGGACGCTTTTTCGCTCGCTTATAAATCGGACGTAGTCATAGCCGTCGTCGGAGAAGGCGAGGACAGAATATACGAGGGCGGCGACCGCGAAACGCTCGTTCTTCGCTCCGAACAAAGGCTTTTTATTCGCGAACTCGCAAAATACAACGAGAACGTTATTCTCGTCATAGAATCGGGCGGGGTGGTTGATTTAACCGATCTCGAGCCGTGCGTTAAAGCGATTATTTACGCGGGATATGCGGGCGAAGGCGTTAACGAGGCGTTGGCGGATATAATTCTCGGCAAAATATCGCCGAGCGGAAAACTTGCCGAAACGTTCCCGATTTCTATCGAACAGTCGGTTACCGGCGGCGATATAGGCGACGGATTGACCGTAAGTTACTCCGAGGGCGTTTTTGTGGGCTATCGTTATTACGACAAGTATAATTTGCCCGTTAAATATCCGTTCGGGTTCGGTTTGTCGTATGCAAAGTTCGAGTATTCCGATCTTGCCGTAGAAAAAAAAGGCGATACCGATTTTATCGTTTCGTATAAGGTAAAAAACACATCGAAAATCGGCGGGAGCGAAGTTTCGCAAGTTTACGTAAGAGAGGTTGTTCCGCTCGTCGCAAGACCGATAAGAGAACTGAAAGGTTTTTCGAAAGATTATCTTGCCGCAGGCGAAGAAAAAACGGTAAAAATCAAATTGGATTATTCGTCGTTCGCGTTTTTCAGCACGGTTCACGATAAATGGTTCGCGGAAAACGGACTTTTCGAAATATCCGTCGGCGCGTCGAGCAGAGATATAAGGCTGAAAGAAGCCGTTACTATCGAATTGCCCGAAGAATATCAGCCGTCGCGCAACAGAATGGATAGTATGATCGGTGATTAAACTCTATTTAAATTGCTCGGATTGTTGATTGCATACCGAGCAATTTCTTATTTGAATTTTGTCGGGAGATTTTTATGGCTAAAGCGAAATGGATTTGGTATTACGGCGATTATGAAATATGGCATAGTCTTAAACTGCATTCTTTAAGGCAGGAGCGCGGAACCGATTATCCGTGTTTCTGGTCGTTGGCAAACGTGTACCCCACGGTTCGGTTCAAAAAGGAAATACACATCGAAAAAGAAGAAGTTGCAATCTGTAAAATTCACGGAAAAGGGCGCGTCAATATCGACAACGTCGAATTTTATCCGCCGAACGTACCGTTTATTTTGAAAGCGGGGCGGCACACCGTAACGGTAGACGTGATAAATGCGAAAGGATTGCCCGCCGTATATGTTTGCGGCGAAAAACTGAATACCGACGAATCCTGGGAAGCGTCGTTATTTTCGGACAAGTATTCCAAGGTCGGATGCGTGCCCGAGTATAACGATCCGAATGACGATATAGAGAGATTCCCGTTTTCTTATAAAAAGATTTTGCCGATAGAGAAGGCTTCGGTAAACGGCGGATTTTTATATGATTTCGGAAATGGAACTTTCGGTTCCGTCGTTTTGGAAAGATTAAAGGACGACGGAATCGTTTATTACGGGGAGAGTAAAGAGGAGGCTCTGTCGGGATATAACGGCGTGCTTTGGGAAAAAGTTGTGCCGCAAAAAACGATAACGCTTACGCAAAGGGCGTTCCGTTATATTTTTATAGCAGCAAAAACCCCGCCGCAAAACCTGTATGTCTTTTACGAATATATTCCGTATGAAAATGTCGGGGATTTCAGTTGCGACGACGTATCGGTGAAACGCATTTTCGACGTTTGCGCTTATACGTTTCGTTTGTGTTCGCGGGAGTTCTATCTTGACGGCGTTAAGCGCGATCGTTGGGTATGGGCGGGCGACGCGTATCAGTCGTTTATGATAAATCGTTATCTTTGTGCGGATGATGAAATAATCAAGCGTACTATTATCGCGCTTTTGGGTAAGCCGCCGTATTTTCAAAATATCAATACCATCAACGACTATTCGATGTATCTGATTATATCGATATACGATTATTGGTTTTCCACCGACGACGGCGATTTTGTAAGGCGTATCTATAACAGGCTTAAAGAACTGTTTTTGTTTATCGTAAGCCGACTTGACGAAAACGGATTTGTTTATCAAGCCTCGGGCGATTGGATTTTTATCGATTGGGGCGAAATGGATAAGGAAGGTCCTATCTGTTCGGAGCAGATATTGCTTTATAAGACCATTAAGGTTATGCGTAAACTCGCATCGGTGGTCGGGGACGGCGTTTCGTTTATTCCCGACGAAGAAGCGTTGAGAGATAAGATTTATAAATATTTCTATAAAAAAGAACTCGGCGGGTTTATCGACGGATATGCGTCGGGTGAAAACGCTTTGCATCGTCAACAGAATATTTTAGCGATACTTTATGATTTCGCAATCGAAGACGAACAGAAAACGATCTTGGAAAAAGTTTTGTTAAACGATCGGATTACCGCCATTAAAACGCCGTATTTCAAATTTTACGAATTGCTTGCCGTCTGTAAGGCGGGCAGAGCAGATATTGCTCAGAAGATGCTGAATTCTTATTGGGGCGGAATGTTGCAAGAAGGAGCGACAACGTTTTGGGAAGAATACGATGAAAATATAAAAGGCATTGAAAAATATGCAATGTACGGTTATCCTTTCGATAAATCGCTTTGTCATGCCTGGGGTAGCGGACCTATAAGAATATTGGGCGAATATGTTGCCGGCGTCAGAATAACTTCGGTCGGAGGGAAAACATTTGAAGTAAGACCGAATCCCGGGATATATCGCGGGTTTACCGCGGTTGTTCCTGTCGGCGGCGGTATGGTAGAAGTGACGTATAACAACGGAGAAGTAACGGTGTTTTCTACCGTCAGCGGCGGCACTTTGTATTTTAAAGGCGAAGCGAAAGAGATAAAAGCGAACTGCATGACGTCGAATATGTATTAAGCTCTCGATCGATATATCGGATGATAAAGCCGGCGTCTCGGTTTATGTATACGACGAAAACGGCATGGAATCGGCGTTAAGAATTTTTTGCGCAAATAACTAAATTCGATAGGATACCGCAATCGGGCAAGGGTGACGTATATTTTCTAAAAGATAGCCTATAAGTCGATTAAATCGGTATTTTGACAATCAATAGATAGTTAATGGCGATTAAATTTTCTTGTTTATGTCGTTGTCTCGGTCTGTTTGCGGTTAACGCATTGCTGTTTTTTAAATTCGCTTGGCGTAACGCCGATCATTTTTTTGAAACGAACGTTAAAATTCGGTATATCGTTAAATCCGCATGCGTATGCTACTTGATTTATCGGAAAATTTTGTTTAAGCAAGATGCAAGCGTATTCCAGTCTGTATGACAGTAAAAAATGTATAGGCGTAAATCCGGTTTTTGCTTTATAAATTCGTATGAGGTAGCGTTTATCGAAAGAACATTTCGCGGCGATGTCGTCCAAAGTGATCGGTTAAATGAACCTTAAAAACGTAGTTGTAGATATAACGGAGATAACTTCCGCAAGCGGCTATACTATATTCGGTCAAGCAACCAAAGTCGACGGCGTTGTAGGCGGCGTGGAAGTAATGAAAGCGACGTTCACGAACGTTGTCGTTAAAACCAATTCTGCATTTGCAAACAGCATAGGTTTGGAAAATACGGACGGCGTTAAATCGGGTATTTACGTATCTTTCGCGGATACAGCGGCGACAAACGGAGTCGATTTTCCCGCCGAAGGATGGGACAATAAATATTGGACTGTTTCGGGCGAAAACGTAACCTGGAAGAACGCTTAAAATAAAACCGAAAAAACGGCTATAAATAGTTGTTAAAAAAGCGAGATTTCGCCAAAGCGGCGAAATCTCGCTTTTTTCATATTTCGAGCCGCTATTTAAATTTAGGATCCCAATTCATCATCGCTAACTATTTTTAATCAATAAAACCCGAAACGGTATTTGCGACGCTGTTAAAAAATATCAAGAAACTGAATTTTCGACTCTCTGAGATGATCCGAATTTACTTTTTATGAAAAACATGGTATAATGATCGTATAAAACGTTTTCGGAAGAAAATCATGGACTTACGGGTACTGAAATACTTTTTGACAGTGGCTCGGGAAGAACGCATTACCAAAGCCACCGATGTATTGTATATTACGCAGCCGACGCTTAGCCCTCAAATCGCGGAGCTTGAGAACGAAGTCGGCACGGCGCTTTTTATTAGAAGCAACCGCAACGTAACTTTAACCGACGCGGGTATTTTATTCCGTTGCAGAGCAGAAGAAATGCTTGCTTTCGAAGAAAAATCAAATCGGAATTCGGCGGAAAAGAAGAAAAACTCGGCGGCAATAGCAAAGTACGTCGATTATTTATATACGCGGTTAAAGGAAAACGGTTTAATCGGCTTCGGGCTCGGCGACTGGCTTGAAGCGGGTTCGCCTCATCCTGATATTTATTCCACGCCCGTGGAAGTTACCGATACGCTTACGAGTATAGAACTTATGCAAAAAGCGGAACAAATCTTTTGCGTTATAGGCGAAACAAAGAGTGCTGAACGGGCGAAAGATTTACGCATTTTGCTTACGGAAAATTTCAACAATAAGTGGATTAAAAAGTATACCGTAACTTGCGAAACTCAAACCGCGCAAGCGTTTGCAATCATGATGAATATATTCGGAGAGAACTCTACGAAAGCACATGGCGAACTTTTAAAGATTATCGGTCGCGACGGAAGATTTAAAACGGGCATTATCGGCGTAAAACGACTGCTTGATTGTCTGTGCGATGACGGCGGAGAAGAAATTGCATGTCGGCTGATTACCGATGCCGAACACCCGGGATACGCACATAATTTGCAAGCTGGAGCGACTACGCTTTGGGAAGAATTCACACTTTACGACTTGCCGACGTTGCCGAATTTGCTTGCTAAAAAGGACGGAGGGGCGATTTTATCGCTCAATCATTATTGTTGGGGCAGTATTTCCGCTTGGTTTTTCAATCGCGTTGCGGTGCTGCATATGGTGTCGGCAAACGAGGTAGAAATATCTCCCGTATATCTTAAAGAGTTGGACTTTGCCGAGGCTGAATTTCATCGCGACAAGCAAAACATATGCGCGCGGTGGAAAAGAACGCCGCGAGGGATAATTCTTACCGTTGAAAACGAAGGATTTCATGGCTACATAATAATGTGCGAACTCAGAGAGAAAAAATATGCGTTTTGTGTCGTCGAATCCATGATAAATATAAATCGTTGCTTTTTGCAGCGTTTTATAGCTTTTGGCGGGTGAAGTTCGGTTTCACCCCGCTATTTTTTGATTAAATCTACTTACGCAAATGGTGTATATATACGATAAAACAATTGCTTGTTTCCGTTGAATATGGTACAATTATAATAAATAAATCAACAGATAAGGTTAAGTTATGGTTATTCGGAAAGAAGATACGGCGAGCAGAGTTGCAAGACGAAAATACGAAGAGAAAAACAAAAAATTGCGTAAAGAAAAGAATGCGAATTTCCAGACGATGATTCCGAGAGAATTGTTTGAAGAAATCAACGTTTTTTTGACCGAAAAGGGTATGACTAAGGTTGATTTTATCAAAAAAGCCTTTGAGATAATGCAGAATAACGGGTAATATATTTTAGTATTAAATGCAATTTTAACAATGGCGGTTTGTCGAAGAAAAGTAGGCAAGCCGCCCTTTATAATTGTTGTGCGTTTTGATATTTTCACTTAAATTTTTTATTTTCGGATGGGTAACGGGTACGACAAATAATACATTCGGACAACATTATATTGCGAGTTATCGATAGTGGTTTTTGATTTTTTGCAAAATCACCATCGATAACTTGACTTTCCCTTTCGTTTTTGATTTTGATTTGGCGTAGGAAGATTCGACAAGTTCGAGTGCGATTTCATCGTCCGCGGAACGGATATGCAATACGCCTATATTCAGGTGGCGTACACAATCGCTTTAAGCAAGGAAACGGAAGACCGAGAATATCGTCCGCTTGAAAGTATAAAAGATAATTATCCTCGTTACGTTGTTACAACAGATTACCTTTTGCAACAGCGTAGCGGAATCAGAAACGTGAATTTAATAGACTTTATCTGTAAAACGAGAAATTTTAAGCAAATGACAATGATTTTGTTATCGTAAAATTATAATGGGCGGTTTGTCGAAGAAAATCGACGAATCGCTTTTTGTATGCGCTTTTTGTATCGTGTTATTCGACAAAATTTCGCCGTTATGGACAAATCTTTAAAATTATAACGTCAATTATTATTGACAAATCAAAAGTAATTGTATATAATAGTGAATATTAAAGCAACGGGAGATTTGCTATGAAGAAAAGGACAATACTTTTATTTCCGGATACGATAAAAATATTAGAGCAAATGGGTGAGCAGATAAGGTTGGCGAGACTCAGAAGAAATTTATCGGTCGAACTCGTTTCGGAGCGCGCAAATATAAGCAGGGCAACGCTGTGGGCGATTGAAAAAGGCAGTCCTTCCGTCGCGATAGGATATTATGCGGCTGTTTTGCATGCGCTGAACGATATGGATAAAGATTTATTGCTGGTGGCTAAGGACGATAAACTCGGGCGGACGATTCAGGATTTGAATTTAACGACGCGCCGTCGGGCAACGAAAAAGAAAGGGGATTAAAATATGTTGCAAGAAAAAAAGATATATGTGTATTTCGATAATAACGTAGATAAAAGAATAAAAGTCGGCTGTCTTTATGCGGACTTTCAAAAAGGAAAGGAAAAGTTTTCCTTTGAATATGACGACGAGTTTTTTACGAGTTTTCTTTTCCGAAATTTCTTCGATTACGATTTGCAGCCGTATAAGGCAAGGCAATATTTACCGACGGACAAAACCTTGTTCGGCGTTTTTTCGGATACCGCGCCGGACAGGTGGGGCAGGCTTTTGATGAAGCGCAGAGAGCGCATCAAAGCCGAAGAACAAAAATTGCCAAAAGTAAATACTTTGTATGAAACGGATTATCTGCTCGGCGTTTTCGACGAGGCGCGTATGGGCGCGTTACGTTTTTGTTTGGAGGAAAACGGAGAATATCTTTCGGAGGAAAGAGAATTGTCAACGCCGCCGTTTGAAAGTTTAAGAACGCTCGAAGAGGCGTCTCGTCAGTTTGAAAAAGAAGAAAACCTGTTAAACGGCAAGTGGCTGAAACTGTTGCTTGTGCCCGGTTCTTCTTTGGGCGGGGCAAGACCGAAAGCAACGGTAAAAGACGTTGACGGAAGTTTATGGATAGCAAAATTTCCTTCAAAAAACGACGAATACGATATAGGCGCATGGGAGAAAACCGTTCTCGATCTTGCAAAACTTTGCAATCTGAACGTTCCCGACACAAAACTTATGAAATTTTCCAAGCTCGGCAGTACGTTTTTAGTAAAGCGTTTTGACAGAGCCTTGGAAAAGAGAATTCATTTTATGTCTGCAATGACAGCTCTCGGAAAAAAAGACGGGGACAACTCGTCGGGCGGAATAAGTTATCTTGATATTGCGGCGTTTATAAGCGCGAACGGAGCAAATCCGAGAGAAGATTTGACGGAACTTTGGAAACGTATCGTGTTTAATATCGCGGTTTCCAATACCGACGACCATTTAAGAAACCACGGTTTTATTTTAACCGAAGAAGGCTGGCGATTGTCTCCGCTATATGACGTAAATCCGAATATAGACAAGGATTCGCTTTCATTGAATATTACGGAAGACGACAATGCGTTATCCGTCGATTTGGCGATAGAAGTTGCGGAGCATTTCGGAATAGATAAAAAAGATGCGGAAAATATTGCAAACGAAATACTCTCGGCGGTGCGTGATAATTGGCGTAGCGTTGCGGAGAAAAACGGCATAAGCAAGAGTGCGATAGAGTATATGCGCCCTGCGTTTTCCATAGCAGAAATTTAAGACTTTTAAGAGTGTGCTGCTAATACGAAGATATTATAAATAAAAGGAAGTTACTATGTCTTATAAGAATAATCACTATGTTCCGAGATTAGTCTTGCGTAGATTTGCAGACAAAGTCTCGGTCTATAATATAAAAACCGGTGAGTTGGCGGAAAATAAAAGACTAGAGAAGGTTTTTGCTTTAAGTGAGCTTTATAGCGAAGAAGTAGAAAAAGAGTTGGCTGAAAAAATAGAGTCACCGTTTGCTTTGATTCTCAATAATAAAATTCTTTCGTCTAAGGTCGGCGATAATATTGAAATTACACGTAAAGAGTTAAATATTATTAAGAAATTTCTACTTGTATCACAAATGAGGGTTTTTGTTGAAGAGGGCAAATTTTCTTTCCTTGAAAAAGGGTTAACGCAAGCCATGAAAAAAATGGGGGTAGAATTCCCGTTTGAAGAAAGAGAGATAAGTGAAACTGTAGAACAAAGATGGTTGCGCAATATTAAGGTTGTAGTTGAATGTCAAGATTTATCAAAAATACAAGAACATGAATTGTGTACTTACGAGATATATCGTTGGGCTCAAATTTATAATGCTGGTTATATGGCGATTTGGGATGGGGAAAACAGCGGTGAAGACTTTATCATTACCGACATCGGAATGACATCGGAGGTTGAACCGAGTTATGTTAAAATTGGACTTGAGATGGATAAAAAGAATTATTTAATGAAAAGATTTTTAGAGGAAACGAATCTTTTGGTTAAACAAAATTTATTAAATTTACTATATGCACAAGTTAATTTTCATGAAAACTACTATATGTTTTCCATATCAAAAAACAGAATGATTGTTATAATTAACCCCTTTTTTAGAATGTATGATAAAAAAGAAAAACTAGGAGTTCCCAATATTTGGCCTACAGAAATTCAAGATAGAAAATTATTCGAAAAGAATAAATCTGAAAGATTGCCGATAATAATGGGAAAGCAGGTATTAAAAGAAAATGACAAGTTTTGGTATAAAATATGTCAAATGAATTGGGAAGATGTTGTATGGGTAAATATGTTAATGCTGGATCGAATAGATACACTGTTGGGCTTTGCTGACCTAGAAAAAATAAGTGATAGTATCTATAACTATATAGAATGGCATAAAGAAAGGAATATAGTAGCGCCTAGGGATTATCAAAGTTTATTGAAAATTATTAAAGAGAGAGGGATTATTGACGAATAGTTATATAAACGATTATAGCAGCTGAATTAGAAACGTGTATTTAATAGACTTTATCTGTAAAAACGAGAAATTTTAAGTTAATGATAATTAGTAAGTGGAGTAAGCAAAATTTCGGTAGCGGTAATATATATAAATATCAGGACCGGCGATGAAATTTTCTGATTTTAGATTTTTTGTCAATTTTGGCGGTTTATTGCAGAAAAAGTTATAAATTCCGCACTTATACAATAGATATTCATAAAATTATACGCAAAAACGAAATTAATGATTATAGCTCTTCGTTTCGCACTCATTCATACAGGCGAACATCCGTAATCCAAGGGCGACCAAAAAATAAGTCCGAAATCGGCTAAAAAACGCATAATTTATACTAAAATACACGAAAAGCAGTCATTCTTGCGAAAGAGTGACTGCTTTTTTCTCTGCATTTAGTTCGTCAAAACTCGAAAAATACCCTAAAAAACGGGGGTGGTCAGAAAAATGTTACACTTTCCCGTATATACGGATACAGGTATTCTGGTAAACTTTCCAAATTTTTGAGACGGGAGTTTTGACTATATATCGTTTTTGGCGCGGCAAAAGTTGAATTGAAAAATAATTATCGTCAGCGGCATTAGTGTACCGAAAACGTCGCATTGATTATAGTATAATTAAGCCATAAAACGAAAGAGGTGTTTTGTAATGAGTGAATTTGACAAGATAATAGGCTATAAAGACGTTAAAGCGGAACTTTCAAGACTTTGCGACGTAATTAAAAACGCCGAGAAATATAATGCGCTTGGCGTTGCGCCGATCGGCGGACTTCTTCTCGACGGAGAGCCGGGCGTCGGTAAAACGCTTATGGCGAACTGTTTTATAAAAGAAAGCGGCAGAAAGGCGTTCGTGTGCCGCAAAAACAAGCCCGACGGAGAGTTTGTCAACGAGATAAAGAATGTATTCGCCGAGGCTGCGGAAAACGCACCGTCGATTATCCTTCTCGACGATATGGACAAATTCGCCAACGAGGACGATTATCACAGAAACGCCGAAGAGTACGTTACCGTTCAGTCGTGTATCGACGAAATCAAGGGCAAAGACGTTTTCGTGCTTGCCACCACCAACGGGACTGAAAATCTGCCGCAATCGCTTCTTCGCGCGGGGCGTTTCGACTGCATAATTAACGTTAACGCGCCCGATGGCGAGGATGCCATAGAGATCGTAAAATATTATCTTTCGCAGAAGAAAGCGGTTGCGGAAATCAACGCCGAAGATGTCGCAAGGCTTTTGAACGGAAGGTCGTGCGCCGCGCTTGAAACTGTAATCAACACCGCGGGGCAGTACGCGGGGTTTGAAAATAAAGAAATGATAGACGTTGACGACATCATCCGCGCGTGCCTCCGCGTGATTTACAACGCGCCCGAAAGCACCGCGCCGCATAATCCCGTAATTTTAAAGAGAACGTCGTATCACGAGGCGGGCCATACCGTCGTTGCCGAGATACTCGAGCCGGACAGCGTAGATTTGGTTTCCGTTCGCAAAAATACGGGTACGGTCGGCGGTTTCACGGCTTATCATAATCCCGACGATTATTGGATTTCCAAAACGCACATGGAAAACCGCGTGATTGCGGTTTTAGCGGGGAAAGCGGCGACTGAAATTGTTTTCGGTGAAGCGGATACGGGTGCGAATAACGATCTGCACAGAGCATTCGACATCGTTCAAAGATTTGCGGATAACTATTGTTCGTACGGATTCGGGTATTGGGAAGAGCGCGACAGTTCGCCGAACCGACTTATGCGCAGAGAGGATCGAATTTCGTCGGATATGGAAACGTATTACGCGAGAGCAAGAAAAATACTTATCGACAACAGAGACTTTTTAGAAAAGCTTGCAAAACGGCTGCAAGAAAAAGACACGCTCGTAAGTTCCGAAATTAAAGAAATCAAAGAAAAATCGAGGGTGGTAATATGAGAAAAGAAATCACAGACTATGCGAAAACCATAACTAAAAGTACTTTTCTCACGGAAGTTGCGAAAGTCGTAAAAACCGAAGAAGAATCAGAGTATATTATAAAAAAGGTACCGGAAAGAGATGAATAACTACGTTGTAATCGATATAGAAACGAGCGGAATTAACCCCGATAAAGACGAAATTGTACGTTTATCGGCTTTGAGTATCGTTAACGGAAACGAAGCGGGAACGTTTTTTAAACTTGTAAAACCTATAAACCCATTAACTGAAGAAATTGAAATTCTGACGGGAATCACTAATGCCGATTTAAACGAAAAATGCCGAATAAACGACTTATTGCCCGACTTTTTAAACTTTATCGGCGATAATCCGCTCGTTGCGCACAATATCGGTTTCGATATAAAGTTTATAAACGTCGCTTTAAAAAAGGCGGGATTGCCGCCGCTGAAAAATAAAACCGTAGACACGTTGGAACTTGCAAGAAAGAAATGTAACACGGAAAAGTTTTCGCTGCGTGCGGTTGCTAAATTTTTATGCGTCGACTATCAAAATTTAACCGATAACGAAATTGTTTTTCAATCGTATGAAAAGTTGAAGCGTATGGACGATTTGAAATTTCCCGATACCTGCGAAAACGTATTTTACCGTGACAGTAAGGCGTTTATCAAGCGAATCAAATCGTGCGACGTAAGATGTAAAAGCGAAGATGCCGACGGAATCTCTTATTTGCTATATTGTGAAATTTCCGAATGCGGAAGTAACCGCTTTTTATACGTGGTCGGCAGTGGTTTTATACGATCGTGTAATAAGGTTTTGTGGCTCGAAAACGCCGCTCTCGAAACGGTTAGCGGCGCGATAGAAAAATATGAGAGCGAGCGGGCAAACATCTGTAATCGTCGTCTTACCTTTCATTCGGCTACGTGGGAAGAATACGGAATAACCGTATATTATGAATACAGCGCGCCGGACGCAATGCAGTTCAACGTTTATGTTGAAGCGAAAGGCATCGAATTTAAAATCGTAAAATATGTCTGTGCGGAAACGATTTTCGCAATGATAAAAGAGTTATCCGGCGACGAAAACGCTATCCCGAAACGCGGCGATATCGAAAGCAATCCGCTTTATCGTTCTGCCTTAAAATACGGCGATAAACGACTTATAGCCGAACTTAATTTTGTTTACGGCGCGACGAGCAAAGAGGATTTACGTATTCTTGAAAGCGTTGACGGCATAAAACGGCTGCCGGAACTTTCCGAAGAATACGACAGGTGTTTCGTTCTGGATTACGACGAAAAAACGATATTGACGTTTAAAACGTCGAAGTATGATTTTATTCACACACCCGGCTTTGCGATGAAGGGTTTAACACGCTCGAAACTGTTTATAAATCCACACAAAAAGTATGTGGTAGACGCGGCGAAAATCAACGCGCCGACTACAACTTTCGACAAGTTTTTGAAATTATTCGATTTATGATAAAAGAAGAAATAATCGGAAAATTGATAAAAGACGGGGCGTTTGACGAGTATCTGATTAAGTCAAATTTAAGTGAATACGATATGGCGAAACTCGTTTGTCACGCGCCGATTTCGCTTGCAAAAAGGGCGAATATCCGCGTAATCGAAAAGAAATATATCGTTACAAACAAGCCTTAAAAATTTTCGGGAAAATTGCAAAAACAGTCGAAATTAAAAATCAAATATGGTATAATATAAAAAACGATTTAATATTTCGTTTTATAAAAAATAACACTACGGAGGAAACATTAAAATGATTTTTGACATTGGCGGTTTAACAAGTGATAAACAAAAGAAAATTGCCGAAGGTGCATTAAAATATATTGCGATAAAAGAAGCCTTTGCAATGTCAAAGGAAAATAATCTGCCATTATATAAAAATGTGCTTTTTAGGAAGTATTTTACGGATTTTTATAAACTTGACAGTGGTTCTTGGAAAAGCGCAACATCTCAAGAAATATTCTATCGTCTTTTTGAGGGTATCAGAGTAAATTTTAATGATGTTGGTTACAATTTAGCGGGGATTTCAAATAAGAATCAGGCTCTTTTAACAAGTGCTTATTCGTATATTTACAATCTTTTATCTTATATGTCCGGATATAATGAAAAGTCTTTTTCGAGTAAAATTTTACATACGCTTTGCAATGAATCACCAATTATAGATAGTAATATTTTAGGCGGATTCGGCATGTCGGCGCAAGAAGGAAAAGGAACAATTTCTTCTAGAAAAGCAACGGCAGTCTATGAAAAACTTTTTAGTTTTTATTATAGTACAAGTAAAACTGAAATAACAAAGACGAAAAAAGATAAATCGATAATAACAGTATACAAAGAAGATAAAGGCTTTATAGGGTATATTCAAGAGAATAAAAATATTGGCGTTGAAAAATTTAAAAATGATTTTAATAAAATATGTAATGAGGAAAGAGTTGTGAAAGCTTTTTTACAAGATTTTGGAGAGTTAAAAATAAATGATGTCACTAGTGAATTAAATAATATTTCATTGGTAAAGATGATTGATTTTTATTTATGGGCATATTTTGCATAATAAGGAGATTAAGACAATGACTGAAAGATGTAAGAAATTGATTGAAAAACACAAAAAATCAATCGAAAACGAATATTTTTTGCTGATTTTCGTAGAGGCATTGGTCGAGGGCGGTATTGAATTTTTCGACGAATTACGCGAGTATTTTGAAGAAGCAGACATAGATCTTAAAGAAGTAGATTTTTAAGTAAATTACTTATTAAAAAATATAGGCTATGGGGCGAATTTGTCCCATAGCCTTTGTTATAATGAGCGTATGATGAATATTTACAAATACATACGTTCTAAAGACGTAAGAGAATACAACGAAAAAATAGGGCATAAGTTCACCGCGACGGAGAGCGCGTTTCTGGTATGGCTTAATTACGAGATTACGCTTAAAGAAAAACACGACGCGTGGCGGGAAATTATGCGCGATATGAAAGACGAAGAAGTGCCGAAACGCGTCAACGCGGACTACGCGCCGAGCCTGTTCGCGCTTTTGAATAAGTTTATAAATACCGATAATCGACTTATAGACGAGTTTTATAAAAAAGACGAACGAACGGTTTATTCATATAGGTATATTTGCAAAGGCGATTCTTCGTTCGGCGAAGATTTCGGGCGGATATATTCCGTGGGGTATATTCAAGGGGAGTTGCGGAAAAAAAGTGAGGTAAAGATTATGAAATTCACGTCTGCGGAAGCGGGAAAACTGCTTAAAAAACTTAACTACGAGCAGTCGTCGATTATTTTGCGCGAAGAAAACGGTAAGGAATTTCTTGCCGCGATTGGGGAAGATTTGGAATCCGTTCGCCCCGATTATAATTTCGGGGAAACGCAAAAAGCGCTCGATGCCGTAAATATGAATCAGACGTCAGAAATCGACCTATAAGTCGATTATCTCATATTTTTTCGTCCGACAAAACGTAACAGATTAAAATCAATGTGGCAGGTTAAGGTTTAACGTTGAGGTCTTTCGTTAAGACAAGATAAAACCGAAAGCAAAAACATCGAAAATCCGAAGGGGTAATGTCGTTAATGTTGCCCAAAAACATTGTATGCGACTTTTTCGGTGCGTAAATATTTGAATTATTTCTGAATTTATGATAAACTTGTTATAGGACAAAACGGAGAGAATTATGAGAAACGACCAAGGCACGGAAGCGAAAAAACTGCTTATAATACGAATTTTACAGGTTCTGGAATATTACAGCGACGTAAATCACCCGCTCACGCAGGAAGAGATTATAAAGAAATTATACAACGATTACGGCATAGAAGCCGAGAGAAAGGCAATCGGGCGGAACATCGCGCTTTTGCAGGACATGTTCGAACGTGAATCGATGGATAAATCCGCGACGGCGATTATTATAGAATCCGATAAGCGAAAAGGCGCGTTTATCGACAAAAGGCTTTTCGAGGACTCCGAACTTCGGCTTCTTATCGACGGCGTTCTTGCGAGCAAGTATATTTCGGAAAAATATTCGGCAGACATTATCGAAAAGCTTTCCATGCTCTCGAACAAGTATTTCAAATCGAACATAAAGCACGTTTATTCGGTTAAGGACTGGGATAAAACCGAGAATAAAGATATTTTTTATAATATTGCGATAATCGACGAGGCGATAGAGAAAAGCAGACAGATAACGTTCGATTACAATAAGTACGGCGCGGATAAAAAACTGCATAAAACATCGTCGCATACGGCAAGCCCTTATCAGCTTATTTTGCACAATCAGCATTATTATTTAGTATTTTTCAGCGAAAAATGGAAGAAAATTTGTCATTTCAGGGTGGATAAAATCTCTGATATCAATATAACGGACGAGCCGCTCACGCCGCTGAGAACTTTGAAAGGCTACGAAAACGGACTTGATTATAAAAAATACGCCACGGCGCTGCCGTATATGTTCACCGACGAGACGGAACGGATTGTTTTCGATTGCGACGAATGCGTTATCGATCAGGTTGTGGATTGGTTCGGCAAAAACGCAAGGATTTTTGCGGCGGGCGGCGGTAAATACGAAGTCACCGTTTACGCAAGCCCAAACGCGATGGAATACTGGGCTATGCAATACCTCAATTACGTGGAAATCAAATCGCCCGCTTCCCTCAGAGAAAAAATCAGAGACAATTTGCTTAAAGCGGAAGAAAAATACAAATAAGCCGCAAATAAAATTCAAGTACCGAAAACGGTACTTAAAATGAGTTATACTCTTTTTGTAGTCTGAAAACAGACTGTGAAAGGAGTATTTTTTTTATGATAGTTACGGCAATTCAAAAAGGCAAGATTATTATGACGTAACAACAAAAATAAAAGAAAAGTTGCCTGCTCTTATCGATATTGTCAATGAAATAAAAGGCAACATAGATACCGGTGTTTACGATTCTATTTTAATATAAAAAGTAAAATACATAGACGAAGAAAAATTTTCGGGCGTTTGGTATTAAGCAAAAATATAAATATTTTATAAGAAGGCGAGAGCGATTATTGAAAATTTATATACCCCCACCTCTTTTCCGGAAAGAAAGAGGAGGGGGTTGTTTAAGTGCTTGGAAAATCGATATTCAACCGAGTTCAACGTCGATTAAATTTAATTTCCGGGAATTTTGCTTTGTTGTTTTCAACGCCGCGAAATATCGTTTACTTTCGATTGTCCGATTGAATCGGATTATTTGCCGGAGTTCTTCTTTTTGACCGATTTTACGGTAAGGATAGCTCCCAGAGCGATTACCGCAACGCCTAAAACTATGCCGACAACGGTAAATATAATCGTTATCTTTTTGGTTTCGGCGGTTAAAGCGTCGATTCTCGCGTCTAAGTTTTTATCCTTTTCTTCAAGCCTCTTTTGCGCCTCGTCGAGGTTTTCCTGAAGTTGTTTTATCGCCGCCCAAAGCGCGTCGTCAGCTGTTTTATATGCGGAATCGAGCGCGGCAATGCTTTCGGCGAGTTTTTCGCTTGTGTCTTTAAGAGAGTTAATCTCATTGTCGATAAGCACGTCCGCCGCTTTGTAAGCATTGTTAAGGTCATCGATTGCCGCGAAGATTTTGTCGATATCGTTCGAATTCGTTGAAATCAATTCCTTTATTTCGGCAACGGCTTTGTCGAGGTTTTTTTGTACGTTGTTAATCGCCTGTCTGAGCTTATTATCCGCGGCGTTGCAGGAATTTCTCAAAGCATTGATACTTGCTTCAAGCTCGTCGTCTCTGTCTCCGAGAGCTGTGAGTTTTCCGTCGAGAATGTCCTGCGCGGCTTCGTAAGCGGTTTTGAAATCATTGAACGCGTTTGTAATTTCTTCGATATCGCTCGAATTATTTTCGATAAGGTTTTCTAATCTCTCGGATTCTTTCGCGAGATTGTCTTCAACTTTTTTTATCGCCGCGTTGAGGTCTGTTTTCGCGGTTTCGAGAGTTGAACTCAAATCCGCAATGCTTTGTCCGAGTTCGCCGTCTTTATCCGCAAGGTCTTTAAGCTTACTGTCCGTAGCCGCTTTTGCGATATCGTAAGCGGATTTGAAATCGTTGAAAGCTTTGGTAATTTCTTCGATATCGTTCGAATTGTTTGCGATAAGGTCTCCTAATTTTTTAGCTTCTTTTGCGAGATTGTCTTCAACTTTTTTTATAGCCGCGTTGAGGTCTGTTTTGGCGGTTTCGAGAGCCGAACTCAAATCCGCAATGCTTTGTCCGAGTTCGCCGTCTTTATCCGCAAGGTCTTTAAGCTTACTGTCCGTAGCCGCTTTTGCGATATCGTAAGCGGTTTTGAAATCATTGAAAGCTTTGGTGATTTCTTCGATATCGTTCGAATTGTTTGCGATAAGGTTTCCTAATCTCTCGGATTCTTTCGTGAGATTGTCTTCAACCTTTTTTATAGCCGCGTTGAGGTCTGTTTTGGCGGTTTCGAGAGCTGAACTCAAATCTGAAATGTTTTGTCCGAGTTCGCCGTCTTTCTCTCTCAACGCTTTAAGCGCGTCTGCAAGATCGCCGTCGAGATACGCTTGCACGTCGGCGTTAGCTTTCTGAAGGTTTTCGATTGCCGTATTGATTAACGCGATATTATCAGAATTGCCTTTGATAAGGTCGGTTAAGTTATCTTTTGCCTTTGCAAGGTCGGTTTTTACGGCGTCGATCGACTCGTTAAGTCTGTTTTCCGTTTCCGTCAAAAGTTTTTTGAGCGCGGTTTCGAGAGCGGAAAGATCGTCGGGCGTGGCGTATTTGCCGTCGAGCGAAGCGAGAATATTATTTATATTAGTCAATTCGTTGCCAAGGTCGGTAAGTTTGCCCGTCAGCGTTTCGTCCGCGCTTTCGAGCGATTTTTTAGCCGCTTCGAGAGCTTTGTCAAGCTTGTCGGCTTGGTCTTTAAGGTCGTCTATACGGGTCTGCAAAGTTCCGTTCGGGTCTGCTTTCCAAATCGCGTAGAGCGTTAATCCGCCCTCGGGCATTGTTGTGGACGCAACTTTGAACACGCCGTTTTCATATGGGAAATCGATGTTTCCGTTGGGGTTTCGACTCCAACCCGCAAAGACGTAACCGTCGAGTTTCGGGATTTTGCTGCCGAAAGTTACGGTATCGCCCGCGTAATACTCGTTTTCGTCCACGGGCGCGCCCATACCGCCGTTCGCATAGTAAATAGCCGAATATTTTTCGTTTGCGGCAAATACCGCGTAAAGATAAACTGCTTCGCCGTCGGTCTGAGTGAGAGCCTCGGGGATTTCCTGTTCGTCCGTGAACATCGCGACATGTCCCGAAGGAATGGTTGACCAGCCCGCGAAATGATAACCGTCCCGAGCGGTCAAGCCGAGCGACGCATAAGAATTAAGCGTGAACGCTACGCCGTAAACCGCGGATTTTCTTCCGAGTTCCTTTTGTCCGTTCATATAAACAACGGTGTACGAGATAGGATTCCGTGACGGGTAAAGGGTAAGTTCGGTAACGTTTTTATCCCAGATTCCCGAGCCGACGACCTTTAAATTCTCATCGAAAATAAGTTCGCCCGAGCCGTTCGCGCCCGTTCTGTAACCTGCGAAGAAATAACCCGCGCGGGTGGGAGCGACAAGCCCTTCGGAAGATAATTTGTCGCCGTAAGCAACTAAGATGGGGGAGTTCAATTCGACTCCGCCGTCTTCCGCGAAGGAAATTACCGTTATCGTCTTTTCCCATATCGCGTAAAGGGTAATGTCTGCGTTTAATTCCGAGGTAAGATTATAAACCGCGGCGAGATCGGCGTAAACTGCTTCTCCGTTTGCGGAAGTCGCCCAGCCGATAAACGTGAAGCCCGTTTTTTCGTATTTGTTTGCGGAAAGCGAGCCTGCCGTTCCGTAAGAAAATTCGTCGGAAGTCATATCGCCCGCGCCGCCGTTCGGATCGTAAGAAACCGTGTATCCGTTAGCCTGCCATACGGCGTACAAAACCACGTCTTCGCCCGTAAATTCGAGAACGGAACCGGAGTCGTAGTCCTTACCGTCCGCGTAAGGCGTTCTTGCCCAACCGACGAACGTATAACCGGTACGGGTGGGTTTTTCTTCGGAAATTTCCGCTATATCGTCGGTGTTATAGGAGTTTTTGTCCGAGGGCGGGTTCGCGCCGCCGTTCGCCGAATATATAAGCGAAAGTTTCGTTCCGTCCGCAACGTAAATATGCGTGTTTTCCTTAATGATAAACGAATAAAGTCCGTTTTCGCCCTCGTAAATTCTCTGTCCGTTTACGAAAACCTTGGGTTTCGCGCCCGTGACTCGGAATTCAACCGTGTCGCCGTGATGATAAACGGAGTTCAAACCCGTAATGCCATAGCCGTCGGCGGCGTAGGAAGCGGCGGAAAGTTGCGCCTTTTTCCATACGGCGTATAAAACGACGTCGGAAGAGGGCATAGTGATTTTATCGCCCGCGCGGTAATCCGCGGAAGTCGCGCCGCTCGTAAAGCTCCAGCCGTCGAATGTGTTGCCCTCGAGTTCGGGGATAAGCGAAGTTATGGTAATCTCGCTTCCCGCCGCGGGGTAAAGAACTTCGGGAGAATTCACGAATTTACCGCCGTTCGGGTCGTAAGTGAGAGAGGGGTTGAGCTTCCATACCGCGTAAAGAGTTACGACGGAATTTCCCATCGTAAATTCGTCGCCGGGGAGATATTCCGCGGTCGCCGTGTCGGCGGTGGTCGCCCAGCCGAGGAAAGTATAGTTGTTTCGCGTGGGGATTACGTCGCTTAAAACAATCGTTTCTCCCTCGTGAGCCTGCGCCGTCGCGGGCGCGCCCATTCCGCCGTTGGCGTCGAAGTTGATTGTGTAACGGTCTTTTTCGAGCCAGGCGGCATGAAGAGTAACCGTTTCCCCGTCGTAGTCGGCAAGACCAGCGTAATAATCGGTATCGGCGTTATACATACTCCAGTTCTGTTCGTCGTAAATGTTCCAGCCGATAAAAGTATAATTGTCGCGTTTAAGCCCGAGCGTTTCGGCGGAAGGGAGACGTAACATGCCGAATACCACGTCTTTTATCGTGGAAACGCATACGCCCTCGCTGTAAAGCTCGATATTGTATACGACGGGCGACCATAATGCGTAAAGCGCGATATTGCCGTTTACGGTATATTTAACGGTCGTAGCCGTTCCGTCTTCGTTGTAATACTTAATTCCGCCGCCGTTGATTTCGGAGAAATAACCTTTGAAATTATATCCTTTGCGTACGGCGGGGGTTACGTCGGGAAGCTTTTCGTCGAAAGTCGCGGTTACGGAGTCCGCGAGGTTTCCGCCCGAGGTTTCGAACGAAACCGTGTAAGATTCAGCCTGCCAGATCGCGTAAAGGGTAACGCTTCCGCCGTTCGCAGAGATAAGGTTTTTAACCGTCGCTTTGTTCCTGAACGTTACGGATTCGTCTCTGCCGAGCGCCCAGCCGAGGAAAGTATAGCCTTTAAGCATATATCCGACTTCGGGAAGATTTTCGCCGTTGTCGTAAGTAAGCGGAACATTCGCCATAGTTCCGGAAATCGAAGTGCTTGCGCCCGCGGGTTTGTTGCCGTTGAAGATAACCGTGTAAGCGTTCGCTTTCCACACGGCGTAAAGTTTTACGATGCCGCCGTCTTCGTCCGAAAGGTTTTTAACGGTCACGGTATCTTCAAATTCCGCCGCGGTTGCGTCGGAGTTTTTTGCCCAGCCGAGGAAAGTCCAGCCGACGAGCGAATAGCGGTTTGTGCCGAGGCTTTCTATTTTGTCGTAAGTGTGTGAGGTCGTCGCCGTGTTGCCTTCGATAATTCCGCTTGCGTTCCGGGGTTTATTGGAATCATAACGAACGTTGTACGTATTCGCTTTCCACACGGCGTAAAGAGTAATCGTCGCGCCGTTCGTTTCCGAGAGGTTTTTCACCGCCGCGCCGTCTTGATATACAACGTTTCCGTTTGCGGTGGTCGCCCAGCCGAGGAAAGAATAACCTTTAAGAGTGTAGCCCGAATCGGTAAGAGTTTCGTTCTCGTCGTAAGTAAACGAGGAGTTTTCCATAGTTCCCGAAAGAGAAGAACTTGCGTTCGCGGGCTTGTTGCCGATATATTTTACGGAATATTCATTGGCTTTCCAGTGCGCGTAAAGGGTAATCGGCGAATAAAAATCGCAATTTAAAACGCCTTGTCCGTTGCCGTTGTAATACTGTTTGCCGCCGTTTGCCGCCGTATAATAGCCTAAGAACGTGTAGCCTTTGAGAGAGGGGATATCGATCGTCGGCATAGACTGTTCGTATGTCGCCGTGACCGAAGCCGAGCCGCCCGCTCCGCCGTTACGATCGAGAGTAACCGTCGTCTGCTTCGCGACTCCGTTCGCTTCGACGATTATATCGCCTTTTATCTGCGAGCCTTTTATCGTGATTTTGCCCGTAGCTTTATTATATGTATAAGCCGAGCCGCTTGCCGCCGTTCCGCCTATTTTTACGGTGACGGCGGACGGAAGGTTGTAACCCGTCGCCGCGGTTATGGTCGCCGAATAATCCGTTCCGTAAACCGCTTTCGCGTTGCCCGTGAACGTCAGCTTGCCGAGCTTTGAGGTAACGCTCATAGTTTTATAGAACGTTACCATACCCGAGGCGGGAGAGGAGTTGTTGTAAGTGAGAGTATTTCCCGCCTCGTCTTTTATGGTAAGCCCGCTTACGGAATAAAGCGACAATTTGCCGCTTTTCGCAAGTTCGGGCAGGGTGAACGTATATATGATTTTGCTTGCGCCGTTTTCGGTGACGAGCGAGCCTGCGCCCGTAATTTTCGCGTCGGTTCCGTCTATGGCAAGCTTTGCCGCGCCGTAAGAGTCGACGCTTATCTTTTCGTCGAAGTCCACGATATACTTAACGGTGTCGCCGGTAATCGCAACGCTGTTTGCGACGTCGGTAATTCCGCTTTTATCGAGCGTGATATCTTTAGCTGCGGGCGCGGTTTTGTCCACGAGCCAACATTGCATTCCGCCGATGAACGGGCGAGCCGTATGACTACCCCAGTTGGATACGTAATATCTCATCGAGGCGGTGTTTGCAGGCACGTTGTAACCTAAAACCCTTAACGTATACGCGCTTTTATCGATTGTGTTAGTAACCTCTTTAACGGCGAGCTGTTTACCGTCTGCGTCGAGGAAGAATATCTTTAACGATATATAGTGAGTGCAAAACGCGATATTCTGTCTGTAATATATCGCTTCGGCGTATACCTTTAAATCGCCTTTGTTTGCTTTTACTCTGTCCGCGTCGGAAAGAGTTATCGGATACCATACGCCTTTGGTGAAATCTTTGAGGCCTATATCGTCGCTTGAACCTTTAGCCTGAATTCCCCAACCGTATTCGGCGGTGTCGAGACCGACGTTATCGTACCACCTGGCTTTGCTGTAAATCTGATTACTTTGTTCGCCGAGATTCCAGCCGAGCGAAGTGAGTTCATAGCCGTCTGATTTCGTGCTGTCTCCGCCGATGTTTATAAGGTTGTCAGACTCCTGCGTACCGTTCCATTCGTCAACGGTATTCGTTCCGGTGCTGCTATGGCTTGCCTCGGCGGTCGTCGTCGGGGAAACCGATAATGCGCAGAACGCTAAAACCGACAGACAAAGCGCCGCGACAAGTGCCGAAAGCGCACAGCGGTTTTTTTTCTGTGTCTTCATATAAATAACTTTCTCCTTTTTTTTTCGTGAAATACCTTTTACTCCGTAAACGAAGTTTTCATTATTATTTTAACACGCGATTATTCTACCACACGTTTATTTTATCCGAAAGAAGATAAAGCCCGTTGCAGGAAATCTTAACAAATCTTTACAAGTTCGGGTATTGTTTTGCGGGTTGCATTGTATGCGGTTATTTGTTATAATAATATTGTTTTTAATGCGTCGGGTTTCGTCCAAACAGCGCAATCGCCTGTTTTCGTCGGAACGCCGCATTTACGGAGAATATTTTATGGATTACACCGTTAAAGGAAGAAAACTTCTTATCGTGGAGGACGACGAAAAACTGAAAAGAGAAATCGCTATGTATTTTTCGCCCGAGAATTTCGTTTTCACGGCTCAGGACGTGGACGAGGCGGCGGAAATTCTTTCGGAAGAGGGGAATTTCGACGCGATCGTTCTGGATTTGATTTTAAAAAACAGTATGGGTATGGATTTGCTGAAATCGCCCGCCCTGCCGCCCGTGATAATTCTGTCTTCTTTAAGCGGCGAGGATTATATTATGGCGGGGCTTACTTCCGGCGCGGTCGATTATGTCGTTAAGCCCTGCACGATGAGACTTCTGGAAACTCATATCGCGATAAGGCTGCTCCCCAAGGCGGACGCGGTGGAAACTTTCGGGTCTTTTTCGGTAAACGCCAACACGCGCACGGTGAAATGCGGAAACGCCGCCGTTTCGCTCACGCCGTCGGAGTTTAATATCCTGTTCTTTCTGGTAAAGCATAAGGGCAGATATTTCACCGCCGACGAGATTTACGAGGAAATATGGTGCGCGCCGAGTTTGCATACCACGACGATCCGCGCACATTTGTCGTCGCTGAGAAGAAAACTCAAAGAGGCTTTGCCCGCCGCGGATATAATCCGCACGGAATTTAACAAAGGGTATTGTTTTACGGGGGATAACTTATGAAAAAAAAGATAGCGAATATCGTGACTTGGGCATTGGCGGTGGTTTTTTGTCTCGCGCTTTCGCTTGCGCTCGGCGGATCGGGAAAAAACGCCGCCGCGGAAGTTCCCGTGAAGGTGATTACGGTTTCCGATACAAAGGTGAACGCCGTTTCCGTCAAAGACGTGAAAGGAGTTATGAAAATGACGGCGGTAAACTATTCCCCGAACGATTTTGCGGAACTCGGGGAAGTCGTTTCGAACGCCGATACGGGTAAAAATCCCGCGAAGAGGGGTACGTATCGCTTTTATATCGACACGCTTGCGGCAGATGAGTGGGGTGACGCCGCTTCACTCGATTATCTTCTGAGAGCCGACGGAAACTGGCATCTTACGATGTATATTCCGTTCGTGTTTTCGTCGTGCAGCGTGTATGTGCAGTATCAGAATAAATTTTATATCGGTTCGATAGACAGATACAACGTTTCTTATTACACGGGATATTCCGATCTTTCGGAATTCGACGATTCGGTCTCTCATATCGACGCCACAGAGCCGCTTTTTATCGATATTCCCGTTTCGCCCGAAAAAAGATTTTCGAGGGAAATTTCCGTCACCGTGCATTATGAAACGGATAACGACAATTTCGTGGGGATTACGGACGGAATTTTAATCGGCGAAGAGGCGGCGGTAAAACGCGTTGTTTCGAGAAATCGCTCGATGCTTTTAATCGGCGCGATAATAGGAGTTTCCACTCTTCTTTTGTTCCTTTTTATCTGCGTTCTGAAGCGTTCGCTTACGTTTTTCCCGCAATTACTGTTCTCGATGAGCGTTTTTTGTATGTTCTTTTCGACTTATTGTCTGTTCGGACATTCTTCCGCGCCTTATTTTCTTATCGGAGCGCGCCGTTTTTCCGTGGGGCTGACGGTGTTTTCCTCGGCTTTGTATATTCCGAAAAAGGCGGGGAAAATTCCTGTTTTATATCCCGTGTGCGTTCTCGCCGCGGCTATGTGCGTTCTCGCGTTCGTCGCGCCGTTTGCGGGGAGCGTTTCCGCTTACAGGACGCTTAGTATTATTTGCGCCGTTTCGGAGATTTTCTGCGTCGCCGTTGTGTTCGGGTTCACCGCTAAGGGCGTTCTTTCGGGAAAACCCGCGGGGTTTTTGCTCAACGGCGTGATTGCGGGCGCTGTCGCGACGACGGATTTGTTTTCGGGCGGAACGTTGCCGTTTGTCATGCGTACGCCCACGTTCTGGCTTTGTTTCGTTATGCTCGTCATAACAATAGTTTTGGGTTTCCGCGAATTTATTTCCGCCGAAATACGCAACCGTTATCTTACGACGAATCTTGAAAAAGAAGTGGAAAAACAAACGCAGAGTTTGCAGAACGTTTTATCCGAACGCGATAAAATTTTGTTATACGTGAGCCACGATATGAAAAAAACCGTCGTCGGAATAGGCGGTTCGCTGTCCGATTTAAGGCAGAACGCGTCCGATCCCGAAATTTTGGCGAAAGTCGATTTCATTTTGCAGAAAACTTCGGAACTTAAAAAAGATTTCGCGGATTTAGGGAAGTACGGCAGGCAGAATTACGTTGCCGAACAGTCTGAAATTCTCGATTTAAGCGCGATTGTGAGAAAAGTTACCGACGATCTTCGCCCGGACTGCGAAGCGAACGGCATAATCCTTTCCGTAACGTTCCCCGACAATCTTTACGTTTACGCGAAAAAGGCGGCTTTGGAAAGCGTTGTTTTAAATCTTGTTTTAAACGCTATAGAACATTCGTTCTGTACGCGGCTTTCCGTTTCGGCAACCAAGAGAAAAGGTATGTGCCGTCTGGAAATCGCGGACGACGGCAGAGGAGTGGCGACCGACAAGAATATTTTCGAACCGTTCGTTTCGGGCGAGGAATCCGAAAATAATTCGGGCTTAGGCTTATTTTTGGCGAAAAACGCCGTGGAATCTATGCACGGCAAGCTGACTTACGAGAGAAAGGACGGGATTACGATTTTCTCCGCGACTTTTCCCCTCGCTTGATTTTACGCACAATAAAAGGCTGCGGCGTTTCCTTTCGGGAGTGCCTGCAGCCTGTTTTTATCTTTAAAATTGATTTTGCTTATAAAAGCGTTGTTTAGCTTAAAAAGCGTGATTTTGTTTATAAAAGCGGGATTTTCGCGAGATAAACTATATCGTCTCTGTCGGCGGCTTTGCCTTCGGCGAGTACAAACGCCTTTTTGACGATTATTCCGCCGGCTTCCGTTACCAGTTTTTCAAGCCCCGAAAGACTTTCGCCCGTGGAAACCACATCGTCCACGATACCTACTTTTTTGCCTTTCAGAAGCTCCATATCGTGTTTGGAAAGGAACAATTTCTGCGGAGTACCCGTCGTTATCGACGAGCCGTATTCTACGCCTATTCCGTCCTGCATATAAAGCTTGCGGGATTTTCTCGCGACGGCGTAAAAATCGTGTCCGAGTTCTCTCGCGCAGACGTGGCAGAGCTGTAAGCCCTTGGATTCGGCGGTGATTAAAACGTCGCAATCCTTTAAGTGTTCGGCAAGTTTTTTACCGCAATGTTCGGTCATTTTAACCGCGCCGTGCAGATTGAAAAACGCGATGTTTATTCCGCTCGGCAGAGGAAGAATGGGAAGGTCGGCTTTAAAGCCCTGTATATCGATCGTAAGAAAATCTTTCATTTTGTCACCTCGTAATTTACTGACAAACAATATAATATCACTTTTATTCCTTTTTTTCAACCGTTCGGAGATAAAAAATCGATTATCCTTATTTTTCCGTCCCGCTTTATGTTCATAAAAGCATAAAAGGCGGCGGAAATCAATATATATTAAAGGAATAAAAACGAAAAAAGAGGTCATAATGAACGCTCATTCCGCAAAAATAAAGGACTTGGAAAACTATTTCGAAACGAGCGAGACGGCGGGGCTTACCCGCGCTCAGGTTGAAAAAAACAGGCGGAAATTCGGCGCGAACAAAATCACCCCGAAGAAGAAAAAGTCGGTTATAAGGCGGTTTTTCGAGGCTTTGTCCGAGCCGACTTTAATAATTCTCGAATTTGCCTGGGTGATAACCGTGGGCGTAAATGTCGGGAAGTTTATCAAAAACGGCTCGTGCGACGTTTACGAGTGTATAGGAATTTTAATCGCCATTCTGATTTCCGCGTGTCTTACCGTCTTTATGGAAGGGCGTTCGGAAAGGGCGTTCGAGCTACTCGGCACGGTTTACGACCGCGTAAGCGTGAAAGTTATCCGCGACGGCAAACTTACGCTTATTCCCAAAGAAGAAGTGGTCGCGGGGGATATTCTTATCGTCGAAACGGGCGATAAAATAGTCGCCGACGGCAGACTTACCGAGTGTAACGGGCTTAAAACCGACGAATCCACTCTTACGGGCGAGAGCGAACGTTCGACAAAACGCCTTGCAAAGTTAAGCGACAAAACTCCGCTTGCGGAAAGAAAAAATTGCGTTTATTCGGGTACTTTCGCAAGCCAGGGAACGGGCAAAATGCTCGTAACCGCCGTCGGGGACAACGCCGAACTCGGCAAAATCGCGGGAGAACTGAAAACGGAAATCGCGGGGAGCGCGCCGCTTAACGAAAAACTCGGCAAGCTCGGCAAAAAGATAACGGTTATCGGGGCGATTTCGGCGGGAATAGCGTTTATTCTTTCCGTTCTTCGTCTTTCCGTAACCGATTCTCTGAGCTTTTTATCCGTTCAGGACGCGTTCATAGAAGCTATCGTTTTAATAGTCGCCGCCGTTCCCGAGGGACTGCCCACAACCGCCGCGATATCGCTTTCGTTAAACGTTTTAAAGCTCGCCAAATCCAACGCGCTCATAAGAAAACTCGTCGCCGCGGAAACGGTCGGGTGCGTCAGCGTTATCTGTTCGGACAAAACCGGGACTTTAACCGAAAACGATATGAGGGTGGAAAGAGTTTTCGGGGAGAGAGGGAAGACCTCGGAACAAAATATACTTTTCAATTCCGCAGTCAATTCCTCGGCTATACTTAAAACCGAAAAATCCAACCTCAGAGCGTACGGTTCGGCAACCGAGGGCGCGCTTTTAAAGTATGCGCTCCATCACGGGGTAAACTATGAAAAACTACGCGATAAACGACTTATAGGCGAGGTTTTGCCGTTTAATTCGGATAACAAATATATGGCTACGGAGTGCTTTTCTGGCGGAAAGAACGTCGTTTACGTAAAAGGCGCGCCCGAAAAAATTCTGCCCCTTTCCGATAAGAAAAGCGAGGCGGAAACCATTTTGTCCGAAATAAGCGTTTTTCAGAAAAAGGGTAAAAGGGTTATAGCGTTTGCCCGCAAAGAAAATTCTTCGGGGTGCGGCGTTGCGGAAGAAATAAAACAAGGCGGATTTGTTTTCGACGGTTACGTTGTTATTTCCGATCCCTTGAGAAAGGACGTGGCGCGTTCCGTCGAGCAATGCAAAAACGCGGGGATAGACGTTAAGATGATGACGGGCGACAATGCGTCCACAGCTGCCGCGATAGCGATGGAAGCGGGAATAATAACGAGCGAAGATCAGGTTGTTATGGCGGACGAAATCGAAACTATGCCGCTTGAAAAATTAAAGGAGAAAATACGCGGAATAGGCGTTATCGCGAGAAGTACGCCGTCGGTTAAACTCAAAGTCGTGGAAGCTTTGAAAATGTCCGGCGCGGTCGTCGCGGTGACGGGCGACGGGGTGAACGACGCTCCCGCGATAAAACACGCCGATATCGGAATCGCAATGGGTTCGGGGTCGGAGATAACCAAGGAAGCGAGCGACATCGTGCTTTTAGACGATTCCTTTTCGACGATAGTCAAAGCCGTTTCGTTCGGCAGAAACATTTACAGGAATTTCCAGAGGTTCATTACCTTTCAGCTGACGGTGAACGTAACGGCGATGCTTGTCGTTATAATAAGTCTTTTGTTCGGGCTTGTAAGTCCGTTCAACGCCGTGCAACTTTTATGGATAGATATAATTATGGACGGACCGCCGGCGCTCACGCTCGGTCTCGAACGTGGCGGAAAGGACGTTTTAAGCCGGAAGCCCGTGAAACGTACGGACGGAATAGTAACGCCTAAAATGCTCGTAAGGATAGTCGCGCAAGGGGCGTATATGGCTATGCTCATCGTTTTGCAGTATCTTTTCGACTTTTTGGGCGCGGGAATAAACCTCGTTCCCACAACGCTTTTCTGTATGTTCGTCATATTCCAGCTCTTCAACGCGTTTAACTGCCGCAAGCTTTCGGGCGAAAGCGTTTTCGAAGCGATAGGAAATAACAAGCTTATGGTCGTTGTTTTTGCGGTGACGTTTGCCTTTCAGATACTGATTACGCAGGTTCTGGGCGGATTTTTCAAAACCGAACCGCTCCCGCTCGTTCTCTGGGCGAAGATAATCGGGGTATGCTCGACGTGCGTTCTGTTCTCCGAAATTTACAAGCTGTTTTACAGGCTTATGAAAAAAAATTCCGCGAGAAAGAAGTTTTGTTAAATTAAACGCGGTTTTTAGCATAGACTAATAGCATGAGACTTATAAAAATTTCTGACGAGGATACTAAATTTTCGGGGGTAAAATACGTTGCGGCGACGCTCGCGGAGGCGATAAAGGACGCCGGCGGAAGCTTCGAGGTTTTTGGCGGAGGGGCGCGGCAGACGCTCGTTATTTCCGTCGCGGATAAATACGAAGATTATTTAAGGAGCGAAACGGAAGACAAAATCGCGGACGTTATAACCGTCGGATATAAATACGACTATTTTAAAAAGGGAATTCCCGCCGCGGGGCTCAGACCCTTTGAAAGAGAAATTTTATACAGCGCGCTTATCGCCGCCGATATCGACGACGACAAGAGATACGTTATAAGAAGAATACGGACTTTGAAAGATTACGCCGTGGACGGGATTTTCAATTTCAGGCTCGCGCCTTTAAAACGCAAGTGGGAAGAGGTCGTCGGATATATTCCGTCCGTTTTCACGAGCGGACAACTCAAAGAGTTCGTCAGATTTCTCGTCGGGGAAAAACGCGGGAAAAAGGCGATAGTCAGAAACGGCTCGGTTTACGACGGAAATTACAATCTTCTCGAAAGATCGCGGCTGCTCCCCGCGCTTCCTTGCAAAAACGAAGGGAAAATTCTTCGGGAAGTGATTTTATCGGCAAGCGGAAGAGTGGAAGTCGGGTCGGAAATTCCCGAAGCCGACAGGCGGTATTTAAGGGATTTTTACGGCGGAAGAATCTCGTTCAAGTCCGAAATCGATTTGTGAGCGGCGGCTTTTGCGATTGTCCGAAAATCTTTCCCGGCAAAAAAAATAAAAAAATCGTTTAAAACGGTTGACAAATTTTCGGGGGAGAATATAATATGTGTATAAAACAAATGTCCGTAACGGGAAGACAAGTAGTCCGAATAAGCCGTACAGAGAGCGCGGGGAGCTGAGAGCCGCGCAGGATAAAACGTAAACGAAACCGCTTTTCGTGGGCAAGGCGCGCCGAGCCTTGAAGTCGGCAAAAAGCGGCTTGAATAATGCGAAATTCGGGCAAATAAGGTGGAACCGCGGAAAGATATTTTCGTCCTTAAATAAGTAACTTGAAGTTGCTTGTTTAAGGGCATTTTTTTTACGGCGGATTTCGGTTTTTTACCTTTAATTTTAAGTTTTTAAGCCGGAACAAAAGGAGATTCTGATATGAAAATTACTCTTACAGACGGAAAAATTCTCGAACTTCCCGAGGGAACTACCGTTGCGGGCGTTGCTTCCGCAATAAGCGAAGGACTCAGGAGAAACGCTATCGCGGGAAAGGTGAACGGCCGACTCGTGGACCTTTCGCACGCCCTTAAAGAGGACGCGGAAGTCGTTATCGTAACGGCTAAAGACCCCGAGGCTCTTAATATTTATCGTCACACCTGCGCGCACGTTCTCGCTCAGGCCGTAAAGTCGATATATCCCACCTGCTCGCTTGCGATAGGTCCTACCATCGATACGGGATTTTATTACGAT
Source organism: uncultured Clostridia bacterium (assembly GCA_934271735.1). GTDB lineage: Bacteria > Bacillota > Clostridia > Christensenellales > Borkfalkiaceae > UBA10281. Next base: position 130,152 of record CAKQSB010000001.1, on the reverse strand, counting down.
ATAGATTTCAAAACGCCGATAACCATCGACGATCTTCCCAAAATCGAGGAAGAAATGAAGAAAATCATCAAAGCCGACCTTGCCGTCGAAAGATTCGAGCTTCCGAGAGAAGACGCTATCGCTCTGATGAAAAAATACAAAGAACCCTATAAAGTTCAGCTTATAAAGGACTTGCCCGAGGACAGCGTTATTTCGTTCTACAGACAGGGCGATTTCACCGACCTTTGCAGAGGACCGCACCTTCCCTCCACGGGGCTTATCAAAGCTTTCAAACTCACGTCGATTGCGGGAGCTTACTGGAGAGGAAACGAAAAGAACAAGATGCTCACGAGAATTTACGGCACGGCGTTCTTCAAAAAGGCGGATATGGAAGCTTATTTCACTATGCTCGAAGAAGCCAAGAAGCGCGACCACGTAAAACTCGGCAAAGAACTTAAACTCTTCGCGCTTTTAAACGAGGGAAAAGGTTTCCCGTTCTTCCTTCCCAACGGTATGGTCGTTAAAAACACGCTCATCGATTACTGGAGACAGATTCACCGCAGAGAGGGTTACGTCGAGGTTTCCACGCCTATTATGCTTTCCAGATCGCTTTGGGAAACTTCTGGTCACTGGGATCATTACAAAGAAAATATGTACACCACCAAGGTGGACGAAGAAGATTACGCAATCAAGCCGATGAACTGCCCGGGCGGAATGCTTATTTATAAGCTCGAGCCGAGAAGTTATAAAGATCTCCCCATGAGAATAGGCGAACTCGGTCTCGTTCATCGTCACGAGAGATCGGGTCAGCTCCACGGACTTATGAGAGTTCGTTGTTTCACTCAGGACGACGCGCACATCTATATGACTCCCGAGCAGATTACGCCCGAAATCAAAGGCGTAGTAAGGCTTATCGACGAAGTATACAGTCTGTTCGGATTTAAGTATCACGTGGAACTTTCCACCCGTCCCGCAAACAGTATCGGGTCGGACGAGGACTGGGAACAAGCGACCGAAGCTTTGAGAGAAGCTTTGAACGAACTTAAACTTCCTTATGTCGTCAACGAGGGCGACGGCGCATTCTACGGACCGAAGATCGACTTCCACCTTACCGATTCCATCGGCAGAACCTGGCAGTGCGGCACTATTCAGCTCGACTTCCAGCTTCCGCAGAGATTTAACGCAGAATACGTCGGAGAGGACGGCGAAAAGCATCGTCCGATAATGATTCACAGAGTCGTTTTCGGTTCTATCGAAAGATTTATCGGTATTTTAATCGAGCATTTCGAGGGTAAATTCCCGCTCTGGCTCGCTCCCGTTCAGGTTAAAATTATGGACGTTTCCGAAAAGAGCGAAGCATACTGCAAAGAGGTTTACAAGAGGCTGTTCGACGCGGGTCTTCGCCCGGAAAACGATCTCCGCCCCGAGAAAATCGGCAAAAAGATCAGAGACGCCGAGCTTGAAAAAGTTCCTTATATGCTCGTCGTCGGCGAACAGGAAGCCGCTAACGGCGAAGTTGCGATCAGAAAGAGAGGTACGGGCGATATAGGCAAAATGAAGCTCGACGATTTCGTGGAACTTTGCAAAAAACAGGTCGAAACCAAAGAAAAATGGTAAGATAAGCTAAGAGATAAATTTGCTTTAAAAACTCAAAAAGTCTGCGTATAAGTCGATTAAACGGCAAAAATGCAGGCAAACGGCAAAAATTTCAAGTAAAAAATAACGGGGCGACCGCAGACTTTAAATGTTTGCGGTCGCCCCGTTTTTATGTGCGTTGAATTTTATTGTTTTTTCGAGTCCGAACGGTATTTGTGCGGCGTTACGCCGAATTTTTTTCTGAATTGCTTTATGAAATAAGAAAAAGAATCGTAACCGACGGCGGAACATATTTCGAGAGCCGTCATAGACGTGTTTGCCAGAAGTTCCGCGGCGTAATCGAGCCTTAAATTTATGAGATAGTCGGAAAGGGTTACGCCGAGATAACGGCGGAATGCGTTTGAAACCGTCGCGTGGGAATAATACGTTTCGGAAATTATGTCGTTTACCGATTTCGTGAAGTTTTCGGGCAAACTTAAAATCTGAAGAATGTCGAGCAGCCATTTCGGGTACGCGGGCGTGTTCGTTATGAGTTTTGTGCGGTAAAGCCCTATCGTGAAATGCAGAACGGAAATGCTGATTTGTTTGAGTTCTTCCGTGCCTAATCCGTTGTCATTGCCGACTATCACGGACAGGGAGTTGATCTTTTCCGCCTGACGGATTACCGTCTGAAAAGAATTTCCCGACATATGAAAAGTCAGAACGTCGTCCGAGCAGATTTTTTCGTATAAATCACCCGAAAACATTGCGCAAATCTTTCTTACTTCTTCGTCGGTATAATATAAATCCCTGTGCAGATGCGGCGTGGAGCGGAAAGTTATCGCATGGGTGTGCGGCGGGCCTAACAGAAAAACGTCGCCGGGTTTGGCGATATACTCTTTTCCGTTCACCACATTCGACGTTTCGCCTTTTTCAAACAAAACAAGCTCCCAGATATTGTGGGAATGTGGACGGTTGGGCGTGGTATACTTTCTGCAAAGAAGATTTTTATTTAAAACCATTCTTTCGAGCTTGCCCATAAATTTCCCTCCGTTGTCGATTTTTTAAACAAATTCTTTTAAACGAATTATACATTTTTTATAAAAGTTTTTCAAGCGTTTTATAAACAAAACCGCAAATAAATTTCACAAAAATAAGCGATGAACCGAAAAAAATATATAAAAAAGCACTTTTTGTTTATAATAAGACAAGACAAACGGGTATTTGTGGTGTAAAATATGTATGCTTATGATAGAAAGTTGCCGCAAAATGCGCGGCGGCAGGTTTAGGAGCGTCGTCCGATAAACGATTATAAAAAGCGATTTTATATGATAAAGATATAAGCGTAAAGACTTTTTTTGCGATTATATTCAATATATATAAAATATCGCAATTTAATCGGCAAAAGGACGAATCCGAGACTAAAAAAATCCATAAGGAGGAGAATCAATGAAAAAGTTTGGCAAAATGGGTATTGTTGCGGCGGCGGCTTCGCTTATCGCGGCATTATCGGTATCGACGGCAGCTCCCGCCGTCAGCGCGGCAGATGATAAGGTCGTTATGCCCAAGGGCTTTGAAGCGGAATCCGTAGAAATCAAGGGTAAAAACGAAGCTCTTACCGGCTGGCAGTATTATTTCTACAACGACAGAGACGCCGACGGAAAAGAGCGCAGCTGGTCGTACGAGTCCGATAATCTCCACGTTCTCGCAACGACGGAAGGCAGAACGGGCAACGCTTTGCATCTGAAAAGAGAAAAAGCGGACGGCGAACTTGTTATGTATTCCTACGCTTTCGACGTAACTCCCGATCAGAACTACGTTATCGGCGCGTTCATAAAGAGCATTTGCGCGCAGACAGCCGGAAATAAGGTTTACTTCAAAGTTAAGGAACAGAGCGCGAACGGAAACGTCGTGAACGACGAAAACGCAATTCTTCATTCCGTAGACGGAAGAAGAGACGACTGGACCGAAACGACTTTCTCTTATAAAACTTCGGCTTCCGCCAAAACGCTTATTCTTAAAATATGCGCGGAAGGCGTAGGCGATTTCTATGTGGACGATATCACCGTTAAACCCTCCAACGCGGGCGTAAATTCCGATACGTACAAGATTATCGGTTTAGGTAACGACGGCACGAGCGAAGATCCTACCGATATGCCTAACTTAAGCGGCGTTAATATTTCTACCGACAGTTCGGACGGAGACGGAAAGTCTTTAAGACTTGGCGATCACGACGTTTATAAAACCGTTTTCGGAATACTCCCGTTCGACAGAAACTATAAGCTTTCTTTCAAGTATAAGAATATCGGCGCGGGATCTGCGGACAGACTCAGTATTCGTCTCGATAATATCAGAATGAACGGAACAAGAGATTGGTATGCCGATCCTGTAAACAGCACGGCGGGCGTTGCCGATACCGAATGGCAAACTTATGAGTTTGAATTTACGACGGCTGCGGGAGTTGCCGAGATTTGCTGGATGGGAATCACCGCATACGGCGGATATCTTATCGACGAGCTTAAAATAACGGGCACGGACGAGGACGGCAGTACGATGCAATATATCTCGAACGGTTCGTTCTCTGGCGCGTATCTTGAAGGATACAGTTTAAACAATAACTTTAACGTTGCCAAGCAGGAGGACGGAACATATGTTTTCGTTTCTTCTTCCGTAACGAAGGACAATTGCTCGGGACAAAGAGGATATCTTAAGTTCGACACCACAAGCCTTAAACAGGGTGAAACTTATACTTTAAGCTTCGACTATCGTTCGGGCGGCAACGGAGCGGCAGTTGCGTTGTACGGAACTTACTGGAACGATCAGATAACGTTAGGCTCTTGCGGACAGTCCACGATAGCGGGCTGGACTTCGCAATCGTTTGAATTTGTTGCGGGAACGGAGGTTACCGACAGGGGCGACAATGAGACCGTTCGTAATGCGACAGCTATTGAATTTTACGGCGATGCAGACGCAGGTTGGCCGACGTACTTCAGAAACTTCTCTATCGTAGACGCTGAGGGCAACGAGTATATAACAAATAAGGCTCTTGTTGCTCCCGAAGTTGTTTTAGGCGAAAACGAATTCCCCTACGGAACTTTCGAGGGCGACGTGAATTACGTTGCCGAAGACTGGACGTTCGAGGGAGACGGCAACGTTTACGGTCTTGTGTTCGATACGAGATGGGAACCGGACGCAAAACCCGACTGGAAGATTTGTCTTTCCGGAACGGAAGAAACCCCCGCAATCGCGATAAGCAAAGAAATTGCCGTTTCCAAACGTACTCTCATGGTAGGCTGCAAAATTTATACGGGTAACGTTAAGTTCTCCGTTATCGCAGGAGAGCAAGAAATCGCGACCGACGAAAACGGATTTATCGAACTTCCCGAAGGAACTACGACCGTAAGAATTAAATGTACGGCTACCGAATACGTCGCGTTCAAACACTTAATGCTCGGAACGCACACTCATGCAACTCCCGAGGAAGGCGCGACGACTACCGAAGCGGCTACCTGCACGAAGATCGGCGGAACGTTCTATTACTGCGCGGACTGCGAAAAGAACGTTTATATCGAAAAAATACCGATGCTTCCTCACGATCTCGAACACGTTCACGAGGACGCTACCTGCCGTGACGGCGTGGATAAAGACGTTTGCAAGATATGCAAACAGGAATTCAACGTAGAGGTTATCCCCGCAACGGGCGAACACGATTACGAAACCAAGGTTATCAGGGACGCTACCTGCACGGCTTCGGGAATGAAACACGACGTCTGCAAGGTTTGCGGAAGCGAAGGCAACGTAAGCGTTATTCCCAAGAAACCGCATACTTACGAAAAGGGCAAGTGTACCGTTTGCGGCGCGGAAGATCCCGATTACGAACCGACTTCCGAATCGACTTCCGAATCGACTTCCGAATCGACCGACGAACCTGCTTCCGACGAACCTACTTCCGGCTCGACTTCCGAAGAACCCGCTTCCGGCTCGGAATCCGAAAAACCGTCCGAATCAAAGGGCAGCGGAACAAGCGCGGGAAAGAAAGGTTGCGGCTCTAACGTTTACGGCGGAGTTGCGGCTCTCGGAGTTTTAGCTCTGGCGGCTTTCGTACTCATTAAACGCAAAAAAGACTAAAAAGCAAAATGCGGCGTTTGCAATGAACGGTCGCAAAAGACTAAAAAGTTAAAATAATATTTTCCGGCGGGGTTGTTGCGAAAAACAACCCCGTTATAGGATAATTTTGTAAGGATTAAAAGGAGAAAAACCTGTAAATGAATTTCAGATTTAAAAGGATAAAGACTTTCGCCGTCCTTATTTGTTCGCTTCTCGCGGCTGTTTCGCTTTCCTTGGGCATAAGCGGAATTTACGGCGCGAACGCGGAAACGGTGACGGAAATCCCAAATCCCGGGTTTGAAGAGCTTACCGCGAATATGCCGTCCGGCTGGACGACGTGGGTTGCGTTGAACGACAAGGATTCTTCGCTCGCGAACGTGAGTTTTTCGATCGAAAGAGGAGACGCCGCGCACGACGGAGTTTCGATGAAAATCGTCAACCTTTCGGGCGACAGTATGATAAGAGGCGTCGTGAACAGCCCGGAATTCGAAGTGGAGGGCGGAAAAACCTATCTTCTCTCGTTCTGGTATCGTTCCGATTCCGAAACTGCGGCGAGTACTTTGTGCATAAGACAGTTTACAAAGAGCGGCGCGGGAACCCGGAACACATATCTTTGGGTCGATTCCGCGACGGTCGCGGGCGCTACCGACGGTTACAGACTTGTTTCCGCGGCGTTCACGACGGACGCGAACACGGCAAAGGCCATGCTTCAGCTCGATATCGCTCCGACGGGCGAAAACGCCGTTTATTACGACGATTTTTCCATTCAGAAACTTGGCAAAATAGAGTTTAACGGCGGATTTGAAAGAGTAGGCAATATGGATACTCCGCTCGGCTGGGTTATGTCCAACGGAACGGATTTCTCGTTCAGCGACGAAATTTATTACGACGGAGCGACTTCCGCGCATATCGTAAGAGAAGATTACGCTTCGGCGTTCACGATGACTTCGCTTGCCAAAACCGAAGTTCGTTCGGCGGGCTCTTACGACATCGGTTTCCGTATGCGTTCTAAAAATTCCAAAGGTTCGAAAGCCACGATAACAGTTACTTATTACGGCTCTGCGGGAAACGCTATCGGAACGCAAGTCAGCCCTTACGTTTATCTTAAAAACGGCGAAGGACTTTCCGACTGGACGAACGTGTGGATAAGATATATCGCGCCGCAAGGCTCGGTTTCCGTAGGAATTACGATTACTATTTCCAAAGGTAAAACCGATTGTTATATCGACGGAGTGTTCTGCAAAGAATCGGGCAACGTAGCTTATACCGAAGATTTTGAAAGCATTTCAAACGAAGGAATACCCGATAATTACGTAGCCGAACCCGAAGCTTTCAAGGACGGAAAACTCGTTCTCGCGGGCGGAAAACAGGCTAAAACGGAAACGATAGCTCTTCTTTACGGCAACGGTTATTCCATTACGGGCGAATGCGTTACCGAGGGCGGAGCGAAGCCCGTTATCGAACTTAACTGGCTCGATTACAACAGAAAACTTCTCGAAAGCAAGAAATTCGAGCTTAAAACGACGAATAACGAATTTTTGGCGGAATTTGTTCAGTCGCAGGGAACTTACGTTGAAATAATTTACAAAAACGAAGGCAGCGGCACCGTTTCTTTCGATAATATCAGAATAGACAAAACTTACGATCCGAAGACCGCGGGCAGCGGCTGGGAAGCCAAATGGGTTTGTTTCCCGTACGCGGACGTTGCTTACGGCGGAGCGTATATGTACGCTTATTACCGTAAATCGTTCACGCTTACCGAGCCGGTAACTTCAGCTCAGATTCAGGTTACGGGCGACGATATCATTACGACTTACGTAAACGGAACGGAACTCGAAGATCCCGGCAAAAACTCCTGGGCAAGCGTTCTCGTGACGTATATCAAGGATTACCTTGTCGTTGGCGAAAACACGCTCGCGTTCGAAGTGTACAACCAGTCTTATTACGGCGGAGTTCTTTTCGATGTCGAATTAACATTAGAGAGCGGTAAGAAGATGCGTATTTATTCGGACGGAAATCTTCTTTCGTATAACGGCGGAGAAATGCAGTTGTCGACAAAGGACTGGACTAAATCCGATTTCGACGATTCGGGTTGGAAATCTTCTTTCGTAATCGGCGCGCCGCCGTGCATGCCGTGGGGCGAAATCGTTTATAAAAAGAGCGCGGAATCGTTGCCGCAGTTAACGATAAAGAGCGCTGAAGTTACCGAAACCGCAAACGCGGGCGAAATGGTAGAATTCACGCTTAACGCTCATATCAAAGAGCAGATTACGGGAGATATCTCCTTTAAAGTCAACTTCAGAAGCAAATACGTTGCCGACGAAGACGAAGTTAAGGAAACCTGGCTTACCCCGACGCTTATTTCGGGTAAAAAATCTTCCGAATGGGTTATCGGCGAAGACAATATCGTAACTTACAGGGTGGAAGTCCCCGATTATCTCGATTCGGATACCTATCAGCTTCAGTTCGACACCGAAGAATTTTATATCACGAACAGCAGATACTCCAACAATATTATAAGAGGCAGATACGTCGCTATAACGACCGGCGAAGTCGTTTTGACCGAAAGTCATATCGAAAAAGAGAACGGCAGAGTTCAGCTTGTCGTGAACGGCGAAAAAGTAGCTCCTATGATGTATCTCCGCGAACAGAAAACCGTTTTCAAAACGGAATACGCAAGCGGAATGTACGGCGCGGACGTAGACCTTATGTGTCTTCCCAACTGCCGTAACTACAATATGAACAGCTCGGGTTCTATGTGGACGGGTTACGGGGAATACGATTTCTCGGCTCTCGACGAAGTGGTTTACGAAACTCTCCAGGGCGCGCCCTCCGCAAAACTTATGCTTATGCTCGACGCAGATCCGCCGTCCTGGTGGTTCAGAAAAAATCCGAACGCTTACGCGGTGGACAGCAAGGGTAATAACGTAGGCATAAGCTATGCTTCCGAAAAATGGAGAGAAGACGTAGGCGTGTTCTATCAGGCTCTTATCGAACACGTTCTTGCTCAGCCTTACGCGGGACATATGTTCGCCGTTAAAATCGCGGCGGGCGCAACGTTCGAATGGCAGTATTACGGAGTTTCGCTTTCCGAGTGCGCCGACTTCGGCGTGGACGCTCTGAACGCTTTCCGCAAATGGCTTAAAGAAAAATACGTAACCGACGAAGCTTTGGCTTCGGCTTGGGGCAAAAAGGGAATTACCTGCGACACTGCAACCGTTCCGACTTACGAAGAAAGAAAATCTTTGACTTACGAAACTCTTCTCGACGGAAGAGCGCAGAGAAACGTTATCGATTTCCATTCATTTATGAGCGATATGACGACCGACAGCGTGCTTTATTTCGCGAAAGTCGTTAAAGAAGCGATAAACAATAAGTGGATCGTGGGAACTTACACGGGATATCTCACGCACGGTCTTACCTATGAAGCCAACGGTCTTGCGAACGCTTCGATTTCGAGAATTATAGCTTCGCCTTATATCGATTTCCTTTGCTCGCCTATCTGCTACGACGAAAGGCTTATCGGTATGAGCGCGTCCTATATGATGATGGTAGACTCGCTTATCACGGCGGGCAAGCTCCCGATAATCGAGTGCGACAGCCGTACCGTTTACTTCGACAGCAAAACGACTAATCCCGCGCTTTTGGGCGAATGGGGCAAAACGTACACGCTTAGGGACTCCGTCGAGGCTTTGAAGAGAGATTTCTCGAATATGATGATCAAAGGCGCGGGTCTCTGGTGGTACGATATGTACGGCGGCTGGTTCGACGATCCCGAAATCTATTCGATGATAAAAGCCGCGAAAGCGGAATGGGACAGAGCGGTAAATCAGCCCGTTAAGAGTAATTCCAAGATTGCTTACATTATCGGAGACGATATCGCGACGACTCTTGCGTACTCCTTCGACGGAACGTATCATTTCCTTTACGAAGCTTTGTACGAGCAGAAAGAAAGTCTTGGTCATATCGGAACTTCTTACGATATGCTTTACCTTTCCGATATCGAGGACGGATTCGTAAGAGAATACGACGTATATCTTATTCTCGCGACCAACGTTACCGAAAAACAGAAAGCGGCTATCAACAAGTACCTCAAAAAGGACGGGAAAACGATAATCTGGATAGGCGCGCCCGGCATTTACGGCGAGGACGGAACAATGTCCGTAGATTACGTTTCCGCTCTTACCGATATAACGCTTGCGAAAGCTCCGACTTCGAATTACGGTATCAGAATTATCGGAAACGAAACTTACACGAAAGGACTTGACGGAAAGCTTTACGGCAGAATAAATTCGACAAAAGTCGACCCGATGTTCTATGTAAACGACAAATCGGCTGAAACGCTCGGTAAGATTTACAACAGCAATCTCACCGGTCTCGCCGCAAAAGCCGTTCAGACGGAAGACGGAGGATATTATATGTCGATTTATTCGGCGGTAGGCAATATCCCCGAAGAACTTCTCAGAAATATTCTTAGAATCTGCGGAGTCAAGCTTGTCGAAAGCGAAAACGACGTTGTGTTCAGAAACAACGCCTATGTTTCCGTGGCTTCGCCTTACGGCGGTAAAAAGACGATCGAATTCGATTCGAAAGTAGACGTTTACGACGTTTTCAAAGGCGAATATATCGCTAAAAACGTATCTAAGGTAGAAGTCGAAATGGATGCGGGTACAACCCTTCTTCTGAGAATGGAAAAGCACACGGGCGAAACCCCGACTCCCGACGATTCGTCTTCGGGCGACGACAGCGCGGACAGCGGAAACGCGGGCGGCGGCTGCGGCAAAGGCTGCGGATCTTCCGCAAGCGGAGCTTCGGCTCTCGCGGGGCTTATCGCGGTGTCCGCGGCGGTAGCGATTTTCAGAAGAAAACGCGGATAAAAACCGACAATAAAACGAAATAATCTTTTCCCCGTGAAATCGGGGAAAAGATAATAATTAAAATGAAAATAAGGAGCAGAAAAATGTCAAAACTCAAAAATTTACTCGTAGGCGCGCTCGCGCTTTGTATGACTCTTTCCGTAGCCGCGTGCGGCGGCGGAAGTTCCGACGGCGAATCGAAAAACAATTCGACTGCTAACTCGGGAACCTCTACTTCCGGCGGAAGCGGAAAGAAAACCGATTTCACGCTTCAGATCTTCACAGGCGGTTACGGCGCGGATATGTGGGAATACGTCATTAGGGCGTTTGAAGCAGATCATCCCGAATACAACGTTGTTGCAAACATGTCCAACACCGTAAACGAAAATATGCAGGATGACTGGAGAGACGGTAATCCTCCCGATTTCGTATTTTTGGACGGTACTTTGGAAAAACAGGCATGGCTTGAAAACGATATGCTTTACGATTTCACCGATTGGCTTAAAACGGCAACCGTCGCGGGCGAAGAAAACGTGAAGATCAAAGACAGAATGTTGACCGAGTATGTTCATAAGTACACGGGCGAAGACGGCAAGACGATAACTTACGGCATGCCTCTTGTTCTCAGTTCTTACGGTATGTGGTACGACAACGCATTGTTTACCCAAAAGGGCTGGACTGTTCCCACTAATTACAGCGAACTTTCCGCTTGGGTAGACAAAAACGCTACGGCGGAAACGGCGGCTCTTATTTATCCGGGCGTATATTCGGGTTATCTCGTTCAGGGTATGATCCTTCCCGCGCTTGCGGAAGTGGGCGACGAGTTCTATAACAGAGTGGAGAACGCCCTCGACGCGGAAGTTTACACTTCTGCGGAATTCAAAGCGGTTATGAATCGTTTTGCGGACATTTTCGGCAAGAACAAAAAGGCAAACTCCGTTGCGGACTGTTTGTCTCTTGATCACACGAGATCTCAGATGCAGTGGCTTGCTCATAAGGCTGCATTTATCCCGAACGGTCTCTGGCTCAGAAAGGAAATGGCTGCGTTGAACGCTATTCCCGAAGGCTTCGAAATGAGATACGCTCCTTCGGCTCTCAATGTCGAACAGCAGATAATCGTCGCTTCGTCCGTAACATGCGCTGTTGCTAAAGACGCTCAGAACAAGAAAGCGGCTTTGGAATTCATGAGATATCTGTATCGTACGGACGTTGTTCAGAAGTTCGCGGAATGTACCGATTCTCCCTCGGCAACGAACGTCGAACTCGACGAATCCAAGGTTTCCGAAGTTCTGAAATACGCGCAGGAAGTTATGAGTAACTCCGCTTACAGACACGTTCTTCACGTAGGAAGCTGGGGCGGAGTGGACACCGTTTTCAATCGGGGCGTTAACTCTATCGTTGCGGGAACGCAATCGGTAGAGCAGGTTTGTAACGAACTTGCGGCTCAGGCAAGAAAACAACTTAACGGTTGATTTCATTGTTTTTTCAGAGTTTTCCGCGCGCGGGGAATCCCCCGCGCGCGGAAAAATAAATTTTATTCGGTAGCCAATCACTTCAGGCTAAAAAGGAGCGACAAAGGATGACGAAAAAACGTAGATTTAAAATAAACAGCAATATGACGTTATCCAAATGGATATTTTTTGCCGTTACATGCGGCGTGGTTCTTGCACTTTACATAATGTTCTGCGTTGTGCCCATTTTGCAGTCCGTGAAAATGAGCTTTTATAAATGGGGCGGATATAAGAAAATGACTTATATAAAGTGGAAGAATTACACCGACGTTTTTAAAGATCCCGTTTTTTGGAAAGCTCTTAAAAACGACCTTATCATAACGCTTATCAAAGAAGTTCTGATATGTTTTTTAACGGTGCTTTTTGCGGTCACGCTCACGAGATTCCGTATGAAAACGCCGGAAGTGGTGTTCTATAAATTCGTTTTCTATGTTCCTAACGTAATTTCGACGATAATTATCGGTTCTTTGTGGGGGTTTGTTTTCATGCCTTCAAACATGGGACTTATGAATGCGATCTGCTCGATTTTCAAAAGCGGGTTCAGCATCGACTGGGTAACGAAATATCCGCTCGGCGTTATAGGTTTCGTCGCGAGCTGGTGCGGCGTGGGGCTTTTTATGCTCACTATGATAGCTTCCATTCATCAGATTCCCGCCGAGCTTTACGAAGCGGCGAGGATTGACGGCGCGGGCGAAATGAAACAGCTTCAGTATATAACGATGCCCGCCGTATGGCTTCAGGTAACGTTTATGGTCGTATCCATTTTATATCAGTCGCTCGGCGGAAACTTCGGGCTCGTAAACGTTTTCGCGCCTAACGGCGGACTCGATAACAACGCTATGGTTATGGGGCTTTACGTATATCTTTACGGATATGCGAATCATACTCTCGCGATAGGTTATTCTTACGCCGCCGCGATCGTCATGCTTATTATTACATGCGTTATATCCCTTTCGGTTAAATTTGCAATGAACAAGGCGGGTGAAGCGTTATGAAAGAACTCAAAGTTAAAAACCGCAAAAATCGCGTGGAGGAAAAATCGCTCACGATAACGAGAAACGTCGTAAGAATTTTCCTCATAATTTGGTCGATTCTTATCATTTTCCCTATTCTCTGGGCTGTTTTAAGTTCTCTTAAAACAAACATCGAGTTCGGCACGAACGCCTGGAAATTGCCCGAAAAATTGCAATGGGTAAACTATAAAGAAGCGTGGGAAGGCGCGAATTTCTCGAAGTATTTCTTAAATAGTTTGATTTTAAGCGTCGGAACCGTCGCTTTATCGATAATCATGACGACCACTTCCGCTTACGTAGTGGGGAAATTTATTCACCCCGTCGTGAAATCGATCGAGATTTTCTATTCGATATTCATGATGGTTCCGCAGATGCTTCTTTTAATTCCGCTTTTGCAGATGTGCAAAAAGCTGAACATGACTAAAAGCAACGTCGTTTTATTCACGCTTATGATCACGAACGCTCTTCAGGGCGTGCCGTTTTACGTATTTTTGCTCACGCCCTTTATGCGAAGCATAAACAATTCCATTCTGGAAGCTGCGGAAATCGACGGCGCGAACCAGTTTCAGGCATTTGCGAAACTTATTCTTCCTATGGTTGTTCCTGCGATATTTATGGTAGGACTACTTAGCTTCGTAGGTATCTGGAACGAATACATAATGAGCATCACGTTCATAAAAGACCCGACGAAATACACTTTGTCTGCGGGCATAAACGAACTTATGAACGACGCAACCACGGGCGAAACGCTTAAATTCGCCGCGCTTATAATAGCTATGCTTCCCATTCTTATCGTGTACGCGATATTCCAGAAACCGCTGCAGAACGGACTTTCTTCGTCTGACGGCGTAAAGGGTTAAAAGGATTAAGGTATGAAACTATTTGACAAAAAACAATTCAAAAATCCTCCCGAAGATTGTTCGGTCGCGCCGTTCTGGTTTTTAAACGGCGATCTCGATGATAAAGAACTTAAACGCCAACTTTCGGAAATGAAGCAAAAGGGCGTGGACGAGGTCATTCTTCATTCGAGAAAGGGTTGCAAAATAGAATATCTTTCGGACGAGTGGTTTAAAAAGATAGGCGTTATTTTAGACGAGTGCGAAAAACTCGGGCTTACCGCGCTTATTTACGACGAAGACAACTGGCCGAGCGGCTACGCAGGCGGAAAAGTCGTCGGCGGAAACGAAGACTTCGCGGCGATATGCCTTTCCGTCGAGAAAATTTATCCCGTTATCGGGCAGTACATAACCGTCGAGGACAAACCGAACACGGAAATCGAGTGTGTTATCGCGGCGCACAGTTACGATTACTTTCTCGATATAACCGATTACGAAAACAAAAAATGCAAACCGTGGAAATCCGAAACCCTTCTTTGGGAAGTTTACGTTTTCAGAAAGGAAAAATGCAGACATCGTCCTGCGTATTCGCCTTATCCTTACGTCGATTTGCTTAACCCGAACGCCACGAAAGCGTTCGTTAAATGCACTCACGAAGAGTATAAAAAGAGATTTCCCGATAAGTGGGGAAAAGTCATAAAAGGTTTTTTCACCGACGAACCCGGGTTTTATCAGAACTATTTCGAACAGTGCAAAAATCTCAACACCGTTATCTGGACGAACGATTTCGCCGAGAGATTTATAGAAAAATTCGGTTACGATATCCGCCCGCACCTTTGCTGTTTGTGGCAGAATATGGGCGAGATATCCGTTAAAACGAGATGCGATTATTACGCCGCCGTCGCGGAATTTTATAAGGAAAGCTACTTCGACGTTATTTCCGATTTTCTCAAAAAAGACGGACTTATCCACATCGGACACCTTCACAGAGAAGATTTTATCGAGTCGCTCGTGCAGACGGAAAGCGATTTCTTCACGGCGATAAGCGCGCTCGACGCTTCGGGGATTGACTGCATAGATAAAAATCCGAGAAGAATTACCGAAAGGCTCGGTTCTTCCGCCGCGCATATTTACGATAAGGAAATATGTTTCAGCGAGACGTTCGGCGGTTTCGGCTGGTCGCTTACGCCCGAGGAAATGAAAAGGAAAACCGATCTGCAGTTTGTTCAGGGCGTAAATATGCTCGTGCCGCACGCGTTTTTCTATTCGACGGACGGCATAAGGAAAACCGAAAGTCCGCCGTCGCTTTTCTTCCAGAACGGTTACTGGAAATATTTCAAAAAGTACGCCGATTACGTCAAAAGGCTTAGTTATATAGGAAGAACGGGAAACTACGCGCCCGACGCGGCTGTGTATTTCCCCGTTAAAACCGCGTGGGCAGAATTTCGTCCGCTGAGCAGATATACCATTCACGAGCTTGACGAAGAGCTTATCGAGCTTACCTGCAATTTAAGCGAAAGCGGCGTTTGCTTTGATTTTTTAAACGACTTCGGCGTGGAAACAAAGCTTTGCGGCGATAAAGGTTGCGGCGCGATCGGTAATAAAAAGCTCGGCTATAAGTCGATTATTCTGCCGTTTACTTCGGTAATGACGGAAAAAACGCTTGCGAAAATCAACAGATTCGCCAAATCCGGCGGGCTTGTTGTATCGCTCGGCAGTTTCTGCCCGACGGACGAAGGCGGGGTGAGGGGAGATACTTACGATAAACTTTTAAACGAGCTTTGTTCCTCGGAAAATTTCGTCGATTTCAAAAAACACAGAGAGGACGAAGCGGCGGAACTTCTTGTGGATAAGCTCGGTCTTAAACCCGTTTCGGGCGATAATAAAGGCGTGCTACTGCTTAAAAGAGAAGACGGCTCGACCGAAATCGATTTCTTCGTAAACGTTACGGATAAGAAAAAACGCTTCGTTATCGGAAGAGAGGAGTTTTCGGGCGCGGAAATTTTAAATGCCGAAAACGGAGAAATTTCCCCTGCGGAATTCACCGTGGACGAAAACGGAGTTTCGGTCGAAATAAATATTCCCGCGAACGGGTCGGTTATCGTTTCGTTTACAAACGACAGAGTTAAATCGTCCCGAAAAGCGGAAGAGGAAATCGTTAAAGACATAACCGAAAACTGGATTGTCGGGGAAATCGGGAAAATCGTCGGACGCGCGGACTTTTTCGCCGCGGGGAAAGATAATTTCTCGGGCGAAGTCGCTTTTGTAAAGAAAGTCGAAATCGAAAAGCCTGCGGGAAAACTTTTGTTGAGTCTCGAAAACGTCGATACTTACGCGAGCGTTAAAGTAAACGGCAAATTCGCGGGGGCAAGGCTCTGGTCGCCTTACGTTTTCGATATAACCGATTGCGTTTTAAGCGGCGCGAACGAAATCGAACTTACGATAGGTTCGACGGAAGAAAACGTTATGACGGGAAGCAATAAAAACTACGGGGTTTTCGGACGGATAATCCTTACGGAGATTAAACATAATGGATAAAATCAAAGTTATAATCGTCGGTTTCGGCGGCAGAGGTCAGCTCTTCGGAGAATATGCCGTAGATAGCGAAAAAACCGAGCTTACGGCTATCGCGGATATAAACGAGGAAGCGAGAGAAAAGGCGATTAAGGAATTCGGGTTAAATCCCGAAAACTGTTATAAAAGCGCGGAAGAAATCTTCGCGCAAGGCAAAATTGCGGATGTCGCGTTCATCTGCACGCAGGATAAGCAGCATTTAGAGCACGCCGTAACGGCGATGAAACTCGGCTACGATATCTGTCTCGAAAAGCCTATCGCGACGACGATGGAGGACTGCGCGGAGATTTTAAGGGTTCAGAAAGAAACGGGAAGAAAGGCGATGATCTGTCACGTTCTTCGTTACAGTCCGTTTTATATGAAAATCCGCGAGGTCATAAAAAGCGGCGAAATCGGCGACGTGGTGACGATAAGTCAGACGGAAAACGTGGCTTATTGGCACGACGCTCATTCTTACGTCCGCGGGGCTTGGAGAAATAAAGAGGAAAGCTCGCCTATGATTCTGGCGAAATGCTGTCACGATCTCGATATAATTTTCTGGCTTATGGGCAAAAAATGCAAAAAAGTTTCGTCGTTCGGCGATTTGTATTATTTTAAGAAAGAAAATGCTCCCAAGGGCAGCGCGGACAGATGTTTCCGTTGCCCCGAAAACGTTAAAAAAGATTGCCCTTACGACGCGTTCAAGATTTATAACGACATTTACAAGGCGTATAATCCGATTCTGGGTAACGCAATGGCGTTCAGGGGAACAAGAAAGGAATATATCGGCAAGCTTTTATCCGACGAGAAATACCCTTACGGCAGATGCGTTTTTGCCTGCGATAACGACGTTGTCGATCATCAGGTCGTTAATATGCTTTTCGAGGGCAACGTTACGGCTCAGCTTACTATGACGGCGTTTTCCAAGGAATGTCACAGGTGCATAAAGGTCCACGGGACGCTCGGCGAGATTGTCGCCGATATGGAAGAAAACTCCGTGCAGGTTAAGCCTTTCAGATCGGACGATTACGTCATCGACATCACGAAAATCGCGACCGATCTTTCCGTCCACGGCGGCGGGGATAAGCTTCTTTTCGAGGATTTTATTTCTTACGTTGCGGGCGGCGCGCCCACGGAAACGAGAACGACGCTCGAGGACAGCCTCATTTCGCACAGAATGAGTTTCGCGGCGGAAGACTCGAGACTTTCGGGCGGAAAGCCGATAGATATAGAATAAATTTACCGAAATGAACAAGGCTTACGGGAAACTGAAATCGCTGTATTTTGTCGGCGATATGTCGGTTTCGTACACTTTAAAATCGGACGATATAACAACAGGGGCGAAACCGCAAGGTACGCCCTATCTTTCCCGAAAGGGGATTTTCGACGAAAACGGAATCAACGCCGAAACGAACAGTCGGCTTTCGGTTTCGGAAAAATACGGCGGGTTCGTCGTCGAACTTAAAACGTTCGGGAGCGAAAACGACGGGGCGAAAAATGCGGATAAGCTATCGGAATACGGGCTTAATCTGCCGCTTAAATTTATGGGCAAGAAGAATTGCGGCGGGTGGGAAAAGCAATATCTTTTCAACTCGCCTTATAATTCTTCGGATAACAAACATATTTTTTGCTATCTGACAAACCCCGAGGGGAAAAATCTGCTCATATTGTCTTTGGGTAAAGCCGACGGCTGGAAGATGGATTATTCGCTTTTTTCGGGCGGGCAGTTTTTCGATAATCTGAAATTTCTGGCGTCTTTCGACAGGGCGTATAAAATAAGTTTTACTAGACGCCTGAAACTGCTTTTTCTGCCCGTTTCTTCTTATAAAGAAGCGATAGAAAAAGTATCTGAAATCAAAAAAATCCCCGTGGCTTATTATAAGCAAAGCTATGTTAAGCTCGGCGAAAAACTTAAAATCTATGTTTGCGGCGATTTCGATTACGTCCGCACAGGCGGTGAAAAGTTTAAAAATCTCGGCGGCTACGCGGAAGTCGAGCCGCGCCGCGAAGGACTTTTAACCGTTGTTCCGTATAAGGGGAAAAAGAGGGGGACGGATGCGGTTATATACGCCTATAAGTCGATTAACGAGCTTTTTAAAAAGTCAATGTATAGTGTGAGCGAAGCGGATTTGGCAACCGGAGACGGGAACTTATGCGAATGGAAATGTTACGTTTCGGCGATTCTGAGGTATATGCAAAAATTCGGCAAAAGCAATACGCTTACCCAAAAAATCAAAGGCGCGCTCGAGCTTATAACCGAACGCGACGAAAGCAAGGCTAAAGACAGAGAGACGATTTTTTATAAAGCCCGCAAAGGCTATCCCGCATACAATGTTTTTAATTCGAACAGGGTTCAGGAGCAGTTTTTCGGAATAGGAATTCTGCTCGACGCATATAAGGTTTTCGGCACAAAAAAGTATCTCGATTACGCCGTTAAGGCTATGGATTCCGTTTTGAAAAATCACCTTTCGAAAAGCGGCGCGATAGAAACTTTTATGGAATGGTCGAAGAAAACCGAGGACTACACGACGGTTTGCTGCCTTATTATCCCCGTTATCGAACTTGCGGAATTTCTGAAAGACAAAATGCCGGAAAAGTCCGAAAAATATTATTCGGCGGCGCGGAAAATGGCGAGGCACGTTTATAAGCGCGGAATTTCGTTCCCGACGGAAACGCTCGGGCAGGACGAGTCCGAACCGTTTATCGAAGAGGGAAGTATGTCTTGTTCTGCGCTTACCCTTTTGTATTTTTGCGCGAAAGCGGAGAAAAAGGACGAATATATTGCCCGAGCGAAAGAAATACTCGATATTCACGACAGTTGGGTCATAAAAGCGCATAAAGCGCCTATGTTTTTCAGCTCGTTAAGGTGGTGGGAAACGAAATGGGAGGGCGATAAGGACGGCAACGCGCTTTGTTGCGGTCACGCCTGGACGATCTGGCGAGCCGAAGCGGACTATTGGTATTACGTTGTAACGGGCGATAAAAATTATCTCGAAAAAGCCCGTAACGGTTATATGAGCAACCTCTCCAAAATCGACCGCAAAGGGAGAAGTTACGCGTGCTATCAGCCCGATTATATAACGGGCGGCGGCTTTACCGATAATTCTTCCGAGGTAAAGTTCCGCATAGTAAACGGTTTTCCGAAACAGACGGACAGCGGCTTATCGCGTTATGTATGGACGAGATTAAGCTCTTGCGAAGGGCTTTTCGACGGGGATTAACGAAAAACGGTAAAAATTACGGAGCCATAATCAAATGATAGCAAAAACTCACGAATACATAATAAACAGTTGGGAAAAAGCGATTATCGCGCCCGAAAATGCGGAAACGCCTTCGCTTTACGTTAAGCCTTTCGTTCCGCCTTGCATAAACGGACCTTTCAAGGTGTTGTTTTACTGGGATACCTATTTCACGAACAAGGGGCTTATCGCCGACGGACGAGCGGAAGAAGCGAAGAACAACGCCGAAAACCTTTTGAATTCCGTGGAAAACTTCGGATTCGTTCCCAACGCGATAAGCGAGCATTTGTCCAAATTCTGCTCGCAGCCGCCTTATCTTCATTTTATCGTTAATGACGTTTACGCGGCTTTCGGCGACGAAAAATGGCTTGAAAAAGCTTATTTCACGTTAAAAAAAGAGTACGCGTTCTGGCAGACCGAGCGCGCGGGATATGACGGACTTAACAGACATTTTCACCATAAATTGCCCGAAAACGAGCTTCTCGACTATTACGGCTACGTTGCCGACGAAAGACTTAATTTATCCGAGCAAAAAACGAAAGAAGAAAAGCTTTCCTTATCGGAAAATTTTATCGCCGTTGCGGAATCGGGTATGGACTGGACTCCGCGTTTCGGTTTCGAAGGAGCGAGTTTTCTTCCCGTGGATTTGAACGCTAATCTTTACGGCGCGGAGCGGGATCTTTTCGAATGGTCTAAAAAATTCGAGCCTTGTAAGACGGAGAAATTTTCCCGGGCATTAAAGCTCAGAAAAGAGAAAATGGAAAAGTATATGGCGGGCGACGACGGTCTGTTTCACGATTACAATTTCGTTTCGGAAAAGAAAACCGAACTTTATTCAAGCAGTATGTTTATGCCGTTCGTCGTCGGGTTATGCGATGATAAAAATGCGTTTAATCGGCTTATAGGCCGACTTTTTAAACCTTACGGCGTAATTTGCGTTGAAAAAACCAAGCAGAATACGGTTTATCAATGGGGATATCCGAACAGCTGGGCGCCCGACAATTTTCTCGCGTACGCCGCGGCGAAAGCGGTCGGAGAGAACGAAAAGGCGGAACTGATTGCGAAAACGTATCTTAATACGGTTGCCGGGGAATTTGAAAAAAGCGGCAGGCTTTGGGAAAAGTACGACGGCGAAAAAGGCGGCGCGGCTACCGTAAACGAATATGACGTGCTGGAAATGCTCGGTTGGACGGCGGGCGTGTTCGAATATTTTTATAAAGAACTCGGCTTGTAATTTTATAAAGAACTCGATTTGTAATTTTTTCGGGTGATTTCACGAAAAATGCGGCGGAAAACCGCAAAGGAGAAATATGAAAAAGAAAATCGTTATTTTGGGTCTCGGGGCGAGAGGTAAAATTTACGCGCGTTTTGCCGCGGCTTACCCCGATAAATTTGATGTTGCCGCGATTATCGAAAATGCGGAAAGAAATATCGCTTACGCGAAAGAACACTATCCGAAAGTGCCTCTATATGTCGATTATCGCGACTTTCTGAATGATAACATACCCGCGGATATCGTAGCCGTATGCACGCAGGACGATCAGCATAAGGAACATTCGCTTGCGTTTATGAAAGCGGGTTACGATCTGCTTTTGGAAAAGCCGATCGCGAATACCGAAGAGGATTGTCTCGAAATTTATAAAGCGAGCAAGACTTACGGCAGAAAAGTGATCGTGTGTCATGTTTTAAGGTACACGCCGTTTTATTCTGCGGTTAAAAAAGTTGTGGAAAGCGGGCGGCTCGGGGATATCATTACGATAAGTGCGAGCGAAAACGTGGGGTATTTTCACCAGGCGCACAGCTTTGTCAGAGGTCCTTGGCGGAACAAAGAGCAGAGTTCGCCTATGATACTCGCAAAATGTTGCCACGATATGGATATTTTAAGGTGGATTATCGGCGAAAAATGTCTTGCGGTTTCCTCGATAGGCGAGCTTAGCTTTTTCAATAAGGCGCACGCGCCCGAGGGGTCTTCGGCGTATTGTTCCGATTGTAAGCTGAAAGATTGCATTTATAATGCGCAGAAATTGTATCTCACCGACTTTTCGAGGGAGTTCGCCGCTTATTTCAATTCCGAAGAACCGACGGACGAAAATATACTCAAAAATCTTTGCCATTCGCAGTACGACAGATGCGTTTTCAAATGCGATAACGACGTTGTCGATCACGAAGTCACGATTTTGCAGTTTGATAAAGGCATAACCGCCTGCCACTCAATGACGGCTTTCAGTAAAAAGATTTACAGAGATCTCAAAATCCACGGAACGAAAGCCGAGCTTACGGGCAGTATCGAGGGCGGAAGTTTTGAAATAAGAGAATTCGGTGGCGAAACAGAAGTCGTCGATATCGACACGAGCGCGGCGAACGTCGGCGGGCATATGGGCGGAGACTATTATATGATGAATAGTTTATATAAAGAACTTAACGGCGAAAAAGCCGACGGGATAACTTATCTCGACGTGTCGGTTGATAGTCATCTTATGGCATTCGCGGCGGAAAAATCGCGGCTTTGCGGCGGGCAGCCCGTTAAAATAGAAAAATAATTAGGCGATACGGAAAATTTATATAATCGATTTACCGATTGCCGGATTTGTAATATTGATATGCGGATATATTCGATATGCAGATACGCCCCGAAACCGAACCGAAGAACGACGCGATTATGCTTTGCGCAATCGGTAATGGTACGCTCGGCAACGTCGTAATCAGCGGTAATAAGGTAATTAACGGTACGGCTCTTATGGCGTTCTATAACCCGATCGGATTTACTATGGCGGACGGAGCTACGTTCAAAGTTTCCGATAACGTTTTAAACGGCGCGAAACTCGGCGTTGTGTGGAAATCGACTACCGAATACACACCCGAAATTATCGCGTAATCGGATTTCTGAAGTTTAATCCGTCTGCGCGGAAAAAATTAAATCAAAGCGGCGAATTTATCGCTTGATACTTATGCGGCGGCTCGAAAATTCGAGCCGCCGCATTTTATAAAATTAAAAAAAAGAGAGGCTTTAAAGTCGATTTGTTGTTTTTTGTTTGACGTAAAAGTCGATTTGTTGGTTAAAGTATTGACAATCACAGCCGCTTTGTAGTAACATATCTGATATAAACGTGGATTTTTTATCCTCGGTAAAATGAGAAAAGAGAGAGAAGAAAAATGGCGGATTTCGGATATAAAACGGGAAAAGCGCATATCGCCCTTAAAGAAGAGGGGTACTATATATGGGATTCCTCGGTGATAAAGGCAAACGGAAAATATTATATGTTCTCCTCACGTTGGAAAGAAAATATAGGTTTTGGCGGAAACTGGCTTTTCAACAGTACGGTATGCCGCTTCAAGGCGGACAGCCCCGACGGCGAATTTAAGTTCGACGGCGAGGTTTTGCCGCGCCGCGGAAGGCGGTTTTTCGACGGAATGAACACCCACAATACCTGTATAAAATACTGGAACGGAAAGTATTATCTTTACTATATGGGAACGACTTACGGGGGAGATATTCCGAGCGATTATCGGGAAATAGACGAGCGTTATGCCGTTGAGACCTGGAACAGAAAACGTATCGGCGTTGCGGTTGCGGATGATATCGAGGGCGAATTTATCCGTCGCGACGAGCCGCTTTTAGAGCCGCGCGATTGTTCGCATTGGGATTGCACGGTAACGACAAATCCGTCCGTCGTAATTCTTCCGGGCGGCAAAACTTATATGGTTTATAAATCGAGGAGAGCGTTCGGAAAGCCATTGCAACTCGGTATCGCCGTGGCAGACAAGCCCGACGGAAAATTCGAAAGGCTTACCGAAAATCCGATACTCGAATTCGAGGACGAAAACAAACATATCGAAGACCCGTTCTTGTGGTACGACGACAAACGCAAGAAATTCTGTATGATAACCAAAGACGATTCTAAAAACGGCGACGCAGGAATTACGGGCGAATGGGGCGCGGGATTTTACGCAGAAAGCGACGATTGCATACATTTCGAAATTCCCGAAAACCCGAAAGTGTATTCGAGAAAGCTGATATGGGAGGACGGAAGCGTTTCCGAGCAGTGCAACCTGGAGCGTCCGTCGGTGTTGTTCGACGAAAACGGCAAGCCGATTTACCTTTACTGCGCGAGCGGCAACGGAAAAAACCCGTACGAGTTCGAGGGCGCTACTTACGTTGTGGGAATAAAATTGAAAGCCGGAATATCGCGATAAACGACTTATACGGGCTTATTTACCCTGTGAAGAAAAAAGTTATCGTCGAGACGACCTTAGCCGAGAGGGATTCGAACCCCATCAAGCCTTAAAGCCGTCTTTTTTGCCTGTTGCGGCAAATCTTTGCTTGAAGTACGGTAAGTAACATCTGCGCAAATCTTCGTCACAACTGTCTAAAAAATGCGGCTTTAAGGTGCTACGCATTTTAACGGCGATAAATTTAGAAAAATCAAGGCAAACGAACGCAATCATACTTGCCGTATTATAAGTGAGTTTAACGCCGATTTTGCAAATTTTGCGCCGTTAAAACTTAATGTGGTTCGAATCCCGCTCGGCTATCCATCCGAACGAAAAAAACATCGGACTTTGCTCGGAACAAGTTGTCGATTCCATAAAGAAGTTTTTGTAATAACATAATGTAAAAGGAAGACCGGCGGCGGTCTTCTTTTTTTGTGTTTTTGAAAAATTTTTTGCGGGGAATAAGGAATTTTTTTTAAAAATAAGTTGCGTAATTGATTGATATGGGGTATAATTTGCTTGAGAATAATAAGTCGGGCGGGTGAACTCCGTCGGAGAAACGGAGTACGCTCGCCAGGAGGAGTTTTATATATATATGAGTTATATAAAAAAAGATTTTTTGCTTGAAAACGAAACCGCGGCAAGACTTTACGAGACTTACGCGAAAGATATGCCTATTTTCGATTACCATTGTCATCTGCCCGAAAAGCAGATACTCGAAAACAAGCCGTTCAAGGATATTTGCGAAGTCTGGCTCGGCGGAGATCATTATAAATGGCGGCTTATGAGAAATTACGGCGTTGACGAACGACTTATCACGGGCGACGCCTCCAATCACGATAAATTCGTTGCGTACTGCAAAACCCTCGGCACGGCTTTCGGAAATCCGCTTTATCACTGGTCGCAGGTCGAACTTAAAGAGTATTTTAATTGCGAGCTCGAAATAAACGAGGAAAACGCCGAGGCGATATGGGAGCAGTGTAACGATTATATCGCCAAAAACGAGGTAAATCCGCAGAAACTTATCGAAAGCTCTTCCGTCACCTGTGTGTTCACGACGAACGAAGTTTTCGACGATTTGACAACGTTTGAAAAAATCGCCGAAAAGGGATATAAGTTCAAAGTTATCCCCGCATTCCGCGCCGATAAGATAATGAATATCGAAGCGGAAAAATACAATGATTTTATTTCGCTTGTCGAAAACGAAACGCATAAAATAAATACTCTTTCCGACCTTGAAGAGGCTTTGAGAGAAAGACTTGCCGAGTTTAAAAAAGTCGGAACGAGAGCCGCCGACCTTGCGCTCGAATCGGTTTACCCGATAGCCGAAAAATCCGCCGCGGAAAAGGCTTTTTCAAAACGCAGAAAGGGCGGAACGCTCACGGCAGGAGAAATCGGGGAGTTCAAAGGATATTTAACCTATTTCCTTATGAAACTTTACGCCGAAAACGGGCTCGCGACCGAGCTGCACGTCGGCGCGATGAGAAACAACAACACCGAAATGCTTTTAAAACTCGGGCTTGACACGGGTTACGACAGCATATCGGAAGAGGACGGACTTAAAAATATTTCGGCGTTGTTCGACAGATTAAACACCGAAAAATCGCTCCCGAAAACAATTCTTTTCAACCTTAACCCCAAAATGAACGCAGAACTTATCACGCTTGCGGGGTGCTTCCAGTCGAGCGAGGCGAGAGGAAAAATTCAGTACGGTCCTGCCTGGTGGTTTCTGGATAACAAGGTGGGTATGTACCGCCACCTCGACGATTTAACCGCAACGGGGCATCTCGGCGCGTTCATCGGAATGCTCACCGACAGCAGATCCTTCCTTTCCTATCCGAGACACCATTATTTCCGCCGCATTTTGTGCAATTACTTAGGCAGAATGATGGAAAACGGCGAAATGACCGCGAACGAAAAACTCGTCGGAGAGGTTATTAAAGATATTTGTTACCGCAACGCGGCGACTTATTTCGGAATTTAAAATAAAACCGCGAGTCGGGCGGGTTATAAAAATTTCGTTCGGCGGATAAAACGGCAGGCGCGAGTTTTTTTTAAAAAAACTCGCGCCTGCCTGTTTTTTATTTAATTTTCAGCATTGCATATAGTCTGCTTTTTCTATGTTATTCCAGATATCTTTCAACAATTTGTCGCCAATCGAAGCGTGAGCGTAAAAATCGTTTTCGTTGGTAAATTTTTGAGTTCTTCCGTCGTAATCGAAGCAAATCTTTTCACCCGAATAATATACAGCTGCTTCGCGGTTTGCATAAAAAAACGTCATTTCGCTGTACATCATAAGTCCTTGTATAAAATCCTCGAAAGAAGGTTTTAACGGCTTTCCTTGTTTATAAAGAAGTTTTGCCTTGTTAAGCGATAACATATTCGGATATTGAACGCTGTCCGGGTTTGTTTCGCAAGCGCGATCAAGATTCCATAGGCAGTTTTTGCATTCGCCGTTTCCGTACTTGTCAATCATAGCGACTTTTCCGCATACGGGACATTTTGTCGGATAAATTTTCGCATACGGGTCTTCATAGTTTACATATTTAAAACCGGAAGGGTTATTGTATTTTTGCATTTTGCTGTTTTGTTTGCCTGTTTTTTCTAAGCGTCTTGCTATGCCAGACAAGAATAATCCGAACCATGGTCTGGCGGCGTATTTTTGACTAATACTTCGTTACGCTCGCGGCTTATACGTCAAGTATTAACCCGTTCGCGTGCCTTGTCTTAGCCTAAAATTTCGCCGTCAGACTCGCAAGCGACCAAAACGTCGTTATTTTCGATGGATTTTGGCGAAGGCGAACGCAGATGTACTTACCGTACTTCAAGCGAGAATTTGACAAAAGGCGCGGAAATAACGGCGTTTTGGCGGGGTTCGTATTATTCTTGGCTGGTATAATAGCATATGTGCCGTGATTTGTTGTTCCTCCCGCACCCATTATGTTGCTCCTTTTAATTCTCATTATTTTCGAAAGAATTTTTTTTGATTGCATTGTAGCATACAAATTTAAGAAGCCAAGATAATTGCGTAATATTTTATGGGGGATTTATTTTAGAAAATAAACTTTCTCTGCTTTAACGAACAAATAATTATAAATCGGCGAAATCTTTCGCGGCTTTCTTGTTGAAATACCGAAAAAGCAAAGCGATAGGAACGGATAATATCAGAACGAGTATAAGTCCGAACATAAACGGAGAGATTACTTTTATGCACAACGGGTATAAATACGCGATTACGAACGCAAAAATTATGCCCGCAATACTGTCGATTATGAGCGCGAAGCAATGTTTTATCGCCACAGATTCGCTCGTCCATCTGAAGTTCGGGCGTTTAAGGTTCAAAAATAATCCGAACATTGCCGAGCAAAGCACATACGCCGCGCTTATTATCACGGAAATAATTACGATTGAAAGTTCTGATTTAAAGAATAATGCAAGACATATTGTCAAAAATTCCACCGCGGGTAAGGTAAAAACGATATGGAGCAGTAATTTTGCGCCTAAA
The DNA here is from genome assembly GCA_934271735.1 of uncultured Clostridia bacterium. Taxonomy (GTDB): domain Bacteria; phylum Bacillota; class Clostridia; order Christensenellales; family Borkfalkiaceae; genus UBA10281. The sequence continues at coordinate 102,766 of CAKQSB010000001.1, read as the reverse complement.
ATCTTTCTCGCGTCTATCGGCAGGGACTTTAAAATCCATATATTTTTGCCTTCGAGCGAAATCGACGGCGCGGTTATCGGATTCAAAGACGCCATAACCGTCGGAACTAAATATATTACAAGCGCAATGTACGGGCTTACTAATTCGTGAAGCTCGGGATCTGAAATTATCGACCAACCTTTTATGAGTGCGACGATTCCTATGACTATCATAAAAATCGAGCTTAATCCGCAGTTTAACATATACGCAGAACTTGTCGTAAATCTTACGAGTTCTTTTTTGAAAAGAGAGGCAAATTGACTTTTGCTTTTTGTCTTTTTCCCGTCGTATTTGCCGCTTTTTGTCTTTTCGGGACTTGTGACCATTTTTAAAAAGCTTCTCGATATTACAAGATAAACGAGATAAGTCAGAAGGAGCGTCGCCGCGAGAAAACAGACGGAAAATATCGGGTCTCCCTCGCCGACTTTTCCGAGCGAGTAAAGCGGATAAGCGTAAATTCTCATCGCGACCGCTATCGCCTCGCCGTTTTCGGTAAGTTTGTTTAATATAAATTCCGCATTAGCGGCAATCGTATAATATGCGCCCATAAGCGCAAGCATAAGTATCGTCGTTAAAATACCCCTGTTTTTGAGCTTGCCTGCAAGTTTCGCAACGATAAACCCCAGTCCGCAGGAAAAAACGAATACTACAAGCGAAACGGCAACGCAAAAAATCAGCGAGCCTATTATTCCTTTAACCGCCCAACCGGTCAAAGCCATATAAACGACCGCCGAGGGGAGAGTAACTATTCCCGCATACATCGCGCCGATTATATAAACGCTCGCAAGACGGGATAAAATTATGCTTTTAACGGGTATCGGCATTGAAAGCAAAAGGTCGTTATCCTTAGCGATATAAAGGGTAGCGTATGTGTTGAAAACACTACCTATAATCCCGAAAAACATTCCTATGATTCCGGTGGCGGCAAAAAATAACCAATTTAAACCTTTCGATAGAAATACTCCTCCGATGAAGTAAGCCTCGAACGCGAACCACGCCATAAGAAAGACGAAAAATAAGACGAACAAACCGACGAAAAATGCAATTCCCGCGGTTGAACGACGTTTTCCCGTTTTCGCGTCGAAGAAAAGCGCGCGGTTTATTTCGAGAAGTTGCTTTTTAATTAAGATTTTCAGCATTTATTTTCCCTCGTCAACCGTTTTCGCTTTTGCCTTTGCCGTTGGTGTTGCCGTCTTTGTTTTTGTCGGCGTACTTGTTTCCGCTTTCGACCTCGCCTTCGAGTTCGAGGAAGACGTTTTCGAGCGATTCGTCGCCTTTAACCTCTTCCATAGTACCTGTTTTAACGAGTTTGCCTTTTTTGATGATCGCCACTTTGTCGCAAAGTTTCTCCGCCGTGTCGAGAACGTGGGTGGAGAAGAAAATCGCTCCGCCTTTATCGCAATGCTCGCGCATAATCTCTTTAAGTTTATGCGAAGCTTTCGGGTCGAGCCCTACGAACGGTTCGTCCATTATTATGAGTTTCGGCGAATGAATAAGCGCGGAAATAACTGCGAGTTTTTGCTTCATTCCGTGCGAGTAAGCCGAAATCGACGAGCCGAGATCGTTTTTGATTTCGAAATCGTCCGCATATTTGTCGATAAGTTCCTTTCTCGTTTCTGTTTCAACGCCGAAAATATCCGCAATGAAATTAAGGTATTGCGCGCCCGTCATATATTCGTATAAATCGGGGTTGTCGGGTATGTACGCGAGAAGTTTTTTGCAGGATAACGGGTCGTTTTTCATAGAAACGCCGTCGATATAGATTTCGCCGTCGTTAAAAGCGAGTATGCCCGTGGCGGCTTTTATTGTGGTCGTTTTTCCCGCGCCGTTATGTCCGATAAAGCCGTAAATCTCGCCTTTAAGGATATGCAGCGAAAGGTCGTCCACGGCTGTTTTGTCTCCGTATTTCACGGTTAAGTGTTCTATTTTAAGCATTTAATTCTCCGTTGCTTTTTGCCTTGTGTTGTTTATTTTTTTGTGAAATATGCCTCTATAAGTCGATTAACACGTATTTTTATGTTTAATCGGATTATTTTTTGTCCGTAAAGCCGGGGTGGTTTGCCTTAATTTTTTCGGCTTCGGGCGCATCGAGCGATACGGGAGTTACTTTGGCAACGATTGCGGCGTCCGACTTGATAACGTAAATCATACCTCTGAACATTTCGCCGAGGCTCTGAATGATTTCCTGTTCGGTAAACGCGCAAACCTTCGTTGCGGCGAGTACGCATAAGCCGTAACAAAACGTCCACATTTGCTTGAAGAGGTGTTCGGCCTGCTCTTCGGTCGCGCCGTAATCGCACACGATTATGTCTATATCGTTCTGCTTTCCGAAAGGAATTATTTTCTGCGCTTCGTCGAAGTCGACGTCGCCGTCAGTTTCCTGCATAAAGAGCAGACGGAAAAGCCGAGGTTGCTCGGTTGCGAATTTAACCCATTGCATACCTCTCTTTTTATATGCGGGCGTGAAGTTTTCGGCTACTTTCATATATTCGTTGAAAACTTCCACGGATCTTTGCTTAACTTCGGCTTTCAGTTCGTCCATATCTTTAAACAACGTGAAGATAGGGCAGGACGAACTTCCGAGTTGTTTCCCGAGTTCTCTCGCAGTCAGACTGTCGTAACCCTTTTCACAAATAAGCTCGATTGCGGCGTTGACCATTTCTTCTTTTGTAAATTTCGGTTTCGGTGGCATACTTTTCCTCCGTGGTTTCGTTTAACGTAATTATTGATTTATGTATCTTGTATGTTTTCGGATCGAATTTTACACACGTTCTAAAACATTTGTTATAGTATAACATCGTTTCCCTTTTATGTCAAACAAAACAAAGTGAAATAAAGAAAAAAGGCGGCAAATGCCGCCCGAAAAAATTTTTCAATTGTAAATTACGGTAATAAGGTAGAATTCGTCAGGTTATTTTCCTTTATAAGCGGGTTTGCAATTCTTTTACTGCCCATCTTAAAAACTCGGCTTTTTTCATTCCAGATGAGGCAATAACGGCATTGATACTTTCGAGTTCCTCCGGAGACAAATTCACTATAAAAGGTTTGTATTTTCCATTTATTTTCTGCGCATATTTTTTGTCTGCGGCTTTTTGTGCTTCACTCCGTGCCATTTTCCTTAGCCCTCTATTTCAAGTACAATCCCGCACTCCGCCAAAGCGTTAACGGATTCTTTATCTAATCCGTGGGCGTGAGTGATTTCGAGCAATTTCGTAATTGCCAAAACAAGATTATCGGGAGATATATGTAATTCTTCAATTGCTGTTTTTGTGTTGTCTAAAATTTTTTCTACATTCATTTTTGTTTCCTCGATATAAGAATATTACAAAATAACAAGGCTCTCAAACGTGCTTCGGATTTACCGTAATTGGTTGACCGTTTAAGAGTATTACAAAATAACAAGGCTCTCAAACTTGCATTTGATGTTGCGGTCTTTCTCGTTTGTTTAAGAGTATTACAAAATAACAAGGCTCTCAAACTCTCGTTCAAGGGGAAATACACCATTTGACGTTTAAGAGTATTACAAAATAACAAGGCTCTCAAACCATTCTTTATTCTCCCTCGCGTATTCTTCCGTTTAAGAGTATTACAAAATAACAAGGCTCTCAAACTTTACGCTTCATTTTTAACTCCTTTGCGGTGTTTAAGAGTATTACAAAATAACAAGGCTCTCAAACTTAAATTGTAAAATTTGCTATTGAAAAAAGGTTTAAGAGTATTACAAAATAACAAGGCTCTCAAACGTACTCCGTAAAACTTTGATGAAGTTATCGGTTTAAGAGTATTACAAAATAACAAGGCTCTCAAACGAGCCGTCTTTCTCAACCTTTTTTATTTCCGTTTAAGAGTATTACAAAATAACAAGGCTCTCAAACTACCGTCACCGACGGCGTTCCCGTATTTGCGTTTAAGAGTATTACAAAATAACAAGGCTCTCAAACTATCGGAATTAATGCCTTACCGCCTTTTATGTTTAAGAGTATTACAAAATAACAAGGCTCTCAAACCTCAAATAAGGCTGAAAACCGCACGCTGCCGCATGGTTATTTTGTTTTATTTTAATTTATTATATCATAAATCCGAAAAGTTTTCAACTATTTCGCATAAATCTTCGGTTATGATTATCGCTCTTTCCTCGGCTAAAAGAGAGCGTTTTTTCTGACTTTCAATCAAAAAAAGCGATATTTTATGCAAAGAACAATGCTTGTAAAGTTGTTTTAATTGTTCGTCGGGCAAAACGTCCTTTATATTTACAAAAACAAAGAAGCAAATGTTTTTCAAGGAAGCAAAAACATTAATGTAACAAATAATTTTTTCGAGGAGGGAGTCGTAAGTCTTTGCGGGTTTAACGGAACAGATTTTCAATAAGTCTTCGAGAGTAAATTCGTTGTAATCGAGCGAAAAATCGACCGTGGAGAATAAGTCCGATAAAAAATTGTCGGTTCTTGCGATAATTTCGTTGAACGGAACTAAATATGAACCGCTCAAAAAATTGTTTTGCAGTTTTTTATAAAGTAAATTGATTATTTTTTTATCCGTTAATTCAAAAGAAAACAAATCCGTGAGAATTTCTCCTTTTTTCTGCGGGGAAAACGATTCGTCGTTATCCCAAAACGTAAAATCCGAGTCGTCTTCTGAGAAAGCCTTGTTAAGACTGTCGACGGTTTTGAAAAATTCGCAGGGATTTTCCTCTATTAGAATAAGCGGACTATAATCGATTAAAACCATTTCGGTTTCGATATTTGCCGTAGATATCCTTATCATAATTCTACTAATCTATCCATACTTTCCTCGACGATACTTTGTTTTTCGCCGACGAGATATTCTATTTTCGCGAATTGATTTTCCGTAACTTCCAGAAGTTCTATTATCCCTTCGGGAGGAAGATTTTTTGATATTTTTGCTCTTACCGCCGAGCTTGTTACATTGTTTATGACAAGCTTCGAATATACGGATTTTTGCATCATAATAAACCCGTTTTTAATCAGAAATTTATGAAAACGGGAATATTCTCTTCTGTTTTTCGAGGTTTCGACAGGGAGATCGAAAAAAATCAATAATCGCATAAATTTATTGTTCATCTATGTTTTCGGGGAAGATAATCAGCTCGGGATCATCGTTTTCAAGCGCGGCGAAAACTGTTTTCACATATTGACGAATCGCCACGTCGAGCGTGGTGTTTTTTTGATTGAAAACAGCCTTGAAATTAAGAATATTAGCCATTTTTCTTTTAAAATCCTTGTCGCCGTCGGGGATTTTCAGCGCCGTTTCGTCGACAATCGTTCGGATAGGCTCCATAAGGTCGGACGAGAGATTGAATTGATTGAATTCGTTATCGTGCCATATCCCGAATTGCGTGAGATAGCCGCTTGCAACTATTTCTCTGTTGAATGCGGACAAAAGAACGGCATACCCGTAATTCAAGCAACCGTTCAAAAATCCGCCGCTTCGCCTTGTTACGCCGCTTGGCAAAAGACAGTTAAAATAAACTTTCGCCGCGTGTCCTTCCCGATTTGTACTATCGCCCGCCTGAACCTCGGAAATATACTGTCCGAGAAGATCTGCTTCCTCTTTGAAATTGTTTTTTAAAAGAAGTTCCTGTTGATTGAATATTTTCTTTTTGATTACAAGTCGCCAGATTTCGTCTTTAACGCTTTGCTTCCATTCGGTTTGTTGCTTATAACGTTTAGAGGTGTTGTGTGCGCCGTAATAGGGGACAAGTTCGGAGGACGGGTTGTATTTTTCGTCGCAGAAAATAACTTTAACGCCATTTTTAACAAGTTCCGCCAAAAGCGCGGCGGTGAGCGACACCGCCGTACTTTGAACGATAAGCGTGTTGATTTCGTCGATATAAATGCGTTTTTCCGTTTCTCCGCGAAGAATCATAAAGTTAAGCCGAAATTCAAGTTTGCACCGCGAATTAACGATAACCGTACGAAATCCCATATCACACCGTTTTTATTCTTTCGGTAAGTCCCGCAGGGGATTTCCCGATAATTTTGAAATTTACGAGTGTAATATCTTTATTGAATAAGACTTTTCCGCTTATTCCGCTTCCGCCGATCAGCGTTAAATTCGAGGGGGCGGCATCGCATTTGAAAAATTTAAGTATCTGCACAAGAACTTCGCTTTGATCCAAAACTGAAAGGGTTTCAAATTTTTCTTTGCCTTTTTCAAGGTTGTTTCTGAATGTGGAAAACGGAGAAATTCCCTGATAAATCGGTTTATCAAGTCTGGTTTTCAATTCTTCATAAAGGGCGATGTTGCTTTCACGATTTATTACAAGCTTTCTGTCCTTATTGCGGTTTGTTTTTATGATATATTCTCCGTTTTCTTCCTTTATTGTTCCCGCCTTACTCATATCGAGCAATTTTAACAATGCGTTGACGTATTCGTCTGTTTTGCTGTCGGTAAACAATTCGACGGCGTTATGTACGATTATATAGTTTCCGGTCATTCCGGCAATATATACGGGTGTGCCGTTATACGAGATGAGCTGACGAATCTTGATTTTCGGAATCAATATTTCCGGAGAATCAAGGTAAGAAGAGAAATAATCGTTCAGCGCATTCGGGTCGTTTTTTAATTTGTAAGCGGTAAGAACGGGGACGGCTTCGATGGTTTTTATCCTGTTTCCTTTGGCGTTCATAGAAGAGACGATTGCAAAATAAGCTGTTTTTTGCGACATATAACCGCCGTATTTCGCAACGTCGCTGAGAGCGCCCGAACTTTTTCTCGGCGCGGTTATCCCGGACGAGCCTTTCGGATAAACCGTTTGATTGTAAAATTCGGCTTTGTTGCAGTAAGCGTATTGCGAAACGGACATCGTATGTTTTTCGAAAGTTGTTTTGACTTTTTCGAGCGAATTTTTGTCCCACGCTCCTTTTACATTTCTTGTGAACATCTTGTCAAGGTTATATTCTCTCCATTCGTCGCCGACCCTACGGAACATATCGATAGGTTTTGAGAAACAAGTATCGTAAACGTTTCCGACAACAACGTTAAGATAAGCGTCTCTTGCGTGGTGAAGGTTGTTTGTCTCTCTGCATTTGAAAAAATCAGAGCGAGCCTTGAAGTCCGAAACGTTTTTGGCTTTGCTGTAAACGATTTTCGTTTCGGGATATTTTCTTTTCATAAGTTCCGCAACGGCTTTAGCCGTCTGATCGGTGAAGACTTTTTGACGATTGATAAAGTCGTTATAATCGTTTTCGCCGAGAGGCTCTGTTCGCATAAGTCTGTCGAAAGTCTTTTTTTCGATAAGCTTTTTGTCGAGAAGCAGTTTCCAAAGCGCGGGTTGACGGAATTTTTCGGGAACGGGATATTTATCCTGCTTGTCCGCGTTGCAGCTTCTTAAAACAAGAACTTTGTTGTCGATACTGTCGTCCTTTGTGTAACAACGCGGCAGAATATGATCCACGTCGTACCTATCCGTGTTTAATGCGGACAAGTCTATTTGATTTCCGCTGTACGCGCACTTTCCGAGTTGACGGAAATATAAATACAAACGCTCCTGCCTTAATTTCATATCGGTAGTTTCTTCCGAGTTAAGTTCGGTAATAATATCGTTATACGCGCCGTCCTTTACGGCTTTGTATTTTTCGGAAAGCTGTTTTTTGCGGGAAAGTTTTCTGCCCGCGTCTCCTTTAACGCCGTCCTCTCGCGTAACCTCGATAAAGATTTTATCGGGATCTTTACCGATCGCTTTAACGTATTCGTCCGCCATAACGAGTGATTGCCATATTCCTCTGCGGACGGCGGGCGAAACATATAATTCCTCAATGTCTTTATAGGTTATTTCGCTGCTCGTTTCGCCGTTTTCGGCTTTGATAAGCTCGCCGAAATTATATATTTCGTCGAACAAAATTTCGTTGAGATTTTTGTTGGTGTTGTACAACAAATCCATAACGGAAACTATTTCGCCGGTTTCCTTATCGCAGGCAAGAAGCCCCGTAAGGAACTTTTCCGAAAGTCTGCCGAAGTCCTTGAACGAAAGCCCTTTGAGAGCTTTTATGTTCGATTTGATGACAAGTATATCTCCGTAATTTTTAAGTATAAGATTTTCGACGACGGATTTATCGGTGTTTAATGTGTGCCAGAGTATGATTTTTTCGCAAACGCCGTTTCCGCTTTCGATATCGGAATCAACAAATTCGCCGAGAATTTTTTTGAGCTGAATATAGGACGACATAGAAGCGTTTATTTCGCCGTCCTTGCCGCCGAGCGTAATCGTTTTTGCCTCTTCGGGCGAAATTTCGCCGTTTCTTACGAGAAAATCGATAATTTTTTTATCCGTGACTTTAACGTATTTCAAATAAAGCTCGTTGAAAATCTTCTGCTTTATTTCGACATTCGGAAGCGGTCTGTCGTTGATTTTAAGCTTGTTCAGTTGGTTTAAAACGTTATATTTCTGATAAAGAACGGAAGCTTTCGGCAAAACGTTCTCGCCGTGAAGATAGCTGCATTTGTTCGTCATTCTTCGCATAAACGCTTCGTTGCTTGCGGATTTATCGACGATTTCGTCGAAATTCCAAGGAGTGATTTTTTCGTTTGAACGTTTTACGACCCAGCTGGTCTCTTTCGACCCTGTCAGCGGTCCGACGTAATAAGGTATTCTGAATCTGAAAAGCGGCAGAATTTTCTCTGCGATTTCGCTTGTTTCGGGGTGGGACTTCGCCATATTCGCGACTATTTTAACAAGCTCGTCCTCGTTCACCTGGTGCGGGAACAAGCCGTTGTCGGAATGCAGAATTTTAGGCAGGAAAGTCCCGTTTTCGATTTCAAGGAGAATTTTTGTTTTCGTTTCTTCGTCCTTTGCCTCGATTGCCGAGATTGTCTTCTTGAGGTAAGTATAAAATTCGTCGTCTTTGCAGGGTTTTACTTTCTTTTTGTCGCCGCCTTTTTTCGTGTAACCGATATAATTTGCGTAATTGTGTTTTTCGTTCGCGCTTTTGAAAACCTTAACGTAAGTTTCCGGGGATTCGGCTTTTAAAAAGTCTTTGAGTTGTCTGAGGTCTGCTTTGTGCTTTTCGTAAACCGAAATCATTGCGGACGAAATATCGGGGTGTCCCGCAAGGAGTTTTTCAAAGGTGATGAAACTGAAAATTGAACGCAACGCTTCCAGAACGGCGTAATAATCCCCGTAAGAAGAAGCCATAGCGTCGAACGCTTCGTCGTTCAATTCTTTAAACGAAAAGGATTTCGTCTCCTTGAAAGCTTCGCCGAACAGTATGCTCGGCGATATTTTCGCGCCGCAGAGAGCTTTTATCATTTCTTTGGCTTCTTTTTCTTCCGCGCCGAAAAGTTTCTCGAGAGACGATTGTTTTTCGCGGATTCTCTTTTTCGGATCGAGCAAAATTTCTTTCGCGCTTTCCGATAAGGACGGGTTAAACTCGAAAAAGTCGTCGCCGTAAACGTTTTCGACAGACATATCGAGCGCCGTGAAAAGTTTGGATATATTGCGGATGTCGCTCATACTTCCCTCGAAAAGGAAATGACCTCTGTATTTTATTATGTGGTGCAACGCGAGATAGTAAAGTCTTAAATCATAATCTCCGTCGCCGAGAAGAGCCTTTCTTAAATGATAAACCGTCGGGAATTGCGTGTGAAATTCTTTGTCCGTGTAACCGCTGTCTTTGAACAAATTGTTTTTATCTCCGCAAAGCGCGGCGTTTTTGTCCTCGGGCAGAAGCTGACTGTCGTTCAGCCTTATGAAAAACGTTTTGTCTTCGATAAACGGCGCGAAGAGAGCCTGCAAAAGAGAAATGCGATATTTTCGTCTTTCAAGCCTTCTTCTCGCGGTTCTGAAAGTTCTGCGTTCCGCTGCCGTTTTGCTTTCGTCGAACAGGCGTACAGACCAACAATCTACGCCTTTTGCGCGTAAAAGGTTGTAATTTTCATCGGTACAAGCCATTCCCACGGAGTTTGTTCCGATATCAATTCCCAAATAAAACTTTTCCATAGCGTTAAAAATCCTTGACATTTATTTTTTTTCGGTTTATAATCTGCTTACAAAATAACAAGGCAAGTTCAAATAAAAACTTGTTCTGATCACTTGTCGCAGTGTGCGATGCGCTCTCCTTATCGGAGAGCTTTTTTATTTTATAATATTATTATATCGTTATATTAAGACAGACGCCTGTCATAATTATTGTTTTATTTTTTCTATTTTACCATTTTTTCTGCTTTCTTTCAACAAAAATCAAAAGATAATTCTTATTTGCCGAAATAAAAATGTTAAATTCCCCAAACGATGATTTCGAGCGTTGTTTTGCGGGTTTACTTGCTAAAAAAAATCGGGGGTGTGAAGATGCGGATTCAGAACAGATTTAAACGGCGTTTGTTGGCAGAAATAACCTCGGTGTCCAACTTTGAGCATCCTCGATTAACTTATAAAAACCCGGCTATAAGTCGATTAACGCAGTTAAATCGATTATTATGGACGGATAATATATAAATCGGCGGCGACAAAAATTTGTCGCCGCCGATTTTGGGTTTATAATGTGATTTTTTATGTTATGTTTTGTTTTTATCTGCGTTAACGGATTTTCGGACTTTACTGTAAATCGGGTTTCGCCTTAAATATTATTTAACCGAGTCGGCTAAACCGAAACGGTAGGATTGAATACCTTCGTAAATCTTTTCGGCAAGCTGCTTTCGGTATTCGTCGGATAAAAGAAGCCGCTCGTCTTCTTCGTTGGATAAAAATCCGCATTCGCATAAAATCGCGGTTTTAATCGATTCGTTTAAGACGTAATAATCTCCCGAAAGCGGCGAATATTCCTTTCCGCAAAGCCCGTTCAACGAGCTTTGAACGCTTAACGCAAGTTTTTTGCTTTGCTCGTCCCCTATTTTATAAAAAACCTGCGCGCCCCGCCTGGACGGGGAAGAATAAAAATTCAGATGCACGGAAACGAAAATATCGGGGTTCGCGTTTTCGGCGATCTCCATTCTCTTTTTCATATCCCGCCTTTTAAAACCTTTCGAAAGTATTCCGTAAAGCCCCGCTTCCGTCTTTCTCGTCATAACGACTTTTGCTCCCGCCGCGGAGAATTTATCCCTTAATTTTCTTGAAATATCGAGGTTCAGCTCGCTTTCTTTAACCTTGCTTTTTTTACCTTCCACGCCGCCGTCTATCCCGCCGTGCCCCGCGTCGATAACAATCGTGAAATCGGGTCTCGGCGCAGCCGCGGCTTTAACCCTCACGCAAACGCACGCGATATACGTTGCGGAAAGAAATACGAGAATCGCGGCGGCGATAAGCCGTTCGATTTTTATTTTTTCGTTGGAAATATTCATATAATAATGTTATGCGCGGCGGCAAAGGCTTATGAAAAAATTAAAAAAAAGTTCAAAAAAACACTTGACAAGCAATACTATGCGTGATATAGTATTGTGCGAAAGGAGGTATTTGGAAAGTATATGGACGTACAGCTTAAAAGAGGCGTACTCGAAGTATGCGTGCTTACCGCGATGCTTCGCGAAGAAACTTACGGATACGAGCTTATAAAAAAGATTTCGCCGTATATCGATATTTCGGAATCGACGCTGTATCCTATTTTGCGTAGGTTAGAGACGGGCGGTTACGTTTGGGTGAGAAGCGCGGAACATAACGGAAGGCTCAGGAAATACTATTCCATAACCGCGAGCGGAAGAGAAAAAATCAAAGAATTTATCGAGGATTTCGGGGATATCGTAAAGGTATACGAATATATAAAAGGAGAATGTAATGACTAAAAAGGAATTTTTAAGGCGGCTGAAAAGAGGTCTTTCGCCTTTGGACAGATACGAACGGCAAAGAATATCGGATTATTACGCCGAAATGATCGACGACCGCATCGAGTGCGGCAAAACTGAAGAAGAAGCTGTCGAAGAAATCGGTTCGCCCGAGACGATCGCGAGAAACACGCTTTCGGAAGCCGGCATAGAGGCGATTGAGGGCGAATCGTGGCTCAGAAAATCAGACGGAAAAATAAAAACGGTGTGGATCGTTCTGCTTATCGTCGGTTCGCCGCTGTGGTTCGGACTGGCGTGCGGTCTGTTCGGAATTCTGATAGGCTTATTTGGCGCGGCGGTCGGTGTGATTGTCGGAACCGTTTGCGCGTGCGTCGGCTCGGCTGTCGGCGGACTGGCTACGTTTTTCTACGGATTTTACGCGATTTTTCAGAACGTCGGTTACGGACTTTTGTGCATAGGCGGAGGATTATGCGCGGCGTCTTTCGGCGGTCTCTGTTCGCTCGGCGTGTATAAACTTATCGTTATTGCGGTCAAGTGGATAAAAGATTTATTTAATAGGAGAAAGGTAAGACAATGAAAAAATTAGTGATTATTTTATGCGTGATTCTTGCGGCGGGCATCGTCCTTGCCGTTACGGGAATGATTGTATATACGGCAACGGGAGGGGCTGATATGAGTAAATATGAATCAATGCAACAAAAAGCCGACGCGAGCGAGGTCAAAACGATTAAAGTTAAGTGCGCGATCGAGCAAATCGACGTTAAGGCGATCGACGGAAACGAAGTCGTTTTCGACTACTTCGAAGGCAGTAAGCTCAAGCACGATTTTACCGCGGAGAACGGCGAAATCGCTATGACGATTGAGAAAATGAGTTGGTTTTTCGGTTTTTGGTGGGGTTTCGATACGTCTAAACTTATTATGAGCGTAGGAGTCCCGCGTGATTTTGCGGGCGAAATCGATGTTTACACCGAAACGGGTAAGGTCGAAGTCGCAGATCTTAAAAATCTTAAGAGAATCGAAGCGACGGCGACCACTGGTAGCGTTAGTTGCGCAAACGTTAAGGCAGAAAGCGGAAAATTCGAAGCGACGACGGGTTCGGTTAAGCTTGGCAACGTTGAAATGTCGGAGAAATTCGAAGTCAAAACGACCACGGGCGGCATTACGACCGAGAACGTTAAGTGCGGCGGAGATTTTTCGGCGGTCGTAACGACGGGTAGTCTTAAATGTTCGGTGGACGCGAAAACGGTGTTCCTTAAAAGCACTACGGGCGGCGTTACTTTCGATATCGGAAACGCTACCTCGATAACCGCCAAATGCACGACGGGTTCTGTTAAAGGCGTTGTTCACGGAGACAGAAAGGAATTCGATATCAAAAGCCACACGACTACGGGCAAAAGTAACCTTACCGAAGCTTACGGAAACGGCGGAAAGAAGCTCGAAGTTTCCACGACCACGGGTTCGATTTCGGTCGACTTCATAGATTGATAATTTGCCGATGATTTCTAAAATATGGGGATAATCGACTTATAGGCGTGTTTTTAAAACAATTAGCGATTTTTTTGCAATCAGCCGCGAAGCGAAACGCTTCGCGGCCGACTTTGTTTTAAGCATATATTTGACTAATAATAAAGCTTTTGATATAATATATTTGTCGGGAGAATATTTACGATATGATTTTTAGGAGAAAATTATGAGCGATATAACAAAAAGAGCTATTTCGGCTTCTTTGAAAAAATTGCTTTGCGAAAAGACCTTAAGCAAAATAACCGTGCAGGATATCGCGGACGATTGCGGAATAAACCGTCAGACCTTTTATTATCATTTCCAGGATATTTACGATCTCGTGGAATGGACTTGCATAGAGGACACCGAAAAAGTTTTAAAAGAGAACAGAACGTACGATACCTGGCAGGAAGGTTTTCTCGCCGTGTTCGCCTTGGCGAAAAAGGACAAGGTGTTTATAGATAATATTTATCGTTCGGTTTCGCTCGAAATGCTCGAACAATATCTTTACAGGCTCGTTTATCCTCTTTTAAAAAACGTGGTTGACGAAAAGTCGAAAGGTTTTTCCGTTCGGGACGAGGATAAGGAGTATATCGCCCATTTTTATAAATACGCGTTTGTCGGCGTACTTTTGGACTGGGTTCGGCATGATATGGGCGAAAGCCCCGAAGCGATTGTCGAAAAGGTTAGCAAAATCGTCGGCGGAACTATAGAAATCGCTTTCAATAATTTCAACAAATAATATAATATCGACGCGCCTCGCGAAGTTCTGATTTTTCAAAACTTCGCGAGGCGTTTTTTCTTTTTAGACAAATCCGGAAAAATGTCAAAATTTTTTACAATTTTATTTAGCCGTCGGAAATTAAGACAAGGCGAAAATATTGTCTATTGTAATTTTAAAAAAGGCGGGTTATAATATGGGCGTAAAAACAAAAACGACAAATTCGGAGGTAAAAAATTATGTATTACGGATCAGGCAATTACGAAGCTTTCGCTCATCCCGTCAAACCCGAGGGCGTAGACGGTAAATCGGCTTATATTATCGGAACGGGTCTTGCGGGACTCTCCGCGGCGTTCTTCCTCGTGAGAGACGGGCAGATGAAGGGCGAACATATTCACCTTCTCGAAAAACTCGATATCGCGGGCGGTTCGTGCGACGGAAGAGCAGTTCCGAGAAGCGGTTACTATATGAGAGGCGGCAGAGAAATGGATAACCATTTCGAAGTTATGTGGGAAATGTTCAGAGACGTTCCGTCGCTTGAAAATCCCGGACTTTCCGTTCTCGACGAATATTACAGGCTTAACAAAGCCGACCCGAACTATTCGCTTTGCAGAGCGACGGTGAACCGCGGCGAAAACGCGCATACCGACAACAAATTCGGGCTTAACAAAGAGGCGGCTATGCAGATAAGCAAGCTGTTTATGACTCCCGAGGAAGAACTCGAAGACAAGAAGATAAGCGATTATTTCGACGATAACTTCTGGAAGAGCAATTTCTGGCTTTACTGGCAGACGATGTTCGCGTTCCACTCGTGGGATTCCGCGCTCGAAATGAAGAGATATCTTCAGAGATACGTTCACCATATCGATGGTCTTCCCGATTTCTCGGCGCTTCGTTTCACCAAATACAATCAGTACGAAAGCCTTATTCAGCCTTTGCAAAAATACCTTGAAGACAGAGGCGTTAAGGTGGAATACGGAATAGACGTTAAGAACGTCGTTTTCGAAATAAACGGCAAGAAGAAAGTCGCTAAGAAAATCGAATACGTTAAAAACGGCGAAAAGGGTTCTATCGACCTTCTCGAAAGCGACCTTGTGTTCATAACCAACGGTTGTTGCACCGATACGAGTTGCTACGGCGATCAGAATCACGCGCCCGACCTTTCCAAGATAAGAAAAGGCGGCGGCGAATCGTGGGATTTGTGGAAGAACATCGCTTTGCAAGACCCGTCTTTCGGTAATCCCTCCAACTACTGCGATCACCCCGACGAAACCAACTGGATGAGCGCGACCGTAGAGACTTCGAACGACGAAATTATCGAATATATCGAGAAAATCTGCCGCCGCGACCCGAGAGCGGGCAGAGTTACCACGGGCGGCATCGTAACCGTTAAGGACAGTGTGGACAACTGGTATCTTTCCTGGACGATAAACCGTCAGCCGCAGTTTAAATCTCAGGACAAAAACTCCGTTCTTATCTGGCTTTATTCGCTTAACACCGATAAACCGGGTAATTACGTCAAAAAGCCGATGCGCGAATGTACGGGCGAGGAGGTCTGCAAGGAATGGCTTTACCATATAGGCTTGCCGATCGAGAAAATCGACGAATACGCCAAGACTAAAGCCAACACCACGACTTGCTATATGCCGTTCATAAATGCGTTCTTCCGTCCGAGAAAGAATTCCGACAGACCTAAGGTCGTTCCCGAGGGAGCTGTAAACTTCGCGTTCATAGGTCAGTTCGCCGAAACCCCGAGAGATACGATCTTCACTATCGAATATTCGATGAGAACGGGTATGGAATCGGTTTACACTCTTCTCGATATCGACAGGGCGGTTCCCGAAGTCTGGGGCAGCGTGTACGACGTCCGCGAACTTTTGAGAGCTGTGTATTACGCGCTTGACAAACAGCCTGTTTCGAGTATGAAGCTTTCGCTTAAAGAAAAGATGCTTTTGAAAGAAGTAACAGAAAAAATCAAAGGCACGGACGCGGAAAAACTCGCGAAAGAAAGCGGAATAATTTAAAGATAAGATCGAAAAATCATTTTCAAACGAAAAGCCCTCTTTTTTAAGAGGGCTTTAAAAATATCGTTTTTCCGCTTTCGGGGGGTGCTTAATTTTATCACATTCTTTCGTGAATGGTTCTGGAAATTACTTCATCCTGCTGTTCTTTGCTCAGCTTGTTGAAATTCACCGCATAGCCGCTTACTCTTATCGTGAGCTGCGGATATTTTTCGGGGTGAGCCTGAGCGTCCAAAAGCATTTCGCGGTTGAACACGTTCACGTTCAGATGATATCCGCCCGAACGCGTGTAACCGTCTATCATATCGGTGAGATTTTCTATTCTTTCTTCGTTTGTCGCGCCGAGAGAAGACGGGGTCGCGCTGAACGTGTTGGAAATTCCGTCGCGGGCATATTCGTAAGGGATTTTAGCGACCGATTCCAAAGAAGCAAGTGCGCCGTGCGTGTCTCTGCCGTGCATCGGGTTCGCTCCCGGAGCAAGCGGCATGCCGGAACGTCTTCCGTCGGGGGTGTTGCCTGTCTTTTTGCCGTAAACGACGTTCGAAGTTATCGTTAAAATGGACATCGTAGGTACGGAATCGCGGTAAGTGTAATGACTGCCGATTTTGTTCATAAACGTTTTCACGAGCCGGACGGCGATTTCGTCCGCGCGGTCATCGTTGTTGCCGTATTTGGGGAAATCTCCCTCGATGCGGTAATCGGTAACAAGTCCGTTGTCGTCTCTTATCGGGTAAACTTTTGCGTACTTTATCGCGGAAAGAGAATCCACCGCGCAGGAAAGTCCCGCAATGCCCGTTGCGAAAAATCTTCTCACCTTGGTGTCGTGAAGAGACATTTCGAGAGCTTCGTAGGAATATCTGTCGTGCATATAATGGATAAGGTTAAGAGTGTTTACGTAAAGTCCCGCGAGCCAGTCCATCATATTGTCGTATTTTTTGATTACTTCCGCGTAGTCGAGCGGTCCGTCGCCCGTAATGGGCGCGAACTCGGGCGAAACCTGCAACGGTTTTCCCGTTTCCTTGTCGAGCATAAGCTCGTCCTTTCCGCCGTTTATTGCGTACAACAGGCACTTCGCAATGTTCGCTCTCGCGCCGAAAAACTGCATATCTTTGCCCACGCGCATACTGCTCACACAGCAGGCGATGCAGTAATCGTCGCCCATTTCGGGGCGCATAAGGTCGTCGTTTTCGTATTGAATCGCCGAGGTTTTAAGCGAGATGTCCGCGCAGAATTTTTTGAAATTCTCGGGGAGTCTTTCGCTCCATAAAACGGTGAGATTCGGTTCGGGCGCAGGTCCTAAGTTCACGAGGGTGTGGAGCATACGCATACTCGTTTTCGTAACGAGCGTTCTGCCGTCCGTTCCCATACCGCCTATCGATTCCGTAACCCATGTCGGGTCGCCCGAGAAAAGTTCGTTATATTCTTTGGTACGCATAAATTTGACTATGCGTAGTTTCATAACGAAATGGTCGATAAGCTCCTGAGCTTCTTCTTCGGTTATCGCGCCGTTTTTAAGGTCTCTTTCGATATAAATATCGAGGAACGTCGTGTTTCTTCCGATACTCATCGCCGCGCCGTTCTGATCTTTAACCGCGCCGAGGTATCCGAAGTAAAGCCACTGAACGGCCTCACGCGCGTTCGCGGCGGGACGGGAAATATCGAAGCCGTACTTCAAAGCCATTGCTTTCAGAGCCTGCAAAGCTTTAATCTGCTCGGCGATTTCCTCTCTGTCGCGAACCTTATCGGGGGTCATATCCCCGTCTATAAGTCGTTTATCGGCATTTTTTTTCGCGATCAGATAGTCTACGCCGTAAAGCGCGACCCTTCTGTAATCGCCGACGATACGACCTCTTCCGTAAGCGTCGGGGAGACCCGTTAAAATATGAGCGGTGCGCGCGTGACGCATTTCGGGGGTGTACACGTCGAACACGCCGTCGTTATGCGTTTTGCGGTATTTTTTAAAATAATCCTGAACTTTGTCGTCGATTTTATATCCGTAAACTTCGAGCGCCTGAGCCGCCATACGAAGTCCGCCCGAAACGTGCAGAGCGCGCTTAAAGGGCTTGTCCGTCTGAAGTCCGACGATTTTTTCGAGCGGCTTGTCGATATAACCCGCCTCATGGCTGTTTACCGAGGAAACAATTTCGGTGTCCGCGTCTAAAACGCCGCCGTTTTTTCTTTCCTTTTCGGATAAATCGCAAATTTCTTTCCAGAGTTTTTTGGTTGCTTCCGTTGCGGGAGCGAGGAATTTATCGTCGCCCTCGTAAGGGGTGTAGTTGCGTTGAATAAAGTCTCTTACGTCTATTTCGTCTTCGCACCATTTGCCTTTTTCGAAGCCTTTCCATTGTTCGTATTTCATTTTTCTTTTCCTTTTTTAAACGGGATCGGCGGGTCTCGGCAATTTCGGTAATCGACCGTCGCTTAGCCGCGTATGCCGAGAATCCTTTCGGCTTTTTCCTTTTCCTCTTTCGAGGGAACGGAAACGCCCTCTATAGGATACGCTAATCCCATTTTTTCATACTTGATTTTTCCGAGCGTATGATACGGTAAAATTTCGACTTTCTTCACGTTTTTAAGCGTTTCTATCCATTCGCGTGTTTTCTTTAAGTCGTTTTCGTCGTCGGTAAGCCCCGGAACGAGAACCTGCCTTATCCACACAGGAACGTTCAGTTTGTCGAGTTTTTTGGCGAATGCCAGGGTGTTTTCGTTACTTCTTCCCGTCAAGGCTCTGCATTTTTCGTCGTCGATATGCTTGATGTCGAGAATAACGAGGTCGGTTAATGACAGGAGCTTTAAATACCTCTCGTCTTTTTCGTCGTAGCACGCGCCCGAGGTGTCGATTGCCGTTGAAATGCTTTTTTCTTTCATTATTTCAAACAAATCGATTAAAAAATCGAGCTGCAAAAGCGGTTCGCCGCCGCTCACGGTAAGTCCGCCTCTTTTGCCGAAATAATTTCTGTATTTAACGATTTCCGCGGAAATTTCTTCCGCCGTAACCTGCATAGCGCCGTTATTTTGCGCCCACGAATCGGGATTGTGACAATACTTGCAGCGCAGAAGACAGCCTTGCATAAACAAGACGAACCTTAAACCCGGTCCGTCCGCCGCGCCGAGCGTTTCGTACGAATGAATTTTACCTTTTACGTTTTTTATCATACAACTCATAGCTTTTAGGTATTTATATTAACACGGGTTGTTCGCCGTGTCAAGCGTTTTCATTATTATTCTTTCCACTACATATAGTTTTCATTCAGTATAACTATATCTATATATTGTGTTTTCGACAAAACCGGACTTTTTTCCTTGCGGCGGATTTTCAAGCCGTAAAAAACGATCGTAAATAATAATTGACAAAACGATGAAAAATGAGATATAATATATAAAGTCGCGAAAGACGAAATTATTTCGGAAAAAGGAAAGAATTTATGCCCGTAAGCTTATACGTGGACTGCGTTTGCGGAAACTATGTCGGAGCGGTCGCCGAAGGCGATAAGCTCGTCGAATACAGAATAGAAAAAAAGAACGCCACCGTGCCGATAGGCAGCGTTTTCAAAGGAAGAGTGGAAAACGTGCTCGGCGGAATGCAGGCGGCTTTCGTGAACGTAGGGCTTTCGAGAAACGGTTATCTTTCCGCCGACGATATGCTTATGGACAGAAGCGAGATAGAAGGCAGGGTGGAAATCCCGTCCGTTCTCGATTTAAAAGTCGGCGACGAAATCATGGTTCAGGCGGTTAAAGATCCCGCGGGTAACAAAGGCGTAAGGCTCACGAGCCACATTTCTTTCGCGGGGAGATACGTCGTGTATCTGCCGACGTTCTCGTTCGTCGGGGTTTCGAGAAAAATAACCGACGACAAAACGAGAGACAGGCTTTTGAAAATAGCCGAAAAATTCCGTCCAAAGGGCAGGGGGATAATTATCCGTACGGCGGGAGAAACCGCGAAAAAAGGCGAAATCAAAAGGGAAATCAAATATTTAAAAGAGCAATTCGAAGAGATCGAGGAAAATTTCGTTTCCGCGCCCCCCGCGACCTGCATTTACGAGGAAGGGAACGTTGGCGTAAGGCTTCTTCGCGACGTTTACACCGAGGACGTGGAAAAATTCGTCGTTTCGGACAAGGAACTTTTCGATAAGCTTATGCTTTACGCGAAGCGGAGAGACAACGCCTTGAAAAGTAAGCTCAAATTGTTCGAAAAAAAAGTCGATATGTTCCGTTATTACGGACTTTCGGAAAGTGTGGACAATATGCTTTCCTCTTCTGTTTCGCTTGAAAACGGCGCGTATATCGTTATCGACAAAACCGAAGCGATGACGGTTATCGACGTGAACACGGGGAAATTTACCGGCGAAGATAATCTCGAAGACACCGTGTTCAGGACAAATCTTCTGGCGGCTGTCGAAATCGCAAGACAACTTAGACTTAGGAATATTGCGGGTATAATCGTCGTCGATTTTATAGATATGACGGAAGAAAAGCATAAAACCGAGCTTTTAAGGGTTTTGTCGGACGAGCTTATGCTTGACAGAGAAAAATGTCAGGTCATCGGGATGACGCCTTTGGGGCTTGTGGAAATAACGAGAAAAAAAAGGCGCAGAGAAAGCATTTCCGCGCTCGTGAAAGATTGTCCGTACTGTCAGGGAACGGGGCATATCCAGTCCAACGATTACATAGTTATGCGCATAAGAACGGAACTTCTGAACGTTTTCGCGAACGGTTACGAGAACGCGAAAATAGATTTAAACGTCGAAATCGCCGATTATATTCTCGCAAAAAAAGCTCTTAAAAACGACGTGGAAAAAATCTGGACGAACAAGAGAGTTTATCTTATTCCGCATAAAACCTATCATCAGCAGTTTTTTATAGTTAAAGGAGACAACGCCAAAGCTATGGACGTGCCGGACAAAGCTTTGCTTCTGATTTAAGATGAATGAATTTACCAAAGAAACAGAATTCGACGTCAACTCGTGCGACGCGCGCGGCAGAATAAAACCCTCGGCTTACTTTAATATATTTCAGAACGCCGCCTCTCTTCATGCCGACAAGCTGGGAGTGGGGTTCGACGAGCTTATAAAAAGAGATATCGTGTGGATGCTGATAAGATGCCGTTACGACGTTATCAAAAGTCCCGCGTTCGAGCAGAAAGGGAAGATAAAAACATATCCTTTGCCGCCCCGCGGAATAGAGTTCGACAGGGAGTATTTAATAACCGACTTATCGGGCGAAACGCTTGTGAAAGGCACTTCGAAATGGTGTCTTTGCAACTACAAAACGAGAAAACTCGTTGTTCACGGAGATGTGAATTATAATAACTCGGAATACGTCGGAGACAGACAATACGAAAACGGACTTAAAAAAATAAGCGATTTTTCTACGGACGATTTCAAAACCTTCGTTTCGAGAACTTATTTTACCGACCTCGACCACAACGGACACGTAAATAATACCCGTTATCTCGATTTTATTCTGAACGCGATTCACGAAGAAATAACGAAAGATATAAAATATCTCGAAATAGATTACATTTCGGAAATGGTTTGCGGCGAAGAATTTACGATTTATTACGGTAAAACGGGCGACGAAATTCTCGTAAAATGCCACAGTCTCGGCAAGGAAGTTTTCCGCGCGAAAATCGGGTTGACTTCCTGACAGGTGGATAAAAATGGAAGAAAAAACAAATTTAAAGCTTGATTTCGAGCTTGTTCCCGACGGGTGCTGGTATTCCAATTTAAGGAGTATTTTAAAACCGGCGCAGTGGGATATCGTAAGAAAAGAAGCTTACGCGAGAGCGGGCGGAAAATGTATGATTTGCGGTCGCCCCGCGAAAAGACTCGAGGCGCACGAAAGGTGGAGCTACGACGAGAAAAACGCCGTGCAAAAGCTTGAAGACGTAATCGCCGTCTGCCACGATTGCCACAGCGTTATCCACATCGGCAGAACTCAGCTTATGGGCGACGAGGATAGGGCGATAAAGCATTTTATGAAAGTGAATAAGTGCGCTTACGCAGATTATGTCAAAGCTCTCGGCAAAGCCAACGAAATCCACAAGCGCAGAAACGAGATACCCGAATGGAGCGTAAATCTCGAATATTTGAAAAAATTTATTTAAAAACGACTAAAAATCGGCGATAAAGGCAATACCTTCCGTGAGACAAATTCTCGGGAGGTATTTTTTATGCAACCAAAACTTACGGCAAAAGAGGTCGATTTTATTTCCGACCTTATGAACCTTGAGGAGAACGTGGCGAAAAAGGCTACGTTTTACTCTAAAACTTTAACCGATACGGCTCTTGCGGCCGAGATGCAGACAATCGCCTGCAACCACGCCAAGCGTTACGCCGTCTTGCTCGGACTTTTGAATTGAGGTGAAGAAAATGAAGAACGAAAACATTTTAAGCGAAAAAGACGCATTGTACGACATTTTAACGGGCGAGAAAAATCTCGTCAAGCTTTACGGCTCGGCAATGACCGAGGCGAGCGGAAAGGACGTGAGAAAAGCCGTGAAATCGAACATGTTCGAAACGGCGGAGGAGCAGTATTCCGTTTTCGAGGTTATGCAGAAAAACGGGTATTACGAGGTTCAGCCTGCGGATAAAGCGATTATCGACGAAAAGATAAGCACGTTCTCCAAAACGCTCAAAGGTCTCGAAAAATAAGGTTTTATAACAAAACGGCGGCTCCGGGTCTGTTTGGTCAAACCCGAAGCCGCCGTTTTTTTTGCGTTATTTGTTATTTCCGCGTTCTTTTTCCTTAATGGAAGAGTCTATAACTCTTGCGATAGGATAAAATGCGGGAACAAGCAGAAAGATCACCCAGAGCGGATGCCATATGTTAAAGATCATTCCGAAAAGAAGATAAATAAAAGCGACAAAGCACGGGAAGTTGAATTTGCCTACGCGCCTTTTTCTTACGCACGAAACTATCGAAGTGAAAATCGGAATCGTTATAAATAAAGTCCAGGCGATTTTCCAGCCGTCGAACACCGACCCCCACACAAAAAACGCGATGACGGTAAGGATTACATAAACGCCGTCTAAAACGTCCATAAGGCGGGTATGCTTTTTCGGGTAATTATCGTCGTCGTCATCGTCATCATCGTCATCGTCGTCGTCCGAAATTACGATTCGTTTCTGATTTCCGTCCGACTCGAAACGAACGTGTTTGCCGTCTTTGGTGTAAAAATCTTTATTTTCGCCGCCGTGAGACAGAAATTCGGCGTACTCGTTCTGCGGTTTTTTCTTTTTGTCGGAAAATCCGTCTGCACTTTCGGTGTTGTCCGATTGCCCGTTGTCTGCGGTTGCGTCGCCCGAGTCGGGAGTTCCAAAGTTAATATCGTCATTATTTGCGTCTCCGTTATCAGTGCCGTCCGCCGCGGCGGAGTCGTCTTTTTCGGGCGAGTATCCTACTATCTCGTCTATCGATACGTTATAAAGCTTTGCGAGCCTTATAAGATTGTCCGTGTCGGGCAGAGCTTCGCCGCGTTCCCATTTGGAAACGGCTTGTCTCGAAACCGAAAGCTTATCGGCAAGTTCTTCCTGTGAAAGCCCTTTTTCTTTTCTTAATCTTATTAAATTGTTTTGCATTTTTTCTCCTTGCGCGGTTAAGAAACTCAAAGTTTTTTCCGCGGCAGTGTTTTATATGAATTTTCCGCAATTCAGATTATGAATATATTATACCGCCCGATAAGAAAAAATTCAAGCGTAACGGGTGATATTTCGCTTGACAAAGTCTTTATTTTCGTTTACAACGCATTAAACTTTCCGCAACTATAGGTTTCATTTAAAGAAAATGTTTCGGAATTTGCATAACGGTATCGATTTTGCTTGCATTATCGGGGGAAAAGTGGTACTATAACGCTCGACGAAGGTTTTCGGAGAACACTTCGTCGTATGTCGGATTCTAAAAGTACACCGCGAGACGAATCCGTCGATAAAATAAAAAAACCGAGGTAATTTAAGATGCTTGGAAAAAATTCCGCAAAGACGCTCGCGAGAAGCGGCGTTATCGCCGCGCTTTATGTCGTGACTTCACTTTTGCTTTTTCCGTTTACGTTCGGGATATTTCAGTTCCGCCTTTCCGAGGCGCTGACGATACTCCCGCTTTTTTTTGCCGAAAGCGTTCCCGCGCTGTTTATAGGTTGTCTGATAACGAATATTTTCAGCTCCGCAGGCGCGCCGGATATAATAATCGGCTCTCTCGCAACGCTTATCGCCGCGCTTTGCACCTATTTTGCGGGCAAGGCGATAAAAAATAAGTTCGCGAGATTTTTCGTCGGGATAATTTTCCCCGTCGTAATCAACGCGTTCGCGATTCCGATCGTTTTCATTTTAAGCGGCACGAACGAGTACGCGTATATGATAGAAGTCCTTATTTTAGGCGCGGAAGAACTCGGCTCGGTCGCGATTTTCGGCGGCGCGCTTTACTTCGGGTGCTATAAGTTGTTCACGAAGAAGAAAGCCGAAATATCTAAAACCGAAAACCCGAAAAGCGAAAACGAGCAATCCGCAAAACGCAAGTCCGCCGATGATTGACACGGCGGCGAAGTTTGTGCTATAATCTTTTTATCTCTTCTTTAAGGAGGATAAAATGGAACAAACAAAGCAAAACGGAGGAAAAGCTTTGAGTTTTGCGGATTTTTTCCGTACTGTCAAAAAACATTGGCTTGTCGAAACGATAATTCTCGCGGCGTTTATTCTCGCGGGCGTGATTTACGGCGGATTTATCAAAAAACCGTACTACGTGGCGAAAGAAGAAGTCACCGTCAAAGTTGACGTGAACAACTCCTATTACAACACCATTCTGGAAGAACGGCTTGTTAAAACGATAAGCAAACTTTTCAAAACAGACACCATTGTCGAGCTTGCGAAAGCCAAATCAGGCAACTCCGATATTTACGCAAGCAACATAACGGTGAAAAGCGACGAAACGCTTATTATGAGCGTAAGCTACAAAGACAGTTCGAAAGAGCTTGCCGAGCTAAAACTTAAAGCTATTTTGTCCGCCGCGGAAAGCGAAAACACCAAAGACTATTTCAGCGCGAAAGCGACTGTCCGCCCGATGGGAGTTATAACGACGTCGCAACAATCCGATTCGACGAAAATAATCGTAATCGGCGTCGCCGCGGGCGTGGTCTTGTCTCTCGTTTACGCTTTTATAAGATATATGGCGGAAAATTGACCGCGACAAACCGAAAATAACGGAAAAATGAAATAAATACAGCCTGAGGCTGAAAAGGAAAAGAAAATGTCTGCCAAAAGAATAGCTTTAATCGGACTTTATGTCGCGCTTTTAACGGTAAGCGCGAAAATCAGCATACCGTTTGTTCCCGTTCCGATGACGATGCAATCCGCGGTGGTTTTGTTTTTCGCGTGCTATCTCGGATTGGCGGACGCGAGTATCGGGATATCTTTGTATATCGTGTTGGGGCTTATCGGCGTTCCCGTTTTCGCGAGCGGCGGCGGCTTTTCGTACGTTGTCGTGCCGTCTTTCGGGTTCACGCTCGGGTTTGTCGTTTCCACCGTTTTATGCGGCGTTATCTACAAAAGAGGCGGCGGGCTGAAAAATCTTATTTTAACGCTTTCGGTCGGCACGGTCGCCCTTTACGTCGTCGGGATAACTTACTTTTTGCTGTTAAAAGCTTTCTATCTCGGCGGAACGATCGATATATGGAATATCCTTCTGAAATTCTGGATAGTTTTCATACCGTCCGACATTTTGAAAGCCGTTATCTGCGCGGTGCTTTTGAAACGCGTGCCGTATTTCGGCGATAACGTCAAAAATCAGGAATAAAATTCGCTTATGGCGCGCCCTTGTTTTTATTTTGCTTATCCGCATAAAGAACGCGATAAGCAAAGACAAAATAAACGTCGGCGGAGCTAAGGCGAAAAGGAGATACGTATATGGCAAAAAGAAACTTTTTGAAGATAGTTTGTTTATGCTTGATTTCCGCTGTTTTATGTATGGCAACGTTTGCCGCTTGCGATAATTCGGGAAATAGTTCGAAAGACAACCCGAAAGACGGCAAAAGCGCCTCGGAAGAACTGCAGGCTCGTGAGCTGACGAGCGCGGAATTTTTCGCCGAATTGAAAAAGCGCGAAACGGCTTCGATTGCGGCAAAAAAATGGGCTAAGGCAGACTTAGTTATAGACGCGGTAATAGGCGGCGAAACGAAAACGTGGAATGTGGTCGGCGGAGAAATTATTCATAAAGCTAACGGCAGAAGCTCAATAGACTTCGAAGAGGGTTCGTTGGACGTTTTCGGCTTTTCCGCGTATGAAGGGCAAATAACTCAGTTGCAGTCGGAAAAGTACGAAAAAATCGGCGATATTCTTAAATGTACGTGGATTTCTTCCGACGAGCACGACGGGCTTACGGAAACGATAAAATGTACGTTCGACGCGGACGGGTATCTTACGGAATATATCGAAGCGTACTCGGGAGAGGTCAACAGCGAATCGAAAGCAACGTTTTTGAATTACTCCGGCGAGGGAGAGTTTTCCGACAATGGCGAAAGCGTGGGCGGAAACATAATCGTAGTCACGGGCAAATAATTTTATAAGAAAAAAGTAAAAACGCAAACGGGAAGAAAAATATCTTCTCGTTTTTTTTGTTTTTTTGCAACAAAAATTAAATTTAAATAGTATAATATATGCAAGGAAAAACAGGGGCGGCCGTTTCAGGGGTTGAATTACGGCTATTGCGGGAGAGATGAATCGTTTCGAGATAAACGTGCAACTTAACAGAATAGCCGAGGGAAACGAAAAGGCGTTCGAAAATCTCTATAACGGGATCAAGGGCGGCGTTTATTCTTTCGCGTATTCGTATATGAAAAACCGCGAGGATGCAGAAGATATCGTTCAGACGGTATTTCTTAAAATAAAGAAAAACATCGATAAGTTCGACGGCAAAAACGGGCTTCCCTGGATTTTGCAGATTACCAAAAACACGGCTCTCGGCGAGCTGAGGTCGAGGAAGGTTTACGATAATTTCGTGGAGCTTAACCTCGGCAAGGACGAAGCCGTCAGTATCGACGAAAACGATTTCGATTCGCCCGTAACTTCGGCGATGCGGAAATGCCTTTCGGAAGAGGAGCAGAGAATAATAATCCTGCACGTCATATGGGGTTATAAGCACAAAGAAATCGCCAAGCTTTTCGATATGCCCACCGGCAGCGTTACTTCCAAATACAAACGCGCGGTGGATAAATTAAAAAATTATTTAAAAAAGGAGGCGTAAAAATATGAGTAACTGGAAGAAACTTTTAAAAGAAGAAACCGAGCGTTCGGC
The DNA here is from genome assembly GCA_934271735.1 of uncultured Clostridia bacterium. GTDB lineage: Bacteria > Bacillota > Clostridia > Christensenellales > Borkfalkiaceae > UBA10281. The sequence continues at coordinate 75,466 of CAKQSB010000001.1, read as the reverse complement.
GAAAAACATAGTGCTTTCGGACGGAGTTAAAAACGCTTCCGTTCCGTTAAAGGAAAAAAGCGGAGAACGCGGCGGGCAAGGCTTTTTCGATAAACTTAAAAACTTTGTTCTCGCGAAAAAACCGATTGCGGCTTTGCTTGCCGTAACGGCTTGTTTTCTCATAGTTTTTCCGACGGTTTTCGCCGTGAAAAACGCTTCCGCCGAAACGACGGAGATAATGCTCGATATAAATCCCTCGGTGCTTTTTATAACCGATAAAAAAGGGAACGTCAAAAGCGTCAAGGCGACCAATTCGGACGCGGACGTTATTTTGTCCGACGAAGATATCTTAAACGAACTCAAAGGCAAACCCGTTTCCGAAAGCGTGGAAATTTTCATCGACAACGCGGCAAGGCTCGGGTATATAGACCTCGATTCGGACGAAAACGCCGTGAAGATAACTTCGGCGAAAGACGGAAAACAAACGGATGAAATCGTTACCGCGACGAAAAAATATTTCCGTGAAAAAGGCGTTTATTCCGTGGTTTTAAAGGAAACGGTTTCGGTAAATTCGCTTGCCGAAAAGACGGGACTTTCCGTTTCCGGCGAAAGGGATTTCAAATCGGCGGCAAAAAATCTTCCCGAGCTTTACGGCGAGAGAAACGTAACCGATATGGAGCAGGCTTACGACGATTATATAGTAAGCGGGCTTTATAACCTCGTGAAGAACAAGATAACAAGTATCGTGGACGGCGCGGCGCTCATTCTCAGAATGAAAGTAGTCAACTTCGAAATCAAGCTCTGTACGGGCGGAAAGGACTACTGGAACGCGGGAAACAGCCTGTTTGCGCGCGATCTTGTGGAAAAAATGGAAAATCTCATTGCGGAATACGCCGAAATAACGGGTGGCAAACACGTTATAAAAAGCGCGTGGGACTTAGACAACGTTATCTTCGATTACTGCGAACTTTTCGGCGGCATAAGCAAGGAGACCGATCTCGACGAGTATCTGCAAAAAACGACCGAGTATCTCGACTCTTTAACAACCGATATCGTCAAATCCAACGAATCGAAATTCGTCGCCGTTCTCGATAAAACCGATCTCGATACTATGGGATACGAGACTTTGACCCGCGTGCCGCAAAGCATAAACGAATACAGAAGAGATTTGTGCAAGGTTTTGTCGGGACTCTTCGTTTCGAGAGAAAAGGAATATAAGGAAACTTACGAGAAACAAAGAACGCCCGTTTCCGAAGAGGAATACGATAAATATTACGATAAAATCATAGGAAATTACGGCTCGCTCGAAAATTTCTGGAAAAAAATAAAATAATTTTTTCGATTTTTGCAACAAAACGAAATTTCAAAACGTATAATAAGCGAAAATAAACCGAGGGCAAGAACTTCGGTACGGAGGTAAATAAAATGAAAAAAATTGTATCGGGCTTTATAGCGGCCGTTATGGCGGCGTGTATGTGTCTTCCGCTCGCAAGTTGCGGCAATAGCGAAGATAAGAGCGGTTACGTCAGTCTCGACATCAACCCGTCGGTAGAACTCGTCGTCGGCGAGGACGGACTTGTCGCGGGCGTAAGAGGCGTAAACGAAGACGGACTTGTTCTTTTATATAACGAAAGCGGAATAAAGGGCGAAACGGTTGATAAAGCCGTTGAAAAAATCGTAAACATTTCCATCGAGGAAGGATACCTTACGGAAGATAATCACGTCGTAAACGTAACGGTAAGCGCAAAGGACGACAAGCATCTTAAAAAGCTTACCGACAACGTAAACGCTTCCATAAAAGCTTCTGCGGATAAATCCGGTCTCAGCGTTAAAATAGACGCCGAGGGCAGCTATTCTCTTAACAGAAAACTCGAAGAGTTCAAGAAAGCTCACCCCGACAACAAGATTGTTCAGTCGCTTTCTCTCGCTAAGTTCAAACTCGCTCTCACGATAAGCGAAACGGGCGAAATTTCGCTCGAAACCGCCGTCGAAATGGATAACGACGAACTTATCGAACTCATCAAGGAATACGATTCCAAAATCGAAGCTTACGCTACCGACGCTTACCTGCTTGCTAAAAAACAGGCTCAGGCGGCGTTCGATAAAGCGGTTACTTATAAAACTTATGCCGCTTACACCGAGTTTTACGCGAAAAACTATATGGCTCACAAAGACACGGCTTATCTCGGGGCTGTTTATCAGACTTACGCTTCCGCCGCTCTTATGATGGAATCGGTCAAGAACGTTGCGGAATTTGCGAACAAAGTAGTCGATTATCCTTTGACGGACGAGCAGGCTCAGGCAGTTGCAAAAGCTTTGGGGCTTGAAAATACCGATCCTTTGAAAAATTCCAAAGGCGAAGTTACGATAAGAAGTATCGAAGCTTATGCGGATAAACTCTTCAAAAACTCCGATATGAACAAGGAAATGCAGCAGAAAATGGCGGATCTCACGGCTGCGCTCAAAAAGGTCGAGACCGATATCAAAGCCGAAATCGCCGCGTTCGCGGAAAAATATAAGGACGAAATCGCAAAGGTTGCTACGGTTGCGGATAACGCATACAAAACTATGTTGTCGGTTATCGATCTTATCCCCGGCGGAACGGAAACGTGGAACACGATTATAAGCGAAACCAAAGCCAACATCGCTATGATCAAAGCTTGGGCTGAGGACGCGAAGGCGGACTTCTCCGACCTCGACGCATTAACGGCTCGTTTCGAAGGCAAGAGAGATAAATATCTCGAAGAAATCAGGAAAGACCTTTCCGAAGACGAATGGAACGCTGTTCAGAAAGATATAGAAGCCGACCTTGCGAAAGCCTCGGTTTACAAGAAGAACTATGAAGACGCTCTTTCCAAAGCCGAAGCCGAAGCGAAAGCTTTCCTTGACAAACTCAAAGGCGAAAAGAACGTAAAACCGGTGTAAACTACTACTGCGCTAATCATAGCTCATAAGCTCTCCCCTATATATAAATCAAAATTATACGCCCCGTTGCCTTTCGGTAACGGGGCGTATAATTTTGGTTAAATCTCGGCTAAGCCGAGGAGAAATCCGCACTTCGTGCGGGAGCAATCCTCGCTTTGCTCGGGTGAAATCATAGCTTTGCTATGGTGAAATCCTCACTGCGTTCGGGTGTAATCCCGATGGGGTGAAATCATAGCTTTGCCATGGTGAAATCCTTGCTTTGCTCAGACGAAAAATCCGTCCTCATCCGCCATAGAAGGATTTCATCCGTCTGTCAAGACGGATTTCATTAAAATTTTCTCGGACGAGCAAGTTTTTAAACTTTTTCCGTTCTCGTCTTGATCTGATAAACGGTTTTCGCCAAAACGTTAAGTTTTGTTTCGGGGATTCGCCCGTTCGCCGCCTTTTGCAGCGCGTCGCGGATTTCTTCCTCGGTTGTTTTCGACCTGATTTCTTTAAGTTGTCTTTTGGTAAGCTTGGCTTTCGGTATCGCGGCGTTTATAACTTCGTCGATTATTTCATTGCCCGTTTCGCCCGAAAAAATCGTGCGGATAAAGTAAGATACCCCGCATATGCTCGCGCCTTTTTCAAGGCATAAGGCAACGTCTTTTTCGAGAAGCGTAACGTATAACGCGTAAAGTCCGACGGCGAGCGCGAACCTTATGAAAAGTTCGTTTCTTTTCCCCATTTTAGGGAAAATTTTCTTCACAATCGCGATTATCGCGCTCACGAATATGGCGAGAACGAAAACTTCCGCGCCGAAACCGTCCAAAGCCGAATAAAAATTGAGATTTTCCATTTTCCTTACCTCCCTTAAAATATCGGAAGTCGGACAACAGAATTTTGTCGGTTTGCCCGACTTCTTTTTTATCGTTTCGAATGAAAAACGATAAAGTCGGGGAGACGGGCGATAAAAAGTTCGATTTAAAAGTTTTTTGCTTTCAACCAAGCCTTATCGCCCCGTTCCTCGGCTAAGGCGGAAAAACGCCGTCCGGGAAAGGGGGTGTGAACTTTTTGGAGAGTTTGTTGTTTCGTTTTCTCAAATAGTACTTTTCCGTAATTTTTCCGCTCCTTTGCCACGCAAAGTTGTTTTTTTACGCGGCGGCTGTATCGCCGACGAAAATCGTTTGCGGTTCTGTCGGTTTTTTTGTCAGACGCGCCGCCATTATAGCTTGAAATTACGAAAAAGCAATAGTTTAGTGAACGTTTTTAAGCCGATTTTTTAAACAACCTCACGCAAAATACCGTCATATCGTCTTTCGCCTCGCCGCCGTCTAAGAAAAGGGCCTTTTGCAAAATGTTGTCGGCAAGCGTTTTGGGGTTCAAAACCTTTTGCGTGGAAAGAAAATCGATAAAGTCGGAGGAAGAACCGAACGCGTCCGATACGCCGTCGCTTACAAACACAACCGCGTCGCCGTCCGAAAGGGAAGTTTTGCAAACGGTCGGGCGCAGGTCTTCCAGAATCCCGAGCGGCAAAGAACTTCCTTCCACGATCTTCACCGCGTCGTCGGTTATTACGAAAGAATACGGCGAGCCGATTTTGATAAAATCCGCGCTGCCCGTGAACAAATCGATAACGCCTGCGTCCAAAGCGGTGAAGTTGTCTTCGCCGTTAAATGAGAGAATTTTATTGACCGTGGAAAGTACCGTTTCGGAGGAGAGGTGGGCTTTATAAAGCGTTTCGATAAGGGAAATCGTCGCGGCGGAAGTTTCCAAAGCTCTTTCGCCGCTGCCCATTCCGTCGTTTAAGGCGATGAGGAATTTCCCCTCGGAAATTTTCGTAACGCTGTGAGTGTCGCCGCTTTTTTCTTTGTCGGACTTGGTTTTTTGCGAAACGGCGAAAGCCGCGTCGAATACGGGAGCGCGTTTAAGCGTTAATGCCGTCAGTTCTTCCGAAACGTTGAACGCGTCGCTTATCACCATTTCTTTGCCCGTGGCTTCTTTGACGGCTTTTAAAAGAAGAGGACTTTGCGCCTGCTTTTTTTGCAGAAGAATATTGAGTTCGGCTTTATCTCCCTCGCCGAAACACAGCGTTTCGAACGCGAAAATCCCCGCGCTCATCAGCGTATTGGAAACGAGATCGCCCGCGTCGCTCCTGCTTTCCAGGCTCATACTCATATTGACGGCGAGGCTTTTCAGGGCTTCCGAAACGCCGTCCGTCTGCGCGAGAATAAGCTCACGCCCGTTTTTCATAGACTCGGCTTTCAAAAACTCCCTTTCGCTTTCGAGAATAAGCTCGTTCGTTTCCTCGGCGATTTTTTCGGGATATTTGCATTTAAGCGAAAACGCCGTGGGCAGATCGGCGAGGTTTAGTTTGCCTTTCGCGGTAGCGAGGGTGATTATTTTGCCGAGTTCTTCGTCTTGCGGAAAGTTTTTACTTCTGCAAGCCGTCAGATTTCTGCAATCCGAGCAACATTTTACGTATAGTTCTTCCGCAAGTTCTTCCGTGACCTTTTTTTCGTTTACCGAGCATTTTTCGAGCTTTTTTATAGATGCCGACATCTCGTCGAAAACGGAAGCTATTTCGAAAAGTTTACCCGATAAATCAAGTCGCGTTCTGTCGAGCGCGTACCGTCCGAGGTTGTTGTCTTTATAAATTTCGAGCTTTTTCTTCAGTTTTTTCAGAAATTTCGGCGGCGTGAACAAATAAACGCACACGGGCGCGAGAATGAAAAGCTGAGACATGTAGCTCCATTTATCGTAAATCGAGGTAAAATTCCACAAAGCCGCTTTGATCGCGAGAACGCTTACGGAAACGGCAAGCCCGGAATACGGCGCGAAACACACCGCAACGAGAGCATATAAGCAGAGCGGAGCGAAAAACGACGGGTCGTAAGAGTTTAAAAAAAGCGGTATAGCCGTTATCGTCGCTATTACGCACGCAACCCCTTTTTTCGTCGTTGCGGCGGCAAAAAGCACGCAGGCGATAGCGAAAGTTTCGTAAACGGGAGCGGAAAGAAGATTTATCGCCCCTAAGGACGAAATTATGTAACACACCGCCGCGGAAACGATTTCGTCCGTCGATAATCGGTATTTAAACCCTTTTATAAGGAAAACCTTAGCCGCGGAAACGAAGACGAACGAAAGGGGCGAACATAATCCGCCGAGAACGAGCCTTATCGTTATGTTGTGGCAGTCTCTTAAAACGCAGTACGGCGCGACGGCGAAAAGCGTTACGAACGCAAGTGAAAATCCCGCTTTTTTGCCGAGTTTTTTCATTATGACGAAATAAATCGCGATAACCGTTCCGCCGAACGCCGCGCAGATCATCGTAAGCGGCGAGAACGAAAAAATATAAGACAGAACATACAAAAACAACGACAAAAAAGGAGAAAGACCCGCGTAGACGTTGCCTGCGAGAAGGGGTAGAGCGAGCGGCGAAAATTTCTTATCGGCGACGGCGAGAAACACATAGCCGCAAAGCGAGAAGAGATACTTGAAAAACTTTTTTAAATCGAATGGCTTTTTCATAGCCCGATTATATACGGCTTATAAACGCAAAAAGTCGAAAGATAAGTCGAAAAGGCGTAAAATAAGTCGAATTTGCCTGAACGCTTTGATAAAGCTTGAAAAAAAGGCGCGGAAGTTGTATAATCTTATTATGAAAAAGGTTATGAAGAAAACTCTTGCGGCTGTTCTCGCCGTGATATTCTTAGATTGTTTTTTATATTCCTGCGGCAAAACGGAAAGCGGAAACGCGGAAAATGACGGTTCGGAAAAGATAAACACCGTCGTTTTGGTAAGTTTTGCGGGTGGCGGGAAGTTTTCCGACGATATGAAAGCCGTAACGAAAAAGGTTTTTACGGGCGGCGAAAATTCGCTTGATTCTTACGTTTCGTTTATTTCTATGGGTAAAACGAGCGTAAAAACGCAGATCGTCGCGGAAGTTACGGTTGATAACGGCGCCGATTATTATTCGCCCGCATACGAACTTCGCGGCGGAGCTTATGAGAAAGTAAACGAAAACGGTTACGACAACAGAAGATTTTCTTTTAAAAACGAACCCGACCCGAACGGAACGAAATCAAGTATTGACGCTTTTTTCAGAACGGAAAATCTCGTTGCGGAAGTAAACGAAAAATTAAAGGGGCAATTAAGCGGCGAAATAAAGACCGACGGCGATAACGACGGCAACGCGGATTGTCTCACGCTCGTTTTGTGCCTTGACGCCGCTCCCGAAAAGGAAAGCGTTCTGTGGGCTAAAAAGAGCAGATTTTTATCGGGCGAAACAGACGGACTTGGTTCGGCTTACGTCATGGATGAGAAGTATTCCGAAAAGACGATTAAAGAGCAAAAGATAGGCGATAAGTCGATTATCGACTATATTTTCCTGCCTTACCCCCTTCTTGAAAAAGACGGCAAAGCTCTTTCTTCCGCCGCTTGTCACGAATTTATGCACGTACTCGGCGCGGCGGATCTTTATTCTTACGAGAACGAAAAAAGAGAACTCGTAGGCGAACTCGATATAATGGCGGTCGACCACTCCGAGGCCGCACCCGTTCTCCCGCTTTCTTACACTCTTTATAAAATCGGGTTTTTAAGCGAGGGCGAAAACATCGCTCCCGTTTTAAGCGGCGGGAAATATACGCTTTTTTCCACGGAGAGCGGGAAAGGAAAAATCAAAGCTTACAAACTCGTTTTGCCGGGTTACGAAACGAAGAGAGAAAGTTTTTACATAGAATACCGCGAAAAAATCGGTTACGGCGCGGAACTTTCCAACGGTTTCGACGGCGGCGCGTTCATAATTTACCGCGTGAACGAGGATAACGGATATATTCTCCCGAACGGAACATACGGCGAAGAATACCTCGGCAACGCTTTCGGCAAGGACGAAGTTTACGTCTTCAGATTTATGAAACGGGGTTTTATAAGCGACTATACGGAAAACGAAAAAGTTTCGCTCGGCGGCATATCTTACGCCGCGATTTCCGATCTCCCGGGGTATTCTTCTTTCGGCTTCGGAAAGGGGGCGGCGGATTACGTCCGCTATTCCGACGGCGATAATGCGGGCGTGGAAATCAGTTTCGTAAGCCGAAACGAAGACGGGTCCGCAACATTTGAAATACATTTCGATCAAAGCGAAGAAGTCGCCGCCGAAGTTGATTATCAAGGCATTTTCAGAGAGAAAAGCGGCATATTCGCCGAATTTACTTCGCCCTTTGTAAAGGGTAACGTTTACGTTCTGGAAACGGATAAAAGGCTTTCGTCGCACTCCGCGGAAGATATCGTAAACGGAAAGTTCGGAAAGCCGACGATAACTCCGCTCGCGTTTATGCGGGCGAAGATAAGCGGCGAAAAGAGGTTTGTTTACGTCGTGTACGAAGAGAACGGAAATTACGTCGAAAAAGCTCACGTTATAAAGCCGAGCGAGGGCGAGGCGGAGAAGCTTTTTGTGAAAATCGGCGTTATTTCGCTCGGCTCGGTCGTCGTTTTAATCGGAGGAATTTTCCTCGCGGCGGCTTTGATTTCGAAGAAAAAGGCAAAAAATTCAAAAAATATTAAATAATTGTATATAAGCGGCGTAAAATCGATTGCAAAATTTACTTAAATATGGTAAACTTAACAGGCTATAAAATTCACACTCGGGTCTTTGCGGCTCTTCGTGCCGTCAAATCCAACTAAAAGGCGGTCATTGTCGCATAGAAAACGGATCCGGGGAGGAATAACGGAGGAACAATTATGGCAGTAACTTCTATGAAACAGCTTCTCGAAGCGGGCGTTCATTTCGGACACCAGACGAGAAGATGGAACCCCAAAATGAAAAAGTACATTTACGGCGAAAGAAACGGTATTCACATTATCGACCTTCAGATCACGGTCGACCTTGTCGAAGAAGCTTATAAGTTCGTCGTAGACCAGGTTAAACAGGGCAAGAACGTACTTTTCGTAGGCACCAAGAAGCAGGCTCAGGAAGCTATCCGCGAGGAAGCCGAGAGATGCGGAATGTACTATGTGAACTCGAGATGGCTCGGCGGTACTCTTACCAACTTCAAGACCATCAGAACGAGAATCGACAGACTTAACAAACTCGACAATATGGAGAAAACCGGCGAATTCGACCTTCTTCCCAAGAAAGAAGTTTTAGGTCTTAAAGCCGAAAGAGACAAGCTCCTTCACAACCTCGGCGGTATCAGAGAAATGAAAAGTCTTCCCGGAGTTATGTTCGTCGTTGACCCCAACTGCGAACTCAACGCCGTTAAGGAAGCGAGAAAGCTCAACATTCCCGTTGTCGCTATCACCGATACCAACTGCGATCCCGACCTTGTAGATTACGTTATCTCGGGCAACGACGACGCAATCAGAGCGGTTAAGCTCATCGCTTCCATCATCGCCGACGCGGTTATCGAAGCCAAGCAGGGCGAAGACGCCGTAAGACGTAACGTTGTAGACGACGAACCCGCTGCTGCCGTAGCGGAAGAAGCTCTCGCCGAAGAATCTGCGGCCGAAGATTCCGTCGAAGCGTAATCCGATAAACGAATAGAGAGGCGTAACCATTCGCCCGATTAAGGGGCGTAAATTCGCCCGCAGTAAAACAAAGGCGGAATATTTCCGCCGCAAAAAATTAAACAATAAGGAGAATTTCAGTATGGCTAATTATACTGCCAACGACGTTAAGACGCTTCGTGAAAGAACGGGCGCAGGAATGATGGATTGCAAAAACGCTCTCGTCGAATGTGACGGCGATATGGATAAAGCGATCGATTACCTCAGAGAAAAAGGAATCGCGAAAGCCGCTAAAAAGGCCGGCAGAATCGCTGCGGAAGGTATCGTAGACAGCTACATTCACATGGGCGGAAGAGTAGGCGTGCTTCTCGAAGTAAACTGCGAAACCGACTTCGTTGCAAACGGAGATATGTTCAGAGGTCTCGTTCACGACATCGCTCTTCAGATTGCCGCTGCAAATCCGCAGTACGTTTGCAAGGAAGAAGTTCCCGAAGAAGTTATCGAGAAAGAAAAGAACATTTTAAGAGCGCAGGCTCTCGAAGAAGGTAAACCCGCGGCTATCGTAGACAAGATGGTCGAAGGAAGAATTAAAACTTTCTATGAAGATAACTGCCTTCTTAACCAGAAATACGTTAAAGATCCTTCCAAGACGATCGAACAGGTAATCATCGAAGCTACGGCTCAGATCGGCGAAAAGATTTCCGTAAGAAGATTCGTTCGTTACGAAATGGGCGAAGGTCTTCAGAAGAAGGAAGAAAACCTTGCCGACGAAGTTCAGGCTCAGGTTGCCGCAATGAAGAAATAAGGATTTTACGGGCGAGAAATCAGAACGTCCTAATCCTTTCAGGTCAGTGCGATACGGGGCGCGTTTTTTACGCGTCCCGTTTTTTAAAATATGCGCTCAAAATACGCGTTCAAAATACGCGTGCAAAATACGCGCTCTGTTTTTTAAATACGTTGCGTTTTCGTTTTTTCTTCGGGGGTTGCCCGGAAAAACGCAAAACCAAGATATAGTTATTATAGTATTCAATTCGTCTGAACGAGGAGTTTTATGAAAGCGAAATATAAAAGAATATTGCTTAAAATCAGCGGGGAAGCCCTTTCCGGAACAAGCGGACACGGTTTCGATTCCGCATCGCTTAAATCCGTTGCGGAGCAGATAAAAAAAGTTGTCGAACTCGGCGTGGAAACAGGCGTAGTCGTCGGCGGCGGAAATATCTGGCGCGGCAGACAGGGTCTCGATATGGACAGAGTTACCGCCGATCAGATGGGAATGCTCGCGACCGTAATAAACGCGCTTGCCGTTTCCGAAGCTCTTATCTCCGCGGGCGTGAAATCCAAGGTTTTAACTTCGATTTCCATTGCCGGCGTAGGCGAACGATTCAATCATAAGCTTGCGGACGAATATTTAAAAAGCGGCAAAGTCGTCGTTTTCGGCGGCGGAACGGGCAATCCGTTTTTCTCCACCGACACGGGCGCGTCGCTCAAAGCCGCGGAAATCGGGGCTGACGCTCTTCTTCTCGCGAAGAATATCGACGGTATTTACGACAGCGACCCGAAAACCAATCCGAACGCCGTAAAGTTCGATAAACTCACTTACGACGAATACGTCGCCAGAGGGCTTAAAGCTATGGACACATCCGCAGTTATTATGTGTAAGGAAAACGGACTTAAAGTTCACGCGTTCGGGCTTTCCGGCGAAAATTCGATTTTAAAAGCCGTCGCGGGAGACAAGGAAGGCACGGTAATTTATTAAAAGCCGTTTCAATATACATAAAAGACGACTTTTAATTAAAAAATAAGCAAAAAAACGTGCAAATTTCAAAAAAACGTTGAATTTTGAGAAATTTTATCGTATACTTATTATATACGTTTATACGTAAAGCGTAACATTAAACGCCGAAAAACGGAAACTGCGTTCGCGGTAAAAGCGGACGGACAATTCAAGAAAACCAAAGGGAGAACAAATATGGCATTAGACATCGAAAAAGTTGAAATGATAATAATGGAAGCGGACGAAAAACTCGACAAGTCGACCGATGTTTTCATTTCCGACCTCACTCAGGTAAGAGCGGGCAGAGCAAATCCGCACGTTCTCGATAAAATCAGAGTAGATTATTACGGAACTCCTTCGCCGATAAATCAGGTAGGCAACATTGCCGTTACGGACGGACAGTGCCTCGTTATCACGCCGTGGGATAAAAGCCTTCTCAAAATCATCGAAAAGGCTATTCAGGTTTCGGATATAGGCATTAACCCCACCAACGACGGAAACGTTATAAGGCTTGTTTTCCCCACGCTCACCGAAGAGAGAAGAAAGGAAATCGTAAAACAGGTCAAGAAAATGGCGGAAGACGCTAAAATCGCCGTCAGAAACGTAAGAAGAGACGCGCTCGACGCTCTCAAAAAGATGAACAAAGCCAAAGAAATGACGGACGACGAGTACGCAAAATACGAATCCGACGTCGAAAAGAAAGTGGCGAAAGCCGTCGAGACCATCGATAAAGTCGCCGCGGAAAAAGAAAAGGAGCTTCTTACCGTATAATGGAAGAAGAGTCAAAAGCCATACCCCGTCACGTCGGGATAATAATGGACGGAAACGGCAGGTGGGCAAAAAAAAGAGGAAAACCGAGGAGTTACGGGCATAAAAAAGGAGCGGACGTTATCGACGAAGTCGTTACGGAGTGTTTCAACGAGGGCGCAAAAGCCGTCAGCCTTTATGCCTTTTCCACGGAAAATTGGGTGAGACCGAAAGAGGAGATTGACGCCATTTTCGGTCTTTTGGGCGTTCTTATAGAAAAAAAACTCTCGAAACTCATAAAAAAAGAAGTAAGGCTGATAATATCGGGAGATATTACGCCGCTTCCCGAAAGTTTGAGGGAAAAATGTTTAAACGTCGTCAAAAAGTCCGAAAATTTTAAGGAGAGAACGCTTAACATCGCGCTTAATTACGGTTCGCGGGCGGAAATAGTCAGAGCCGCCAACCTCGCAATAAAAAGCGGAAAAACCGAACTTACCGAAGAAGATTTCGTAAACGGATTTTACACCTCGTCTCTTCCCGATATCGACCTCGTTATCAGAACGAGCGGAGAAATGCGGCTGAGCAATTTCTTTTTGTGGCAATGCGCCTATGCGGAATTTTATTTCACGGACGTGTTGTGGCCGGATTTCCATAAGGAAGAACTAAAAAAAGCTTTCGAATGGTATTCTCACAGAAAGAGAAGATTCGGCGGCGTGTAATTTGTTTCGTTAAAAATATTTCGGCGGCGAGTAATGTTTTTGTATTACGCCGCAAACGAACAAGGAAAACAGGGGATTAAGGTTTGCATACTGCGTAGTCGTTATTGTTTTATGGCGACTGAAGGATTGAAAAAAATGTTAAAAAGAATTATTACGGGAGCCGGCATAGTGATTGTTACCGTCGGTTTCTTCCTTTTGAAATACTTTCTGACAACGGAAGTTTTCGCCGGCGTTTTTTTGAAGCCGATAACCGTCGGGGATTTATTATTCGACCTCTTTATTCTCATTATGGCGGTTATTTCCACATATGAATATGAAAGGGCGTTCTCGGATAAGCTTCTCAAAACGCAGAAAATCATAATTTTCATTTATCCGTTTGCAGTATATATCGCTTACGGCTTTAAAGGTATGGGCTGGGCGTTCGGCGCGATGCTGTTTTTGTTCCTGATGCTTCTCTCGCTTCTCGTTTTCGAGTTCGATCATATTTCCTTGGAAAGCATAGGCATAAGTTTGTTCGTTATGATATTCCCGTCCACGATACTCGTTTCGCTTCTTGTTATTAACAGATATCCCACTTTCGAGCCGCTTCTGATGGCTTTTGCGATAACGCCGTGCGCGGATACGTTCGCGTACTTTGTCGGAAGCGCAATAGGCGGTAAAAAGCTTTGCGAGAAGATAAGTCCGAATAAAACGGTAAGCGGGTTTATCGGCGGGCTTGTCGGCGGAATGATAGCAAGCCTTCTCGTTTACTTCGTTTTCACTGAAAAAGGAATCATTTTCGGCAAAAAAGCAATCTGGCTCGAAGCCGTTCTGTTCGCCGTTTCGGGTATCGCGTGCGCGGTTTTAACCGCGTTCGGCGACCTTGTGGAAAGCGTTATCAAAAGAAAGCTCGGCATTAAGGACATGGGGAAAATTCTTCCCGGTCACGGCGGTATGTCCGACCGTATCGACGGACTCACGTTCACCGCGCCTATCGTCTCGTTTGTGTTCACGATTTTCATTCCGCTTGTAACCGGCGGAACTCTTATGATGTAAAACCTTGAAAAAGGTAGAACCGTTGTAACGATAAAACCGTTACGGTGGGGTAAAATTGTCGTAAAAACAATAAAAAATGATAAATATTTCTCTTATAGGAAGCACGGGGTCTATCGGTAGACAGGTCGTAGACGTAGTACTTCGCCATAAAGACAAATTCAATATTATTTCGCTTGCCGCAGGGGAGAACGCAAAACTTCTCGAGCGGCAGGCGAATATTTTCAAACCGGAGATTATCGCGCTTAATAACCCCGAAAAAGCTCGGGAGATAACCAAGCTTCCCGAGGGAACGCTCCTTTACACGGGCGAATGTGCGGCGCTCCACGCCGTAAGTGAGAAAGCCGACATAGTTTTCGTCGCGGTTTCGGGGTTCGCGGGGCTTGCCCCCGTGTTGGAAGCCATAAATCTCGGGAAAGACGTCGCGCTTGCGAACAAGGAAACGCTTGTTGCCGGCGGAGAAATCGTTATGCGGCTCGCAAAAGAAAAGGGCGTGAGGATAATCCCCGTCGACAGCGAACATTCGGCGATTTTCCAGTGCCTCGGGTTCGATTTCGGCGCCGAGTTCAAAAAGCTTATCATAACGGCGAGCGGCGGTGCGTTTCGAGACCTTCCGAAAGATAAAATCGCCAAAATGAAGGCGGCGGACGCTTTGAAACACCCGAACTGGAATATGGGCAAAAAAATCACGATCGATTGCGCCACGCTTTTAAACAAAGGACTCGAGGTTATCGAAGCTTGCAGGCTTTATAACGCGCCGCTCGAAAAGGTGGAGGCGATCGTTCACCCCGAAAGCATAATTCATTCTATGGTGGAATTTGCGGACGGCGCGATTATGGCGCAGCTCGGATATCCGTCTATGGAAATCCCTATTCAGCTCGCGCTTACTTATCCGAAAAGGTATGAAACGGGCGTGCCGTTTTTATCTCTCGCGGGCAAAACTCTTCATTTTGACGAAATCGATACGGAAAGATTTCCGTGTTTTTCGCTCGCGCTCAATTCTTTTAAAAAGGGCGGGCTAAAGCCTTGCGCGATGAACGCCGCGAACGAAGCCGCAGTGGATTTGTATCTTAAAGACAAAATCGGGTTTTACGATATAGCGGAGCTTATTTCTTACGCGACCGATTCGGCAAAAAACGGAGAAGTCACTTACGATTCGCTCACATTTACGGACAAGGAAGCGAGAAAAGCTGTTTATAAAAAAGCGGAGAATATATAATTGTTAAATAATCTTTTGGAATCGGGAGTTCTTCCGGTGTTAAAATCTGTGGGTTATGTCGCGATAGCGATTCTTATTCTTATGGTTATGATAACCATACACGAGCTCGGGCACTATGTAGTCGGCAAAATATTCAAGTTTAAAATCAATGAATTTGCCATCGGTATGGGTCCTGCGGTTTTCAAGCGTACGCTCAAAAGCGGCGAGGTATTCTCGATAAGGCTTTTCCCGTTCGGCGGTTTTTGCGCTTTCGACGGCGAGGACGAAGACGGCAAGGAAGCAGACCCGAACGCCTTCAACAATAAAAAGCCGTGGCAGAGAATTTTAGTTCTTATCGCGGGCGCGACTATGAACTATATTTTAGCTCTTATTATCATAATAATTTCGATGACGGCGTACGGTCAATCCACGCTCGGAGTTAAGTATACGCGAAACGACGAGGCGATTTACGGAGAGACCATTGAAATGCAAATCCCCGCCGATAAGTCGATTAACAACGGTGAATACATTATTTCGCTCGCCAAAAACGGCAAGAAAACCAATATATATATGACCGTCGATCTCATAACCGCGTTGAATCACGCGAAGAAGGGCGACGTTATAACGGCGGAGCTTGCGAGAAAGGTTTCAACGGGTAACGGTGACGAATATACTCTGGTAAAAGAGAGGCGCGATATAGTCTTGCGCGCGGACGTGGAGTGTAAAAACCTCACAGAAGTCACCAAGGTTTACGACGCTTTGGGTATAGGCTACGCGATGCAGTTCGAAGCCGATCCGTGGAGTTTTTTCAAAACGGGCGATTTTCTTATTAAGATAGGCGAACCCGACGTCGATTATAAAGACGCCACGTTCGTTTACACGCCTGCCGACGTCGCGTATGTTCTCAAAGACAAAACCGCGGGAGACTCGGTGTGGCTCTGGACGAGCAGAGACGAAAAGTACGTTCACGTTTTCACGGAAACGTGGAACGAAACAAAAAAAACGGGCGACGCCGTTATGAAATATTTCGGCGTAACCGAAGCCGCGAAAAGCTATTATCTCGATTCCACGGACGTTAAATTCGGATTTTTCGGCACGATAGGACATTCGTTCGGCTATTCGTTCAAAATCGGCGGAACGGTTTTGAGAACGCTCGGACAGCTCCTCACGGGTAAGCTCGGTCTTAACGCCGTCGGCGGAACGGTAACGACGATAAAAACAACCTCTCAGCTTATCAGTATGGGGCTTAGATACGGGCTTGAAATCACCGCGTTTATAGGCGTAAACCTTGCTGTCTTCAATCTTCTGCCTATCCCCGCGCTCGACGGCGCGAGAGTGGTTTTCTGCATTATCGAATGGATAAGGAAAAAACCCGTCAGCAGAAAGGTGGAAGCGATTATTCACGGCGTGGGGCTTATCGTGATTTTAGGTTTCGCGATCCTCGTCGATATCCTGCAATTTATTTGATATTTACATTCAAAATTATTTCGTGACAGGCGAAAATGCTAAAAATCGACAGGCGAGTGTATCTGAATATGCTCGCTTGTTTTTTTATCACGCTTTTTGCAAAGTCGGCAAGCTGTATTTTTCTGTAGTGAGAATGAGTTAATGGTAAACAAGCAGACTTAAATCGAGCGTGAATCTCAGGGGAAATGTCCGGCAGTTATAAAAGTTATTGACGAAACGGGAGACAAATGATATAATTTATATGTAGTTTTCGAGTAACTTCAAAAAAGAGTTGTTCCGCAGCAAAAAAATTTTTTGCGCAGGAATTTCGGCTATCGGCCGAGAGGTGGTGTTAATGGCAATAAAACTTACTAAAAGAGTTTCGGGCATTGCGGAATCGGCAACGCTCGCGATCTCCGCAAAGGCAAAACAGCTTAAAGCCGAAGGGAAAGATATAGTCAACTTCGGCGTGGGCGAACCCGATTTCAACACGCCCGATTACATAATCGAGGCGGCGTATACGGCTATGAAGGACGGGCGGACCAAATATACCCCCGCTTCGGGAATAACCGAGCTTAAAAAGGCGGTTGTCGAAGAAACCGAGCGCGCCACGGGGCTTAAATATTCGCCGTCGCAGGTGGTTATCGGCGCGGGCGCGAAGCAGCCGCTTTACAACGCGATCGCGGCTACGATCGAAGAGGGCGACGAGGTGGTTATCCCGTCTCCTTACTGGGTGACTTATCCCGAGCTTGTGAAATACTGTGGCGGTAAGTGCGTTTTTGCTAAGACCAAGCCGCAAAACGGCTATAAAATGACTGCCGAAGAGCTTGAAAGCGTTATAACGGACAACACGCGTGCGCTCATTTTAAACTCGCCGAACAATCCTACGGGTGCGGTTTACACGAGAAAAGAACTCGAAGAAATCGCGGTAGTACTCGAAAAACATAAAAACATAGTAATCATTTCGGACGAAATTTACAGAAATCTCGTTTACGGCGGCGAAAAACACGTTTCGATTGCCGTTCTTTCGGAAGAAATGAAAGAAAGAACGATAATTATCGACGGAATGAGCAAGTCCTACGCGATGACGGGCTGGCGACTCGGCTGGGCAATCGCTCCCGAGAATGTTGCGAAGGCTATGACGAGAGCGCAAAGCCATATGACATCGAACGTAAACTCGATAACGCAGTACGCTTCCTTGACCGCGCTTACCGACCGCGAACATTCCGAAAAATTCATTTCCGAAATGAGAGAAACTTTCGCCGAAAGACGGATTCTCGCTATCGAAACATTGCAAAAAGCGGGCGTGCCTTTCATAAAGCCGAACGGCGCGTTCTATGTTCTCGCCGACGTTTCAAAGAGTTTCGGAAAGAAGTCTCCGAGCGGAGAAATTATAGAAAATTCGGTCGATTTTGCCGATAAATTGTTGACGGAAAGCGGCGTTGCCGTTGTACCCGGCGTGGCTTTCGGTGCGGATAATTACGTGAGAATTTCTTACGCGCTCGGGTCGGATTCCATAAAAAAGGGAATCGAAAAATTGGGCGAATTTTTAAATAACTGCAAATAATAAACGGGGAGAAATAAATGAAAACGGATATCGAAATAGCTCGCGAATGCGAAATGAAAAATATTTCCGAAATTGCCGCGAAATGCGGAATAGAGGATAAATACGTTGAAAATTACGGAAAGTACAAGGCGAAAATCGACCTTGAATACTTAAAAACCAAAAAACATAACGGCAAACTCGTTCTCGTTACGGCGATAACCCCCACCCCCGCAGGCGAGGGCAAAACAACGACCTCGATAGGTCTTGCGGACGGACTTCAACGGATAGGCGAAAACGTTGCGCTCGCGCTTCGCGAGCCGTCGCTCGGCCCTGTTTTCGGGATAAAAGGCGGCGCAGCGGGCGGCGGATACGCTCAAGTCGTGCCGATGGAGGACATAAACCTGCATTTCACGGGCGATTTTCACGCGATAGGCGCGGCGAACAATCTCCTCGCGGCGATGCTCGATAACCACATTCAGCAGGGAAACGAACTCGGTATCGACGTAAGGAAAATCACCTGGAAAAGGTGCGTCGATATGAACGACCGCCAGCTCAGATTTATCGTCGACGGTCTAGGCGGAAAAGCTAACGGCACTCCGAGAGAAGACGGGTTCGATATAACCGTCGCTTCCGAGGTTATGGCGGTTTTATGCCTTTCGGAATCGATTGCCGATTTAAAGGAAAAATTATCGAAAATAATCGTCGGCTACACTTATGACGACAAACCTGTTACGGCGGGAGACTTGAAAGCCGCGGGCGCGATGACCGCTCTTTTGAAAGACGCTTTGAAACCTAATCTCGTGCAGACTCTCGAGGGTACGCCTGCGTTCGTTCACGGCGGACCTTTCGCAAATATCGCGCACGGCTGCAACTCCGTTCTCGCAACCAAACTCGCGCTCAAAACGGCGGATTACGTCGTTACCGAAGCCGGTTTCGGCGCGGATCTCGGAGCGGAGAAATTCCTCGACATCAAGTGCAGAAAAGCGGGATTGAAACCCTCCGCCGCGGTAATCGTGGCGACGGTGCGCGCGCTCAAAATGCACGGCGGACTTGCGAAAACGGAACTTAACGAGGAAAATCTTTCCGCGCTCGAAAAGGGCGTGCCTAACCTTTTAAGGCACGTTTCTAACATTAAAAACGTTTATAAAATTCCGTGCGTGGTCGCGATAAACCGTTTCCCGACGGATACCGATAAGGAAATAGATTTCATTATCGAAAAATGCCAAAGTCTCGGCGTGAACGTCGTTTTATCCACCGTGTTTGCCGAGGGCGGAAAGGGCGGCGAAGCTCTTGCCCGCGAGGTTAAACGCCTTTGCGAAGAAGAAAAATGCGATTTCACTTTCGCTTACAAAGACGACGAGAGCATAAGCGGCAAAATCGAATCGATCGTGAAGAAAATTTACGGCGGAGACGGAGTTGTTTTCGCTCCGCAGGCTAAAAAACAGATCGAAAAACTTAACGAACTCGGATTTTCGCGCCTGCCCGTCTGCATTGCTAAAACGCAGTACAGTTTCTCGGATAATCCGTCGCTTCTCGGCGCGCCGAGCGGATTCAAAGTTACCGTAAGGAACGTTAAAGTTGCCGCGGGCGCGGGATTTATCGTCGTTTTAACCGGCGATATTATGACGATGCCGGGGCTTCCGAAAAAGCCTGCCGCCGAAAATATCGACGTGAACGAAAAGGGCGAAATAGTCGGTTTGTTCTGAGATATATTTGAAATATTTAACGGAAGAAAAACAGAGGGGGCGAAGCAAGCTATGGCTTGCTTCGCCCCTGAATTTATATAATCAAAACGTTTGATTAAGCGGTAAAAGTGCCGCTATAAGTCGATTAAACGCATAAAAAGGAACAAAACGACAACCCTGTTGCCGAGTTCGGAAGCTTACAGACCCTCGAAACGACGGTTGGCGGAATTTAAAATCTTTTCAAGTCTTTCGTCCATACGATAACTGTATACTTCGTTTCCGCCGACGATAACGTGGTCGTAAAGTTTAACGCCGTTGAGAGCGAAAAGCATTGCGAGCTTTTCGGTGGCTAAATCGTCCGCGCGCGAAGGCGTGGGGTTTCCCGATGGGTGATTGTGCGCGATAACTACCGCGCTTATCTTCGGGTTTACGAGCGATTTCACGAAAGGAATAGTGTCCACGCTTACGCTGTTTTCGCTTTCGTCCGTGTAAATCTTACGCATAATTATCTTGTCCGATTTGGAAAGGAAAATCGCGCAGAAGCGTTCTGTGTCCAAAGAACCTAAAACTTTAAGGAAATAGGATTTGCATTTTTCGAAGCTGTAAATTTTCTGTTGTTCTTCCTCTTCGGTCGCGATTATGTCGAGCGCCCGGCCTAAAACGGTGAGATAAGTCGCCGCCGACGGACCGATTCCGTCAACTTCGGCGATATCTTCCGCGTTCGCGTGCAGAACCTGCGTCAAAGAGCCGTACTTATCGATAAGTTTGTGCGCGATCGGGTTCACGTTGTGACGCGGAATCGCGTAAAACAGCAAAAGCTCCAGAAGTTCGTGTTTCGAAAAACCTTTCGGGTCGTTGTCGAATCTTTCCCTTAATCTTTGTCTGTGATCCTTGTGTAAATCTTTATCCATAATCGTTACTCAAAAGAAAATTTGTCGGTTTTATTCGTCGGTTCGTTCTTTCTCGTTATTTTTAGGTTTAAGCATATTTACCGTAATTTTAATTTTATAACTCATCATCGCGACTATTTCGGCGGGTATTCCGAGAACGAATACGAGAGGGAATATCTTTCCGCATAGCATAATTATCAGAAAAGCGTCTAAAAGAGTAGTCCAGATGAGCACGGAAACGGCGGCGAAACTAACGCCCTTGGTTGCCCATAATCCGCTGAACACCACCGCCACGACCGAAACCGCGGGGAGCGGCATTGCGTAACAGAACATCGCGTTCCGCCAAAAAGAAGGCATCGCGCCCTGAAGAGCAATAAAAACTATCGTTTCCACGATCAAAATGGCAACGAAAGTGATTGCGGCGACGAGCATTCTGTTCCTTTTTTTTATCGAGGCGGCGTACGATGTCTGTTCTTTCGCGGCTTCTTCGTTTTTGTGCTCCGTGACAAGGAAATCGATACTCACACCGAAAAGCTGAGCCAATGCAAGCAAAACGGAAACGTCCGGGATAGATTCTCCGCGTTCCCATTTCGAAACGGCTTTGTCCGAATAGTTTATTTTTTCGGCAAGTTCAATCTGCGTGAGCTTCATCTGCTTGCGGAGCATTATTAAATTTCTAGCAAATATTATCTTTAAATCTTCCATACTTTCAAAATCCACAATCGAACATATTCTACCATAGATTTATGTAAAAATCAAACGATTAAAGCAAAATTTCGTTATATTCTACCGTGAGTAGAGTCGAATCCCGAAATATCTACTTTGCGAAAATCATTCGTGTATACCTGAAAATGCGAAGTAGGTTGAGTTTTCGGGCGCTCGGGGTTATACTTTTTGTATGAAAGGCGACGAAGGCGGCGCGCGTTAAACAGGCTTGATAACTGGCGGCGTTTTATATCGGAATAAAGGAGACGAAAAATGGAAGCGATTAAGAAAAGAATAACGGTTTTCGGCGATTCGATCGGTAAAGGCATAATAACCGAGGACGGAAAAATCGAGTTTCTTCCCACCTGCGCGATAAAGCTTTACGAGGAGAATTACCATATAAAAATAGAAAATCTTTCGGCTTACGGAAACTCACTCAAAAGGCTTTGCGAGCGAGGAAAAGTGGATAAATACATCGCTTCGCTCGACAGTTCCGTAAAAAACGTCGCGGTTATCGAACTCGGAGGAAACGACGCCGATTTCGACTGGAAAAGCGTTGCCGCCGACCCTTTCAAAAACCATAATTCCAAAACGGACATAGCGGAATTTTCCGCGCTTTACAAAGAGACTCTGGATAAGCTTTTGTCTGCGGGGGTGGAGGTTATTCCGTGTACGCTTCCGCCTGTTTGCTCGGAGAGATATTTCAACGAGGTGATAACGCGCCTCGCGGACGGGGATAAGGTTATGCAGTTTTTCAAAGGCGACGCGAACACGATTTACCGTCATCAGGAAATGTTCAACAACGAGGTTATCAAGAATTCGTTTTATAAAGGGCTTAACGTAATCGATTTAAGGCAGCGTTTTTTAAGCAGAAACGATTTCGGTTCGCTTATGTGCAAGGACGGAATTCACCCGAACGAAGACGGGCAGAGAGAAATTTTTTACGCCGCCGCGAAAATGGCGTAATAAGATTTGCAAATTAAATCGGGTTCGGTAACGGGACTTTAATATACAACATATAAATCGGGTTTAAATAAATCGGATTTAAAAACAACAAAACAGCCGGGTCGCCGCTTAAAGTTTTAAGCGGCAACCCGGCTGAAATATTATATCGATAAAAAGGAAGGTTTTGTCCTCTTCCGTCAAATCCACGCGGAAAGCCGCTTGATTTGCCGTATTCTCCGAGTGGAGAAGGCTAAGCGAAAAGGTTAATATTTCTTTTTTATAATATTTTTGAATAAAGGAATAAGAAGGAGCAGAGAAGCAAGCGTCCAGGCGCCGGGGTCGGCAAAACAAAGTCCCGCAAACGCCGCGGACGAAGCCGAAGAGGAAATCGCGCCGCCGTTTATTATCGAGGGGAGAAAAATGCAGATGAGTATTCTTGCCGTAAGCTCCATAATTCCCGCGCCGAGAACGAATCCCGATTTACATATTCCCTGAACGGCGCTTCTTACCACGATAAGCACGCCGAGCATAAAATACAGCGCGAAATCGACGTAAACGAAAATATTTCCGAAACGTATCGATTCCGCGGTTATTTTTTCCGCACTCATAAAGATATACTGATACGCGCCGCCGATCGACAACGCAAACCCCGCGCCGAGACATAAAACGTAAATTACGAACGTAATTATAAGCGCCTGCAAAGTGCCTTTTTTTATGGTTTCGTAATTGCCTGTGCCGTAATTTTGCGCGTTGAAACCGAGAATAGCCGCGCCGAGTCCGTTATAAAAGGACATAAGGAAA
Organism: uncultured Clostridia bacterium; assembly: GCA_934271735.1. Taxonomy (GTDB): domain Bacteria; phylum Bacillota; class Clostridia; order Christensenellales; family Borkfalkiaceae; genus UBA10281. Next base: position 52,591 of record CAKQSB010000001.1, on the reverse strand, counting down.
TTTATGAGTTTGTTCGCCGCGCCGAATCCGTTCTGAGCGGGAGCGAGGGGAAGCATAATTCCGTCTTTGTCTATGTCGAATTTAACCACGCCGCCTTGCATGACGATAATTCCTATCGCGAGGATAGAGAACTGAAGTCCGAGCGGCAGCCCTTGCTTTAAGTGCGAAATAAGCTCGTTTGCCGAGCACTTAAAGTCTTCCTTTTTAAGCCTGAGCGATTTGTACTTTATCATTGTATATATAAAGCACCCCGCCATACTTAAAAACTGAGTTATGACGGTTGCCGCCGCCGCGCCTGCGGGACCCGATTTCAAGGCGGCGAGGAAGAACACGTCGAGCGCGACGTTTATTGCCGTCGAGATGACGAGAAAGACGAGCGGAGTAAGCGAATCGCCGTAAGCTCTCAAAATTCCGCAGACGAAATTATAACCCATCTGAGTTATGATTCCGAGGAAAATGACGAAACAGTAAGAATATGCCGCGTCGTAAACCTCTTTGTTTGTCGGGGTTACGTTTATAACGCTCAAAAGCCACGGCAAAAGAATTATCGATAAAACGGTGAGAACGATCGAAACGGCGACAGTCAGATAAATCTGCGTGGCAAACGATTTCCTCACCGCCCGTTCGTCTTTAAGCCCCACGCGTTTAGCCGTTATAACGCTGAAACCCGAGGTGCAGCCGAAAGCGAATTGCAGAAAAATAAAGGTTAAAGGGAACGTGTCGTTTACCCCTGCAACCTGTCCCGCGGTTAAAGTCTGTCCGCAGATTATCGCGTCGGTTAAAACGTAAATCTGTTGCAGAAAATAAGATAACATTATGGGCGCGCCGTATAATAAAAGAACCTTCCACGGGCTGCCTTTCGTGAGGTCTACGGGCTTGGATAAATTTCTGAAAAAAGATTTTTCGCCTGCCATAATTCCCTTTGCGCGGCGGGAAGAAATTTCGCTTTTTATCGCCGCGAAAACCCGACCGCGCGTTACACGCGCGAATTATACAACTTTCCGCTCGAATTCGCAAGCGAAAAACGATCGGTTTTTTGTGAAAATATTCGGGTTTAATCCGCAAGGCTGAATTTCAAAACCCGAAACAATGCAAAAAACGACAAAATCATTTATTTTCAGGTAAATTTTACTCAATCGATTGACATCGTTATATAAATTTTGTATAATGACTTATGAACGTCGATATAAGTATTTTCTAATCGACAAATTTTTCAAAATCCTTTAACTGCTATTAAAGGAATCTCTAATTTTTCACTTAAAGGAGGGCTTACAATGGCTCATTTACAGGAGGCGGCGGTCAAGCAGATCAACGAGATTTGCGACAGATACAAGGACGAAAATACGCCGCTTATGATGATCCTGAGCGATATTCAGAAGGAATACGGCTATATTCCTCTCGAAGTTCAGGAAATCGTTTCCGATAAGACGGGTATTTCCGTCGCGGAGATTTACGGCGTGGTAACGTTCTATTCTTTCTTCTCGCTTATGCCCAAGGGGAAATACGTTATCGGGTGCTGCCTCGGAACGGCGTGCTACGTTAAAGGCGCACAGCAGGTTATCGACAAGTTTTCCGAAATACTCAAAATCAAACCCGGCGAAACGAGCGAAGACGGATTGTTCACGCTCGACGCGCTTCGTTGCATAGGCGCGTGCGGTATCGCTCCCGCCGTTTCCATAAACGGAAAGGTTTACCCCAAGATGACGGTCGACGCCGTTCCGCACGTTATAGAAGAATACAGAGCAATGGGAGGCGGACTGTAATGAAGATCAGAAATATCGAAGATTTGAAAGCCGTTTCGGCAAAATGCTCGAAATGTATGGACGCCAAGTTCACGGGGTCGGACGGCAGAAGACATGTCGTTCTTTGCGGCGGTACGGGTTGTCTTTCCTCTCATTCGGCGGAAATCAAAGCCGAGTTCGAAAGGCTTATCGCGGAGAAAAACCTCGGCGATAAAGTTACGGTAAATCAGGTAGGTTGCTTCGGCTTCTGTTCGCAAGGACCTTTCGTAAAGATTTATCCCGAAGATACTCTTTACAGAATGGTTAAAATCGAGGACGTTGCCGAAATAATCGAAAAAGATATAGAGGGCGGCGAAATCGTAGACAGGCTTTTATACATCGATCCCGTTACCGAACAGAGAATTTCCAAGCAGGACGAAATCACGTTCTACAAAAAACAGGTTCGTATCGCGTTGCACGGCTGCGGAAGCATCAATCCGGAAGATATCGACGAAGCTTTGGGCGCGGGCGCGTTTCAGGGACTTTCCAAAGCTCTTCAGATGGACAGAGCGGACGTTATAAAGAATATTCTCGATTCGGGTTTAAGAGGTCGCGGCGGCGGCGGATTCCCCACGGGCAGAAAGTGGCAGTTTGCGTACGCTCAGCCGGACGGCGATAAATACGTCGTTTGTAACGGCGACGAGGGCGATCCGGGCGCGTTTATGGACAGATCCATTCTCGAAGGTAATCCTTTGTCGGTTATCGAAGGCATGATGATCGCTGGTTACGCAATCGGAGCGCAGAACGGTTATTTCTACGTAAGAGCGGAGTACCCGATTGCCGTAAACAGACTTAAAATAGCTATAAAACAAGCCGAAAGTTTAGGGCTTATCGGCGATAACATATTAGGTACGGGTTTTAATTTCCACGTACATATCCGTCTCGGCGCGGGCGCGTTTGTCTGCGGCGAAGAGACCGCGCTTTTAAATTCTATCGAAGGTCAGCGCGGTATGCCCCGTCCCCGTCCGCCGTTCCCGGCTGTCAAGGGCTTGTGGCAATGTCCCACGATCGTAAACAACGTAGAAACGCTCGCCTGCGTTCCGTACATTATGAGAGAGGGCGTTCAGGCGTTCGCGAAGCACGGAACGGAAAAATCCAAGGGGACTAAAGTTTTCGCTCTCGGCGGAAAAATCAATAACGTAGGTCTTGTGGAAGTTCCTATGGGAACGACTCTCCGCGAGCTTATTTACGATATCGGAGGCGGAATCCCGCACGGCAAAAAATTCAAAGCCATTCAGACGGGCGGACCTTCCGGCGGATGTCTTACCGAAGCCGACCTCGACGCGGAAATCGATTTCGATAACCTTGTTGCTAAAGGCTCGATGATGGGTTCGGGCGGAGCTATCGTTATGGATGAAGACAACTGTATGGTCGACGTGGCTAAATTCTATATGGAATTCATTTACGACGAATCGTGCGGAAAATGTTCGCCCTGCCGTATCGGTACCAAGAGAATGCTCGAGCTGCTCACTAAAATCGTAGACGGAAAAGCCGAGATGTCCGATCTCGACGACCTCGAAAAGCTCGCCGCGAACGTAAGAAGCAATTCGCTTTGCGCGCTCGGTCAGACAGCTCCCAACCCCATTTTGTCCACCCTCGCTCATTTCAGAGACGAGTACATCGCGCATATCGTGGATAAACGTTGCCCCGCGCACGTCTGTAAACACCTTATGGTTTACTCGATCGATCCCGATAAGTGCAAGAAGTGCAGTCTTTGCTCGAAGAAATGCCCCGTCGACGCTATTTCCGGCGTTGTCGGCAAAGAGCCGTACGTTATCGATACCAAGAAATGTATCAAGTGCGGAATGTGTATCGCGTCGTGTAAGTTCGGCGCTGTTGAGAAAAAGTAAGCGGAGGACGATAAACTATGGCTAAAGTTAATATAAAAATCGAAGGCGTACCGTACGAAGTGGAAGCCGGTATGACCATACTCGAAGCGGCAAAAGCCTGCGGCTATGAAATCCCCTCGCTTTGCGCATTCAATCACGGCGAATGTTCGAGAGGTTCTTGCAGAGTCTGCCTTGTCGAGGCGACCGGCGCGAGAGGTCTCGTCGCTTCGTGCGTTTATCCCGTCAACGAGGGAATGGAGATTACCATTTCTTCGCCCAAGGCGGCAGAGGCGAGAAGATGCTCGGTCGAGCTTCTCCTTTCCAACCACAACAAAAATTGTCAGCAGTGCGACAAGAACGGGAAGTGCGAACTTCTTCACGTCGCTCAGCTCGTCGGCGCGAGAGACGATATGTATCAGGGCGAAATGACTCCCGTTACGATCGATAATCTCACTCCGTCGGTAAAAAGAGATACTTCCAAATGTATTCTTTGCGGAAGATGTATCGAAAGATGCAAAAACGCTCACGGACTTTCCGTTTTAGGCTTCGAAAAGAGAGGTTTCAAAACGATAGTAGCTCCCGCGGGCAACAGAAGTTTCGCAAATTCTCCGTGTATTCTTTGCGGACAGTGCGTAACCGTATGTCCTACCGGCGCGCTTATGGAAGTAAGCGAAATCGAAAAAGTAGACGCGGCTATGAAAGCGGGTAAATACGTAGTCGTTCAGACCGCCCCCGCGGTAAGAGCTGCGCTCGGCGAGGAGTTCGGTTATAAAATCGGAACGCCGGTTACGGGTAAAATGGTCGCCGCGCTCCGCCGTCTCGGTTTCAGGAAAGTTTTCGACACCAATTTCGGCGCGGATTTAACTATTATGGAAGAAGCCACCGAGCTTTTACACAGAATTTCGGATAACGGCGTACTCCCGATGATAACTTCCTGCTCGCCGGGCTGGGTAAATTACGCGGAGTATTACTACGGAGATCTTCTTCCGCACCTTTCTTCCTGCAAATCTCCTCACGAGATGTTCGGCGCAATTTTGAAAACTTATTACGCCGAGAAGAAAGGGCTGAAACCCGAAGATATTTACGTCGTTTCGATAATGCCCTGCGTTGCGAAAAAGTACGAAAAGGAAAGACCCGAACTTGTAACGAACGGTCTTAAGGACGTAGACGCCGTACTCACCACGAGAGAACTCGCGAAGCTTATCAAGCGTTCCGGCATTATCTTCAACAGACTTCCCGATGAGGATTTCGATTATGATATAGTCGGCGATTACACCGGCGCGGGCGTAATTTTCGGAGCTACGGGCGGAGTTATGGAAGCCGCGCTTCGTACGGCTGCATATGAGCTTACCGGAAAAGAACTCGAAAACGTCGAACTTAAAGACGTAAGAGGTTTAGACGGTATCAAGGAAGCTACATACAAACTCGGCGGTATGCAAGTTAAAGTCGCCGTAGCTTCGGGTATGAAAAATGCGAAAGTCCTTCTCGACGAAATCAGAGCAGGTAAAAGCCCCTATCATTTCATCGAAATTATGGGTTGCCCCGGCGGATGCGTTGCGGGCGGCGGTCAGCCGTTCGTGAAACCTTGTTTCCTTCCGAACGAGGACGATAACATTCTCGATACTTACAAAGAGAAGAGATCAAACGCTTTGTATATGGAAGACGAGGGCAGACCGCTCAGAGTTTCTCACAAGAACCCTCAGATTATCGAGCTTTACAAGACATTCCTTGATAAACCCAACTCGCACAAGGCTCACGAGCTTCTTCACACGACGTATTCCGCGAAAGAAAGATTTAAGGATTAATAATCTGTAAATTTTAAAAGAACCTGAAAATCATAAGTGCGCCCGACCGCTTTTTACAGAGCGGTCGGGCGCAGTTTTTTGTATGGTTCAGATACTGTTTTTATATGATTTATACGCGGTTTTTTGTGTGACTTATATTTAATTGATAAGCAAAAACCTGCCTATAAGTCGATTATCTGCTGTTTTTTTGAATTTCAGGATTGTCCTCTTCCGTCGACGTTCGCAGACACTTTCTCCAAAAAGAGAAAGCAGGGGTGACAATAGGAAAAACGATAAAAAAGCGGGCGAACGGTGAGATTGTTATAGCTCTCCGACCGTGTTGACGGCTCTCCTGACAAGATAAGCCGAGATTTTGATAATTCCAAGCCGATTTTACGGAAGATTACTCCGAACGGAGGGCGATAACCGGGTCTTTTTTGCTTGCAAGTCTCGAGGGGATAAGTCCCGCGATAAGCGTTAAAACCATAGATATTGCGATAAGAATAAGCGCGCCTGCCCACGGGAGCGAAGCTACGTTCGAAATCCCCGCCAGCGAATGAATTATTAAACTTATCGGTATGTCGAGAATAATCGTTACGAGTATGCCCATAACGCCCGCGGTGAAACCGATAATAAGCGTTTCGGCGTTAAAAACCCTCGAAACATCGCGCTTGGAAGCTCCCAAAGCTCTTAAAACGCCTATTTCCTTGATTCTTTCGAGAACGGAAATGTAGGTGATAATTCCTATCATTATCGAGGAAACGATAAGCGAAACGGACACGAAACCTATGAGAACGTACGAAATCGCGTTGACGATATCCGTAACCGAAGAAAGCATGATTCCCATATAATCGGTGTAACGTATTTTGCTGTCGTCGTCCGTGGCGGCATTGTAGTTGCTTATAAGTTCTTCGATATAATCCTTATTTTCGAACGACGAAGCGTAAATCGAGATGCTCGCGGGGTCGTTTATATCTGCATATCCGACTTTTGTCAGAACTGTATTCATATTGGAAGAAAGGAAAGTCGAGCCGTCGAGAACGCTTTTTGTGGGGCTTGCAAGCTGAGCTTTTACTACTTCCGCCTGTTTCATATCCTGCATCAACGCTTCGGTTATTCCGTGTCCGTATGCAATCGAACCTTGAATCGAAGTTGCCGAAACTCCCGCTTTAGGACGAATTACACCCGCGATTCTCACTTTTCTGCCGTTTGCTTTCGATAATTCTTCGAGCTTTGCTTCGTCTTCGGTCGCCTTGAAAAGTCCGTCGGACTGTTTTTCATAGGAAAACGGAGAAGTGAAAAGCGTGTATTCGAGGCCTATAAAATCGCTCGTCTGATACGTTTTGTTATCGGCATCCGAACCGTCGGAAGAAACGCTTCCCGAACCGCCTGCCCCGTCGGGTGTAAGAGAAGAACCCGCTTCGAACTGTTTTTTAAGTCCGAGAGAGGTAAGAACGTAATCGGGAATTTCGTTGTAACTGTTCACGACGAGAAGAATTTCGCTGTTGCTGTCGAAATCTATCCATTTTCCGTCGATAAGGTCGTACTGGCTTTTGATAAGAGTTTCGCTGTTTATCATCTCGTTCCATACGGGGAAATACATATCCGCAATTTCCGAGGTCGCGAACGGGTTGGACGATTGATCTTTGAATATTTCGACCATTGATTCTATCGGGCTTTTCAGATGGGTGTATTCTTTCCCGCCCGCTTTGTCCTCGCCGTAAACGGTAAAACCGACGTTATAAGTGTACTGAATCGCGGTGATTTTATTCTTGTCATAATCGGTCGTTTCGAGATAATGTTTAAAACTTATAATGTCGTTGTCCTTGCTGCCCCGGATAAACTGATTATACAAGTCGGTAATGGCGTTGTTTACGGTAATCGTGGTCGATTTCGGGTATCTTTCACCTTTGTTGTTCTGCGCCGCGTCGGAAGGACCCTGCATCACGGAGGAGTAGTCCGCGTATTTTTTTGTTATCGTTATCGGGTAGTTTGAAAGCGCGTCACGCTGAACGCGGTCGATATAATTCTGAAATCCGCTCGAAAGCGATAATATGAGGGCTATTCCGATTATTCCGATACTTCCCGCGAACGAAACGAGAATAGTTCTCGCTTTTTTCGTAAGCATATTTTTGAAACTTAAAGAAAGCGCGGTAAAGAAACTCATCGACGTTTTTCGGTTTTCGTGCTTTTCGTCTTTGCGCTTTTTCTTGGTTTTGCCGCCTTGATCATTGTTTTCGGCTTTTTTCTTTTCGATTTCGGCTATTTCCGCAGCGTATTCCTCATCTGTTACGGGTTTGTCGTCCGAAACGAGTTCGCCGTCTAAAAGACGAATTATTCTCGAAGAGTATTTCTCCGCAAGTTCGGGGTTGTGCGTGACCATTATGATCAGTCTTTCGGATGAAATTTCTTTGAGAAGATCCATAATCTGCACGCTCGTTTTGGAGTCGAGCGCGCCGGTTGGCTCGTCGGCAAGGATAATTTCGGGGTCGTTCACGAGCGCGCGAGCAATCGCAACCCTTTGCATTTGTCCGCCCGAAAGTTGGTTGGGTTTAACGTTCAGCTTGTTCCCGAGGCCCACTTTTTCAAGGGCTTTTCTGGCTTTTTCACGGCGAATTTCGGCGGAAACGCCCGCAAGAGTCAGGGCGAGTTCCACGTTTTCGGCAACAGTCTGATGGGGAATTAAATTGTAACTTTGAAAAACAAATCCCACGGAGTGATTGCGGTAGGCGTCCCAGTCCTTATCTGTGTAAAGCTTGGTGCTTCGCCCGTCGATCGCAAGATCGCCCGAAGTGTACCTGTCAAGTCCGCCGATGATGTTTAAAAGAGTGGTTTTGCCGCAACCGGAAGGACCGAGCACCGACACGAACTCGCTTTTTCTGAATTTAACGCTTATCCCTTTCAACGCCCTGACGGTTTCGTCTTGCGTGTAGTATTCCTTTACGATATCGGTCAATTCTAACATTCTTCGCTTTTTCCTTGTTTTCGTTGTTTTGATTTTATCATCAAAATATTTATTAGTAAATAAAATGAGGCGGCAAATTTTCTTTTTTATTAGCATTTCATCATTTTAATTACCTTTTCACATAAACGCTTTGAAAAAATACGCGTTTGTGGTATAATAATAAAATAGCAGCCGGATTAGCGAGACGTATTGTTATATCGTTTTATATCGATTTATTGCTTTTGTTGTTTTATCGTCGCGTATCGTTCGGCTTATGAGAGGGTGACAAAATGTTTTCAGTACTTGTCGTCGAGGACGATATCCCGACTAATAAATTGATGACTATCGTTTTGAAAAACGGCGGATATAAACCCATATCTGCTTTTTCGTCGTCCGAAGCGGTAAAACTTTTCGAGACGGAAAAGCCCGATCTCGTACTTGCGGACGTTATGCTTCCGGACGCGAGCGGATTTCGCCTTACCGAAACGATACGCAGAATAAATCAGAACGTGCCGATAATAATCGTCACCGCAAAACAGTCGCCGTCCGATAAACATTACGGGTTTATGGTCGGCGCGGACGACTATATGACAAAGCCCGTCGACGAGGAAGAATTGCTGTTAAGAATCAAAGCATTGCTCAGAAGATGTAAGTCTCCTTCGGAGCAAAAACTGCAGTTTAACGACTTATCGCTGGACTTTTCACAGATGATGGCTACGGTGAACGGCTCTCCCGTCGAGCTTACGCAGAAGGAATTTTTGCTGTTGTTCAAGCTGCTTTCCTCACTCGGTAAGATTTTTACGAGAAACGAACTTATGGAAGATATCTGGGGTACTTCCGAAAAGGACGATCATACTTTGAACGTTCATATCAACCGTATCAGAGAAAAACTTTCGGGCGTTAAATCGATTGAGATCAAGTCCGTCAGAGGGCTTGGCTACAAGGCGGTGAAAACCGATGCGTAAAGGAAGAAAGGGCGAATATTCCGAGCTTATTTTTTCCGCGCTTTCGTGCGGCGGGGCATGCCTGTTCGGTTTTTTGACAATGTTTGTTCTGGAAAAGGCAGGCGCGATTACTTTCGGTATGCCGTTCGGAACTCTGTTTTTCGCTTTTTTGTTCTGTTGCGTTTTCGCGATAAATTTTGCGCTTTGTTTTTTCAGATATAAAAAGCGCAAAGCTTCGCTTAAAACCATTTACGACGCCGTCGCAAAAATTTCTTCGGGAGATTACGAAGTTTATCTCGGAGACGTTTCGGCGGAGTATAGAGAAGCCGCGAACGCGCTCGAAACGGTCGCGCTTGCGCTTAAACGTTCGGAAGAAACTAAAAACGACTTTATAAACGACTTTTCGCACGAGCTGAAAACGCCTATCGTTTCGATAAGAGGGTTTGCAAAGCTTATCGCGAAAGGCGAAATAACGAAAGAAGAGCAGGAAGAATATCTCGGCATTATCGTATCGGAATCGGACAGACTTATCGACCTTACCGCCGGCACGCTTATGCTCGACAGACTCGCTAATAACCGTCTGGACGTAACTTTAAGCGAATTCGACCTTTCCGAATCGCTCAGAAAGTGTATTTTATTGTTGCAATCGGCGTGGGAGAAGAAAAACATAGAAATCGAAGCCGACGTCGGCGATTGTCGGATAGTTTCCAACGAGGAGCTTATAAGTCGGTTTTTTATAAATATTATCGATAACGCCGTAAAATTCACGCCCGAAAACGGCAAAGTCGGCGTATTTTTGGAAGAAAATGGCAGAGAAGTAATCGTTACCGTCCGCGACAGCGGGGTGGGAATGGACGAGGAAACGCGGCGGAGAATGTTCGATAAATATTTCCGCGCCGAGAAATCGCGTACCACGCACGGCAACGGTTTGGGTTTAGCGACGGTTAAGCGAATCGCCGAGCTTCTGGACTTAAAAATCGAGACGGAATCGGCGATAGGCAAAGGCACGACTTTCAGAATTATTTATTCAAAACGCAAATAAACCGAATTTTTGTAAAAATAAGAAATGTTGCCGTTGGACTTCCCAATCTGAAAGTTATGGAAGTCCAACGGCATTATTTGTGTCGCGCCGTAGGTTTAAGGAGTATTGTCGTTTCCCGCAAGCGGGAGTCCTACGGCAAACTTCCGTATCCTGAAGAAGTACGGAATATTACCGTTTCCCATAGCCTTTGGCTATGGGAGCCCTCGGCAGGAATTTGCTTCGCAAATTGACGAACGACGGCAAACAGGTTTGCCGCGTAACGAGTTCGCTTAGATGGTGTACCACAAAAAAGGACAGGTTAGAGACCTGTCCTTTTTCGTGGTGCACCAAGAACAACCTAATTCGAATATCTAAAAGTGTTCGGGTTAGGTTTTTTCTTTATCGAATCGGGTCTTTTCTATATATTTAGACTATAATTTCGAGTAAAATCTGTCTGGTGACGGGTTTTGTGTTAGCGTATTTGCTGACTATCATTTCAACCGCTTTTGAATATAAAATAAAACCCGAATGAGTGTCATTCGGATTTTTTATCGGGGTGTTGAAATATATTTCTACTTTATCGTCGAATAAGATTATTTTTTCGATTAGCAGGTTTATCAGAATTTTTGAATTTTCATTTAATACGGAAGCGTAAAATTGCTTGATATCCGTTGCCGACAATTTAACGGATTGTTTGCTTTGCTCGATTAAAATTTGTCGCTCTAATTCCTGTTGTTGAGTTTCAAGCGATTGTAAACGAGCATTTGTTGCGTTCGTAACTATCCCGCGTTCGATTGCCGCGACGATATTATCGATTGACATATCGACTTGCTTTTTCTGTTTAATCAATAAAGAAAGAGAAGAGTTTTCACGGATAGATTTTTCTTGTCTTTGCATTATCTTAGATACGAGTATATTTATCAGGCTTGGTTCGGATAATTTTTGAACGATGGTATCGGTCACAAGATTTTCTATTACTTCCTTGCGAATCATTGATTTATTGCAATCGTTCAGCCGCTTTTTTCTTCCGTAGCATTTGTAATAATAAATGCGCGAGCCGTTTTTCGTAGTTCCGCTTTCACCGTGCATTGGTTGACCGCAGTTGCCGCATATCAACTTTTGCCTTAATAAAAAATCGATTTTCAGACTCTTTTTGCCGTATTTATTTGCATCGACTTTACGCCGAACCTGATTGAAAATTTCTGTCGGAACTATTTGCGGGTACATATTGTCAACAACTTCGTCGCCGTGTTTATATACGCCCGAATATTTTTCATTGCGTAGAATATTATATACGCTGTTCCTTACGAAAGGTTTTCCTTTATAAAATATATTTTTTTCTGTTAAAGTCTTTATAATATCTTTAACGAAAACGCCGTTTGCGTATTGTTCGTACATAAAGCGAACGACGGCGGCGTTGTTTTCGTCTATCACGATTTTTCTTCCGTCGATTTTATATCCATATAATAGTCCTCCGCCTTGGTATAAACCTTTGCGTCTGGTTTCAAACATTCCGCGTTTTACTTTTTGCGCAAGTTCCGCCGAATAATACTCGGCATAGCCTTCGAGCATACTTTCAAATATAATCGCTTCGGGCGTGTCGGGAATGTTTTCCATAGCGGATAACACTTTAACTCCGTTGTCTTTCAATTCTTTTTTGTGGATAGCCGTTTCATAGCGATTTCGGGCAAAACGGTCGAACTTGTACACAATGATATAGTTCCATTCTTTTCGGTTGCTGTCTTTCAGCATACGTTGAAAATCAGGACGATTGTCGTTTCTACCTGTCATTGCTCGGTCAATGTAAGTGTTTAGAATAAGAATACCGTTTCTTTTAGCGTACTCTTCGCAAACACGGAGTTGTCCTTCGATAGATTGTTCGTTTTGGCTGTCGCTCGAATAGCGGGCGTAAATTACTGCTGTTTGCATTTTGTTTATAATACCTCCATAAGTTTCTTGAATTCAGAGTAATTTATTTTTACGGAAAAAGTAAGAAACCCCGCCTTGTACAAATCGAAAGGAAATCCCAACGAAATGTAAAGCGGGGAGTATTTAACATTACTTGTGCCATAAATAATAAAAACTTTCTTAACCGAAACTTTTTTATTTACACCCCCACAACTATCGGGAAAAGTCAACGCCGTCAAACAAAAGGCTTTTAGTCAAAAATAGTAAAGATTATTGCCGAAAGAAAAAATATTACGTTGAAGTAAAAAAATAAGCCGCTTTCGGTTCAATGTAACGTTTGATTGAATAACCGAAAGCGATTTTGAAATTTTAAGTTATATTTTTTCGTTTGACGGTACAGACTTTTTCTGATACCATACCAACCCATAACATAATATGGTTTTAGTTTTGATTTATTTGGGTGGAAATGAAGATAAGTATAGTTTTTGGTAAGGAAGAGTTTCTAACGTTCTGTTGAAAATCCGTTTATAATGCAAGAAAAACGGAGGCAATGACAATGGCAAAAATGAAAGAAATTCAGTTAGATGACAACGATACGGGTTTGAAAGTATTTGTAATCGGAGAACCCGACTTGTCGCTTATTCCCGAAAGTCTTATAGATTGTTTTAGTGAAACAATTATAGCGGTTATCAATAGAAAAACAGATGATGCTATTTAAATTTGTCTAATATTTAACACAACTATCCTAAAAAATGATATTTACAATTGTCGAAGAATATGGTAGAATTTAAATGATTCAAATAGAACTTATTGTTTTGAAAAAAGTCGCGACAGATCCAAACAACGGATCTATTTGTTATGAGGAAATATATGAAAGGCGGAAAGTTTGTAATAAGTATTTTGACAATATGTTTAACGGCGATGCTTTTTGCCTGCGCGCCGGAAAAGATCGGCGATTCGCAAACCGATGAAAATGCTTCGGAGAATAAAATGAAAGTGAAAATGATTACTCCTGCAAAAACGGAAGATATAGTCGTCTCAAATAAGAGCATATTCGATTGGTATACTTCGTATTTGCCCGGCTGTGTCGGAGAAAACTATGGTAAAAACGATGTCTTTTACGGGCAGGCGATTTCTTTTTCGTGGAGCACCGATATAGAATGCGATTATTTTATCGTGGATATTTTTACCGACGGGCATTACAAAAAAGAAGAGAGTTTTCGCGCGGCGGAGAAAAAAATCGACGTCCGGGATCTTTATGTCGACTCGGATTATCGCTGGACGGTAACGGGTTTTTCGGGCGGCGAAGAGGTTGTAAAAGGCGAAAGTTTTTTTAAAACTCAAAAAAGCCCCAGAACCATAAAAATCGACGAGGTTTCGAATGCTCGGGACGTAGGTTTTTTCTCGAAAAAAATAAAACAGGGGATGATTTATCGCGCCGCGTCGCTGGATGACGTTACGGCAAAAGGGATACAAGATGCGATTTATCGTTACGGGATAAAAACCGATATCGATCTTAGAAACCGCGGCGAGGGGAGTTCGGGGACAACTTCTCCCCTCGGGGAGAGCGTGAATTATTATTCTTTTCCCGGCGCATATTACGTTAAAAGCGCGGCAAACGTAAAAGACCCGATTTATCAGAAAAACATGGCGGAAACGATTAAAATATTTGCCGCTGAAAAAAATTACCCGATAGTATTTCATTGCGCGATAGGAAGGGATCGCACGGGGACGCTTGCGGCTATTCTTGAAGCCTTTCTCGGCGCAAGTTACGACGATATTCTCGCGGATTATGAATTGTCGTTTTTCTCCGAAGCGGGTTGTAAGGACGGCGCGACGGACGAGGCTATGCTCGTTCAGATTAACGAACTTTATTCTTTTCTGGAAAACTACGGCGACGGAAACGTTCGGGAAAATACCGAAAAATATCTCCTCGATATCGGCGTTTCCCACGAAGAATTAAGCGAGATAAAAAGAATAATGAAAAGATGAAAGGGGTAAAAATTTTCGCGATTGTTCTGGCGGCGGGGTGTTTTTTAAATTTTTGTTCGTGCAAAAACGAAAGCGGAGCGGGTAGTTCAGATAAAAACTCGGAATGTAAGGAATCGCAAGAGGTTGAAGAAATGCTGAAATTCGACGAGTATAGTCTTGAAACCTATATGAAGCCTGTTTGGAAAGGCGATTATGTGTATAACGAAACGATAATGTTTGTCGGTGAAAACGACGCGGCAACGCTTTTGTATCCCGCAAAAAGAATAATCGAAGTCAGATCATATAATTTAAAAACTAAATATTCTTCTCAAAAAGATTATATCTACGACGAAGAAAGAAATGCGATCGTCCGTCGAGCGTCATCGTGTATTCCGTTTTTTACCGAAAAAGAATACTATCCCGAAAACGGAACGTTTCATTCGGCATCGCGAAACAGCGGAATTTTATTTTCGGAGAGTTCGTTATTTTCCGACAGGCAATTATGCGTTACATATATTGCTGAGAATAAAGACGGCGTTACCGTTCCCGAGGATAGTTCGTCGCTGTACGTCGATTTTATAGGAAAGTTGTCGGACGGGAAAAACGTTAAAATTTGTTTTTACGGCGACAGTATAACCGTCGGGGCTAACGGGAGCGGATTCATGGGTATAGAACCGTATATGCCGGGGTTCGACGAGTTAGTGTGCGAAAGTCTGAAAAAAATTTACGATAACGATAATATAGAGGTTGTAAATAAAGCCGCGGGAGGGAAAAACGTCGTCTGGGGCGTCGAAAACCTCGATGCGGTTACAAAAGAGAATGCAGATCTCGTCGTTCTTTGCTGGGGCATGAACGACTGTACGGGAAGTTATATAAGATTCGGGGCGGCGATGGATACCATGATAAAAAAAATTAAAAGCAAAAATCCCGACTGCGAGATTTTGCTCGTGAGTTCGACGTATCCTAACGGCGACGTCAAAGAAACTGGCGTAAATAACAATTATAAAAACAGTCCGCTCACTTTGTTTGAAGAAGAACTTGAAACTCTTGGCAAAAAGTATTCGTGCGGGTTGGCTAAAGTTACAAGGATGCACGGAGAGATGCTCGAAAAGAAACAATATTATTCCATGACGGGAAACAATATAAATCATCCTACGGATTTTCTTATAAGAACGTATGCTCAAAACATCTTGTTCACGTTGACGGGTAAAGAATTATAAACCGTTTCAAGTGGGTTTTATATAATTAAAAAGTTGCCGTTTATCGACTTATACGGCAACTTTTGCATTTTAATTACGTCATTGTCCGCGTTTTTCCGCATCGGACATTTTATTTTTGTATTTTTTATAATAACGGTAAAAGGTGACCTGACTTTTAAAACCGCATTCGTATACGATATCGGTTATTTTTCTGTCGGCGTTTTGCGGGTCGTTCATCAGTTCGACGGCTTTTTGCGTGCGGACGTTGTTTACAAACGTCGTAAAATGTTGCCCGACCGCCTTGTTGAAAAGTTCGCTGCAATATTCTTTGGTGTATCCGAAATGCTTTGCCATAGACGTAAGCGATATGTCGGACGACAAATTATCCTTTATATAGTCGATAAATTCTATCGCGGCTCTGTCTCCGTTCGATTTCGGCGTTTTATTAAATCCGTAGGTTTCCTCCATCGCGTCAAACAGATAGTTCGAATAAGCGCAGTTTAAAAGAAAAGTTTTCCTTTTTTCGCCGAGCCATTTCTGAACTATTTGTATGAGACGATTGTTTTTTTCGGGGTCTCTCATAAACGGCGGCGGCGTTTTATCCTTGAATTGCTGCCTGTAATGGTGGGTGAAAGCGTGAGATAAAACGAGGCAAATCGCTTGCAGATCGTTCGATTGATTTTCATAAAAATGATTTTGCAAAGTGTTGCTGAAACATATTTCGCCTTTTTTTATAAGACAAGTGTTTTCCCCTATATGCGCCAAAGCCGAGCCTTTAAGCATGAAAATCATTTCCACACTCTCGTGGTAGTGGGGCATGTCGAGTAAAAAAGGCTCTTCTTTCAAAAAAATATGAAATTCGTGGTCTGCCTCGGATTGGTAAACCGAGAAGTTCTTTTCTGTTTTCGATTTGTTCCGATCTGAGCGTTCGTGTTCCGATATCCAGAAATCGAGCGTGTTTGCGTCTATATCGTAGTATTTCAAAAACTCTGATTTCGGAATGTTTTTAGAAAAATAGTCCTTAAGAATTATTTCCCTGTATTGTCTGTTATCGTTTTTCATGATTTCATTATAGCAAAATGTCGCGATTTGTCAAACATTAAATAGTGAAACTTTTTATTTTCTTTTTCCGATACGCAAAACCTATAAAAAACGAGATAAAACGCTATACTTTATTATATTATCGACGTTTTTATTTTTTTCGGATATGTTTTTTTCGCGGCGTTGATTTTTCAATAAACCTAATTTGTGATATATTGTTTCGAAAAATTGATATAGACTAAACATTTCGGGTGTGATATAATCTGAGTATAAAAAGGAGGCTTATAATGAAAAAGAAAATTATGGCTTTATTTGTTTCGATAATTTCATTGTTCTGCTTTATCTCGTGCGGAGGAAAAACTTCTTCCGTTCCCGGGGATTCGACAGGGTCGGGAAACTCCCAGAGTTCTTCCGATGGTGTAAAATTATTGGATTTAGGTTCGGAATTCGATGAAAATTATTATCCCGATCTGTCGTCCATGGAATCCGCGGAAGGTCAGATAGACGTTGTTATTTTATTCGACGGCACGCAGGACGGCTGGAAGGCCGTTGCGGACGAATATATGCGCCTGCACGAAAATTCGGTATACGTAAAACTCAATACGACGTATACGGCTTCGACTTACGGCGACAAATTGCTTGCCGAAGTTAAGGATAAAAATACCGATTGGGATATCGTTCAGGGCAATCTTATAGGCAATAACCTCACGCAATATTGTTACAATATGTCATCTACGATACGTCAGGCGAACGCATATGCGGGCGAGGATACGTCATGGAAAGACGTTTTAAGCGAAGAAGCGTATCTCACCGACAAATCGGGCGCGAATACCGATTGTTATATTTTAAACACCGAGTCTTTGAACACGGCGTGGTTCGTGAACGACGTCGCGCTTAAAGCCGCGGGGGAAAAGGGGTATAAAAATGCCGACGGAAAGGTTGCAACGCCCAAAACGTGGGACGACCTCGTTGCGCTTTGTAAATATATGAAAGAAGCGGGTTATGCAAATCCGCTCGGAATATCCGTAGATACGGAATCGATTTCCGCGTCGCAATTTACGTGGCTTTTGAGAATTTACGGTGATCTGTATTTCCGTTCCGATTACAACGTGATCATGCCGCAGGAAGGGGATGAAAATTTCACTCATAAATACGAAGTTGATTTAACGAGCGAAAATCCCGAGTCGGCGGTCGATTACGGGTATGTTTACAGCAGATTTTTCAATACTATCTTAGATCAGAGCAGTAAAAACTACGTCGGAGCGACGAGCGGTAAATATAAAGATTTCCTCTCGCAGTTTGAAAAAATCAAAGAATACCTGTTGACGGACGCGGCAAATACGTCTATGGAGCAGATGAGAAATATGTTCCGCACGCAAAGCAGCGGCAAGGCTTCGCCTCAGATTATGCTCGATTATTCGGGAGAAGGGCTTGCGTTCGGCGAAAAATCGGACGAATCGTTCAGCCTCGATTTCTTCGATTATCCGAGAATGGTGTCGGAGTACGTTTCCGAAAATACGCTTGTAAGAGACGTGGGCGGCAACGGCGGATATCTTTCGATTGTCAATCACGGAAAAAAGCAGAACGCGCTTAACGTGGACTTCCTCAAATTCTTCCTTTCGCCTTACGGTCAGACGATATATTACAAGGCTCTTTCCGAAAAGGGGGTGTCCGTCAAGGGTCTAACGACGGTGAAAAACAATCTTGTCGTTGTTCCCGAGAGTTGGAAAACGTTTTTCCGCTCCGATAAAATCTCTTATACGGGGCTTGCGGATAACAACCCGTATCTCACTTTCCTCGTTCGTTATATGAGTAACGACACCGATAACGTAAAAGACAGCGTTACGCTATGGAAGAGATATCTCACCGGTACCGGAGCGGACGCTCTTACGACCGATTCGTTCGGATCTATGTGGCAGTCGTCGCTGCTTTCGGCGTTTGAAAGACTTTGCGATGTTCAGGGTTGGAGCAAGACGTTCTACAAATACCCGGGGAAAGGCGTAGACTACGGTAATTAAAACTACGAAAATCAATTCAGATGAAATTTAAATTAAGGAAAAGAACGGCGATAGCCGCGATCATAGTTGCGATATTGTTTATAGCATCGCTTATTGCGGGTATCGTCGTGTCGGTTTCGTTTATTCCGAAAAATACCGAAATCGTTTGCGCGGACGGAACGAGAATAACCTCCGTGGCTACTTCCGGATTCAGCGACGGAGCATACTATTCCACGTTCGGAGGGAGGATATACGGTACGGACGACGACGGGGACGTGAACGATTGCTTCGATCTCGAAGAATTTTCGGTCAATACCTACGGTACGCAAGTCGGGCATATATCTTCGGTTTTTACGGTTGCGGGGTTTGACGGATTGTTTGCCGTCGGCGGCGATAACTATCTGTATCGCTTTTTAACGGAAGGCGGTCTTTCGTTTAAAGAAAGGGTCAGATTATCGGGTTCTTTCGTAACGGCGACTTACGGCGACGGTACGTTATATTGCCTTACGAAAAGCAACGCGTATTATACGATTTTTAAATACGACGCGTCTGATATTTCGGCGGGTTGTACCGAAAAGGGCTTCGTTTATCTTTCGGACGGGCTTACGAGCAAAGTTAAAACCGCCGCGGGAGACGAAAGCGTCGCCCTTACTCTCGCAAAGGGGTTATACGTTACGTCGATGACGATAAAAGACGGATATTTATATCTTATCCATACCGGCGGGCTTATACGAATGAAAGACGACTTCGCGTTGAACCGTTACGGATACGATCGTCCCGACGGGTTTTACGAAAACGGCGGATTGCAAATCGGAAGCGACGGTAGCATATATATCGATCCCGAATACTTCGATTCGTCCGATTACGCGTGCTTCTTCAACAGTTTCGGCGGAAGTTGTTATGTCGGAGATGCCGATACCTTTTACTTTATAACCCCCGAAAACACCGTCGTTTCGGCGAAGCGCGATTATATTGACGAAAGATGCGGAAAAATAGGGGTGAAAGTCGGTAACCTCAAAACCGAAGATACGGGCGTGGAACTTTCGGAGTCGCCTGCGGATTACACCGACGCGCTTATATTTGACTTGGCGACCGACATGGGCTACGTCAGGCACAAAAACAGTTCCAAAATCACGGCGATCGACTTTTCGGGAATGAAAGTCGCGTTCGTCGCTCAGGCGGAATTCGATATTTCGTATATGGCGACTGATAAAAGCGGCGAGAATTTATATATCGTTTATCACAACGTAAACGAAACGTCGTCGAGCGAGACCAAAGTGGTTAAAAAACTGGAAGTGGGAAAACAGATAAAAAGCGGCTTTTACAGAAGTTTAAGAACCGTTCTGTTTGTTTTGGCGGCTGTAACGTTTTTAACCGCGCTTGTTTTAATCCTTTGCGCGGCGAGCGATAAAGTTTCGGCTTATACCGCGGACGTTCTGAAAGGTTTTGTAAAAAACAGGTGGATTTACCTTATTCTACTCGTGTGCCTTGTGTTGCTTTGCGCGTTTTGTTATTATCCGGGCGTTGCGTCGATGGTTTTGTCTTTGTTTGACTATACTCAGCAAAAACCGACGATGATCTGGAATAATTTCAAGAATTACGCAGAGATTTTTGCGGGCGCATACGCTGCGGAAGCGTTCAGAAATATGGGTATTTTCCTTGTCGCGGACATCGTTCTCGCGTTGGTTCCGCCTGTTCTGTTTGCGTTTTTCCTCACGGTCATGCGCAATAAAGGGTATTCTTCGCTCACGAGAATGTTGTTGTTTATCCCCGGGATAGTCCCGTCGGTCGCAACGCTTCTTATATGGAAAACGGGTATATACGGAGAGAGCGGCGTTTTAAATACCTTGCTCGGCGCGCTCGGGCTTGAAAAGGTAAAGTTTTTAACGAGCAGTTCGGCTGCTCTCCCGTCGCTTATAATGATGGGATTCCCGTTCGTGGGGTCGTATTTGATTTTTTACGGCGGAATGATGAACATTCCCGACAGTTATTACGAGGCGGCGGAACTTGAAGGGTGCGGACCGTGGAAAAGGTTGTTTACGATTGATATTCCGCTTATCCGTCCGCAACTCAAATACGTCTTCATAACGATTTTCATAGCGTCTGTGCAGAATTTCGGCAGAACGTATATGGTTACGAGCGGAGATTGGGGAACTCAGACTCCTATCAATCTTATGTATAACTACATGGTAAACGGCAAATACGGCTTAGCCGCCGCGTATGCGACGGTAATATTCGCTTTTCTTGCGGTGGTTACGGTTATAAACCTTCGCTCGCAACTGAAATCCGATCTCGGAGGTGAGTGATATGAAGATAAAAAGACATCCGAGGCTGAAATCGACCGAAAGAATTTCGTTGCAGTTGTTAGCCGTCGTCTGGGTGACGGTCTGCACGATTTTCTCCCTTATACCGTTATTTATAACGATACTCAACAGTTTCAAATCTAACACGGAAATCATAACGAGCATATACGCTTTTCCGGATATAAAAAACGCGGGGGCGAACCTTGCGTACAATTATTCCGCGGCGTGGGCAAATACGGTTCGTCCGCTTTTAAGAAGTATTCTCACGGCAGGCGTAGGGACGTTTCTGAATATGGCGATAGGCGTTATACTTGCGTATATTTTCTGCCATAAACAATTTCATTTCAAGGAAGGAATTTACATTACGTTTATTCTGATAATGCTTATTCCTTCCGTTATGGGAATGCCGGTGCTTCTTCCTTTCGTAACGAACGGACTCGGGCTTAAAGACACTTATCTCGGCTACTGGCTTCCGATAGTGGGCGGCGGACAGGTCGGAGGATTGTTCCTGTTCAGAACGTTTTTCAATCAGCAGCCGAAATCCATTTTCGAAAGCGCGAAAATAGAAGGCGCAAACGACGTTAATATAATTTTATATATCGTTATTCCGCTGGCTTTACCGATAATGCTTTATTTCTTTGTCGGCACGTTCGCAAGCGAATATAACGATTACTTGTGGCCGAGCCTTATCTTCAACGACAAACAAACGCTTATGCCGATGATTTTGTCGTTGTCGGAAAAATTCAACAGAGAGCAGGGCGTCGTTTACGCGATTTACATTATAGCGTGCATTCCGCTGTGTTTTAATACCGTAATAAGTCTGAAACACTTTCAGGGCGGAGATTTTGCCGCGGGCATGAAACTTTAAAAGAAGGAATACTATGAAGAAAATTAAAGCGGCGGTGGTCGGATACGGAAACAGAGGTCAGGTTTATGCCGACTACAGCCTTGATAGACCGAACGAAATTGAGATCGTTGCGGTGATAGATATTAACAGGGAAAGACTTGACGAAGCAAAAGAGAGATATAACCTCGGAGAAAGTGAACTTTTCACCGATATCGATTCGTTTCTTGCAAAGAAAATTCCCGCGGACATCGTTATAAACGCAACGATGGACAACGAGCATTACGAAACGGGTCTGAAAATTCTGAACGCGGGTTACGATATGCTTCTCGAAAAGCCCATAACGGCAGTTCCCGACGAACTTATCGATCTTGAAAAAACAGCCGAAAAACTCGGCAGAAGAGTATTTGTTTGTCACGTTTTAAGATATACCCCTTTCTATCATACGATAAAGCAGATTATCGCGGACGGAAAAATCGGCAGGATATTCAGTTTGGAAATGAACGAACACGTTTGTATCGCCCATTATCTTAATTCTTATGACAGAGGTAAGTGGAACAACGAAGAGAAGTGCGGCTCGCCCATGCTTTTAGCAAAGTGTTGCCACGATATGGACCTTATGTGCTGGCTTAACAACGCCGCATCGCCGAAAGAAGTGGCGAGTTTCGGGCAAAGAGCATTCTTTTGTGAGAAAAACGCTCCCGAACGTTCTACGGAATATTGTTTCGATTGTCCGATAGAAAGGCAGTGCGCCTTTTCGGCGATAAGAAATCATCTCGATTGGGATCCGATGCCGTTCCTTGTCTGGGCGGGGCTTAACAAGCCGTTGGACGAGATAACGCGGGAAGAAAAAATCGAATACTTAAAGCATAGCGAATACGGCAAATGCGCCTTCAAAACAAACGGAAACGTCGTTGACAGGCAAAACGTTATAGTCAATTTTTCCGACGGGTCGATAGGAACGCTCAACATGATCTGCGGCTCGTCAAAAGCGGAACGGTATATACATATCGTCGGCGAAAAAGGCGAGATAGAGGGCAAGTTGTCCGAGGATAAACTGACGCTCAGGACGTATCGTCTGAACGATAATTATTGCGATTTCGACGAGGAAATCATAGACGTTTCGAAAAAAGTCGTCAACAATGCCAAATACGGCGGACATTCGGGCGGCGACTTCGAGATCATGCGGACGTTATGCGCCTTTTTAAACGGCGACGAATCGTCGTTGTCGCTCACGAAAATAGAGGACTCCGTAAACGGGCATCTTTGCATTTTCGGCGCGGAAGTTTCCAGAAAACAAAAACGCGTCGTGGAAATCGATGAAGAATTTAAAAGAAAATAACGGCGAATAACATTGCCGATAAGGAGAAAATTATGAAAAAGATACTTATTTTAACTTTGACGGTTATAATGGCTTTGAGTATGGCTGTCGTTGTTTCGTGCGGAGGAAAAGGAAACTCGGGGAGTTCGTCCGTGAGCGAAAATCCCGCATCGGAAGCAAGTAATGTCGTAACCGTGCATTTCGATCTTTGCACGAATCTGCAAACGACGAACGTTAAGGATAAAAAGGTTGAAAAAAACTCGACGATAAACGAACCCGTGGTTGTCGTTACGGGGGATAACCCGGATAATGCAAGCGTAACGGGTTGGTACACGGACAAATCTTATGCAAAGCAGTGGAATTTCGAAACAGATAAGGTTACGGAAAATATCACGCTTTACGCAAAGTGGTCGAAATCCTATAAGGTTATTTATCATCTTCCGAACGAGGATGCGGACGATCCCGCTTACGTAACGGTTACGGAAGGCGAAAAAGCCCCGAAAAAAGATACTTTGGCGGACGGGTATAAACTTCTCGGATATTACAAAGACGCCGGTTACGCCGAAGAATATGATTTCGACGCTCCTATAACGGCAAATACCGAAATCTATATAAAAACGAGCGAAGAACTTTATCTCGACGCAGGTTCGATTGACAGAAACTTTAATTTTGTCGTAACCGGAGGCGCGGAGCAGATCGGGTACGGAAAAACTCTCGTGAAAAACGGAGACGAGGAATACGTTTCGTTAAATTACGGAACGCGCGCCAATCAGGGGGCGGACTCGGGTCTCGTTGGATTTATCGGCAACGCGAACGTGTTTATCGGTAAGTCGCAGCACCTCACCATGAAGATAAAGAATATGGGCGACGCTACCGAATTCGTGGTATATGCCAACGCTATGGCAAAGGACACGAGTTGGAACGGACTCGGCGCGGCGAAATATCAGTATTTCTTCACTGACGAGCAGAAGAATATGACGGACGACGACGAGTGGATAACTCTCGAAATCCGCTATGACGAACTTACTCTTGCCGAGAACGGAATTTCGTCCTGGGCAACGGCGGTAAAGGTCGGAGATATTCGTATCGACAGTTATTATTGGGGTGAAAAGACCGAATTCAAGAACGTGATTCAGGTTAAAGAAATAGTCGGTTCTTATTGCGAAGAGTATACAAACCCCGCCGACACGGTTACGCCTGCCGACGATAAAGCGGATGATTTAAAGGCCGTAAGCGATAAACAGTCTGCGGTTAACGGCTGGATATTTCCTCTCGATTACGCAAAGGCGGCGCCCGATACGGGAGCAAGTATTTATAATACCGTAGAAGGATTGCTTGCATACGTTCCTTACGGCGAAACCAACGGAACGTTCACTCTCGGCGGAAAAAACATAGACGTTTCGGATAAAGCCGCGGCGTTGACGTTGACTTATAAGAATGCGGGATACGGGACGAAGGTCGTTTTAAACTGCGAACTCGAAGGCGACAAAAACGTGTTTATCACGCTTAATCTGCCGCATAACGAAAATTTTGTTACAAAGAGCGTTTTCCTTGCCGATTACAAGGAGTTTACGGGAACGCTGAAATCGATAAAATTCGATTATTATGCGAACGGGCTTAACAACCTCTTCACGGTGGCAGAAGTGAAAATCGAAAAATTCGAAGCCGACGATATCGCGGGGCTTAATTTCGTTTCCACAGACTTTGCGGGCTTTGTAAAGGGAGAGGGATACGACCTTTCTTTCTCGAGCGACGAAGTTGCGACGAAAATCGACGTTAAAACGAGCGGTGCGACTATGAAAAAGGCTTACGTATATCCCACCGTGGTTTACAGTAATTGGAAACTCACCGCTAAAACAAACGGCATAAGTAAAGTAAAAGTTGCTTATACGATAGGCGAAACCGTTTATACGGACGAACTTGCTCTTGCGGACAGTAACGAGTATCAGACGGTTATGGTTCCGATAAGCGGAAAAGGCGTAACGAAGGACGTTTCGCTTACTTTCGAGGGGACGGGCGTAATTTACCTTAAAGAACTCGAACTGAAAATGAACAAAGCCGACGGCATAGATTTCAGCGACGCGGACTGGTCGGAAATGGCAAGTAAAGGCTTTGCGGATTGGCTCGGCGGCTCGGAAATCGTTTACGACGAATCGAATCGCGCATCCGTCATAAATCATAAAGGGCTTATGTGGCTCAGAAACGGATATCTGAAAAATGTTTTCGCCGATGAAGAATATAAGGCTACGCAGATGAAAGCGGGCAAAAAACTTTATGTTGTATATCGCAATAAAACGGAATCGGCTCAGATGGCAATGACTCTTCTTGCCATAAAGAACGATAAGGACGATTATCTTCACTCGCCGAATTTCGATACATGGAAAGACGGACTTACGTTCAATCTCAAAACGAATATGGCGGACGGAGAATGGGCTGTTGCCGAACTTGAAGTGAGCGGAGATCTGGGTAACGGAGAAGCGATAAGCGAGGATTGGTTCATATCGGCGTTCCGTATCGATTCTTGTCCGCAGGGAATGGAAATAAGAAGCATTGCGTACCTGTAAAGTCGTTTCAAAGGAGACATAATGAAAAAACTATTAGCCGGTTTATTGGCGGTTATTTTAACGGCGTCGTTGGTTGCGTGCGGCGAAAACTCGGGCGGAAATTCGGCGTCGGAAAGTAGCGGTGCGTCTGAAACGTCTACTTCGGGCGATTCGGGGAGAACGGATGATTTTAACCGTACCGAACTTTTGAAAAAGCAGAGCGAAAAAGTTCTCGGAAAGGGTGAATCTTCCGAAATTTCCGTAAATACGGATATAGCGGATAAAAACTATATCGAACTCGATATAAAATCCGATGGGAAACTTATAGGAACGTTCGAATATTCGGACGTAAACGATCCCGCAAAGAAAAACGCAGAAGAGTTCTTTATCGAGCCGAGCGAAGGAACGACAGAATTCCGTCAGTTTCTTGACGCTTTCAGGGAAGGTTCGAGGGCGACGTATAACAAAAAATTCGAGAAAATAACCTTTAAAAACCTTGAAGATAAAGAGTGTAAATTCGAAATAATAAGGCTTTCCGTTTCGGACAGAAAACTGCCGACGAAAGATACGGAAATTTATATCGGAAGCGGAGATATTAAACTCGGAATAGATCTTTCCTGCGGCGGATCGATTACCTATCTCGAAAGAACCGATTACGACGGGAATAAACTCGAGGAAGTTATCAGAGACGGAAACGTCGTTGTCGATCTCGAGGCTTCGGCGAATTGCGACGAAAAACTTTCGGATAAAGTGAATCTTATAAACATAGCGGACAGAGGCAGGGAGATTCAGCAGTCTTATTATGCGGAAGTAGACGAAAAGAACGGATATACGCGTGCGGAGTGCGATACGGCGGGGTTTATGCAGAAATGGCCTTATAATCCCGTTCAGGGCGGAGATTGTCATAACAATCAAAGTCAGATTATCGATTACAGGGCAGACGAGAACAGCATTTACGTTAAAGTACGCGCGCTCGACTGGGCGCAGGATAACGTCACGACCAAATCGTATATGGAGAATATCTATACGATAAAAGACGATATGGTTTACGTCGATAATCGTTTTGTCGACTGGACGGGCTTTTACGGCGAAATCGGGCTTCATACCAACGAATTGCCTGCCGTTTATATAATTCAGTCGTTCAGTAATTTCGTTTGTTACACGGGGAGTTCTCCATGGACGAACGGAGAACTTACGATTGAGCGATCTCTCGGTTTCTGGGGAAGCGGCGCGCATACGAACAACAACCATACCGAGGATTGGTTTGCCTGGGTGAACGCTAATAATTTCGGCGTGGGCGTATATGTTCCCAACACGGGAGCGTATGCGTCGGGTAGAGTCAATCAAAGCGTTTCATCGAAATACGTCGGCAATTCCAACGCGTATCAGAGCGCAATGTATAACAACTATCTTTATAACAAAGCAGAGCCGGGTTCGCCTTATACTAATTGCTATGTGAGCAACACTTCTTACACCGCGCCCGTTATAACGACGTCGATGAAAGAATACGTGCCTATGTCTTACACTTACGTTCTTGCGGTCGATTACGTTTCGGTTATGAGAAATAATTTCAAGGCGTTGGCGGCAAGCGGAACAATTAAAAACGAGAATATCAAAGCGTGGGCATAACGCGCTCGATATAAAGAATTCAGGAGGGAATTATGAGAAAATATTTTTTCAAAGCAGCGTTTATCGCGCTCATTGCGGTACTTGCAACGTTTCTTTCGGTGGGGCTTGTTTCGTTAAACGGAGAAAAAGCCCTTGCGGACGGGGAGATTACTAAAACTTACGAGGATACGACCGTGACCGCTTTCGGCGACGTAAACGGCACGGAAAAAGCGAGATTAATGTTTGCGTTATCGGCGAACGATTATTCGTCACCATCACAGCATGTAAACGCAACGCAGGTTGCTTCGCTTAATTGGGGATATAAAATAAAAATCACAATCGGCGGAGAAGAGAAAACTCTTGCGGACTACTATCTTCCCACTGAAGTATATCTTCAATTATGGACCAGGCCGAATATCATAAGCGTAAATTTTAACGGCGATTATACAACAATTACAAAGATAGTCGTAGAAGAGGGGTGCGAATTTCCTTCTTCAGAAACGGCGGAAGCAACCGACAATCTGAAAGTTTACAGAACCACCGAGGAGGCGGTTTTCTATAACGTCGGCGCGGCTATGTTTTATAAAGAAGCGGCTTATACCGTCGCAACCGCAACCGAAACGAAGGTTGAAACTTTTGGCGATCCTGCGGGAGAGGTGACGGCAAGATTATTCTTCGGGCTTTCCGTAAACGATTATTCTGCGGGTACGCAGGCGGTTAGTTCCGTACAGTCGAGAAAACTAAATTGGAACACCAAAATTAAAATTACGGTAAACGGCGAAGAAAAGGTCTTGGCGGCATACGCGCCGATTACCGAAACTTATCTCAGAATTTTCGATAGAGCAGGCGCACCCGTCGCTTTGACGACTTCGTTGTCGGATTATAAGACTATCGAAAAAATAGTAATAGAAAAGGGTTGTCATTTCCCGAGCAGCGCGACGGCGGGGAGCGAAGATAATTTCGACGTTTTCGTAACGACAGAAGCGGTTACGTTTCTCGGCGACGGAAACGGACATTTCACGAAATGCGTCGGGCAGACTGCCGTTACGGCAATCGGAGATCCTTCCGACGACAGACAGAAACAGTTTTTGTGGGTAGGTCTTGACACAAACGACTACAACACGCCTAATAACCCCGTCGAATTATGGCAGTTTTCAGCATTAAACACGGGAAGTAAAATTAAGTTGACGGTAGCCGGCGAAGTAAAAACGTTGAACGATTACGGAATGGGGCAATCGTATCTTTACTATTGGGGAAGATCGAATATGATAGCGATTGGTTCGGGTTTGTCCGATTACACCGTCGCGACGAAAATTGTAGTGGAAAAAGGCTGTCAATTCCCCGCGAACGTATCGGCAGGTCATAAAGCAACCGCAAATTATTTCGAAACGACTGAGGATGTTGTTTTCGTAAACGACGGAACGGGTAAATTTTTGAACTTAGCAGATGTAAAATTTGCCGCGAAAGAAGAAGTCGTAAAATACAAATCCGAAAATCTTTACAGAGCGGAGGAAAAAGTTCAACTTGCGGCAATCACCTCCGAAGTCAACGCTGCTATCGATAATAGCGAGACTTATGAGGGAATAACTGCCATTGTTGCCGCGGCTAAGGCTGAAATCGACAAACTTAAAACCGACGCTCAATATGCGGCAGAAGAACTTGCAGCGGCAAAAACGGCGGCAAAAGCGGAAATCGAAGGCTACAAGGACGCCGACGATTACAGAGAGGCGCAGAAAACCGAACTTGCAAAAATCGTTGCGGACGGAAAAACCGCAATAGATTCCTGCGAAACAATCGATAGCGTAACAGCAAAAGTCACAGAAATTAAAACTTTGCTCGATTCGGTTAAAACCGACGCAGTAATGGCGGCGGAAGAACTCGCCGCGGCTAAAACCGAAGCGAAAGCGGAAATCGCAAATTATAAAAATGCGGCAGATTACAGAACTGCCGAACAAACGAAACTTTCCAAAATAATCGCAAACGCGCAAAACGATATCGATAGCACGACGGTTATTACCGCAATAAAGCCTATTATCGATGCCGCTAAGGCTGAAATCGACAAACTGAAAACAGACGCGGAAATGACGGCAGAAGAACTTGTCGCGGCAAAAACGGCGGCAAAAGCGGAAATCGAAGGCTATAAAAATGCCGACGATTACAGAGAGGCGCAGAAAACCGAACTTGCAAAAATCGTTGCGGACGGTAAAACTGCGATAGATTCCTGCGAAACAATCGATAGCGTGACGGCAAAAGTCGCAGAAATTAAAACCTTACTTGATTCGGTAAAAACAGACGCGGAAATTACTGCGGAAGAAAAGGTAATCGCTGACTATATCGTCACCGTAAAAGCAAAAGTCGATTCATTCGCGGCGGATATTGATGCGGACGAATATACTGCCGAAAACAAAGCGCAGATCGATTCGCTTATCGAAAAATGTAAAGCCGATCTTGACGGTGCAAAAACAAAGGATGAAGCCGATAAACTTTACGAAAATATGGTTAAGGCTGTCACGAACGTTGAAAAGAAACCGACTGAAACCGATTCTTCTTCCGAATCGACGAGCGGTTCCGATAATAACAGCGCGGATTCTTCGAGTGGCGATGGTTCGTCCGGCGAAGAAGTTGGCGGTTGTTTCGGTACGGTTGAAAGTCTGGCGGGCGTTCTTTCCCTTCTTTCGGTTGCGGCGATTGTCGTAATTAAAAAGAAAAAATCGATTTAAAACCGGATAATAAATAACCGAAAAGGCGGAGCCGGGCGCGTTTTTGTCAAAAAAGGCGATCGGTTCTCCTTTTCGTATTCTGAGGATAAACATGAAAACACTCCATCTGATATGCAACTCTCATTTAGATCCCGTGTGGATGTGGGATTGGCAGGAAGGCGCGGCGAGCGCGATATCCACTTTTCGTCAGGCGGCGAAATTCTGCGACGAATTCGATTACGTCTTTTGCCATAACGAAGCCCTTTTGTACGAATATATCGAGGAATACGATCCTGAGTTATTCAAAAAAATACAGGAACTCGTAAAAATCGGCAAATGGAAAATTATGGGCGGCTGGTATCTTCAGCCCGACTGTAATCTTCCGTCCGGCGAGGCGTTCGTCCGTCAGATAGAATGCGGGCGGAAGTATTTTGCCGAAAAATTCGGCGCGCGCCCGACGGTTGCCGTAAATTTTGATAGTTTCGGACATTCCGTGGGGCTTGTTCAGATTCTCGGAAAAACGGGCTACGAGGGATATTTGTGTTGCCGTCCGATGAGTTGGTGGAAAAAGGGGATGGCAAAACTTCCGGATAGCGAATTTATGTGGTTCGGGAAAGACGGAAGCAAGATTAAAGTTGCGAGAATAGACGATATAAGTCTTTATAGTTCGGGTTTCGGAACGGCGAAAGCCGATATCGAAAGAAAAGCCGCGATATATAAAGGAAAAACCGTCGGCGCGGCTCTCTGGGGCGTGGGAAATCACGGCGGAAACCCGTCGAGAAAGGATTTAAAAGACGTTTCCGATATGATTGCGGCTGCCGAAATAAACGGTGAAAACGTCGAAATAAAACATTCGACTCCCGAAAATTTCTTTGCCGAAGCCGAATTTAAAGAGAAGTTCGATAAATCGATGCAACCATGCCTTGTCGGGTGTTATTCGTCGATGAGCAGAGTAAAAAAGAAGAACGCAGAACTCGAAACCGCGCTTTTTGAAACCGAAAAACTCTGCGCGTTCGCAAAACTCAACGGTTATATAACCGAAATCGACGAAAATCTGTTTAACGAGGCTCAAAAAATCCTTGCAAAGTTTCAGTTTCACGATCTGCTTGCGGGAACGGTCTGCCGAGCCGCGGAAAAAACTTCGCTCGAAATGGCGGGTTCGGCTTTGACTATGCTCAAAAAAGTGTACGACAAGGCGTTTTTTGCCTGTCTCGAACATGAAAATAAGGCGGAAGAGGGCGAATTTCCGATTTTCGTATTCAACTCGTTGCCGTTTAACAGGAAAGCCGTCGTCGAAGCGGAATTTCTTGTTCTCGATTCGCTCGCTTCGGACACGGAGCAATATTCGGTAACGGTTAAACAAAACGGTAAGGTAGTAAAAAGTCAGGTTATAAAAGAGAGCGTGAATATAAATTACGACCGCAGAAAACGCCTTGCGATTTATGGCGATCTGCCTGCGTTCGGCATTGCCCGTTTCGACGTTACGATCAAAAAAGAGCCTAAGGTTTTCTTTGAAAAACCGAGCGGCAATATAATCGAAAAGTCTGCCTATAAGTCGATTATCGTGGAAAAATCGTTGGGTTGCATGACGGAGTTTTCGGTTAAAGAAAACAATTTATTGAAAGGCGAAGCGTTCCGCCCCGTCATTTTTAACGATTACCCCGACCCGTGGGGCTGGGATATGGAGAGAATAGGCGATAAGCCCGAGGATATGATTTTGTCCGATTGCAAAAAAGGATTGTTTGCGGGGCTTGAAAATGTGAACGTTATAGAAAACGGCGACGTTTTAACCGAAGTCGAAAGCCTTTATGAGGGCGGAAGCAGTTTCGTTCGGGTAAGTTATAAAATTTATAAGGAATTGCCTTATGTCGACGTAGCGGTAAACGTTTTATGGAGCGAAAAGGATAAGGCTTTGAAACTTCGCGTGCCGGTTGCTCTTAAAGGCAAGTTTATCGGGCAGATTCCTTACGCTTCGGACGAGTTCGCGAAGGACGGCAAGGAGATAACCGCGCAGAGGTTCGTTGCCGTAACGGACTGCGAAAACGCGATGTATATCGCCAACGACGGCGTTTACGGTTTTTCGATGGACGGCGACGATTTTTATATAACTCTTCTTCGAGGCGTGGCTTATTGCGCGCACCCTATCGGCGACAGACCGCTTCTCGAAAAGGACAGGTATATTCCTTTTGTCGAAAGCGGAGAGCATACCTTTAATTTCAGGATAGGTTACTGCAAAATTTCGGAAATTGAGAACGCCGCCCTTGAATTCACCTCGAAAAAAGAGGGGTTGAATTACTACCCGAACGGTAAAAAGGAAGAAGCAAAAGCGTTTGTTTTAAGTAATAAAACGATTTCGCTTTCTGCGTGCAGGGCAGTAGGCGAAAGTTACGAATTGCGGCTTTTCAATAATTCGGCTTATCCGATAAATTGCGAAATCGCCTGCGGAAACGTAAAAGCGAGTTTTTTATTCGGAAAATACGAAGTTAAAACGGTTATCTTTGACGGCAAAATCTTCAAAGAATCTTCCGTATGGATATAAAAACAATGGATAATTTTATTTATAAAACAGGCAAAGCGCATATCGCATTGAAAGAAAACGGTTATTACGTCTGGGATTCTTCTGTTATAAAGGCGAACGGAAAATATTATATGTTTGCGTCTCGCTGGAAAGAGAATATAGGCTTCGGTTGGAACTGGCTTTTCAATAGCGAAATATGCCGTTTCAAAGCGGATACCCCCGACGGAAAATTCGAGTTCGACGGCGTGGTTCTGCCGCGCAGAGGCAGACAATATTTCGACGGAATGAACACTCATAATACTTGTATAAAATATTGGAACGGGAAGTATTATCTCTACTATATGGGAACGACCTATGGCGGTGATATTCCGGGCGATTATCGACTTATAGACGAACATTATGCTTTAGAGACGTGGAACAGAAAGCGCATAGGCGTAGCCGTTGCGAATGACGTCGAAGGAGAATTTATCCGTCGCGACGAGCCGCTTTTAGAGCCTCGCGATTGCTCGCATTGGGACTGTACGATAACGACGAATCCGTCGGTCGCGATACTTCCGAGCGGTAAAACATATATGATATACAAGTCGAGAAGAGCGTTCGGAAAACCCTTGCAGTTAGGCGTTGCCGTTGCGGATAAGCCCGACGGGAAGTTTGAAAGGCTTACCGAAAATCCGATACTCGAATTTGCCGATACCGACAAGCATATGGAAGACCTGTTTTTATGGTACGACGATAAAAGAAAAAAGTTCTGCATGCTTGCAAAGGACGATTCTAAAAACGGCGACAGCGGCATAACGGGCGAATGGGGCGCGGGATTTTACGCCGAAAGCGACGATTGCATTCACTTTGAAATATCCGAAAATCCGAAAGTGTATTCGAGAAATCTCGTATGGGATGACGTAAGGAAAACAACGCAGTGCAACTTGGAACGTCCGTCGATACTTTTCGACGAAAACGGCGAGCCGATTTATCTTTTCTGCGCGAGCGGCGACGGAGAAAATCCGTATACCTTCAAAGGCTCGACCTACGTCGTAGGAATAAAATTAGAGAGAAAACAAGTATGAAAAAAGTAATGCTTTTAGTAGGTTTTATTCGATAGATCTGTTACTGAAAAAAAAATTGTTACGTCAGACCACTGAAAGAATCGGGGTAAAAGTTTCTCCGAAAAAGAAAATAACGGTACGGCATCTGCTTATGATGGCGGGGGATTTTCCTAAACATATAAGAAAATTATAGCGAGATAGCCCATTGCTTACATTTGAAAAAATAAAGGTTAAAAATGGAATCGAATAAGATAAAACTGCTTATTTTATGGGATATTCTGTGTAAATATACCGACGAAGAACACGCTATGAATACCGATGAAATCATAGCGGCGTTAAAAGAAAAGGGTATATCCGTAATCAGAAAAGTGGTAGCCGAAGATATAAAAACACTTAATGATTACGGATATGAAGTATTGTCGTATAAGAAAAGATACCATTATTATTACGTCGTAAACAGACCGTTCGACATTGCCGAAATTGTTATGCTTACCGACGTGGTGAAATCTTCTAAACTTACGGATAAACGAAAAAAAGACATAACCGAAAAACTGTGCGGAACGCTTGGAAATCATCAGGCTGAAAATATTCGCAAAAGCGTCGTTTCGTTTTCCGACGATAAAAAGGGCAATACGTCTATTCTATATAACATAGACAAAATCGAACGGGCGATAAACGAAAACAAGCAGATTTCGTTCAAGTATTTCGATTACAACGCGAAGCACGATAAAGTTTATCGTAAAAACGGAAAGAGATATGTTTCAAATCCGCTCGCTATGGTCTGGGATAAAGATAATTATTATCTTTTGAGTTTTAATAACGGGCATTCCGAACCAGTAACGTATCGGCTGGACAAAATCGATTCGGTGGAGAATGAGTCGAACGAGAGGGAATTTCATTCGGAATACTCGGATTTCGATTCCGAAAGATACAGAAAAATAGTGTTTTCTATGTATAGCGGCGAAATAAAAAACGTAACGCTTGCTTTCGGCGAAGAAATGATAACGAGCATATTCGATAAATTCGGCGAAAAGGTTGAAATTAAAGAAAATTCGGGTACATACGAAGCCACGGTGACAATTCAGCCGAGTAAACCGTTTTTCTTGTGGGTAACGGGAACGCTCGGGAAAGTCAAAATAACAGAGCCTGAAGAAGTTGTAAAAAGATTCAACGATTTCGTAAATGCAATAAAAGAAAACTATTAAAAAAGAGGTACGCAGAGGGTAAAACCTTTGCGTTTTTTTATTGCAAAAAATAGTTTGTTCACTGCCATAAATATGGAAGTGAACAGGTTGAAGTTATATATAAAATATGTTAAAATACAATACGAACAAATGTTCGGGTTGATTGCTTGAACGTAAGGAGGTTTATCAAAAAATATGCAGAAAAAGAACAAATTTACATGGTATTATTGCGGGCTTTGTAGCGGAAAGGTGGAATACGGCAAATTTCAGTTGTGGCAAAAGAAAATAATTTGCCCACACTGCGGCGCGGAAATAACTTATCGCCGAACGATAACCGGAAAACTCAAAGGAATATATATGCCTGCGGATGAAAATGAAAACGGTATAGAGGTGATTGGTTGGCAAAACAAAAATTTCAAGGCAGATACGTCACGTTTGGGTGCGGAAACTGTCTGAAACCATCCTATGCTTGGATGGACGATAACGGAAAAATTCATTTAAAATGTCCGCATTGCGGTGCGAAAACCGATGCGGAAGTATCGAGCAGAAGGTGTGTAAGCAGTAAAACGTATGCTCCCGAAGGGCAGGTTTTGTTGTTTACCGACGATTAGAAAATTAACAATTTAATAAAAGGTTATGTGGCATAGTAGGTCGGTCTGAAATAGCGACAATTATAAAGCCTGTTTAAACTGCATAATAACGCGGCAAGTTTAACCGAAAGTATAGACGAGAGGCTGCCGATAAACGAGATTATTCTTAATAGATAAATCTCGCTTGTCGGCGGTCTTTTTTTATGCCTTAAACAAGCGTGAGAGGTCAGCCCTAAAATGTAGGGCAAACTTCGAAGTCTTCCGACAAGCGATTTTTATAAACAAAAAATCAAAGTCGGAGGACAAAAAATGGTAAAGATTTATGTAAAGAACGCAGACGGACAAAAAGTATATGTCGAAGTAACGGACGAACAGGCAAAAGAGTATCGTGACGAGTGTCGCAGGGAGTGGCGGAATATGGCAAACGAAAAGAACCATACGGTCTCTTTAGATGAAATCGTCGATGCCGGACACGATATGGCGGATGAAAAATCGGATATCGAAAGCATTTTTGAAGAAAAAGAGCGTAAGGCGAACACAAAAGCGTTGATTAAGAAATTAAAGGAAGCAATGTCGGAATTAACGCCTATACAGAGACGAACAATATATAAACTGTTCGTTAAAAATATGTCGCAATCGGAAATCGCGAGGGAAGAAGGCGTAAATAGGACGTCGGTAAAAAATCGTATTGACGGCATATATTCTCGGCTTAAAAAACTTCTCGAAAAAAAATAATAAATTTTTTTCTGAAAACTACCTAACAAACCGTAGATTTTTTTCTAATAGGTGGAAGGAGTAAATAAAAAACCCTTCAGGTAGGCAAAACGAGGTAAAAAATGAATTTAGACGAAATCAGAGATGATTTGAAAGACGTGAGATATTACTACACGCGAAAGAAGGCTTTCGACGAAGCGGGACGAGAAGTCGGCGCTTGTAAAGTCGTGGAAAAGGTAAGGCGGTATAACGAAATGGTTCGCGGCGCTTCGCCGCAATTATACGACGTGTATAACGGTTTGTATATACGAAACCTGACGCAGGAAGGATTTTCGATAGAACTTTGTTATACGCCCGAATACGTTCAGATGCTGAATAAACGGCTGTTGCTGTTTTTACAGAAAGAAATTTCAAAAGGAGGCTACGCAAGATGAAGAAGGGAATACCCGAATTTGTAAGAAATGCGAACAACGTGTATCGAACGAAAAATTTTATCGTTAAACAGGAAATTGCTATCGGGTGTGATTCGGTAGGAATGAGCGCGGTATTAAGTCGTGATACGTTCTATGCTCGGACAACTGTTCGTGATATGGAATACGAAGCGTATTTTTCGCGACGCAGATACATTAACGGAAAGCGATTGCCGAGTACGATATATTCTAGAAAATATATCTACTGAAAATCGGGCGGGTATGGCGGGATAAAAAACGGAATGTAACAGCCAAATAAAAGAACGGCGGTAAGGAACGTAAAAGGAAAGACGTCGCTTTGAGAAGTTCTCCGCACGGAGCGATATGCTCGGAATAAGATAAAAGGCTTTTACATATAAAACAACTTAATAGATGAGCAACGAAGCCGCATTTTAACAAGCGGTCGGAGTTACGGCTCGTCAAACGCTTTGCTATCGGCGATACGGGCAAATATTAAAAAGAGGTAGATTATGGCAAAAGATTATAACACCGAGCGTAGGTGGAGTATTCCTTCCAAGCGTGCTAAGAGTTACGCCGAGGAAAGAAAAGCGAAAGTCCATCAGCACGGCGAAAAAGAAGGCAAAGAATTGACAGACTACGAAGCGGGTATGAGGTCGGGCTATTTACAGGCGCAATCGGACTCCGCCGGTCTGTATAAGTACAAAAAGGCTCTCGCCGAGGGTAAAACCAAAGAAGAAGCAACAATAATTTCCAGACAGATAGGAAACAAAAAGTCTAAATCCAAAACTAAAAAAGAGAGGTAAAAAGAAAAATGGAAGAGAAAAAAGTTCAAGGCAAAATCGGGGAAAAGGCAGAAGTCAAACCCGAAGAAAAGAAAATTAAAGTCGAAAGAGAAACCTATACGAAGGACGATAAAACCTATTTTTCGTACTTCATAAAAGGCGTAATTCGCGGCAGAGAGGTTCGTATTGCGGTAGTTCCGCCCGATAACGGCGGATTCAGGGTGTTGGATATCGTGTTCGATAACGCGATGTCTGCCGACCTTGTATTAAAGCCCTATGAGATTAAGGACGACAGAGGTCATGTTTTAAAAGGTAACACTTACGCTGTCGTGTCGGTTGACGAGGACGGAATCGATTACGAGTGCGCTATAAAACCGTTCCGCAAGTCCGATCAGTCGCTTATGAATATGCTTTTAAGGTAAGGCTATGAACGGCAAACGAATAAATCGGGACACGGTAAAGTGGGTAGTCGAAGCCGTTTTAATGTTTCTGCTTGCGGTCGGTATATGCGCCATCGCGTATAACACGAAGGACGT
The DNA here is from genome assembly GCA_934271735.1 of uncultured Clostridia bacterium. Taxonomy (GTDB): domain Bacteria; phylum Bacillota; class Clostridia; order Christensenellales; family Borkfalkiaceae; genus UBA10281. The sequence continues at coordinate 15,056 of CAKQSB010000001.1, read as the reverse complement.
CGAGAGAATTAAAACTCTCGGGAGTTCTGCTTACGCGGTTGGCGTTATAGACGACGAAGGTAAGATCGATGCGGAAACAAAAACGGCGATACATACCAAAAATCTTTATCCGTTGAACGAGGTAAAAATCGAGATGGATAAGGGCGCGAACGTGACTTACACTCTGTTCTTTTACGGCTCGGACAAAGAGTTGATGTCAAAGACAAATGCTCAATCATCGACTTATAGAGGCACTTTCCCCGATGGCGCTAAGTATTTTCGGATAATGATAACCCCTACCGCCGACGAGGACGGAATTGTCAAAGGTAACGAACTTTCTAAGTACGCGGAACTCGTTACCGTTACTTACAAAAACAAATAAAAATAACAAAACGGGAAGCCTGCTTCATTTTTTAGGTGGTCGGCTTCCCGAAAAAAAAGGAGAAAAAATGAAGAAAAGAAACAAAATTTTATCAATAATTTTAAGCGGAACGTTTGCTTTGGCGGCGATCGGCTTAGGCGTAGGCATAGGCTTGAAAAAGCCTGATAAAAACCCGACGGCGGACATTGTTATGCCGAAAGAGGATATCGTTTCTGATAACGAAGGCAACAAAATGAACGACGGAGTTTTCCATAATCTTCCGATTGCAATGCTTGTTTCGCAAACGCCTGCAAAGACTGAAACGTCCGACGATATGAAAACGACGGTGAACGTAGTCGCGACTATCACGCCCGACGATGCGGCTAATAAAGCCGTTGATTGGACTGTCGCATTTGTAAACGCTTCATCTGCTTGGGCGAGCGGCAAAACCGCTACAAATTATATCACGGCAGAACCCACGACGGACGGCGCGTTGACTGCCACGATAACTTGCAAAGAGGCTTTCGGCGAGCAGATAAAAATAACCGTTACTTCGAGAGATAATCCCGAGGCTTCGGCGTCTTGCACGGTGGACTATAAACAGCAGTTTACCGGATACATTGTAAAACTCAGTCAGACAGGGAAAAATCCTGTGACTAACACGGATACAAAACGTGGTATGCTATATGCGGATTTTGAAACGGATAGCCCGTTAAGCGTACAGTGTGTGGCGAGAAAATCTCTTATCTATACGGTGGCGCTTGATGATTCAGAAATTGCTATGCCTACAAAACTTCACGTTTCGTATGGGGCTCAGATTGCAAAAAAAATGAACGAGATAAAAGAAAACTCGGGCGAACCATTTGAGATCGATATCGATGGCGATACGTTTAGTTTAAACAATCTTTTCAATAAGAATATGATAAACGGATATACTGCGGCGCAGAAAAATTCGCTTATCGAAACGGTAACTACCGCCAAGACAAATGCGGCTGTATTCAGGTTTAAAAATGGCGATGAAGTTTTAACCTCATTTACTTTCAATCTTGATGTTTCCGCGCTTACCGGACAAAAGAGCGTTGAAAAGATTGTTCTCGATCAGACCGAACTTGTATTCGGCGGGAATAATTAACCGAGGCGGTTATGAATTTTTTAAAGAAAGTTCTGACGATTTTCGTTGCGGTTTTGCTTGTTCTTTTCACTCTGTCCGTGGTGGTAAAACATACTCCGAGCGATTCGGGGAAAGAAAGCGTGAGCGAAAGCGAGCAGTATTCAGAAAGTAAGACGGCTGAAGTAGAAACCGGTTCTGAAAAAGAATCCGTAAAAGGCTCTGAGAAAGAATCGGAATCGGTTTCCTCTCTGCCCGAAAGCGGAACAAAACCGACGAAGAAAGTCGAAAGAATCGTCTTGAACGAAACGGAAATTATTTTTTGAAGGAGTTGAAATGAATAACAAAAATAATATAAAATATGCCGTTAATCGACTTATAGCCCTACTTTTCATTGTTATTTTTGCGTTTGCGGGAATGGTTTCCTGCGGGGAAACGGCAGAAAAAGAGGAAAAGTCGGTTATGGCTCTTACGAACGTTACAAATGACGGAGTGAAACTCGCGATATCCGAACTTGCGGCAGTAGAAAACAGTTCGGCGCTGGCGTCGTATATAGTTTCCGCAACCGTAGAACCTGCGGACGCGAGCAACGTTACCCTCGATTGGGATTTGAAATGGGCGTCGGACGCGAAGTTGAAATCGGAGAACATAAGCAAATATCTGACGGTGACGAAATTTGGAAATACGGACAAGTCTGTGTACATAAATTGTTTCGCGGCGTTTCGCGACAGTAAGGCGATTTTAACCGCGACGGCGAGAGGTACGGACATAAAAGGAACGTGCGATATTCTTTTCGTCGGCAAAGCCACGAGTATGGATTTCACTACAAAAGCCGTTAAGAAAACATCTACCGAACGCGGCGAGTATTACGAAATCTATCCGAAAAGAACGTTTACGTTTGATATAAATTTATCCAACGTTTTTAACAGCGTGCAAGATCCCGAATACGTTATAACCACAGGCGGCGAGGGTGAAGTTTATTTCGGTACGGAGTATGCTTCCGCCGACACGACGAATTTTGGTGATTTCGAGAAGATCGCCCTGAATGATTTGGCGAGCAAGTTTATAACTTCCGCAACCATAAGCGGCAACACTTTAACCGTAAAAACGGGCGATATGAAACTCGAAGATTTCTACGAGGGCAGCGTTTCCGACGGTTACGGAACGACGTATTATAAACGTTATGTTTACGAGGACGAGTTTGATTTAATTGCAGATAAGGATTTCAAAGCGAAGTCTGCGGAAAACGTGAACCTTATAAAGTCGGCGTACTTCTATATTAATATTAAAGATAAAATAAGCGGGCTTGAAAAGAAGATAAAACTATTTTTCGTAGACGCGCCCGCGGCAAAGTTGAGCGTTACGTCGGATTTAACTTCTACCACCACAACCGAACGTGGAGAGTTTTACACGCTCGAACCGAAGAAAACTTACACTTTCGATATCGTAACGGAAAACATAGAGTCGCCCGTTTTAACGGCGAAGGTGAGCGGGAGCGGCAGCGCGTACTTCGGAACGGAAGTCGCTTCGTCGGAAATGACTTCTTTCAGCGATATCGCGAAAAAACAGATAAGCGCGATTGCGGACAAGTTTATCACCTCGGCGAAAATCGAGAACGGCAAACTCATAATAACTACGGGCGATAAAACGCTCGAAGATTATTATGCGACAAGCAGTTCCGACGGATATTCCACAACATATACCGATCGTTATGTTTTCTACGATGAATTCGGCACGACATACGGAACGGATTATGAAGCAAAGGCGACGGAAAATCAGACGCTTATAAAGTCCTGTTACTTCTCCGTGCGTATCTACGATTCATCCTCGCGGGCAAGCAAAACCATAAGATTTTTTATGTGAGGTGAGCCATGAAGAACAGTACGATAAAAATCATAACGTATGTTGTCATTTTGCTGGTTGCGGTGCTTGCGATAGGCTTCGCCGTGTTCATTACAAACGGTTTTACCGAAAGCCCTAAGAGTTTTTACGTCGATATAAACGGAGATAAAGTCGCTTCGTCTGCGGGCGGATATTTGCTTGAAAAGGACAAGCCTTTAAAATGCAAAGTCAAGTTTTTATCTTTGGATAGAAAGAATTATACCGTACAGATTTTGTCCGCGAAAAGCGATTTTACATACTTCGTTGACGGTAAAAAATGCGAGTTTACAGGCGAAGAAGATTTTACAGATTGTTTCGTTATAACAAAAACGGGCGACGATTTTACCGTCGAAACGGTCGGAAATTTATATTCGGTTTTGCAAAGCAAGAACCCCGATACAAAGGTGGACTACGACAGGAAAACCGTACCGGATGAAGATTTATTTACGCTCGTAATCACCGCCGAATCCGACAAAGCCACAATCAGGATAGGATTTAAAGTGCCGAACCCCGAAGCGGAGATTGTAATATCTCCCGCAAGGCTTGTGATTTGAGAAGCATTTTAAATCGAATAGCCGTTTTAATTGTTACGCTCTGCGTTTTCCTCACGGGAGCGCAGAGTTTTTCGGCTGTGGCTGCCGAGAACGAGAATGAGAAAACGGCTTCGGGCGTGATCGAAGATTTGGGTAAGGACGCTTCTTTCAATGCTGCGAACTATCCTTCAAACGCAAAAAATTACTCGTTACAAATAATTCAACTCGCTGAAAGCGCGGATAAAGAACTGTTTGTTTACGTCTACCAACCGAGCGGAGATAAGGTCAATGCTTCGTCAATAAATATCTCCACCACGATAAACGACGATATAAGTTTTTTCAATTATTCGCTGGAACTTTTAAATTTCGAGGAAACGTTGTTTAAGTATAAAGTGATGAACTTTGAGGTAAAAAAAGACCTTGTAAGGTATTACGCAATAAGTTCGATTTACCGTCCGTTCGACGCGGACATCGGAGATGAGAAGTCGGGCAATAACACGATTAACGAGGTAAATTACGCTGTTAATAAGCAGTATTGTTTCGGCGAAATAAACGGCAAACCGTATGTGAATTGTATAGACATCGAGACGATTGTAGTTACGGATAAATTCGTAGGCTTTGTACGTTATCCCGACGGGTGGAAATTTTTTACGGGAGTGGGAGCGTGCGATAGTCACTTTGTCGCATTCAATACGGATAAAAAAATAGATAAACTTTTTGAAGCGGATGTTTACTATACAACTCAGAAAGCCTCTTATGATTTTTTCACCGAGGACAGTCCGTTTAATATAAAGTTCGGAGACAGCAAAACGGATAATTACGCGTATCTGAAATACACGGATAAAGTTGAGCGTACAGGCGGTGGATTCTTTGCGGGTACGTATAAATGGGATAGAATACAGTCGGTTGACGATTTCGTAAAAACCGAGGACAGAACGACGGTCTATTACGGGGCGGTTCTGAACTCTAAGGTTTCAAGCAAACTCACGGACGAGGCGTTAAACGACTTGAAAGGCAAAAAGTGGGTGTTGAGATTTACCGAAACGAGTTATGACAAATCCCCGAGAAGCGGAATGGGAGCGGCAACGTATTACCATGCGGAAACGACTATGGTCGGTAACGTCACGATTTTGCGATTGAAGTTTGAAACGGACGGAATAACTTATAACTTAGGCGTGATAGACAACAAGCAAACGGGTAGCACCGAACCATCGAACAGTACGGATATAAAAGTCGAGCCGAACGCAACGGGGAAAGGTATTATTTACCTTATACTTTTTGTATTGCTTCTTGTTTTACTCGCCCCATTGTTACCTTATGTTCTGAACGCAGTAATTTTTATAGTTTCGTTGCCTATAAAACTCGTTTCGGAAATAATAAAACTAATAAAATCGTCAAAGGAAAAATGTAAGGAGCGGCGAGAAAAGAATGAAAAAGATTAAACGAATCATTGCGGTGGTTATTCTTATAGTTTGTCTGTTATTTCTCGGCTACGTTTCGCACACCTGCAAAGTGGTTAAGGAAAGTGATACATATGAAGAAAGCGTTTAATATTGTTGCGGTCGTTATCGTTACGGTAACGACCGTAATTCTCGGAGCATTTGTTTTCAGAAGTTCGTATTTAAGACTTTGGGAAACAATAAAAGATTTCGGGTTTAGCGTGGCGTATTATTTCAGCCTTATTTTTAAAGGCGAAAGCAATATCACGCCAACCGTAAACGGGTTCTCGAATGTTTTCAAAGCGAGCGGATATTTGCCTACAACAGCGGATGAGTATAAACAGCAAATAGCGAAATTCTTTATGATATTTATAAGCAAGGACAATTTCAATTCGTGGCTTGCAAATTTAAGAGTCGGTGCGGAAAAGATAAGCAAAGGGATTGTCCTTCTTATGCCGTGCCTTATTGCATTGTGGTTTGTAGTGAAGAGGATTTACTCGGAAACAAACACGAAACACGGGGAAAACACTAAGCCTTTAAAGGTTGTTTTGTTTTCCAATAATAAAGTGTTTTTGCCTGTTTATCGACTTATACAAGGACTTGTTGAGTTTATTAAGCCTAAAAAGTATATTTGGATAACGTGGATTGCGATCTGGCTACTCAATTTGAACCTCGTAAGCATAATTGTTTCGTTGCTATCATTTTATTTCTATTTCGCGATCTCTTTCGATGCCCCCGGCGTGTTTATACAGGTAGCAAAACTTGTTATAGATTTGCAGGTAATACTGAAAACAATTCCGCCGTGGGTGTTTGTAATTGTTGGTTTATTTATATGGAATAAAATTCGTAAAAGCCGAGCATTGAGCAAATTAAAACATTTCGAGGCTCGAAACTGTGGCTTCATAAACGAACTGCCGATAGTTTCAATGTCATGCGGTTCGATGGGAAAACGCAAAACGACCCTTATTACGGATATGGCATTATCTCAGGAAGTAATGTTTCGGCAAGAAGCGTTGAAAAGGCTTCAAATCGCGGATATGAAATTTCCGTATTTTCCATGGATATTGTTCGAGGACGAAATAAAAATCTGTATGCGATACAGGGTAATTTATAACCTTGCAACAATAAAAATATGGATAGAAAAGAAGCAAAAACGGTATGAAAAACATAGAAATTCCGTTTTACAATTATATGGTTACGATACGGAAAAATATCCGATCACATACGGCAATGGTTTGTATAAAGAAGATATTTTCGACGTGCTATCCACCTACGCGATGTTGTATTTTATTTACGTTATAGAAAGCAGTCTGATAGTAAGCAATTACTCCGTTCGGGAAACGAACGAACAAATTTCGCTCGGAAATTTTCCGCTATGGAATTTGTCTTTTTTCGGTAAAGAAACGGGCGGTCGATTTTCACATATCCTTGATTTTGATACCTTACGGCTCGGACGAAAAGTAATCGAAAACAATAAAAACACAGGCTCTTTCGAGTTCGGAATAATCCTTATAACTGAAATAGGCAAGGAGCGTTGTAACAATCTCGAATTGAAAGAGGTAAAGAAAATAACGGGCGAAACTAATCAGAAAAACGACCTTTTTAACTCGTGGCTCAAAATGTGTCGGCACTCTGCAACGATAGACAATTTCCCGTTTATAAAGGTATTTACTGACGAGCAACGCCCCGAAAGTTGGGGGTCGGATGCGAGAGATTTATGCGATATAATTCATATTCGAGACTGCTCCGAGCAGTATATTTCACTCCCGTTTTACACGCTTGAAGAAATGTTTATTGAATGGGTTTATAAGCGGTTTATCGACTTATACGAGGACTTTCGCTTTAAAAGAGGCGACAATACACTACTAATTTATGCGTTTAAGAAGGTCGCGGCGTGGCTGTATAATCGTAATGCCGTAAACTACAATTTATATGGGTATTCGATATTAAAAATTGAAAAAGAACGAGGAACGCAGGACGGAAAGAAAAAGAAACAAAAGTATTATTTGTGTAACCGAAAGATTTATAACAGAAGATTTTCGACCGATTGTTTTTCGGACTATTTCAACGAGCAGGCTCGGAAAACAAAGGTTGGGCTAAACGATTACGCGGAATATTTCGCAGTGAAGGCAACAGTATCAGAACTAAAACAGCAAAACAGTTATTTTATAAATTCGTTGTATAAATGCGACGGCGAGGAGGACAAGTAAGTTAAGGCAAATCGCCGCGCCACTTATGCCGAACAAAAATAATACAAATCTTGCCACAAAGCCGCAATTTTCGCGCTTTTTTGCAAATTTTCGCTTGATGTATTTGTATACATCTTCGTTCGCCTTTGCAACAAATCATCGAAAATATCGGCGTTGTGGTTGCAAGCAAGTCTAACGGCGAGTTTTTAGGCTAAAACAAGGCGCGCGAACGGCTTAATACTTGATGTATAAGCCGCGAGCGTAACGATGTATTAGTCAAAAACACGCCGTTAGACCATGGTTTGTAATATTTTTGTTCGGCATACGGCAAAGGAGGCAAGTTTGATATATGAAAAAGCAAAGGTATATTACGACGGGTCACATCACATAGCGATTCCGCATACGACGAGGTGGCTCAAGCCCCGTCGCAAATTCAAGGAAAAAGAAATCGTAGTCGGCGAGGACGGAAAACCAGCCGAAGACAAACTCGAACCGTCCGTGCTTGTTACCGAAGAAGGACATGTTTTGCAAGAGGTTGAGTTTGTTGACGGCGAACTCGTTCCCGTTATGAAAAAGGTTAAAGCAAAAGGCGTAAGGACGACGAAAAAAGAGGTCTTTGAAAGGCTCTACAAAGAGAGTTTTGATTTAAAACGAAACATTCGTCGGAAATACATAATTGACGGTATGTTGGGGTTATTTAAGGACTTAAAACAGGTAGAAATATACGTTGACGACAATCTTGAACGTAAGAAAAGAAATTTAATATGCAGACGAACGAGGTTGGTAAGAAAAGTGAATTTACAAAACTTCAATTATTTCGTTACGTTTACCTACGATAGTAAAAAGCATACGGAAGAATCGTTTAAAGATAAATTGCAAAATACGTTGAGTCATTTGTGTTCGCGTAAAAAATGGAAATATGCAGGCGTTTGGGAAAGATCTCCCGAAAAGAAGCGGTTGCATTTTCACGGTCTGTTTTATATCCCCGATGGAACAATGCCGGGAGAACTAATCGAGGTCAATGATTTTAGTCTTATAACGCACCAAAGGCAAACAACAATACAAAATACATATTTCAACGAAAGGTTTGGGAGAAGTGACTTTGAAAAAATAGACGATAATCGCAAAATGGGAGCGGCGGTGGCTTATATACTGAAATACATAGAGAAGTCGGGCGAGCGAATTGTCTATTCGAGAGGACTGCCGCAATACTTTATTTCAGATATTCTCCCTGAGGACGTAGTTATGAAGGTCGGACAGGAAGAAAAGAAACTACTACTCTTTGACGACTTCAAATGTATAGACGAAGGCTGTATCGTGGGAACGGTAAGCGATGAGACAATAAAACAGATGCCAAAATGTAATTAGCCAAAGGCAGCGCGGAAGATTTGCCAAGCGGTTTAGCGGCAAACTTCCGCGCCTTTGTATCCGACGAGCGTATATGCAACGAGTTGATTTAACGGGTGGGTTGAATATAGACGTGTGCTTGTCTTCGGCGAGGCGAAGCCGAGCCGACTTGTATCAAGACAAGCACACGTCTAATCGCCAAAGGCTTAAAAAAGGTGGATATGTACTAAAGATAAATTACGGCAAAATAGAGGATTTACATATCCTTTGCTATGTCTGGAATATATGCTTTATCGCCCATAACTACGATTTTGCAGTTAATGCCGTTCACAACGTGCGGAATATAGTTTGTCCGACCTTCTTCCATTGCTCGGATAATGATTTTGTCCGACGGTTCGGTTAAAAGCAGTAAATTTTTGTAATCGAGAAACTTATCGCTGTTGTTTACTTCAACGATTTTACAGCCGTGTTGAATGAGATACGATGAAAATTGCCATAGTTTCTCGAACTTGCCGTAAGAGTCGGCTATAAAGCCTATGTTATGTTCGGGGCTGTATGCGGTTATGCGGAAATAGTTGTTCATAATGATTTTCTCCTTTGATTGTATTTTTTAAGCCGCCTTTTGAATTTGGCGAATTTTGCGGTTGGCGTAAGGAAGCCATTTCTTATTGACGAATTCTATTACGCCGTCATCGGGTTTGGTGTCGTGGTAGCCGTAACACTGTAATATTTTGTGTTTTTCAAGCGAGTATTCAACTGTAACAAACGGAATATCTGGCGAAGAGATATTGCGGATAAAGAATATCAAAGTTTCTTCCCTTGCGAATTTTTGGTCGTAATTCATCCGTCCGACGCAGTGATCAAGTGCTTCGCCTTCTGTTATCAATTCCGACGGTTTTTTAGCGATAATCGATATATAGGCGGACTTATCGTTGTATTCGAGGTTTAAATACTTGTTTGCGACGGCGGCGAATTTAGCGTAAAATTCTTTTCGTTTTTCTTTATCGCGTTTGAGTTTTAACGTGTTGTATTCGTCGATACGGATATCGTGCCAACGTTTGAAATCGTGGGGATAGCGGTTCTTTTCCTCATTCATATCTAAGCCGAGATTCTGGCAAGCATTCAGATAATCCCGATACGAATACGGGTTTGTTTCCTGCTTGCGAAGATACAACACGAATTTTTCAAGGTCGTTTTTGAAAAGCGTGCGTAACTCTTTCAAAGCCGTTTCTTTCGATAATTTCATACGGTATTTACGATAGGCTTGTACGTCGGCAAGTGGTTTGCCTGTTCTGAACGAACGCATAATGACGTCAACGTAATACTCGTCTTTGCTTAATTCCGCGCGATTTTTCATAAGCCATTTTGCAAAGCGTTTGTTTTTGCCTATTTCCTGCAATATTTGCTTTGAGAAGGCGTAGCCGTCAAGCCCCGCTTTCATAAGATATTCGATTTGCGGATATTGTTCGTAAAAGCGTAGATATTTTAGAACGTCAACGCCTTTGTAAAGATTTACGGCTGAATACTTATATTTCGTGAACTTGTCTAAATACTCACGGTTGACGACAGGGGCGAACGGATCGAAATATTTATCGTCGGAATAATCCCATTCGGTGCATTCGTGCCAACGCGGAAAGTTTTGTGTTTCTTGTTTAAACCATTCAACTTGATAACCCGAAATTCGGTAAAACGCCATATCTTTGACGTAACAAATGTCCGAGTTCAGACCGTGAACGGCAACCTGTTTATACAGCCATTGTTTATATCTTGTTTTTACGGCTACGGTTACTTTGACGATTTCGCCGTCGTTCTTCGTAAGATATGAGTAAAAACGAGTTCTGCCGGGAAGGCATACTTTATTTTGTGCGTCGGCTTTTTTGATTTGAGCAAGTATGTATTTCGGTATGGGTTTTATCTTTTCTATTTTCATAATTTCACCTCGATATCGTTTCCGAAAATGGAATAAAGTGTTTTTGTCATATTGTTTGTTTTGAAGTCTTTTTGATTGAGTATTTCGCCTGTATCTTGGTCTATAAGTCGATTATCGTCCATATTTATTTTGTCAATAAGTTGAATTTCTTTATCGCTTTCGCGGATTACAAGGTTGTGTTTTCGTGCTATTTTTCCGAAATACACTTCTGCGGCGTGATAGGGGAATCCAACCATCGGAATACGGTGGGTAAGTCCGCATTCACGCCCCGTTAAAGTTAAATCGAGTTCGGATGCGATAGTTACGGCGTCTTTACCGAGTATTTCGTAAAAATCACCGAGGCGATATGCGATAACATAATCCGAATATCTTTCCTTTAAAGCCTTATATTCTACATAGATGGGCGAAAGGGTTTGTTTTGATTCAACCTTTGGTGTTTCCTCGGTTGGCTCTTCTTTTTTCGTTGTATCAGCGACGTTGTTTTCTTGCGATATAATATCGAATAAAGAAGTCTGTTGGTTTTGCGGTTTTGGAGCAGAAATAGGCGTAGAAGTGGACGTATAAGTCGATTTTTGAATGTTTTTCATTTTTACCGTAGGCTTATATTCTTCACCGTCGAGAGTATATAAAGTTCCTTCGATCGACTCCTCCTCGAAATAATGAACAGCCCAACCGTAAACGATTGAATCTTCAATGCACGCAGAAGAAGAGCCGTTTTCGACGGTCTTTTTTGCTTCGTCACAGGCGTATTTCATAAAACCTGCAAGAGTCTTTTTGTTGATTAACGGCTTACCGTCCTTTTCAAACGGCGTGCCGTTATTGATTTTTTCTGCTAATGTTTCGCTTGTGTTATTCTGTAAACATTCCAAAACTTTCTGTTCCGAAGGTGTATTAGCATTTAAATTTAATTCTGTCATATTTCACCTCACATAACCCTTTTAATGCCGCCACCGAACGAGCGAATACCTATCGTGCCGAATTCCGAACAAAAATCGTCTGTTTTATTCCAAACGTAAGCATAAGAATAAAAAATATCTTTTTGCGGAAGAAGGGCGTATTTCCATTCGCTTTTGTAGTCGGGAATATAAAGAAAATCATAGCATTCTCCGAATTCTAAATATTCGTGTGTAACGGCATATACGAGAACGTTATACGTTTTTTCGATTTCATTGATTTTTGCCATCAATTCAGGCTCTTGGTAAGCCCAAAATCCGCCGAAATTTTCGAAGAAACAAACCTTATTATCGGCTTCAAATCCGTGAATGTAGGGTTTATAAATGTTCAATTTGTTCATAAGTTCGATTGCTTTTTGTTTTTTAATTTCGTTTGTGGTTTTCATATTAAATGTCTCCTTTTTATTAAATACAGTCTTGTAATTGCTCGAATTTGTATCCGATATTTCTCAGGGTTTCTTCAAATCCGAACCACGCCAACAAATTCATATTAAAATCGCTGTTGCCAAGCGGATCTTCTTTATCCCATTTGTTGCCGAATAATTCAGGTAAAGAGTAAATGCCTGTTCCGTCCATTAAGTCATATAAAAGTTCGTCTATTTCTTCCTTGTATTGTTTGTAAAAACGCACGGTGTCCGAATACCATATTAAGAATCCGACAACGCCCGATTGACAACCGTGATATAAAACGTCGGTAAAGATATGTTTCTTATCATCGTAATTGTTCCATTCGTCCACTATGTAATTTATTACGCGTTTTTGTAGCGGGGTGGAGTTCGTTTTCATCTTTTTGATGTTAGTTAATGTAAGTTTCATTTTAATTTTCCTCCGTAAATTCGTCTATGTAAATCTTTGTGTATAAACAACCGTATTCAAAGTAACGGCGATTACCGTCGAACAATAGGTCAAGGGTTTTAACGCTTATTCTTCCGGTGTCGCTCACGGCAACCGTTACTTCGCGTTTATCGTCGTCAATCTCGATTAAATCGAATGTTATAAAATTTTCACCGTTAAAATAATCGAATTCAGGCATTTTAATTTTCCTCCACGGTTTTGTACCAAACTTTGTATTCGACTTCTAAGTCAAGAATATCGTAAGAGCCGTCTTTTTCTCTGTATACGGGAACTTCCGTAAAATACATAGTAATGTAGCCTTGGAATTCATCTTTTTTACCGTTTATGGGACGGCAACGTTTTTCAACGTCCTCGAAAATACGTATAAACGGCTTGTTGTTTTTAGAAATACAAGGGCAGAGTAAATTACCTTCTGCAAGGTAACCGAAACCGGACAATTTTTTATCCGATTTACTTCTTACGTTAGTGATAGAGAAAACTACTTTTTTCATATTTTAATACCTCCGATTTTTTTCGCCTTTTAGGCACGGGGACAGTAGCACCGAGAAAAATTTGAAATATATTGATTTGTATAGGCAAAACGTAAGTCAACGACAAAGGAATAAATTAACGCATATAACAGGGGAATAGGTATTGTTGTATTTTTAAGCAAAAGAAAAACAGAGTCAAACTCAGATATAATTGAGTAAGACCCTGTTAATTTTTTATTTTAAATTTTAAGCGCTAATTTTTCCCGTTGACTTTCGTTTTTCTCTGTGCTACGATCCATCGACTAAAAGGCAAAAATTCGGAGGGATATATGTGATTATATATATTTATATAATAATGAAAGATTTTTTTTACAAAAAAGAAACAACCTTACTCGAAAAATATTCGAATAAGGTTGTGTGTGGTGCGCCATAAGGAATTCGAATCCCTAACCTTTGGTTCCGTAGACCAACGCTCTATCCAGTTGAGCTAATGGCGCATATTGTATTCTGTTTCGCTTCGCAAAACTCACGATGCTAAGTTATTATATATGTTTTTTTTGTTTTTGTCAAACGTTTTATTATGCTTAACAAAAATTTTGATTGCGGAAATCGAGTCTCTGTTTTTAACGGTGAAAGTCGCATTCCCCCCCCCAAAAAAAGATTTTGAGCTGAAAACAAATATGATTTTACAATACGTCTGTTGTCGATTCGTTCGGCGGGGCTGTTTTTCAAAAACATTGACAACCGCTTGTGGATATGTTAAAATAAATTCGGCGAGCGGAAAACCTCAATAACGGCTCGGATAGTTACGATTAAATATGTAAAACACGCCTGACCCAAAGAATTTTATGAGAACGACGCGGAAATTATTTTATTACATGCAGAATTGTCGGGGATTATCAATTCGATTTTACATAATAGAAAAATTTCTCCTCCTGCTTGCTTTATATCCGATGAAGAGGAAAAAATACTGAAGACCTACGCTAAGGAAAGTATTCAATGTGAGAAATTTTATACTTTGTTACAATCGGTAGTCGAAATCTTGAAAAAGTACTGTTTGTAAGTTTTCGGGATGCGTTGAAAATATGTGTCGTAAATTAAGGCGATGAGTTGAATATTTGTGTGATAATCGACTTATAGGCAGGCTTTTGATAAATTTAATTGATTGTTGCGGGCGTTTTTCGGGAGCGTCCGTTATTTTTTATGTCGCTTTTTGCCGTAAATATTCGCTTTGCGGTTTTCGGACAGGTTTACGGCGATTCGATATCCGATTTGATATTTCGGTTTGATAGGAGTGTTTTAATCCTTAAAACAACAAAAATACGCGAAATTTCGGGCAAAAATGCGATTTCGAGGGATAAAAACGAATGTAAATCGGCTAACAATTCAAATTCATTTAACCAACAAATCGAATTGTTTCGGGAATGATTCGGATTTATAATAAAGGCATAAAACGGAATTTGGCGGGATATGCGCGAGGCTTATTCTCAGAAACCCCGACAACCAAAACCACGACCCCGAAAAACCGAAAAGCGGAAAACCCGAAAATCGAAAATACGCAAACGTAAAAAATTGCGCAAACTAAAACTGAAATTTACATAAGCTTTACGTTAGGTTTACGATTTTTTCGGCAAAGTTGTGTTATAGTTATGGTATATCATAACGAATACGAAAGGCAAAATCGAAAGCGTGGGTAAAGCCGAATAAGAACCGAAAGTTTGCCGACAGCGTTTTGCGGCGGCTTTGCGTTTCACGAAAACAAAAAGTTCGGAACGTGTGTCTCTAAAATAATAAAAAGTTCGGAAGAGGTAACCTCTTCTTTGCTTACTGAAGTAAGCAAAGAAATCGTTTATAAAGTATAAATAATATTCCGAAATGTTATGTACTTATTATAAAATACTGAAAATAAATCAAAAATACCATATCAAAATAAAATCAAAATAAAATAATGAAATCGGCGCGCGTCGGAAAATGAAACGTAACGAAGCGAAGCAAAAACGCAACGGAACGC